>CAZRGT010000042.1:0-27059 GCA_964599725.1 uncultured Gemmatimonadaceae bacterium | reverse complement strand
AGCGGCGCGCTCACCGCGGTCGGGTCGGCGATCGGCACTCCGGACTACATGGCGCCCGAGCAGGCCATCGGCCGCCGCATCGACGGGCGCGCCGATCTGTACGCGCTCGCGATCGTAGCGTACGAGGCGTTGACTGGGACGCTCCCCATGCTGTCGGCCTCTCCCGACGCGCCGGCCCGGGCGCTTCACGCCGCTCGTCCGGAGATCGCGCTGCGGCTCGCGGCGGCTCTCATGGCCCCGCTCGCGCAACAGCCGGAGGATCGACCCGCCAGCGCCGCGCAGTGGCTGGCGCAGATCAAGCGCGCCGCCTCGGGAGCGCGTCGCCAGGCCGCGTTGCTGGGCGCGGGAGTCGTCGCCGCCCTGCTGATCGTGGGCGCCATCGCCTTGCGGCGACACGAGGCAGCGACAGTACCGCAGAGCGTCGCGGTTATGCCGTTCACAGTCTCCGGAGAGCCGCCCTACTCCCCTGAACGGCTGCCCGAATCCTTCCTATTCCGCTTCGCCTCCGTGCCCAACCTCCGTGATGCGATCTCGTTCAGAAGAGTGCTCGACCTGAACGGCCCGCACACGGTAACACCCGGTGACGCCGATAGCCTCGCTCGACGCTTGGGCGCGAAGTACTTCGTCAATGCGTCTCTCGTGTTTCAGGGTGGGAACGTCAAGCTCACCTCGACGTTTTTCGAGACCGGACACTCTGAGCCACGGGCGAACCCGATCGTGCAGGGGTCGGTCGATTCGTTGGACAATCTCTGGGATGCAGCTTGGGCGCAGATCCTGGCCGCGGTGGGCGCGAAGTTTCGCCCGAACGCCTACTTCACGATGCCGCGCGGCAAGGACCCTATCGCAGCCTACCTCAAGGCAGACGAGGCGTTCGGGCGTGCCGACTACGCGACAGCACAGTTCCTGTACGACAGCGTCACGCGCAGCGACCCGGACTTCGCCCCCGCATACCTGCGGCGCGTGCTGGTCCTCGCCCAGGTGGCCCCGCGGGAGGACTCGCTCCGTGTCGCGATGCTCGGCGCCCGGCGACACTGGGTGGGGCTGTCGCCGTCCGACAGTCTGGTGCTGGACGGTTACGTCCAGCTCGTGGAGCGCGGGGACGGAATTGCCGCGCTGGAGAAATTCCGCGAGGCCGTGAATAGAGACGCGGGGAGTATCTGGGCCCGGTTCGCGCTGGCCGAGTTCTACTACTACTTCGGCCAGCTGTTCAACCAGCCGCTCGATTCGGCGCGGGCTGCGTTCGACAGTGTGCTCGCCATGGACCCGGGCTTCGCCGCCGCCATCGCCAGCAGCATTTCGCTCGCGCATTTGTTCCAGGAGAACGAGCTGGCCAAGAGTTTGATCCGGCGGTATCAGAGTATCGACTCGACATCCCTGGTGGCCGAGGTCATCGGACTGGCCGACACCCTGGTCTTCCGGCCGCTCTCGGCACGGGCAGCGGTGCTCAAGAAACTGGACACGCGCAAGTTCATGGTGCTCGAATTCTTGGCCTTTCAGGCCGCCCAGTTCGGGACCGATGACGACCGACGCGGACCGGGTCGACGCATCCTGGCCGCACTGCAAGGTCGGGCCATGACTGAATACGAGCGCACGCTTGCCCTACGCTTCCGCCTAGCCGCCGAATTGCGCGAAGGTTGGACCGACAGCGCACATGTCCGACTGTCGGACCGCGCAGCGCCTGAGGCCGAACGAGATGCTTGGCTGGTACTCGCCGCCCACACGCCTGGCCTACGCTCCTTGGGCGACGCCACGGGCGCGCGACAGCGAATCGCCTCGAATCCCGGTACCGATACCAGCGCCACCCAGCTCTGGCTGCTCGGGATCTCCGCCGCAAACGCGAACCCACAAATCACACTTCTGGAGAGCCTGGCCCGTAACGGGTCGCCCCTGCCGCGGAGTCTGGGACTGGACCTGCAAGCGCGCCGCCTACTGGCCGGCGGTGATACGGCCGCCGCCCTCGCTAGGTGGGACACGGCGACGAGCCGCTATGCCGTTCTCGCCGCACCGTTCGGACTCGTCGCGTCACTGTGGCCACTGCGGCGCGATCTCGCCCGTTTCGCAGATGCCCGCAGCGATACCGCGCGCGCCGTCCGGGCCTGCCGCAGTTTTGACGCCATCGTCGGGTTTGTCGACCAGATCGTCTGGGCAGAAATGAAGCAGGTGTGTGATCCGTGGAAAGGGTTGCACACGCGTTAGCGTAGATAACGCCACCCCGCCACGGCGAAGACGAGACCCTCGAGAATCCACGCCCACGGCTGTCGGTAATGACCGGCGTACATCGCGCGTCCCCAGTAGCCCGAATTCGTCCACAAGGCGAGCGAGAAGCGTCGCCGGCTGAACGGCAGCAGCAACGGAATGCCGGTATCCGTCGGCATGTCCGCGACGACGTGCGCGGCAAGACTCAGCCCGGCCAGGCAGCCAAGCCACGGGCCGAAGGCGATGACCGCCAGCAGGGCGACGCCGAGGCAAAAGACGAGACTGTGGCTCCAGGTGCCGTGAAATTCGGGTTTCGCCCATCCCGCCCGGATCACCAGCGAGTCGGCGTTGGGGAGAAACTGGGCCGCTCCGACGATCGCGAACACTTCCGGGCGGGGATCGAGCGAAGCAATCGCCAACGCAATGCCCACATGGCCCAACTGCATCGTGCCTTCCCGGTATCGGACGGGAAGACACTCGCACCGCGGTCTCAAGCAGTTTTCAAGACGCCTCGCCCGCAGCCGCCAGGATCCGCTGGCGTTGCCCCTCCGTCAGCTGGTCGCGCGCGATCACCTCCCGGACGATCCGGGCCGCGAATCCGTAACCGCGACCGTCGACCGTCAGCCAGCGGCTCCATTCCAGCTCGTCCAATGCGTCGATCGTGGCCTCCGCCGCGAGCCCGCTCGCGCGCGTCACCCTGTCCAGATCGAGCGGTGCACCCAGCACCGCGGCCACCTGCAACACCCGCTGAGCTCCGGGACTGAGCCGGCGGAACCCCACGCGGATCGCGCTGACGATCCCCTCGGGCAGGTCCCCGGGGAGCGTCTGGTCGAGGGTCCGCAACGGCTCGGGCCAGGCCCCCTGGATCATCGCGAGATCGAGCCCCAGCGCCACGGCATTGAGCAGCTCGATCGCGAGCAACGGCAGCCCCGCGGAATCGGTGTACACCCGACGCGTGAGGCGGTCCAGGGCGGCCGCTTCGTATGTCGGAACGGCCCACCGGGCCAGACGGTGCACATCGGCGGACGGTAACGGTCCGAGGCGGACCACACAGCCGTCCACGTCTCGACCGATGCCCGCCTGTAGCTCGTCCAGCTCGGCGCGCACCGATCCAGATGGGACCGTCAGGACGAGGAACAGCGGCCGCCGGGCGAAATCCCGCAGCGCCCCGATCAAGCCGAGCAACGAGTCACGATCGATACGCTCGGCGTCGTCCACTACGAGTGCGATGGGCTGCTCGTCGAGCGCTCCTCTCAGCACGTCGTTGAAGGCGTGAGCGGGAGAGTCCAGTGGCGTCGCTTGTCGAATCGAAGGGAACCGGTCGGCCCAATCGGGAAGACGCTTCGTAAACCAGGCCAGCGCGGCTGGCGGGGCGGCGGCGAGGCCTGCCGCATCCAGTAACCCGCCCGCGGCCAGCCCCGTGAGACCATTCCAGGGAGTCTGCAGATCGCCCTCCACCGCGCGGACCAGGGCGGGAACGGCGCCTTCCAGCCGGATCCGGCCCACGAGCTCATCCACGAGGCGGGTCTTCCCAACGCCGGCGTCTCCGGCGACCACGACGGCCGCGGCCATGCCCGCGGCAGGTCCACGCCGCCACGCGTCCCAGAGACTGCTGAGTTCGCTCTCACGACCGACCAGAGGCGCTCGACGACGCTCCGGTCCCGCGTCCTGGACCTGGGCCGCTGGTGTCCGGCGCTCGCGCTCGCGTCGGATCCGCTCCATCAACGCCGTCGTATCGGCGCTCGGCCGCGCCTTGAGGTCCTGCTCGAGCCGCGCCCGTAGCTCCTCGTACGTCTGCAGCGCCCCGGCGCGATCGCCATCCAGTGCAAGCGCCCGCATCAGTGCTCGCGCCGACGACTCCGAAACGGGGTCGATGGCGCGCGCGCGCGCAGCGACCACGGCCGCTTCGCGCACACGTCCGGCCTCCAGCTCTCCCTCGGCCGTGTGCAACAGCGCTTCCACCGTGCGCTGACTCCAGGCGCGCTGCTCGAGGGTCAGCCACTCCTCGAACCCCGACGCCCCCGGAATGGCCAGCCCTTCCAGAAACACGCCCGAGACCAGCGCGGCCGCCCCGGGCCAATCGCCCGCCTGGGCCAGTGCCTCGAATTCCTCCGTATCGAGCCGCACCGCGCCCGGCGCGAGCTGAACCCGATCCGCCTGCGCACTGACCTGGTCTTCGCCTAGACAGCGGCGAATCGGGCGCAACGCCTCGTTGAGCGAATGCCGAGCGGCCTGTTCCGGCTTGTCGGGCCACAAGAGCCCGATCAGATGTTCGCGGCTGCGGCTGTGCTTGGGCGAGCGGGCGAGATAGACGAGTAGGGCGAGATTCTTGCGCCACAGCAACTCGGGCGGCGCCGGGCCGCCGTCCACGCTCACCTCGATGGGTCCGAGCACCCGGCAGTGGATCATCGCGCCGACATGGGACAATGGAGGCCCGCCGCCAGTCGGGCGGCGCTGTCGGCGCGCGCCGAGAACGGCGGCGCACCGTCACGCCACACGCGATCGATCGTCGCGTACAATGGACAAAGGTCCTGCCTTCTCCCACTCAATGAGAGCAGCTCCGACCGCCGCCACCGCGCCCACGGCCGCAGCGCCCAATCGACGTCCATCGGTTGGGGATCGCCGGTCGGCAACGAGGCCTGGTCGAAGTTTTCGGCCCACAGCAGCTCCTTCGCGGCCGCATCAGGACGCCCGAGCCGCGTGAGCCAATCAGCGCGCAATACATGCAACAACGTGCGGTAAGCGGGAAACCCGCGAATCGGCCAGGCGGTCAACTCGGTGAACCGGCTCGTCGCATCCACCGCGTCCCGCAGTCGGCCGGCCCTGGCGCTCAGGCAGGCGCGCAGCAACCCCTCCAACGGAGCCGGGTAGGCCGCCCGGAGCCTCTCACCCGACGGCACTCCACCCGACGAAACGGCGAACTGACACTGCAGCAGCTCGGCCAGCCACGCCGCGCGCTGGCGCAAACCGTCGGGGAGGCTCGTGGCGGTGGCCACCGTTGCAAGCGCGCTGGTCACCGTATCCGCGCGGGCTCGAGCGCCTGAATCCACCACGAAGAGCAGCAGCCCATCCAGCTCGAGGCGCAGCAGCGGTATCGCCGGATCGGGGTAGATCGCCTCGAGCCGATCAAGATCGGCCCAGGTCGAATCGAGCTGACCCAATGCGAAGTGCCCGAACACCTGGGCGATCAGCGCTGAGCGTCCGTAGCGCGGTTCGTGCTCCAGCAGCCGGCCGATCCAGACGGCCCCTCGTGGCACGGTAAACCCGTTCATGTACCGTGCGCCGACGTCGAGCGCGCCGATGCCTTTTTGCTTCGCCTCCTCGATCGCCTGTTGCGTGAGCGCCGCCGCTTGTTCCTGGGGCAGGAATCGCCAGGCAAACGCGGACTTCAACAGCTCGGGGACGCCGGACGTCATCTGTTGCAGCCGGGAGATGCTGTCCAGCTCGTTCAGGGCGGCGCGCGCCCGGGGAGCATCTTCCTCGAGCACGGCCAGCCACAGTTGGTGCTCGACCGCCGGGGCGAAATCGGGGCGTACGTTCAATGCGGCCTGGAAGTGTTGCGCCGCTTCCCCTCGTGCCCGACCGATCAGCGGCCCGCGATGCATCAGCTCATCACCGTACCGGAACACCCCGAACAGGAACGCCGGAGACCGCTTGTGCAGCTCGTCGAGTGTGTCGAAGCGAGCGAACAGGGACGACGTTTCGGCGCGCAGCAGACTCTGGTAGTGGGCGGGAAACAGCGTGATGTGCTCGAGCAGCCGCCGGATCCCGACGGTGTCCTCGTCCTGCCCGAGCCAGCGTCGCGTTTCGTGGCGACGCGACCAGCACAGCCAGCACGTCGAGTCGACGGTCGTGGCCTGTTCGTAGGCCGCGTACGCTTCTCGCCAATGCGCGGCCGCCAGTAGCTTTTCCGCGATGAGAAAGGCCCGGAGACCTTCGGGGGAATGGGGCAACACACTATCCGGCAGTTGCGAGTCGAGCGCGGTGCCGCTGTACACGCCCATCAGCAGGCTGTCAGCCAGCATATCTCCCGCGGACTGCCAGTCATCCGCCGCGGCGGTGATCGCGAACCGGCGCTCCCGCAGGCGCATCGTGATCCGGAGCGAGGGACCGGTCAGCGTGACGGTTCCCTTGACCACGTCCCGCACCCGCCCCGAGCGCCCCGGCCCGAGCACGGTGAAGTCCGGAAACCCGGTCAGGAGCCGCGCCAAGAGCGTTGCGATGGAGTCGCCCAAGAAAGCCGAGCCGCCGGCGCCTTCGGTGTGGAAAGACTCGATGCGAAGGTCGGAAACCGCGCCCCGGGGGACGTGAGTGACGAGCCATGCGGCGGCAACCACCGTCACCGCCAGTCCCACGCGCTTCGCCCACAGGCCCGTAGCCCCTCCGGGTGCCGCTTCGAGCAACGCCCGCCGGAACGACTGGGCGTCCGGCCACCGCTGTTTGGGAGATTCGGCGAGCGCGCGCTTCAAGACCATCTGGAGTCGCTTTGGCACGGCGTCCCAACGCACCGCCTCGGGAAGCTCGAGCAGCCAGTGCCGCCCGGTCAGCGCTTCATAGACGACCATGGCGAGCGCGCACAGATCGGTTTGGGGCGTGACGTCTCTGCCGGAGGATTGCTCCGGCGGCATGTAGAGTGGAGTCCCCAACGCTTGTCCCGGAGCCGTGAGCGCCGCCTCTTGCCGGTCCAGGCGTTTGGCGATCCCAAAGTCGGTGAGGATCGCGCCGCCACCCTCCAGGAACACGTTGCTCGGCTTGATGTCGCGATGCACGATCCCGTGGCGATGCGCGACGGCGAGCGCGTCGAGCAGCTGGCCACACAGGCGAATCGCATCCGCCTGCGGCAACGCGCCCTGCACGAGACGCTGCTCCAGCGTCTCACCGACGAGATAGTCCATGACATAGAAGGGAATCCCCAGGCCGCGCGCGAGGCCGGTGGCATGCACGGGGACGATGTGAGCGTGGCGCAGCTTCGCAAGCGTCTGCGCTTCACCCTGAAACCGTTCTACCGCCGCGGCACTTGCGTATTCGGGGCGCATCGACTTGATCGCCACCGGCCGGTCGAGCGCCACGTCGTGGGCGAGGAACACCGTCCCCATTCCCCCGCTTCCCAGCTCTCCTTCGAGCTGGAACTCGGGGGCCAGAGACTCGCGCAGCTGCTCGAAGAAAGTGGCCATGGCCCGCGGGCCGGGCCTAATGTAGCGGCTGTTCCGGCCGTCCGCCGCACCGCGGGAACGCGTGCGGCCCCGGTGTTCCCGGGGCCGCGTGGTGTATCGTGACCTTGTCTCGTCGCGCGGCTACTGCACCGTCGCCGTGAACTTCATCCCGAGCGCCACGTGAGGCGTGCAAAAACCCTTGTAAGCGCCCGCCGGCAGTCCTGCAAACGACACGTCGTAATGATCGTTGACGGTCACCAAGAACGGGCCGGACAGATTGTCCATCCGATTCGACATCGCGGCGTTCAGCTTGTCCGCGGTACCGCTCGGAATGGAATCCCCGTAGAACGCTACGTTGTGCGGCCCACCCTCGACATTGATGAAGCGCGCCGTGCCGCCGGCCGGCACGGTGAACGTCGCCGGCTCGTACCGGAAGCTGGTGCCGCTGCCCACCATCTTGATCTCGACCACCGCCCCAGCCGGCTGAGCCGCGGACATTTCCGGCTGCTCCGCCGGCTGCCCTGCCTGCTCCGCCTTCTTTTCTCCGCACGCCAGCGCGCCGAGCACGATCACAGCGCCGATCCACTTCCGCTGCATTGCCTGTTCTCCCTGAAAGAGAGGTCGCGACCCGTTTGGGAACGCCTTGACAATATCGCAGAGGGGACGGAAACGGGAGGCCCGGCGAGCCTGTGCAATTCCCCTCCCTTCGATCGTCTCTCCTGACGTCTCCGACAGGGAAAAACAATGGGTCCCCGCAGCCTGCTCACCATCCTCACCCTCGGCGCCGCCTCGCTCGGCGCCGGAGTCCTCTCCGCCCAAGGCTGGATCGAGCCGTCTCGCCCCGGCCCCGGTTTGGGGGTCGAGAAGCTCCGCAGCACCGTCTCCGTCACGCTGCAGGGCCGCGTCGCGCAGGTGACGGTCGAAGAATGGTTCCAGAATCGTGGTGCAGGCCTGGGCGAGGGCGATTATCACTACCCGCTGCCCGGCGAGGCTGCGTTCGGCAGCTTCTCGTTGTGGCAGGGTGACGTCGAGCTGCGCGGTGAGACGATGGACGCCAATCAGGCACGCACCATCTACGAAGAGATCGTGCGGCGCAAGCGCGACCCAGCGCTCATCGAGCTCGAAGGCCATGGCCTGATTCGCGCCCGGGTGTTTCCCATCAATCCCGGCGAAACCCGGAAGATCACGCTGCGCTACACCCAGATCCTCGATCGCGAAGGAGATGCGTGGCGCTTCCGGTACGCCACCGGCACCGGTCCGGGCGCCGCGGGTGCCGCCCGCAGCTTCCGGTTGTCCGCGGAGGGCGCCGACCGCTTCGGCGACCCGTACTCGCCCACGCATCAAGTGCGCACCCGTCGCGCCGAGGGCCGGCTCGAGGTGACGCTCGCCGATTCCGCCGTGACCGGCGATCTCGATTTATTCCTTCCACTCGCTCGCGGTCTGGTCGGGCTCTCGGTCGTCGCCCACCGCCCGCCCGGCGAAGATGGCTACTTCATGCTGCTGCTGGCCCCTGGGGCCACGCCCGGGGCGACGCTGCGCCGCGACGTCGTCGCAGTGCTCGACGTGTCCGGCTCCATGTCGGGTGACAAGCTCGCCCAGGCCAAGGCGGCGCTCGAGCAGCTGCTGGGCTCGCTGCGCGAGGGAGACCGGTTCCGGCTCGTCGCCTTCGAGAGCGGCGTGCGACGCTTTGCCGCGGAGTGGACCGCGCTCACCCCGGACACCCGGCGCCGCGCGGTCGATTGGGTGCGCGCGCTCGAAACCGGTGGCGGCACCAACATCGCCGGCGCCTTGGAGGAGGCGTTCAGCATGTCGCCCGCCGACGGGGCGCTGGGTGTCGTCGTCTTCCTCACCGACGGCCTCCCGACGGTCGGCGACCAGGACCCGGAGCGGATCGCGGCCCGCGCCGAGGAGCGCCGCGGGACCTATCGGGTGTTCTGCTTCGGCATCGGCTATGACGTCAACACATACCTGTTGGACCGGCTGACCGAGCAAGCGCGGGGCGTCACCCAGTACGTCACACCCGGTGTCGATATCGAGCCCGTCGTGGGCGCCTTGTCGGCGAGAATCGCCAGCCCCGTGCTGACCGACGTCGCCCTCAATGCCGCGGACGGCATCGAGCTGTACGACCTGCAACCCGGAATCTTGCCCGATCTCTTCGCCGGCGATGAGATGGTGGTTTTCGGTCGCTACCGGGGACCCAACCGCGACGAACAGCCGGTCACCCTACGGGGTCGCCGTAACGGCGCCGTCGAGCGGTTCTCGACCGTTGCCGGGTTCCCGCTGGAGCGGACGGCCAACGAATTCATCCCGCGGCTCTGGGCCGCCCGCAAGGCCGGCGCCTTGTCGCGTGAGATCCGGCTGCATGGGCAGACGGTGGAGCTGATGACCGCGCTGAAGGACCTCGCGCTGCGCTACGGCGTCTTGACCGAATACACGTCGTATCTGGTGCAGGAGCCGGGCCCGGTGGCGAGTCGAATGGAGGACCAGATGCGGGTTGCTCCGCCGGCCGCACCCCGAGATCAGGCAGGCGCCGGAGCGGTCTCGCAGGCGCGCCTCGATGCACAGCTGGCGTCCAAGTCGATCGTGGCGGGTGACCGGGAAGAGATGGATCTGCTGCTGCGCGGCCGCGCCGGCATCAATCCCACCCGGCGTATCGACGGCCGGTTGTTCATCCTCCGCCGGGATGTCTGGACCGATTTGCGGCACGTGGATTCGCTGCCCGTCACCACCGTAGCCCCCTTCAGCGACGCATATTTCGCGCTGCTCCGGGCGCTACCCGAGCTGACGCGAGCGGTGGCCTTGACGCCCAGGGTCTTAGTGGCCGGGCGGCGCGTGAGCATCGAGATTGCTGCAGGCGGCAAGACCGCCTGGCGGCCCGGGGAGCTCGAGACCCTGGTGCGTGATTTCCGGTCCTGAGGATCGATGCCCGAAGATCTGGCTGACGTTTACAAGAGCACCTACGCCGCGCTCGTGCGGTTCCTGTACCGCAAGGTCTGGGACGCCGAGCGCGCGGCGGACCTCGCCCAGGAGGCGTTCGCCCGGGCGCTGGTGCATCGACCCGACAACGCGCGAGGATGGCTGTTCGTGGTGGCGGCAAACATGGCGCGTGACGAAGCCAGACGGCAGGCCCGGGAACGGCGTCATCTCACCCTGCTGACGCAGGAATCCGAGACCGCCGTTCCAGCCCCCGATGAAGCGATCCACGCCGAACAGGATCGGGTGCGCGTGCGCCAGGCGCTCGAGGAGTTGACGCCCCGGGATCGTGAAGTGCTGCTGCTGTGGGATGCGGGGCTTTCCTACGACGACATCGCCTCCCAGACCGGGCTCGCCCGAGGCGCCATCGGTACGACCCTGTCGCGGGCGCGGCGGCGGCTGGTCGAGGCATACGAGAAGGGAAATGAGGCCGAGCATGTCGCACGTGGATGACGGAACACTGCACGCCTATCTCGACGGGGAGCTGACTCCGGTCGAGATCGAGCAGCTCGAGTCGCATCTCGCCGGATGCGCCGGCTGTCGGGCGCGACTGGACGAAGCACGTGCGTTGATCGAGCGGGCCGCGCGACTGCTCGGCGTGGCGGTCCCGCCGGGCCCCGGTCGCCCCGCGCCTCCCCTGCACCAGCTGCGCCAGCCGCGTCCGGCGTGGCGGAGACTGCGGGTACCGCTCGCGTGGGCCGCAACGATCGTCCTCGCCCTGGGACTCGGCTGGTACGGGGGCAGTCTGCGAACGACTCCAACGCTCGACGCCGCGCGAGAACCGGTCGCGCAGGCCAAAACCCGCGCGGCGACGCCCGCCGCAGAGGGGCGCTTCAGAGTAGCAGACGCGGAACAGCGGGTTCCACCACCTGCGGCGGCGGCCGGGGCGCTCGCCGATCGCCCGGCTCGCGAGGAGTCGGACGCGCGACAGGCGGCGCCATCCGCCCCGGTGGCGAGCAACGCCATCGTGGCCTCGCAAGCCGCCCCCGGGGTCGGCCTACGCGAGGCGGCCTCGGACCGCCGCTCCACGACGTGGCCCGTGATCGAGCCGCAGCCCGCCCGCGACCTCCTCGGCGCCGAGCCCGTGGCCATCCCGGGATACGTCGTGCGCACCCTGCGTCGCAACCCGGGCGTCGTGCGGGAGATCGTGGTGGAACAGGAAATCGCCGGGGCGGTCGTGTCGTTGTTCGAGCGACCGCTCGACGAGGGATCGCACGCCGGGCGCCTGGACGACCAGGGCCTGGTGGTGGACGGGCTCGCGGCGAAAGCCACCGCGAACGAGCGGCTGGCCCGGTTCGTCGGCAGACTACGGGTCGAGATCTCCGGGCCGCTGCCGATGGATTCGTTGAGCAAACTGCTGCAGCTGATCAGGCCGTAGCGGCCCCGCGTCTCCAGGCGATCAACTCGGCGACCACGCTCACGGCAATCTCCTCCGGCGTCACCGCTCCGATCGCCAGCCCGACGGGGACCCGCACCCGTTCGAGCGCCTCCATCGGGACCCCTGCCCGGACGAGCGCCTTCGTCACGACGGACTTCTTGCGGCGGCTCCCCAGCAGGCCGACATAACTCGCGGTCGACGGCGCCACCCGCTCGAGGATGAGCGCATCGTGCCGGTGGCCCCGCGTGGCGATGACCACCGCATCGGCCGCGGTGATGGCGAAGCGCCCCAGCGCGTCGTGCGCCGGCACGGCGGAGACGCTGATGTGGGCCGGGAACCGCGACGGATCGGCGAACTCCGGCCGGTCGTCCAGGACGAGGACTTGAAATCCGGCGGTCGCCGCCGCCAGCGCGATGGCGCTGCCGACGTGGCCCGCGCCGAACACGATGACGCGCGGGGCCGGGACCAGACGCTCCACGAGGGTGCGCCGGTCCGCCGACAACGCCGCCGCCGGCTGTCCGGATCCGATCGCCTGCGGTGCGAATCGTTTGACCGGTCCCGCCGACCAATCGAGCCCGGTGGTCAAGATCCCGGCGAGGCTGGCGGCGACTTGCTCCAGCGCCTGCACGTACTCGGGCACGGCGACCAGCGGCTCGACCACGATTTCCACCGTGCCGCCGCAGGACAGGCCAAGATCACCGGCGACGTCGGCGTTCAAGTGGTGGGTGAGAATGCGCGGGCCGTGCGGCTGGGCGTCGACCGCCGCCTCGATGACGTCGGCCTCGACGCAGCCACCGCCCACCGACCCGGCGAGGCGGCCCGCGGGGCCGATCAGCATCTTGGTGCCGACGGGGACCGGCGTGGAGCCGGTCGTGCGCGCGACGGTCGCCAGCGCGCCCCCCGCTCCGGCGCGCGCAAGCTCGGCGGCCGCGCGCCATACGCTCACCGCTCGGGCAGCTCCTCGAGCCGCGCCACCGCGCGTCTCAGGTGAGGGATCACGATCGACCCGCCCACCACCAGCCCGACGGCGAACGTGTCGTACAGCTCCGCGTCGCTCACGCCCTCCTCCCGGCACCGCACCAGGTGGTAGGTGATGCAGTCGTCACAGCGCAGCACCAGGGACGCGACCAGGCCGAGCAGCTCTTTGGTCTTGACCGGCAGCGCACCCGCCTCGTAAGTGCGGGTGTCGAGGGCGAAGAAGCGTTTGATGTTCAGGTTATCCGCCGCGAGGATGGCGGCGTTCATCTTCTCCCGGAAATGCCGGAAGCCCTCGAGGGTGTCGGGCGCTTCGCTCATGGCCCGGAAGCTAAGCGCCCGGCGCGGAATCCGCGCCGTGGCTAGTGACCGTGCTCCCGTTCGAGCGTGTCCGCGGCCAGGCGAGGAGAGATCATCGGGTAGCGGCTGGCGAACCAACTGTACGAGAGCGCGTACAACCCACCGAACAACAGCAGCGCGCCGAGCTCCGGCACGCCGAGGGCCGGGCCGGCCCCCCCGTTGATCGACGGGACGATCTCGAGGTACCGCTCGAGCCACACGCCGGCGAGGCTCACCAGGGCGATGGCGAGCAGCCAGCCCGGCGACTTCTTCGGTTTCTCACCGAGCAACGCGATGAACGGAATCAGGAATACCATCAGGAACACGGCGATCCCGAACGGGCGCCACGGCCCCCACAGCCGGTAGAAGACGAAGTACGTCTCCTCCGGCAGATTGCCGTACCAGATCACGAGAAACTGGGAGAACATCAGGTACGCCCAGAACACCGAGAAGCCGAAGCACAGCTTGGCCAGATCGTGCTGCTGCTTCCTGGAATAGAGGTCCTCCAAACCCATGCGTTGGCGCATGCGAATGCTCAGCACGGCCAGCCACATCAGGGCCGCGAGAAAGCTGCCCATGAAGTAGAACGCCCCGTACAGACTGCTTACCCATTTATGGGCGAGCGACATCACGGTGTCGAACGCGATCAGGCTCAGGCCGAACGCAAACCCGACCGCTACGAGCGCTGCGTCGCGCACGAGCAAGGTCCGCTCGGCTTCGGTGGGCTCCACCGGCTTGCCGCCCGCGAGCTCGGCCACATCGGGGGCGACGTCACGGCGCACGAAGCGCCACGAAAGCCAGGCCAGCAACGCCAGCACCGCCCCATCGCGCAGGTAGAACCACGTCGGCTTGAGCCACCAGCCCAGATCCTCGCGCGGCTCGGCGATCCAGGGATAGATGTGGGTGCGGCCGAAGTACGAGACGAAAAAGAGCGCGACCGCTACCGGCAGGAACGCGACGGACGCCTCGGCGAGGCGGATCACGAGCCCGGACCAGCGCCCCTTGGCGAGCTTCTGGGTCGCCGCGACGACGACACCCGCCTGGGCGAGCCCGAGCCAGAAAATGAAATTGAAGTGGTACGCCTGCCACACACGGGCGGCGTGCCCCTTGAGGCTGATGAGCAACAACACGAGGCCGACGGCTGTGGCGCCCAGGCCGACCATCCGGAACGAGGCGACGGGGAACGCCCGCGCTTTCTGCGCCAGATCGGCGCGGCTCACCGTGACGGTGCTCACCGGTTCCCTCCGGAGCGGGCCTGCTGCTGCAGAAACCGCACGTAGTTGACGACATCCCAGCGATCGGCGCCGTGGATCATGTCGCCGTAGCTCGGCATCAGACCGCGCCCCATGCTCGGCGCGTGGATCACGACCGCGTAGAGGTACCCATCGCTGCGTCCGGCGATGGTGTCGTTGACCAGCGACCGGACCCCGATGAACGGCCCGCCCACCGTAGACGAGATCGGCCCGTCGCCGCGGCCGGCGTCGCCGTGACAGACGAGACAATACGTCTCGTACTCCCACTTGCCGCGGTTCAGAGACTCGGAAGTGCGGGTCCGCGGATTGAGGAGGCGATCGGCGGTGGTGCTGCGGCCACCCGGGTCGAGCCCGATCGAGTCGACTTCGGCCCCGGTCACGGGCACCGCGCCCGGGACCGTCGCTCGCGGCATGGCGTACGGCTTGATGCTGCGCTGGTGGCGCATGGTGGCGAACCACCCGACGTGGTGCACCACGTAGTCGGGGTCGCAGCCGGCCACGAGCAGCAGGGCGAGCAGGGCCGCCGGTTTACGCACGGCGCACCTCCTCGGCTCCCGCGCCGTTCAGGAGGCGCTCCATCGCAACGGCCTGATCGGCGCCGCAACGGACGAACACGCCGAACTTGTCGTTGGTGAACCGGGGATCGTACGCGATGGTGCCCTGGTGGCGTGAGGCGAGCAGCGCGTTGAACAGCAGCCCGAGAATCGTGGTGAGCGCGCCGAACAACACCGTCATCTCAAACATGATGATGATGTAAGGCGGAATCGACCCCACCGGCTTGCCGCCAGTCACGAGCGGCCAGTCGTAGGACATGTACAGCGTGATCCAGGCGCCGACGCCGCACCCGGCCATGCCCCCGATCAAGGTCCACATCCGTATGGGACTGGTGGGCTGCGCCAGCACGTTTTCGAGCTCATGGCGCGGCACGGGCGAGTAGACCGTGATGGCGTCCCCGTGGCCGCTGGCCTTGAGCGACCGGATCGCCGCCACGGTCGAATCCAGATGACCGAACACGCCAAGCACACCAGGGGTAGCGGGTGGATGGAAGATTTCGCGCAGCGGCCCGGGGAGCATCATACGACCCTCCCCGGCGCGCGCTTGGGCGGCGGCAGGACTTCCTTGATCTCCGAAATCGCCACCGCCGGGAAGTTCTTCACGAACAGGAGGAACCACATGAAGAACCAGCCGAAGCTGCCGGCCATGATGCCCCAGTCCGCCCACGTCGGATTGTAGGGGTCATTGGCCCAGCGCTCGAACGGCTCGCCCGCCAGCGACACCACGATGATCACGAACCGCTCGAACCACATCCCGATATTCACGAAAATCGAGATCACGAACAGCGACGTGATGTTGGTCCGGATCTTCTTGAACCAGAGCAACAGCGGCAGGAAGCCGTTGCAGATGATCATGGTCCAGCCGGCCCACCAATACGGCCCGAACGCCCGGTACCAGAACGCCGCCCGCTCGGTCGGATTGCCGCTGAACCAGGCGACGAAATACTCCGTGACGTAGGCGAATCCGACGATCATGCCGGTGAGTAGACAGAGTTTCGCCAGGTTCTCGAAGTGATCGACGGTGATCAGGTCTTCCAGGTGGAACAGCCGCCGAATCGGCACGATCAGCGTGATCACCATCGCGCAGCCCGAGTAGATCGCGCCCGCGACGAAGTACGGCGCGAACAGGGTCGCGTGCCAACCCGGGACCAGCGCCACGGCGAAATCCCAGGAGACGACGCTGTGCACCGAGAGCACGAGCGGCGTGGCCAGCGCGGCCAAGTACAGGTAGCCCCGCGTGTAGTGGCGCCACTGCTCGTTGGTGCCGCGCCAGCCGATCGACGTGATGGCGTACAGCTTCTTGCGCCACCCCGTCGCCAGGTCCCGCACCGCCGCGATGTCCGGGATGAGCCCCATGATCAGGAACACGGTCGAGACGGTGAAGTAGGTCCCGATCGCGAACTCGTCCCAGATGAGCGGCGACTTGAAGTTGGGCCACAGGCCGCGCTCGTTCGGGTAGGGGATCAGCCAATAGAAATACCACTGGCGCCCGATGTGAATCAGGGGGAACAACCCGGCCGTCATCACGGCAAACACGGTCATCGCCTCGGCGGTGCGGTACACCGCCGTGCGCCAGCTCGACCGGAACAGATAGAGAATCGCGGAGATCAGTGTGCCCGAGTGCGCGATGCCCACCCAGAACACGAAGCAGGTGATGAACACGGCCCAGTACACGGGGTGGGCGTAGCCCGCGAGGCCGAGGCCGTAGCGTATCATCAGGACGAGGCAGACGATCCCGATCCCGAGCAGGGTCACCGCCGCGCCCAGCAACAGGAAATAGCCTTTGCCCGGACTCCCGAGCGTACGCGCGATGGCCCGGGTGACGAAATCGTAGGTCACGCGACTCACGGGCTAAGCCTCCACCCCGGCCGTCACTTTGGCCAGATAGGTGATCCCCGGCTTTGTGTTCAGGCCGGCGAGCACGTGATAGCCGCGCGGATCCTCGGCCAGGGCGTGGACCCGCGACCGCGGATCGTTGAGGTCCCCGAACACAATCGCTTCCGACGGACAGGTCTGCGCGCATGCCGGGACAATTTCCCCGTCCGCCACGGCGCGATCCTCGAGACGCGCCCGGTTCTGCACGCCGCGGATGCGCTGGACGCAGAAGGTGCACTTCTCCATCACGCCCTTCTCGCGCACCGTCACGTCCGGGTTGAGCTGCCACGTGAGCGGCTCCGGGAACGCGTCCCAGATGCCGTCCTGCTCCGCGTAGTTGTGCCAGTTGAAGACCCGCACCTTGTACGGGCAGTTGTTGGAGCAGTACCGGGTGCCGACGCAGCGGTTGTAGACCTGGGCGTTCAATCCGTCCGGCGTGTGGTAGGCGGCGTAGACTGGACACACCGGCTCGCACGGCGCGTTACCGCACTGCTGGCACAGCATCGGCGCGGTGACCGCCGTGAGCGATCCGGCGGGGGTGGGCCGGAAGTAGCGTTCGATGCGGAGCCAGGCCATCTCGCGGCCGCGGACCACCAGGTCCTCACCGACCGTCGCCACATTGTTCTCCGCGTAGCAGGCCGTCACGCACGCCGAGCATCCCGTGCACTTGGCGAGGTCGATGGCCATCGCCCAGCGCGGATGGTCTCCCGCATAGTCGCCGAGGGACGCCTTTTCGTGCTGGGCACGGGCCCACCCTTCCAGCGCCGACCGCGAGTATTCCGGCGTTCCCTCTTCCTCGATCGCGTGCTCTCCCGCTTTCAAGTGGAGCGCCTCGGACAACGGCACCGCGGGAACAATCGTCTCGCCCAGGTGACGGCCGGTTCCCTCGGTCGTGGCGAGGCGGCGGTGATCGGAAGTCTTGGACACCGTGACCGCGACGGTGTGGGTCCGACCCCCGTAGCGGTTGGGCTCGCTCGAAAGCAGATCGAAGGCGTTGAACGACCGGTCCTGCGCGTAGCGTCCGTAGGCCTTGTGGCCCTGGCCGGTCGGGAGCGCGAGCACGCCGGGGCGCACCGAAGGCGTGATCCACACCGGCGCGCTCACGTAGCCGAAGCCGGACTTGACCAGCACGAAGTCGCCGCTGGCCAGCGCCCACTTCTCCGCCGTCTCGGGATGCAGCTCGACCCAGCCGTGCCAGGTCATCTTGGAGACCGGGTCGGGCAGCTCCTGGAGCCACGGCTTGTTGGCGCCGCGCCCGTCGTGCAGCACCGGGTGCGGGAACACGACGGCCACCGTGCCCTGGGGTGCCGCGACGGTGGTCGCGACAGCTCCGATGGCTTCGGGCGACAGTCGTACCGCCCGAGTCGGCGCATCCCCGTAGACGCCCCCGTGCTGGAGCGACTCGTCCCACCACTGATCGAAGGGCGTGCCGCCGCCTGCGCGCTGATGCAGCGCCGACCACTTCCCCTGCACGTAGCGCTTGTAGCCGCCCGGTTGTCCCGCCAGCTGGAGCAGCACGTCGCCAGTCTGCTGCGGGCCGGCGTACACGGGCAGCATCGCCGGCTGCTGCAGCGCGAACACGCCGGCGCGTGGGCGGCTGTCGTTCCACTGCTCCAGTGGATGCAGATCGGGCAGCACGAGATCGGCGCCGGCGGCGGTCTCGTCGAGATAGGACGAGAACGACACTTTGTAGCCGACCTTCGCCCAGGCCTGGGCAAACACGCCGCCCAGGGCGTGTACGGGGTTGGCCCCGTGGACCAAGCACACCGCGACCTGGCCCGAGGCCATGTCGTTCGTCAACGCGGCCATCTCCCGGAAGCTGCCGGAAGACGCCTGGGCCAGGTCGGCGCCAAAGCGCACGGTCCGGCCAACCGCCCCGGCTACGTAGTTCAGGATGTTGACGGCCGCGACGATCTCGGCCCCGTTGTCGTAGTGCGCGGCGATGCCGCCGGCCACCGCCAGGGGCGCGCCGGAGCCCGCGAATTCCGTGGCGAGCCGCTCGATGTCCTCGGGCGTCACGCCGATCGTGTGCGCGACCTGCTCCACGTCCGGGAGGCTCAGCCGTTGCGCGTCGGCCGGCACCGGCCCCAAGCGCTTGCTCACGATGACCTGGGCCATGGCGAGCGCGAGCATTCCTTCCGCGCCCGGCGCCACGCTCACCCATTCGTCCGCCACGAGCGCCGTCTGGGCCATGCGCGGGGCGACGTAGACGAACTTGGCCATCCCAGCGCTCTTGCCAGACTCGAAGCTGTGCGCGCGGGTGAAGGCGCTCTGGAAGCCGACGGGCGACAACCAGGTTTCCATGAAATCGGCGCCGAACGACAGGATGTACTTCGCGGCCGCGAAGTCGTAGGTCGGCAGGCTCGCGTCACCGAAGACGGCCCGGTTGCCCTCGCGCAACGCTTCGAAGGCGAACGGCTCGTAGGTCAGATGCCGGCCGCCGACCTGTTTCGTCCACTCGTCGACCAGCTCCCCGAAGCTGCCGGACTCGAGGCCCGTGAGGAACACGATGCCCTTCCCTCGCGCCTCCCCGAGCTTGGCCTGGAGCGCCGCGATCGCCTGGTCCCAGGTCACGGGCTCCAATCGACCTGAGGCGCTGCGCTGCATCGGGCCCGTGACCCGGTCGGGATTGTAGAGTCCCTGCAAGGCCGCCTGACCGCGCGCGCACAGGCGCCCCTGATTGATCGCTGAGTCGGGGTTGCCTTCGATCTTGATCGCGCGCCCTTCGCGCACCTTCACGCGGATCCCGCAGCCGGCGCCGCACTCGCGGCACGTGCTCGCGTACCAGGTGGGGATGCCGGGCGTCTGGTCTTCCGGCGGAACGAGATACGGAATCAACTTTTCCGTCGGCTCGGGGCCGATGCCGCAACCCGACAGGACGGCGGCGCCGCCCCCGGTCACCCCGAGCACCTTCAGGAACCGTCTCCGGTTCATCCCGTCCGTCATAGCGTCTCCGACGTCCCCTTTAATAGTGACACACCGAGCAGTCGCGGCTCACCTTCCGCTCCACGTGACAGCGAATGCACCATCCCATCTTCAACGTGAACACCTGGGACACCTGCGCCATGCCGCTCACCTCACCATGACAATTGGCGCACGACTCGGGGCCCGTGCCGAGCACCTTGATATGGCGCATGTGGGGAAAGTGCACGAACCCGGGCACCGCGTGAATGCGGATCCATTCCGGCGGCTTCCGG
Organism: uncultured Gemmatimonadaceae bacterium; assembly: GCA_964599725.1. Classification (GTDB taxonomy): domain Bacteria; phylum Gemmatimonadota; class Gemmatimonadetes; order Gemmatimonadales; family GWC2-71-9; genus DASTHG01. Next base: position 7,166 of record CAZRGT010000042.1, on the reverse strand, counting down.
TCGATCCAGGCTTTCACCACCTTCTGGATCTCCGCCTGATGCGCGGGCGTCGATCCGCCGATGATCTTGTGGCATCCGATGCAGGTCTGGAGCGCCGGAATCCCCGGCTCGCTCGAGACCGCGACGGTGGCGTGGCAATACAGGCAGGGAATGCGATCCTGGCCCGCGTGAATGTCGTGACGGAAGAAGATCGGTTGGCGCGGACCCTTGAGGGCGCCCGTGTCGCTGATGACGGGTGCTGTGAAACCGGGAGTGCCGGGGGCGACCTGCGTGCCTTGCGCGGCCAGGGGCGCCAGTCCCAGGGCAAAACCGATGAGCAGTCGCAGTCCGGTCGCCAAGGCGGTGGCCTCGATCGCTAATCCTAAAGTGTGGTCAGGACGGCAGCGGCTTGGTACGGCAACGGCGTGCGGGCGCGAGGAATGTAGCGCGCCCGCCGAACGCCGCACAAGGCCCGATCAGTCGGGCCGCGACAGCAGATAGTGCTTGAGACGAATGACGTCGATGAACCCGTCCACCGAGCCGAGATCGGGAAATCCCATCCAGCACCAGCGGACGCCGTCCATCATCTCCCCGCCCTTCACCGCCCGTTTCACGGCACGGGGCAGCCCATTGGCGAGGACAAGCTCCTGCTCTTCGGCACCGGTGAGGACGAACGTGCCGCTCACGCCGGACTCCATGGGATGAAGAAAACCGAGCTTGCGCCCACCGACCTCGTACATCCAGACCCACTTCCAGGCGGTGCCCATGAACACCACCTGCTCGGTGACGTGTCGCAGGGCGCGCACGCCCGCGCGCGCGTGCTTGAAGCGCCCGGCTGCGAGTTTGGGGAGGTCTCGATTGGGTGAGTCCGACTTGGGACGGGCGCTCGGGCTCTGGTACAGATTGGTGGCCCAATACTGCTGCGGCTGCTGGCGCATGACGGAGTGATTCCTCATTTGAGAAAAGTCGGGGCCCAGCAAAGAAAAGCGCTCGATAAGTTACTGGTCGGGTCAACACGTCCGGTTATCTGTATACGAGTCAGACAGTTACGGCAGGCCCATCGGGTTGCGCCTCCTATTTCAAGCCGATGCGCCGAACCAGGTCGCCGAAGCGCGCATCGCCGCGCAGCGGCGCATAGCCCGGATCCAGGTGCAGATAAATCAGGCCGCCAGACCGGGCCTGGTAGGCACGCTCGAGGGAGGCGAAGGCACGATCGAAGTCTCCGAGGGCAGCATAGCCCATCGCCAGGATCTCGGCGCGCACGTAGTGCTGCCTCGACTCCTCGTCCAGCCGGCTCAGGATCGCCTCCGCCTCGTCCCGGCGTCCGAGCGGGGCGAGCGCGCGCACAATCATGGCGTCGTAGGAGCGGACCGCCTTCTCCAGTCCCTGCGCGCGGCGGTACCACTCGAGTGCCCGCTCGGCCTCGCCAAGTGCCAGGTAGGCCGAGCCAATGTAGAGCGGCGCTCGTAGCGAGCCCTCGTCCAGCTCGAAGGTCTTTTGAGCCTCGGCGATCGCGCCTGTGTAGTCCTTGCTGTACAGGAGGAAACGGGCGAGCCATTCGCTGTAAGACGCCGACAGCGGATCGAGAGCGAGCGCTTTTCGAATCGCCACGATCGCTTCGTCCAACCGCCCGACCAAGGGCAAGGCCGTCCCCAGCACGTAATGGGCCTCGGCGTAGTTTGGGCTCAGGGCGACCGCACGCTGGAGCTGCTGCTCGGCGCCGGCGAAGTTCCACTCGTGCCAGCACAGCACCTTGCCGATCGACGTGATCGCTTCAGCGAGCCCGGGGTTGCGCTCCAGCGCCCGCTCGGCCGCAGTCTTCGCCCTCGGGTAGCCCTCGTCCGGGGCGACCCAGTCGTCGGCGAGGTTGCACCACACATCCGCTATGCCGGCGTACGCGCGGGCATAACCAGGGTCCTGAAGTAACGCGAGCTGGAACAGCTCGAGCGCCTTCCGCAACCCAGGCTCTGTGAACTTGTTGAAGAAAAAGCGCCCTTTGAGATAGAGGCTATACGCCTCGAGGTTCTTGGTCGGCACCACGAGGTGCTCGGCGTCGCTCCCCAACCGGAGCTTCAGCGCCTCGACGATCGCCCGCGAGATCTCGTCCTGAATGGCAAAGACGTCCTCGAGCTGCCGATCGTACGTCTCGGACCAGAGGTGGTATCCGTTCTCCACGTTGATGAGCTGCGCGGTGATCCGGATCCGGTTCCCCACCTTCCGGACGCTCCCCTCGAGCACCGTGCCAACGCCGAGCTTCTCCCCGACCTGGCGGATGTCCACCTGTTTGCCCTTGAAGGCGAAGCAGGAGCTGCGCGAGGCGACCTGCAAGCCGGGCACCTTGGCGAGCGCGTTGATGATCTCCTCGGTCATCCCGTCGGAGAAGTACTCGTTCTCGGGATCGGCGCTCATGTTCGCCAGTGGCAGGACCGCGATGGCCTTTTGGGTCGGCGCGCTTTTCTGAAATTCCGGCGGAGTGCGCTGTGGCGTCCGCAACGCTTCGGCGAATTCGGCGGCCGTGGGGAACCGGTCCACCGGCGTGCGAGCCAGCGCCCGCGTCACCGCCTCGTCCACCGCCTCGGGGACGTCGCGCGTGGTGCGCACCTTGGGAATGGGCGAGAGGAAGCGTTTCGCGATGATCGCCTGGGCGGTGGGCCCCGTGAACGGGGGCTCGCCGGAGAGCATTTCGTACAGGACGCAGCCGAGGCTGTACAGATCGCTTCGGCCGTCGATGTCGGCGTCGCCGCTGCCCTGCTCCGGACTCATGTAGGCGGGCGTGCCGAGCGCCATGCCGGTCTGGGTGATGGAGCCGTTGCCGCTCAGCGCCTTGCCGATGCCGAAGTCGGCGACCATCGCCGCGCCCTCGTGCAGCAGGATGTTTTCCGGCTTGATGTCCCGGTGCACCACCTGATGGCGGTGCGCATAGTCCAACGCGGCGGCGACTTCTCGGGTGATCTTCAGGGCGTCCTCCAGCGGCAATTGTCGCTCGCGCTCCATCCGCTCGCGCAGCGAGCGGCCCTCCATATTGGGCATCACGTAGAAGAGCAACCCATCGGCTTCGCCCGAGTCGTACACGGGAAGGATGTGAGGATGAGTGAGGCCGGCCGCCATCTTGATCTCGCGCAAGAACCGCTCGGCGCCGATCTCGGCGGAGATGTCGGGCCGCAGCACTTTGAGCGCGACCTTGCGGTCGTGGCGCAGGTCGTTGGCCAGGAAGACCACCGCCATGCCGCCCTGGCCCAGCTCGCGCTCGAGGGTGTAGCGGCCGGTGAGGCCGAGTTCGAGGCGTTGCTGCAAGCTGGTCACCGGCGCATTACCGCCCTTCCTTCGCCAGCCGCGCCAGCGCCGCCTTGGCCTCGGTCACGTACGGCTGCAGCTCGGGGTCCGCGTTCCGCCAGACGGCCGCGACGAACGAATAGGACTCGACGGCCTTCTCCCGATTGCCGAGCCGCTCGTTCACCCGCCCGCGCTCGAGGGCCCAGACCACCACCGTGGGGGTGGCAAAGACGGCGTCGTGTAGGGGTTCATCGAGTAGAGCGGCCGCCTCGCGGTCCTGTTTCTGGGCGGAGAGGAGCTGTGCCCGCTTGAGTCGATCGAAAGAGCAGTAGCGACAAAGCGAATCCGGCAGGCTGGCAAAGAGGGTCAGCGCCCGGGTGGTGTCCCGGTGCGCCAGGGCGAGGTAGGGCTGGACCGTGGTCGCTTGGTAGGTCCAAAACTCTGCATTACTGCTCCCCGGGGGAGCGGACCGGCTCTCGGCCTGGGCCTGCCTTTCGTAGCGGCGCAGGGACGCCGTGTCACCGATGCTGGCCCACCAGCCGAGGCCTAGCCCGGCCCAGCCGCTCCCGTCGCGCAAGAGCGATTCGAGCCATCCGGCCGCCGAATCTGCGGAAAGCCCGCCCAGGGTGACCAGATCGCCCGCCGTGATGTTGGAGCTAAACAGCCATGGACGATGCGCCCACAGCTCCCGCGCCGCCTCCCGCAGGTGGCCACGGTAGGCGAGGGTCCTGGCGAGTGTCCACTGCTGTCGCTCCGCATCCACCGAGTCGACTCCGTGACGCGAGGCGGTGAAGGCGCGGGCGGCGGCGACGGCGGCTTCGCCTGAGTCCATGTTGCTCCGGAGGTAGTACCAAACACGCCAGACCTGACTGGCTGGAGCGGTGTCGAGAAAGGCAGTCGTCGCGGGCGAAGGAGTCTCGGGCTGGGCGAGCAGGTCGAGGCCGGCCCTGAGCGAAGCCGACCGATCGGGCGCGAGATGCAGAAAGGCTTCGGCGTACCTCCGTGCCGCTTCCGGTTCCTGGAGGCCGAGGGCCAGGTCCACGATGTGTTCGTAGGCGGGCGCGAAGGCGGACTCGAGCTCGATCGCCTTGGCGAATGCATCGAAGCCTGTTCGCGCGGGAAGTCTGGGCGGCACCTGCCCGCCACGGTGGAAGGCCATCTCCCCCTTCATGTACCACGCTTCGGGATCCTCGGGGTACCGGGTGACGGCTTCCTGGATCGTGCCGGCTAGGCGGCGCAACAGAGGCCATTGGGCGCTGGCTCCTTCGGAGAGGGCGCCCGACAGCGAGTCCACCGTGACCAGCAGGCTTTCGCGGGGCGCGAGCCCGTGGTTCCGGGCTCCCGCACGGAGCAGCATCGGGGTATCGTCCGCGTTACTCCACCCGAGGGCATTGGCGATCCGGCGGAGCGCGAGGGTGAAGTTGCTGTCCACCGCCACCGCTCGCTGGGCGTAGGCCAGGGTCGAGTCCCACTGCCCGTGGCGGTAGAACTGCTCGGCCTGGAGAAACAGCTTGATGGCGGGCAGGGAGGTGGAGCCTAACGAAGCGAATCGCACCGCCCCAACGGGCCGGGTGCGGCCCAGCTCCCGCAGCAGGCGAACGGCCAAGGTGTCGGCGATCCGGTCGATACGCTGTCGCTCGTCCCGCACCTCGACCTCGCCGGCCGGACGCTCCCTCCGCACATCATAGATCGTAGCGCTGAGCCGCACCGAATCGGCCCCGGCGGTCACCACCTGGCCGAACACCACCAGGCCCGCCCCAGTGCTATGCCCCAGCGCCGAGGCCGAGGTGGGGTCCGACTGGCCGGCCCAACGGCGCACCACCACGGTCGGGGAGATAGTGCGGATCGGCCCGGCGCCGTCGAGGCTGCGGGAGAGGATCGTGACCAGGCCCTCGCGGTATTCCGCAACGGTGGAAGAGACCGCGTCGAACGGCGCAACGGCGAGGAGGTTGGGATCGAGTGCAGCCACGGGCTTCCCGCGCAGCAGGTAGAACGCTCCCGCGGCAACCGCGACCAGACCGACCGCGGCGATCCCGAAGCGCCGCACCGGTGACGGTCGAGGGACAGCAATGCCCGTGCCTGTCACCGCAATCCCCAATGCGTCGCGGAACTCGGCCGCCGTGTGGAGCCGCTGGGCGGGATCCTTGGCCAGCGCCCGGGCGATCGCGTCGTTGACGGCCGGCGGAGCCTCGGGCCGTACCTCGCGCACCGGCCGCGCGGTCTTCGTGAGGTGCGCGGCGAGCACCGCCTGGGCCGTCGGACCCTCGAACGGCGACACGCCGGCGAGCATCTCGTAGCCCACGACCGCCAGTGCGTACACGTCCGCCCGCGCGTCGATGTGCCGCTCCCCCGCCGCCTGCTCCGGGCTCATGTAGCCCGGCGTCCCCACCCCCATCCCGGTCTCCGTCAGCCGCTCCCCGCTGCGCGCCTCGGCCAACGCCCGGGCAACACCGAAGTCCATGAGGACCGCATGGTTCCCCAGGAGCAGGATGTTCTCGGGCTTGATGTCGCGGTGGATCACTCCCTCGGCGTGCGCGTAGGACAGCGCGTCGGCGATCTCGTGGAGAATCCGCACCGCGTCGGGCACGGAGAGCTTCCCCTCCCGCGTCAGCCGGTGGCGCAACGACTCGCCCGACACGAACGGCATGACGTAGTAGAGCAGGTCGTCCCTGGCGCCGGCGGCGAGGACGGGGAGGATGTTGGTGTGCTGGAGATGAGCGGCGAGCTCGATCTCCTGCTTGAAGCGCGCCTGGCTGACCTCGCTCGCGAGCTCGGGGGGCAAGACCTTGATGACGACCTGGCGGTGCAGCGACGCTTCAGTGGCGAGGAACACACGGCTCATCCCCCCGCCGCCCAGCTCCCGGTCGATCTGGTAGGCGTCGCCGAGGGCGGCCTGGAGGCGGGGGCGGAGGTCGATCATGAAGCCGCCAATCTACACCGACGTGAGCAGCCTCGTCGCCCCCTCGAACCGCCCCCGATCGAGCAGCCGGGCCGCCGATTGATCAGGGACCGCCATGCGACCATCCTTCCCCATCGTCAGCTTGATGACGTCGTTGTTGCGGCCGTACCACCGCGCGCTGGGCTCCAAGTCCGAGGGGTACACGCACAGCGGCAGCGCGGCCACGGCCAGCGGCGCCTGAGACCCGATCCCCGACTCGGGCATCGTCCCCGCCCACAGCTCTGCCCCATACTCAGCGGCGATCCGGTAGATGCGGCACACTTCGGTGAGCCCCCCGACTCGGTGCACTTTGATGTTCCACACCTTCGGTCCACCGAGATCCACGACCTGCCGGGCGTGGCTCGCGCTCTTGAGCGTTTCGTCCAGACAGACCGGGGTCTTGAGCTCGCGAGCCAGTGTGACGTGACCCACGAGCTCGTCGGGGGCCAGGGGTTGCTCGATGTAAAGCAGGCCCGCGTCGTCCAGGCGGCGCAGCTCGGGTTCGTGCGCGGGCCATTCGTACGCCCCGTTCGCATCGACGGTGAGCGGCAAATCGACTCCGGACATCGCCTCGCGAGCGGCCGCGACGGCGCGATCGTCCCACCCGGGCATCACCTTGATCTTGACGCGCCGGTAGCCCTGCTCGAGCGCCTCCGCCACGCGTCGCGTCAGGGTCTCCGGACGCCGGTCTTCCGGGATGCCGAGTGCCACACCGCAGGGGATCGCGGTCGCAGGCGACACCCCGAGCCGATCGCCCAGCAGCGCCGCGAGCCCCGTGTTTTGACGGTTCGCTTCCAGATCCCATGCTGCCGTCTCGACGCCGGCGCGGGCGAACGGGTTGCCACGCACCCCCTCGCGCAGCACGGCGTCGAGCGCCTCGGGTGTCTCGAACTCTCTCCCCACGACGCGCGGCAAGAGGATCCGCTCGATCAGGTCGCCCGCCGTGGCAAGCGTTTCCTCCGAATAGAACGGGAGC
>CAZRGT010000041.1:0-5664 GCA_964599725.1 uncultured Gemmatimonadaceae bacterium | reverse complement strand
CCGCCGGGAGCGATGAAGTCCGCCCGCGCCGTGACCTGGTCGTAGTCGGAGAAATTGCGCCCCGTCCCCAGGCCGTGGAACAGCGGCACCTGGAAATCGTCCTCGTTGCGATAGGCGAGGTTCGAGACCTGCGTGTACCAGAGCGTCCACGCGCCGCTTGCGGGCAAGGCGCCCTTGGCGCCGACGGTGAGCCCCCAACTGGTGGGCTTCTGGTCGGTGAGCGTCTTGTTGTCCACCTGGATGTCGTCCAGCATCGCCTGGCCGAAGAGCGTCACGGCGCCGCGCCGCTCGACGTCGATCCCCAACAGACTGTTGGCGTTGGTGCCGCTGTTGAGCTGCTCCAGGAACGCGACGTTGAGGAGATTCAGATACCAGGGCTCGGGACTGCGACCCTCGCCCGAGAGCACCGCGCCTTCCCACAGCGCCAGCGTCCAGGGTCCCGGCGGCCGGAGCCACAGGCGATGCTGTACCACGTAGCGCCGCACCGGGGCCCCGCTCGTGTCGAATCGCGTGTCCAGCTGCGCCACGAGGCCCTGCAGCTGCACACCGGTGGTGCCGAGGGAGAGGCCGAAGTGGTCCAGCCCATACGGATTGGGCGACAGCATCAGACCCGGCACGACACTCGGCCCCCAGTTCCGGTCCAGCCGTCCGACAAACAGCTCGGCCCAGCTGCCCTGCACGCTGATATACGACGTCGCCGTGCGACCGGCCACGACGCGATCCTTCTTGCCGTACCAGTCGGGATCGTATTTCAAACGAGTGTCGAATACTGGATTCGTCACGGCGACGATGGGACCGAAGAGGAGCGTGAGGTCGATCCCACCCGAGGCAAAGCCGCGGCTCACGCCTTTCCCCGAATCGCTCGGCGGCACGCCGCGGCCGATCTCCAACGGATCCCGCAGCGTATAGTTCCCGCCCGCCACCCCCACCATCCCCTCGATCCGCCCCCACGGGCCCCGCTCATGGCGCCGCAGCTCTGCCTTCAACGCCCCCACAACCCCACGTCCCCCCGACCCCAGTTGCGCCGTGTCCATCGCCTCCAGCGCCCTTAACAGATCATCGGCCTTGAGCGGACGCGTGAGGGGGGAGGGGTCGACCATGCGGCCCGCGGCGATGAAGTGCTCGACGTAGGGGGTGGACCAATGAGTGACGGGGACGTAGGGAGAGCCGGTTTGGGCAGGGAGAGACCGAGCGCAAAACAGTATGAGATAGAGTGGGATGATCCGCGCCCGTTTGGTCGCGGCTGAGAGCCGCGTCTCGGCTATCTGTCGCTCAGAGCGACGGTCAGCCGTCACTTCATGTGACAGATCAGCCGAGTCGCGGCTATTAGCCGCGAAAAAAGGCGACGACCTCACCTTGCCAATCCGCAATCCGAAATCCGCAATCCGCAATTGCCATTAAGGCGTAAGCCGCACGCCGATTTCGAGCACCGTAAGGGCCCCCACCGCCCCGTTCGCGTATTGGCTGCTCGCTTCCAGCAGCTGCTGGCGCTCGAGGCGGGCCGTGCCCGTGAGGCGGAAGCCCAGCGCGTAGTCGACGCCGGCGCCGATCATCCAGAACAGGCTCGTATGGTAGACCATGGTGCGGGGATCGGTGGACTTGATGCGATACATCCCCCCCCCCAAGGAGACGACCGGGACCAGGTTGCCGCCCCGGATGAGGGCGTACTCGCCGCGCACCAGGCCCTGGAACAGACCGACGGAGACGTTGCCCACGGGCGAGTCGGCGCGCAGCATGCCGAGGCCGATGCCCGCCTGGACGCGCAGCGCGGGGCCGAACAGGCGGCCGCCCGTGATCTCGCCGCGGAACCCGGGATGCCCGGAGACGCCCGGGATCGACTTGAAGCCGTAGTTGAACGCCGCGCCGCCCACGCGCGCGTCGAAGATCCAGCCGCGCTCCGCGGCCGGCAGCGACACCTGGATCGGCACCGTGGTGACGAGCCCCGACGCCTGGAGCGACAAGGTCGCAGTGCCGTTCTTGCGCGGCGTCAGGACGACCGTGCCGGCCGCGCTGCTGCGCGTCTCGCGCAGCGTCGCGGCGCCGCCGAACATCTGGGCCGTCAGATTGCTCTGCACCGCCTTGTTGCCGAAATGGTCGCGCGTCACCACGCGCAGCGCCACCGAGTCGCGCGTCGTGAGGCTGAGCCGCCCCACCGCCGTGCCGGCGCGCTCGGCCACCAGGATCTCGGGCTCGCCCGGCAGCGCGAACACCGTCACCTGCTTGGTCACGCGTCCCGCGTGCGCCGCGATCGTGACCGGCCCGGCGCGCTCGCCCAGCGCGACCTGGGTCCGCGCCTGCCCGCCCGCGTCGGTGACCGTCGCCGCCGGCGTCACGGTGCCGCTCGAGGTCGTGAACGTCACGGGATACCCGGCCACGACGCCGCCGGCGCTGTCGCGCACTTGGAACACGAGTGCCGACGAGAGCGGCTTGGCCACGACGCCGCGCTGCTGCACCCCGCCGACAAACTGGGTGCGATCGGGGTGCAACACCACCGCCTCGATCAGCACGGTGAACACCGCGATGCGGGTCCCGCCCACGAGCAATCCCACCTGACCGCCGCGGCGCACCGCCGGGGCCGGAATCACGATGGACGCGGTGCCCGCGCTGTCCGTCGTCACGGGCGCGATCGGCACGCCCAGCTCGGCGGTGATGCCTTCGAGCGACAGCCTTAACCCCGGCACCGGCCGGCCGCGATCGTCGGTCACGGTGACCTGCACCGCCGCCCCTCCCCGCGACGCTTCGCGCACCGCGACGACCGCGGGCTGGATGTCGACCCGAACGGCCGTGGCCGGCGTCGTGGTCAGCTCCACGTTCACGTGCAGCGCCGCGGCCCCGCCCGTGGGCGTGATCTGGAGCTGGTAGGTCCCGGGCTGCATCCCCGCCAGGAAGCGCAGCGTGGCCCGGCCGGTCGAGTCGGTGACCGCCGCGGGGTCGTGGCCGGAGCCACCCAGCAGGGCCCCGGCGCCGCGCAACACCAGCGTCACGCCGGGTTGCGGCACGTCATAGCGCAGCAGGCGCGCCTCGACCGTCACCTCGGAGCCGGTGACCGCGCGCAGCTGCGCCGGCGCCAGGACGCGCAGCGTGCCGGTGGGTCGCGCGCACTGCGACACGGCGCTGAGGACGCCCGAGTCGGCGCCCGAGGCGACGAGGTCGGTGCGATCTCTGGGACTGGGGGTGAAGCTGAGACAGTTGCGCCGCACCTGGGCCGCGATGTCGCGCTTGGACAGGGAGCCCGAGGTGAGCAGGCGGATCAGGTCGGTCTTCCGCAGCGGCTGGGGATTCTGAGCCTGCGCGAGCCTCACGCCGAGGCCGAAGGCGAGGAGGATCAGGCAGGCCGCGCGGGGCATGGCGACAACGTATAAGGCGATCCTCCTGCAATCAACACGCCGGAGGCGTGTGCCCCCGCATTGGAATCACTCCATCAGCTCCAGATCGAGCGCATCCACCGCCGAGCCGAGGCTGGGGTCCTTGGCGCGCAGTAGCTTGAGCCGCTCCGCGTTGGCGGTCTTCTCGGTGAGACGTTGGGGACGTGGGGATGTGGAGTCGTGGGGGCGGGATCCGGGTTCCGGGCTCCGCTCCACCGCGACCCGCACCGCGGCGTCGACCCACGGGGCCAGGAGCTTCGCGATCGCCTCGCGCTTGTGCTCGAGTCCCTCGGCGTGCCCCGCCGACGCGAGCGTCACTGTGTCGCCCGTCACCGACCGGATCTCGGTGTCGGCGAGCAGCGTGCCGATCATGGGGCTGGATCTGCGAGCTTCGGCCACAATGGATGGCCAGAGAGACTGGAGACGGTCCGCGCTGAGAGGACCCTTCGCGACGGGGACGGGGGGTTGTGGGGAGGCGGGGGCGGTGGCGCGCGCGACGTCGCGCAGCTGCTCGGGTGGCGGCACCGCCGCCTGCCTTGGCAGGGTCGTCCCACTCCCCACATCCCCGCGTCCCCGTGGTTCATCCCTCCCCACATCCCCACGTCCCCCCGTCCCCGTCGCTCCGAGCGCCTGAATCACCTCCGAAATCTCGACCGTCCGATCCATCATCGCCCATCTGAGCAACAGGACCTCGACCACGAGTCGTTGCTGTCCGCTCGAGCGCAGCTGGGTTTCCATTGAGCCGAGCACGGTGAGCAGACGAAGCACATCGGGAGCGGGAAGGGGGGAGCGATACTGTTTCACCAGCTCGGCCATCGCGTCGGTGAGTCCCTCCGGCTCGCCGCCCAGGCCGGCCTGCAGCACGGCGCGCAGCGTCTCGCCCGCGCCGGCCACGAACTCGCCCAGATCCGCGCCCGCTTCGGTGAGCCGATCGACCAGCGGGAACACGGCGCGGGCGTCGCGCTCCGCCACGAGCCGCAGCAGCTCGCCGTAGGCCTCGTCGGGGATCAGGCCCAGCACCTCGCGCACCCGCTCCGCGGTGACGGGGCCTTCGCCGAACGAGACGACCTGATCGAGCAGCGACAGGCCGTCGCGCATGCCGCCGTCGGCGCTCTTGGCGATCAGGGCCAGGGCCTCGTCCTCGACGTCCAGCTTTTCGGCGGCGGCCACGGCGCGCAGCCGCTGCGCGATGGCGTGCGGTCCGATGCGGCGGAAATCGAAGCGCTGCAGCCGCGACAGCACCGGGGCGGCGCTCTGCGCGATCTTCTGCGGCTCGGTGGTGGCGAACACGAACACCACGCGCGGCGGCGGCTCCTCCAGGATTTTCAGCAGCGCGTTCCAGGCGTCCCGCGTCAACATGTGCGCTTCGTCGACGATGTAGACCTTGGAGCGCCCCTCGCCGGACGCGGCGTACATGGCCCGCTCCCGCAGGTCGCGCGCGTCGTCCACGCCGCGGTTCGAGGCGGCGTCGAGCTCCACCACGTCGAGGTTGGCCTGCCCGTGCCACACGCGGCGGCACGAGTCACACTCGCCGCACGGCTCTCCGCTTTGCTGCCGTTGCTCGCAGTTCAGCGCCATGGCGAGAATGCGCGCCGCCGTGGTCTTCCCCACCCCGCGTGGCCCCGCGAACAGATACCCGTGCGCCACGCGCCCCGAGGCCACGGCGCCACGCAGCGCCCCGGCCACGTGGTCCTGGGCGATCAGGTCGGCGAACTGTTTGGGGCGATAGGTGCGGGCGAGGGCGATCACGAAAAACAATATACGGCGTGGGGAAGTGGGGAGGTGGGGATGCGGGAAGTGAGCGATGAGATCAGATGAGCGTATCAATACATCCCCGCACCCCCACATCCCCACATCCCCACATCCCCACATCCCCGCCTTACGCAACATTCTTCCCACTCTCCCGCCGCTTCATGCTCCCCGACGCGCGCACCGCCTCGCCCGACGTACGCACTGCCTCGCCCGAGGTCCGCACCGCCTCGCCCGAAACGCGTACCGCTTCCCCCGACAGTCGCGGCGCGCCCAGCACGCCCTTCTCGAATCCGACCCGCTCCAACCGTCCCCAGCGGCGCAGGCCGCGCAGGTATTCCCAGAACGCCTGGAGCTTGAACAGCGCGAGCAGCTGGCGGAAACCGAAGTTCTCGAGCACGGCGCAGATGAGCAGCCGCCACAGGTCGCCCCACGACGGGTAGCGCCGGTAGGAGATCTCCTCGAGCAGGATCGCCGCCACCGACAGGAACACGCCGAACGCGACGGCCAGGATGAAGAACAGCACGAGGAACTGGGTGTTCAACAGGCC
>CAZRGT010000040.1:0-93464 GCA_964599725.1 uncultured Gemmatimonadaceae bacterium | reverse complement strand
TGCGGGCGCGCCGCCTCGTGGATTTCGACGACCTGGTGCTGCTCGTGGATGCGCTGTTTGCGGCTCATGAGGACGTGGCCACCCAGGTGGCCGCCAGCTGGGACCACGTGCTGGTCGACGAGTTCCAGGACCTGAACGCACCCCAGTACCGCGTGCTGCGACGACTGGCACTTCGACACCGGAGCATCTTTGCCGTCGGCGACGACGAGCAGTCCATCTTCTCCTGGACCGGAGCCGATCCGCGCGTGCTCGACCGGTTCTGCACCGACTTCGCGGTCGAGCGGCCGATCACGCTCGAGCAGAACCGGCGTTGTTCGCGCGCCATCTTCGTCGCGGCGCGGCGCCTCGTGGAGCGCAACGAGACGCTGTTCGCGAAGCGGATCGAGGCGGTGCGCGACGTGCCGATCCCGGTGGTCGCGCGACCGTTCGAGGACGAGCGCCTGGAAGCGGACTGGATCGTGGCCGACATCGTCCGTGAGCGCGAGACCGAGCGCCTTTCCTGGGGGGACTTCGGCGTCCTGTACCGCCACCATGACATCGGCGACTGGCTGGAGCAAGCGTTCCTGCAGGCGGGGGTGCCGTGCCGGTTGGCCCGTGGCCGCGCGCTCGGGGACGACCCGGTGATCGGTCAGGTGCTGGCCTCGCTGCGTGTGATCGCCGCCGATGCCGATTCACTCGCGGCCGAAACGCTCGCCGCGAGAGTGTTCCCGGAGCACCTGCTCGAGCGCGTGCGCTCGGCCCTCCCGGCGGGGGGCGGGGATTTCCTCGCTGCCGTCCGGGAAGTGGCGCGGCACGCCCCGCCGGGCGACCCGGATCGCCGCGTGGCGTGGCGCTTCGTCTATCAGGTCGAGAACCTGCGGGCGCTCGCCCGCACGCATGAAACTCTGCCGGGGCTGATCCTGGAACTTCTCAGTCAGCGCATGGGGGTGTGGCGCAACGCGCTCGAAGAACGGGCGGAGGATCTGACCGATCCTGGGGCGGATCCGCTGGTCGTCGATCTCGCGGCGGCCCTCGAACAGGCACGCGCGCGAGACACGGCGGTCTGGATCCCCCCGTGCGGCGGTGCCGAAATCGGCGTCCGGGGACTACTGCTGCGATCCGAGACGGTCCGGAGGGCCACCTATCTCCGGCCCGGTGACCGACCAGCGGCCGACGACCTCACCCTGGAAGTCGGCGAGAGCGGCGCCGCCCTGGCGGTGCGGGTGTTCAAAGCGCTGCAGCTCGTGCAGACTCGGACGCTGGCGGACCCGTTTCCCGAATACGTGGCGCTCGACCTCGAGACGACGGACAAGGACGTCGCCACGTGCGATGCGGTAGAGGTGGGCGTCGTGCGGGTGGTGCGGGGGGAGGTGGTGGACACGTTTCGCTCGATGGTTCGCCCCACGCGGCCCATCTCGCCCCGTGCCACCGCCGTCCATGGCTACACCGAGGCGGACGTGGCCGGGGCGCCGACGTTCGCAGAAATCTGGCCGGCGCTCCGGCGGTTTGTGGGCGAGCGCGTGCTCCTCGCCCACAACGGCCAACAGTTCGACGTCCCGGTGCTGCTGCGACTCGCGGCGGGACTCCCGGGAGTTCTCGACCTGCGGTGTTTCGACTCGCTGCCGCTCGCGCGCGCCGTCATTCCAGACGGCAGCCCCAAGCTCGAGGCGCTGGCCGATCGATTCGGCGTGGACAAGGGTCGTGCGCACCACGCGCTCGACGATGCCCGGACGCTCGCCGCGGTCTACGGGCACCTGGCGCGGCTGCAGCAGGCGCGCGCCCGCAAGACGGCCCAGGTGCGATTGCTCGACTGCCTGGGGCTTTCTCTCGCTGCCGCACCCGAATCGTCTCCCCCAGCGGAGCGTCGGCTGTTCATGGAGCTGGTCCCGGTGTTCACGCTGGGCCGGTATTCCGACGCGCTGGATTTCTACGCCGCCGAGCGCGAGCGGAACGAGGCGCTCACCGCGCCGACGACGGAGGAAATTATCACGCGCCTCGGCGGACGCCGGCTGATGGATCGGTTGCGGGCGAAGCCGGTTCCGGGGGATCGCTACGCGGCGGCACTCGCGCGGCTCGACGCCCTGGTCGCGGGCAGCGCGGTGGACACCCTGGCCGAAAGCGTTCACCGCCTGCTGGAGCGGGTCGCTCTCTCCACCTCGAAGGAGGTGGAAACCGATCCAGAGCGCGTCAACCTGCTCACGCTGCACTCGACCAAGGGACTCGAGTATTCCCGCGTGTACGTCGTCGGCGTGGAAGACGAGCGGCTTCCCGGGGTACGGGGAGGGGCGGGTGGAGACGAGGTCCACGAGATCGAAGAAGCGCGCCGCCTGTTGTACGTCGGCATGACGCGCGCCATGGACCGACTGGTCTTGACCCGGGTGACCACGCGCTTCGGGAAGCCCGCGGGCGGGAGCCTGTTCCTTGAGGAGATGGGTTTAGCGGACCCGGTCGCGTCCGAGTAGGCGGACCTCGCGGTGCCGGTAACACGCCACGATGTGGTCGTTCACCATCCCCACCGCCTGCATGAACGCGTAGCAGATCGTCGGTCCCACGAAGTGGAATCCCCGTTCGATCAGCGCTTTACTCATGCGCTCGGACTCGGGGGTCTTGGCCGGCAGCTGCTGCAACGACTTCCACCGGTTCTGTTTCGGCGCGCCGTGCACGAAGTCCCACAGGAACGCGCTGAAGGAGACGCCGGCGTCACGCAGATCGAGAAAGGCCCGGGCATTGCCGATCGCGGAATCGATCTTCTGCCGGTTGCGCACGATGCCGGCGTCGGCGAGCAGGCGTCGGCGCCGCGCCGCGGTGTAGCGCGCCATTTTGTCGGGATCGAACCGGTCGAAGGCGCGCAGGAACCCGTCGCGCTTGCGCAGGATGATGGCCCAGGAGAGACCGGCCTGGAACCCGTCGAGAATCAGCTTCGCGAACAGTGGCTTGTCGCGGCGGATCGGGACGCCCCACTCCTCGTCGTGGTAGGAGAGCATCGCCGGATTGTCGCCCAGCCAGGCACAGCGCTTCACCACTCGCCCTCGGGGTGTCGGACGCGGCTGAATGTAGATTGATTCGATGCCGCTCGCCTTCCTCCTCGTGACAGGGCTCAGCGAGTCACTGCAGCACGACCCGTGGCTCGCCCTCGCTACGCTGTTCGGGGCCGGACTCGCCACCAGCCTGTCGCCATGCGTCTGGCCGATGATCCCGATCACCGCCGGGATGATCGGCGGCTCCGCCCGCGCCGCCGCCCCGCGCCGGCGCATCGTGGGGCTGACCTTCACGTATGTCCTTGGCGTGGGACTGTTCTACTCCGTCCTGGGGCTGGTGGCCGGTCTTACCGGTTCGCTGTTCGGGACGGTCGCCGCGAACCCGTGGGTGCTGTTCGCGATGGGGAACCTGTTGCTGGTGTTCGCGCTGGCGCAGCTCGATGTGATTCCCGTGGTCGTGCCGCGGCGACTGACGGCGTGGGCGGCCGGGCTCCAGGGCGGGTCGTACCCAGCGGCACTCCTGCTCGGCGCGACGTCGGGCATCGTGGCGGCGCCGTGCGGGGCGCCCGCGTTCGCCGCCGTGCTCACGTGGGTCGCGACGACCGGGAGCGGCGTGCTGGGGTTCCTGTACCTGTTCACGTTTTCGATCGGGATGACCGCCGTGCTGGCGGTGGTGGGTCTGTTCTCCGGGACCCTGACCGCGCTGCCCAAGCCCGGCCCCTGGATGACGTGGATCAAGCGGGCGGCCGGCGGGGTTCTTCTGGCCATGGCCGAGTACTACTTCGTGCAGATGGGGAAGGGACTGTGAAGCGAAACGGCGTGGTGAGTGGTGCGTGGTTCGTGATGTGCCTGACGGTGACGTCAGGCGTGGCGGCGGCCGCACCACTCGCCGCGCAAGACGACGAGGTGGGGATCGCCATCGGCGCCCGTCCGCCGCCGGTCACGGTGGCGGACCTGGACGGAAAACCGGTCGATCTCGGCACGATCATCGGGAAGAAGCCGGTGCTGCTCGAGTTCTGGGCCATCTGGTGTCCCCGTTGTGCCGCGCTGCTCCCCAAGATGGAAGCGGCTCACTCCCGCTTCGGCGACCAGGTGGATTTCGTGGCGATCGCCGTCGCCGTGGGACAGACCCCGGCTGCCGTGAAGCGCCATCTGGCGCGTCACCCGATGCCGTTGCGTCTCCTGTGGGATAGTGATGGCAACGCCGTGCGCGCCTTCCAGGCTCCAGCGACGAGTTTCGTCGTGGTACTCGATCGCGATGGCACGGTCGCCTACACGGGGATCGGCGAGGAGCAGGATATCGAAGCGGTGGTGAGGCGCGTAGTACGGTGAACTGAGAAAGGCGTGGTACGTGGTGAGTGGTTCGTCCTGGTGCACCTGCGAGGCGCGTCACGCACCGTGAGGTACCACTCACCACCGACCACGCCGTTTCAGTTCTTCGGCACCAGACTGTCGATCGCGGCACCGAGCTCCGTGTACGCCGTCGGATCGATCTCCCGGAACGGCGCCGCCCGCCACGCGATGTTCCCGTCCGGGCCCACGACGAACAGGGTACGATTGTCCATCTGGTACCGGCTCGTGAAGGCTCCGTAGGCTTTGCCCGCTACGCTCCCCGAATCACTGGCGAACAGGAACGGGAATTCCGCATCACGCGCCCATGAGGCGAGGGTGGTGTCCGGATCGATGCTGATCCCGATCAGCACCACGTTTCTGCCGTCCTTGAAGAGCTGCGCGTACTGATCACGGTACGCGTTCATTTGAATGGTTCAGCCTCGTGTTCGCGCCTTGTAGAAGAACGCGAGTACGACCGTTTTTCCCTTGAAGTCGCTCAGGTGAACGGGGTGCTTGAGCACGCCGAAGCGCGTCGCTCCCGTCAGGGCGAAATCGGGCGCCGGGACGCCGATCTCGAGCGGTTTGATCTCCGGGGGCGGGCTCGCCGGTTGCTGGGCGGCGAGCGGGACGGCGAGTGCGCCGAGGGCGACAGTGACAGCCAGGAACCGCATCGAGCGGACCTCGTGAGAGTGGTTTTGAGAATATACTTGTCCCATGCGCCTTCGTGTCGGGACCTCGGGCTACAACTTCCCCGAATGGAAGGGGGCCTTCTACCCGGAGAAGCTCCCCGCCGTGCAGATGTTGGCCTACTATGCCGAGCGGCTCGACACGGTCGAGATCAACTACACGTTTTATCGGATGCCGAACGCCAAGACCGTTGCGGGGTGGGACAACATGGTCCCCCCCGGCTTTATGTTCGTGCTCAAGGCGCCGCAGCGGATCACCCATATCGGTCGTTTGAAGGATGTGGACGACCCGCTGCGTTACTTCACCGAGACGATTCGGCCGCTGGGCGCCAAGCTCGGTCCGATCCTGGTGCAACTACCGCCCAATTTCAAGCAGGACCTGGCTCGGCTGAAGGACTTCCTCACACTGTTTCCGGCCGACTTGCGTTGCGCCTTCGAGTTTCGGCACGCGTCCTGGTTCGATGAGCCCGTCTACGATGCGCTCCGTGCGGCGAACGCGGCGCTGTGCATCGCCGACACCGAGGATGGGCACACGCCGCTCCTCGCGACCGCCGACTTCGGCTACTTCCGGTTGCGCGACGAGGGATACAAGAAGACGGACTTGGATAAGTGGGCCGGAACCGTCAAGCAGCTCGGGAGGCAGTGGACGGAGGGCTTCGTGTTCTTCAAGCACGAAGAGTCAGGCGTCGGCCCGAAGTTGGCGCAGAAGTTCGCCGCGTTGTTTTGATCCCAGCGCCCCTCGGTCACCAGTAGGGACTTCCAATGGGTGCGAGCCGCACCGTCGCCCGGCGCCGGCTCTCGAACCGGATTTCGGTCACGCGCCACTCCAGCCGCCCGACGGCCCAGCGGCCGTCCGGCCGCGGCCCGACCGACAGTTTCAGGACGAGGCCTCGGCGATGGTGCCGGAGGTCGAGGCCGAACGTGAAGTTCCCGAGCGAATAGGCGACCGCGCGGCGCGTGTCGGTTCCGGCATCGAGCAGGGTCACGGGCTGGGGGCAGTGGGAATGATGTCCGACCACCAGGTCCCATCGCCCGAGCAACCGACGGGCCAGGTCCACCTGCTCCGGGTCCGGATAGTGGTGCAGCTCGTACCCCCAGTGTGGGCACAGGACTCGGAACGCGGCGTGCGCGCTGAGGTCGGCCGCCTCGTGGAGACGGCAGACGTAGTCGCACGGCTGGTTCGACCACGTGGTCCCGCTGGCGATCGCGAGTTGACCGTCGAGGATCACCCCCGGCCGGTCGGCCCGCCCGATGACCGTGAATCCACGGTCTTCGAGGCGCTGCCACGACCGGCAGAATTGCGCCCAGCCATAGTCGCCGGCGTGGTTGTTGGCGCAGGAGAGCACGGTTCGTTCCGGGGGGAACAGCTCCGCGAGAAGGTCGAGCACCGCCGGCGAGTGCGCCTGTCCCATGAACACCGGCGGCACCGGCCGGTCCACGATCGTGCCTTCGAAATTGGCGACCAGCACGTCGGCACTGCGGAGGAATTCCCGAACGTCATCGCCGATTTGGACTGCCGCCCGCCGGGTGGGCAGCAGATCTCCCACGAAGGCGATCTGGCGCGCCGGCCGGACGGCGTTGAGCGTACACCCGGATGGGAGCCACGGGGTGAGCGAGCGGTAGCGATGCGATGGCCCGAGCAGATTGTGCACGAGCCACAGCAGCCCGTCGCGAAAGCCGTATGGCTGCGAGAAGTAGCGTCGCGAATGAGCCGTCATCGCCGCCCCGGCCACCAGTTCCACCGGCCCGCCAGGGTGAGCAGGGCGGGACCGATCGCGGTGCGCACCAGCGTCGCGTCGAGCAGGACGGCGACCGCGAGCGCCAGACCGAGCATCTGCATCACCAGGAAATCTCCGAGCGTGAAGGCGCCAAAGACAACGACCATGATGGCGGCTGCGCTCGTGATTACTGGCGCCGTGTGCGCGAGACCGTCGACGAGGGACTCACGCTCCTCGCCGCCGGCACGGCGGGCCTCGGCGATGCGCGCGACGAGGAACACCTCATAATCCATGCTGAGCCCGAACACCGTGCAGAACACGAGCGTCGGGATCACCGCGAACACACTGTCCACCGGCGCCGCCAGGCCGAGGACCGAGGCGCCGACCCCGTCCTGGAAAACCACGACGACCGCTCCAAACCCTGCGGCCACCGACAGCAGATTGAGCACCAGCGCTTTCACGGGGATCACCAGCGACCCGAAACCCACGAACAACGCCGCGAAGGTCGCGCCGATCACCAGCGCCATCACGAGCGGCAGGCGCCCGCCGACCGCGTCCAGGTAGTCGGCCCGGAAGGCGGGGAGACCGCCGATGCGCACGCGCACGCCGACCATCCCGGCCATATCGGCGTCGTCGACCCCCCGCAGGGCGCGAGCCAGCGCCACGAGCGCCACGGGGTCCACGCCTTCCCGTGGAACGGCCTCGAGCAGGACTGCTCGTCGGTCGGCTGTGACGTAGGCCGCCCGGGTGGCCTGGGGTGTGACGAAGAACGCCAAGCGTGACGGCGGGCGCTCGCGATCGAGCGGCGCGAAAGAAAGCACGGTGCCGATGCGCGGTTCCGCGAGCAGTCGCTGGCGGATCCGACGCAACACGGCCCATCCCTGGGGCGCGATCGGGTCCACCCCCGCGGGTAGATCGACCAGCACCCGGATCGTCTGCAGCATGTTGCTGCGTCCCATCCGCTCCAGGTCCCGCCAGCCCTGCGCCGATTCCATGGCCGGCGGCAGCCAGTCACCGTGGGGCAGGCCCGCGTGCATTCGTTTCGCCTGCCACGCCAAGGCGACGACGGGCGCTCCCGCGAGGATGAGCACCGCGACCGGGTGGCGGGTGACCCAGCGACCCCACCGTCGCCACCGGGCGCCGCCGAGCGGTGCCGGGGTCCCCCATAACCGCCCGCGGTCGATCGCCCCGCCCAACCAGGCAAGCAGCGCGGGGAGCAAGGTGGTCGACAACAGGATCGCGGTGACGACGGCGAGCACGCCCCCCACGGCGAGGGAGCGCATCTCCGCGAGCGGAACGGCGAGCATCGCGAGGAATCCGATCCCTACCGCGGCGCCCGACAGCACAATGGTGCGCCCGGCGTGTCGGGCGGCATCCACCGCGGCCTCGGGCGCGGTGCGCCCACCGGACAGCCCTTCGCGAAACCGGCTGACGACGAGCAGCGCGTAGTCGATCCCGAGTCCAAGGCCGACCATCGTGATGAAGTTCTGGATCAGGATCGAGAGCGGCCACGCGCGGCTGATGAGGGCCGCGCCGCCCAAGGCGATCGTGATCGTGAGGGCGCCTGCCAGCACCGGCAACGCCGCCGCCACGAATGTTCCGAAAGCGAGTACCAGGAGGAGCAGGGTGAGCGGCAGCGCCCGACGCTCGGCCCTGGTAGCGGCGGCCGCGCTGGTGTGGCGGAGATCCGCGTTGAGCGCCGCCTGGCCGGTCCAGCGGAGCGTGACGCGGGGATAACGCTCGGCGAATCGAACCAGCAGCACGCGGGTTGTCGCGCGGAGCGCCGGAATGATGTCGTCGGGCACGCGAGTCACGCCGTCGAGCCCCACGAGGATCAAGGCGGTGGTATCGCCTGACGCGATGAACAGCGTGTCGCTCGGCCGCTCGTAGCCTCGGACGCGCGTCACCCCCGGTACGGCGGCGATCGCGGCGATCAGCGTGTCCATCACGACGCGCCCGTCAGGGTCCAGCGGCGACGGAAGCCCGCGGCAGACGAGCACCGCGTACTGGGCATACGGAGCCCCGAACCGGGTGGCGAGCTCCGCCTCGACCACGGCCGACTCGCTCCCCCGCACCCGCGCGGCCACCTCGAGTGACCGCTGAACGTGCGCGGCCAGCGGCACCGCTCCAAGGACGGCCAGCGTCCATCCTGCGACAATCCATCCGCGACGCCGAACGATGAGTCCCGCCAGATCCACAGACGTCTCCAGGTCGAGTTCCACCGAAACCTCGGGTGGCGCGGTCAAGTCCCAATCAAGCTTGACCGCCGCTTGACCCGGCAGGGGCACCGTTGTCCCATGCAACTCCGCCTGGCGTCGCCGGCCGATAACTCCGCCCTGCTTGCCCTGACGGCTGCGTGCCCGATGGCGGGAGAGATCGTGGTCTGCAACGACCGGCACCCGGACTTCTTCACGTTGAACCGGCTGGACGGGGGCCCCTGGGCAGTGGGAATCGCGGAGGATCCCGTCGCCGGCGTCGTGGGGTGTGTGTCGTTGACGGAGCGAACTGTGCATATCCGGGGCGCGCCTGCCAGAAGCTTCTATGTGAGCGACTTGAAGGTGCACCCCGCCTTCCGTGGTCGCGGGGTGGCCGAGCGTCTCGTCCGTCTCATCCAGGAAATCGCATCCGCTCGCGGGCCCGAGACGCCGGTGCTGCTCACCGTCCTCGCCGGCAACACCGCAATGGTGCGATGGCTTTCGGGTGCGCGGGTGCTCTCCCGCGTGACGAGGTTTGCCGCCCTGCGCCTGCACGCCATACCACTGCTGTGGCGCCGTCCCACCCCCCGCGTGAACGGACTCACGATCCGACCGGGTGAGGCAGGGGACCTCGATGACATGGCAGAGTGCTGGTGGCGCGTGGCGCCCGGCCGGCAATTCGCGCCGGTCTTGGACGCGGAAGCCCTGGGGCGCTGGAGCGCGAGCGTCCCGGGGCTGTCACCCGCCTCGTACTGGCTCGCCCGCGGTCGGGACGGACGCCTCGTGGGATTCGTGGCGCTGTGGGATCGGAGTGCCTGTGCCCAACTCCGCGTGCTGCGCTACGGGTGGCGCGGATCGCTGTTGCGGGCGGGCATGGCCGTGCTGAGTCGGAGTCTCGGAGTGCCGCCGCTCCCACCGGCCGGGGCGCCGCTGCGCCATCTGTCCACCCTGCACGTGTGCGTCCCGCCGTCACGGCCGGACGTGTTGCGCACCCTGCTGCTGCACGCCGCGGCGGCGGCCCGCCGCCTGGGATACGTCTTCTTCACCGTCGGTCTCGATCGCCGCGACCCCTTGGCGGCGGCGCTGCAGGGCCTGCTCGCGCTGCCCGCCGACATCGACGCCTACGTGGCGACTTCCGCCGGTCGCTATGCCGGGCCCCCGCTCGACGACCGGCCGCTGCACTACGAAACCGCGCTCGTGTAATCCCGCCGCTGCGTCAGCTTGACTGATCCTTGTCGGTCCTGGACGAGTTTCGGGGCAGGAGGTGCTCATGACGCTTCACAACAAATGGTACGTAGCGGCCCGTGGCGATCAGCTGGGACGGCACCCGTTGGCCCGGTCGCTGCTTGGCCGGCCGATCGTGCTGTACCGGACGGCCGCGGGCCGCGTCGCGGCGATGGAAGACCGCTGCCCGCACAAGAACGTGGCCCTCTCGATGGGGGCGGTGGTCGGCGAAACGCTGCAGTGTCGCTATCACGGGTGGCGGTTCGACCCCGCTGGAGCGTGCGTCGACGTCCCGTGTCACTCGCCCGACGAGCGGCTCCCGCAGTGCGCGATCCGCCCCTACCCGGTAGTGGAGCAGGACGGCTGGATCTGGGTCAATCTCGCCGAGCCGGGCACGGCGTTCGATCCGCCGCCGCGCTACCCCATGGATCCTCGCTACGGATGGTTCGAGCTGCACAACGTGATGGACGCGCCGCTGGATCTGATTCTCGAAAACGGGATGGACTGCAGCCACACCGGGTTCGCGCATCGCGGTCTGTTCCGGTCCGAGCCGACGCGGTACGCCACGGCGCGCATCGAGGAGACGCCGACCGGGGTGCGGGTGGAGACGACCGAGCCCCCGAGCGACCCCACGCGGGACGTGCGCTCCCTGCTCGGGTTGAAACGGGAAGTCCGGCACGTGGACGAGTTGATCCTGCCGCACACGCTGCGGGTCGACTACTGGATGGGGAACCTCGCCCACATCGTGACGATCCTGGTCTGCACGCCGGAGGACGATCGTCACACGCGCGTTTATACGCGGATGGGGGTCTACTACCGCGCGATCACCTGGTTGATGACGCGCGTGGTGGAGCGCGTCACCCGCAAGGTCGTCGCTCAGGACAAGGCGATCCTCGAGAATCAGGCCGAGACAATCCGTCGGTTCGGCGGCCGGTCGTTCCGGGCGGTGGTTGCCGACCAGCCGGCCACCTGGATTCAACGCGCCATTCGGCGCCACCTCGAGGGCCACGAGCCCTCCGAGACGCCGCGACGCCGTGAAGTGGTCTACAAGCTCTGAGGGAGGCGCACCATGTCCGCGGGCAAGCTCAAAGTAGTGTCGATCCCGGTGCGCGCGCTCGACGCGCGTCTCGTGGACGGAATGTGGACGCTGTACGCCGAACACTACGACAACGTCCGCCGCGACGTCTTCGAAGCGGATCTCGCGAACAAACAATCCGTGTTCGTGGGCGTCGATTCCGTGAGCGGAGCGGTGAAGGGGTTCTCGACCGCGGTGATTTACCGCCATTGCTGCGCCGGGCGGATGATCGGCGTCTACTTCTCCGGTGACACGATCGTGCATCCGGAGTATTGGGGGCAGAAGGCGCTGCACAAAGCAGTGCTGCGGGCGTTGCTCGCGTGGAAGCTGCGGCATCCCCTCACCCGCCTGTACTGGTTCCTGATCTGCTCGGGTTATCGCACCTACCTCACGATGGTGCGGACCTTCCCGCACCATTGGCCGCATCACGTACACGCGCTGCCGCTGTGGGAGCGGAGCCTGATCGACTCGCTGGCGCGGGAGCGGTTCGGTGCCGCGTGGCACCCCGACCGAGGCGTCGTCAGCACCGAGGGACCACAAGCCGTGGTGAAGCGCCGCGTCGCGCCGCTCACCCCGCAGCTACTCGCCCTGCCGGAAATCCGCTTCTTCGTGCACGCCAATCCGGGCTGCGAGCGGGGCGATGAGCTCGCGATGATCGGCCGGGTGAACGCCGCCGCCTATGGACAGTTCGTGCTGAAGCTGTCGAGCCGGTTGGCGCGCGGACTGGCCGGGCGATTGGCGCCCCCGCGGCCGATCGGCCTCGGCTCTCACTCCTAAGGAGGCTCCATCGTGGCGCACTGGTTCCAGCCCGCGTTCACCACCGTGTTCGCCCCGCGGTTCAAGTGGTTCGTCGGGCAACTGTCCGATCCGGCGCGCGCCCAGCGGCGGGTGCTGCGCCGCGTGTTGCGGCAGGTCGGCCGCACCGCGTATGGCCGCGCGCACGGCATCGACGGCCGCGAGGACTACGCCGCCTTCCGGCGTCGCCTCCCGATCGTCACGTACGAAGACGTGCAACCGTGGATCGAGCATCAGGCCCGCTCCCACGGCCCGGTGCTGGTGAGCGAGCCGGTGCGGGTGTTCGAGAAGACCTCCGGGAGCACCGGTCACCAGAAGCTGATTCCCTACACCCCGTCACTGCTGCGGTCGTTCGGCCGGATGGCGTTTCTCTGGGCGTACGACGTGCTGGCCCACGGCCCGCGCTTCACGACCGGCAAGATGTTCTTCAGCATCTCCCCGCCGCTGCGGGACGAGCGCTGCACGTCGAGCGGGGTCCCCGTGGGCTTTGACGACGATTCCGCCTATCTGTCCCCGCTGCTGCGTCGGCTGTTCGGGTCGGGCTTCGTGCAGCCCCCCGGCTTGAAAGGCCTTCGCGATCCGCTGCAGTACCGCAGGCTCCTCGCGGCGACCCTCGTCGCGGAGCCACGCCTCGAGGTCCTATTCGTTTGGCACCCGACCTACCTCACCTCGCTGCTCGAGTTCGCGGAGATGGAAAAGGAACAGCTGCTGCGCGACCTGTGGCGCGGCGCTATCACGGTGCAGGGGCGCGTCGTCAACCTGCCCGCACCGGCCGCCGACCGCCTGGTGGCCCTGGCCCAGACTCCGATCGACTGGCGCACCATCTGGCCAGCGCTGAAGCTCATTTCGTGCTGGACCGACGCCGGAGCCGCGCCGTTCGCTCGACGGCTGGGTGGGCTGTTCCCCGGCGTGAGGCTCCAGGGCAAGGGGTTGCTGGCGACCGAAGCGCCGATGACGGTGCCGTTGTTCGCGGCCCCGGCTCCCGTACCGCTCGTCGACGAAGTGTTCTTCGAGTTCGAGGACGCGGCCGGCGACCTCCGGCTCCTGCACGAGCTCCAAGACGACGGAGAGTACGAAGTGATCGTGACGCAGCAGGGCGGCTTGTCGCGCTATCGGATGAACGACCGCGTGCGGGTGTGTGGTCGCTACGCGCGCACTCCCTGCCTGTGCTTTATCGGGCGCGCGCGCGACGTGAGCGATCTCGTCGGCGAGAAACTGCACGAAACCTTCGCCCGTGCGGCGCTGCGGCGCACGCTCCCCGACGTTGCCTTCGCCTTCCTGGTCCCGGTGCGACCGGACGCCGGGGCCCCGTATTACCTCTGCATCGCCGACCAGGGCGGGACGGGCGCGGCGGGCTGCGCGACGCGACTCGAGTCCGAGCTGCTGCAGGCATACCACTACCGGCAGGCCCGTTTCCTCGGGCAGCTCGGGCCCGTGCGCATCGCCTTCCAACCGGGCGCCGTGCACCGGTATGACGCCCTCTGCGCTGCTCAGGGCATCAAATGGGGAAACGTGAAGTACTCCGCCGTCCTGCGCCACGTCGACGCGGCGGGACTCGCGCGGCTGCTCGCGGCGTGACGCTGCCAAGTGGCGTTGTTCCCGGCCTAGCGAGCCACCGGCCCGAGATATCGATCGAGCCAGTCCAGGACCTCGGAGATCAGCAGCGTCCTCGGCACGAAGTGTCCACCATCGTAGATGACGTGGCGCTTTCGTTCTGGCGGCGTGCCCAGCAGACGAAACATCGGGAGTTGGGACGTCTCGACCGGAAAGAAGTGGTCGTAGCGACCGTTCAGCATCAAGACCGGAATACGGATGCGCGGCAGGAAATTGATGGGCTCGACCTCCGGCTGCCCCCGTTGTAACTCCAAGCCCGCGACGTAGAGGACCGACGTCCTGATTCTCGGCTCGAGCGCGGGGAGCAGGGCGCCAAGAAAGCCTCCCCAACTCCGCCCGTAGTATGCGAGACGCTGTTTGTCGATGTCGGCGCGCGTCTCCAGGTAGTCGATAGAGCGTCGGAAATCCTTTGCCCACTCGATGACGTGTTCCCGATAGGAGGTGGTCTCGTTGGCGTACCAGCTTTCGAGGCCGTCACCCCGTTCGTACGTGCTCTTGTACACGGGATACATGACCGCGCGTCCGCTCTTCAAGATGAAATCGATGGCATCGAGCTCCAGCGACGCACTGGAGGAGCGGCTGTGAAGCGCGATCGCACCGGGGAAGTACACGAGAGTCTGATACGGCGGCCGTCCCCCCTTGGGCAGGAAGAGGTATGCGAACACCCGCTCGCGGCCGTAGGCGGCGTCGAAACTGACGCGCTGCACCACCCAACTCTCCGGGCTCGAGTCGGATTCCTCGATCCGGTCGTGCAGCGGGCCTCGATCGTAGGCGTACGCCCGCCGGTAGATCTCGAACACCGCGTCCGAGACCGGGTGCTCACGGGCGAAATCCCGGACCAGCCGTTCGATGGGACGGCGGGCCCGGGCGACCGTGGTGTCGCTTGGAGCGTACGACGCCAGTCGAAAGCCGTTCGTAAGCGAGCGGTCGAGCGGGGGCTGGGCGAAGGCCTCCGTGAAGTGGTAGGTGGCATCGTCCCAGCCGCCGCCCAGGATGTAGCGCTGGCCGCCGGTCTCGTTCAGGCACCACTCCCGGGCGTTGCCGGCCATGTCCACCGTGCCGAAGGGACCGAGCCCCCGGTATGAACTGACGGGGGCCGGGCCATGCCCCGCGAAATTGGAGGCGGGGACGATCCAGGAGGCGGCGCGTGTCTCCGCCGCGCGGCTCCAATGGTAGATCGTGGGCAAGGCCCTGCCGGCAAACCGCGCGTAGGCCGACGCCTCGTACCAGCTCACGCCGGTCACCGGGTAGTCCGCCTGGCCGGTCGGGTAGTCGCCCACTTCCCACGGCGCCGGTCCGGGCCGGCCGGTCTTGTCCTTGAACAAGGCCATCGCCTCGTCCCACGACAACCGCCGGCCATCCTTGAGGAGCGGGTCTTCCCAGAACTCTCGCCGCCGATAGCCGCCCGAATCGACGAACTCCTTGAATTGGCGGTTGGTGACCTCGTGCTGGTCGAGGAAGTAGTCGGCAAGCGGAATCGGATCAAGATGATCGAGACCGGGGAGCAACAGCTGGAAGCGATCCACCCCCGGCACCCGCACCATTGCTTCAGATAGGGTCGACCCGCTGTCCATGTGAATCGGTCGATGGGGAACCCATAGCGGGGACACCGCGCCCAAATAGGGGCGGAAACCGCGCTTTTCGATCTTGATACGGGAGAATCCCTGTGGGAACCAGACACTGTCGAGCGGGGTCGTGCCGAGCAATTCCCAGGTCGTGTCGCTCGCCGCGTAGCCACGGCGGTAGACCTGGGCGCCGGGCGGCTCGGTCTGGAAACTCACGGCCTGGGCGAACCGTGGCCACAGACGTCGCAACACCGTGTCGTGGGGCAGCATCGTGCTCGCCTGCCGGGCGAGCGCGTAGGCGGAGTCCAGTCGTCCACTGTCAGCGAGCTGCATGATCTGGGGGATCGCCTGCTCCCGGACCCGATGGTCGCGCGCGTTGCGCCGCAGGCCGAGGACGGCCGCCGCCACAACGACGACGGCCGCGCCCGCCATCGCGAGCTTCCGCGCGAGGGGATACCGCGCCGGTGCCGGTGCGATTGCCGCGCCGGTCGGTGAGGCCAGGGCTTCCAGTCGGGTGAGCAGCTCGCCGGCGGACTGCCAGCGGTCGGCGGGGTTCTTTTCGAGGCATCGCATCACCGCCGCGGCAAGCGAGCCCGGAACGTCGCGGCGGACCTCCTGGAGCGGCGTCGGGGCGTCCATGAGGTGGGCCGCCAGGATCGCCTGGGTGGTGGGTCCGGTGAATGGCAGCCGGCCCGCCAGGATCTCGTAGGCGAGCACGCCAAAGGCGTACAGGTCGGCCCGGTGGTCGACATTGGGGTCCGCCGCGCACTGCTCCGGCGCCATGTACGCCGGCGTTCCAATGGAGATGCCGGTGTTGGTGATCGTGGCGCTGCCCGCCGCTTCGCTGATGGCCTTGGCGATACCGAAGTCCGTCACGACGGCGTGTCGCCCGGCGAGCATGACGTTGTCCGGCTTGATGTCCCGGTGTACGACGTTGCGGTCGTGGGCGTATGCCAGCGCATCGGCGACATCGTGCAGCACCCGCACGGCGTCGGGGATCGGCAAGGCGCCGTCGCGCGACAGGCGGTCGCGCAGCGATTCGCCCTGGACGAACGGCATCACGTAGAACAACAAGCCGGCCGCTTCGCCCGAGTCGTGCAGCGGCAGGATGTGGGGGTGGGTGAGGTTCGCCGCGATTTCGATCTCGCGCAGGAACCGCGCCGGGCCGAGCACGGCCGCGAGCTCGGGGCGCAGCACCTTCACGGCGACGGGGCGGTGATGTCTCAGGTCCTGGGCCCGATACACCGTGGCCATGCCGCCGCTGCCGATCTCGTGCTCGATCGTGTAGCGGCCGGCGAGGGCCGTGTTCAGACGATCGAGGACGTCGTCCACGACAGCAAAGGTACGATTCTAGGCGCTGGCCGCCTTCCGTTTGGGCCCAGGCTTCGCGGGCTTGGCGAGGCTCGCCTTCAGCGCCTCCATCAGATCGATGATCTGTGTCTTCGGCGCTTCGCCTGGCTCTTCGGTGAACTCCTTGCCGTCGACCTTGCGGCCGATCTGTTCCAGGATCCGTTGCTTGACGGTGTCTTCGTACTTCTCGGGCTGGAACTTGTCGGCGGCCGTTTGCTGGATGAGCTGGACCGCGAGATCCACCTCCGTCTTCTTGACCTCGACTTTCGGAATTGGGACCTCGGCGATCGAGCGGACCTCGCTGGCGTAGCGCAGTTGCTCCATTGCCAGGCCGGGTCCCATCGGCCGGATCATGACGAGGTACTGTTTGCCGCGGGCCGCCCACTGGCCGACCGCTACCTTACCGGTCTGCTTCATCGCCTCGCCCAACAGCGTGAAGGCCCGGTCCCCTCCCTTGTCGGGACCGAGGAAGTAGACGCGGTCCATGTACATCCGGTCCACCGTGTCGGCGTCCACGAATTCCCTGATGTCGATCGAGCCGGTGCCTTTCTCCTCCAGCGCCTTCAACTCTTCTTTGGTGAAGTGCACGAACTGGCCCTTGGCGAACTCGTACCCCTTGACCCGGTCACCCTCTTCGACCGTGTCACCGTCCTTGGAGCAGACGTACTGCTGCTTCAACCGGGCGCCGTCCTTCTTGTGCAGCCAGTTGAAGGAGATGGCGGCCGACGATTCGCCGGCCGAGAACATCTTGATCGGGACCGAGACCAGTCCGAAGGAGATCGTGGCGGAGCCGATTGCATGAGCAGCCATGGGGGACCTACTATACGAATGGTGACATGTGAGCGCAAATCGTAAGCCAACCGACGACGCGCTAAGTACTTATCGCGCCAAGCGCTCCGCCGACCGTACCCCTGAGCCCTCAGGCAGGGTCGCGGCGACGCCGGGCCGACGCTTTGTGGTACACCAGCACGCCGCCACCCGCCTGCACTACGACCTGCGTCTCGAGATGGAAGGTGTCCTGAGATCGTGGGCGGTCCCCAAGGGGCCGTCGAAGAATCCCGCCGACAAGCGCCTCGCCGTTCATGTGGAAGACCATCCGATCGAATACGGCGAGTTCGAAGGCATCATCCCAGAAGGCAACTACGGGGCGGGCGCCGTGATTGTGTGGGATCGCGGGTTGTGGGTGCCGCTCGAGGACCCGATCATCGGCCTGCAGAAAGGCAAGCTGCTGTTCGAGCTACGCGGCTACAAGCTGCGCGGCGTCTGGACGCTCGTGAAGATCAAGAAGGGCGTCAAAGAATGGCTGCTCATCAAGGAGCGCGACGCCTACGTCTCGACCGCCGGCGACGAATTCCCACCGGGGTCCGTGCTCTCGGGGCTCACCGTGGAGGAGCTGGAGAGCGGCGCCGACAAGGCGGCGCAGCTGCGCGCGGCGCTGAAACGACTCAAGGCGCCACAGCGCATCGTGCAGCCGGAGGATGTGCCGCCCATGCTCGCTGAGACTCGCGAGGAGCCATTCTCGCGCGCCGGGTGGGTGTTCGAAGTAAAGCTGGACGGGTATCGCATGCGCGTCGTCCGCTCGGCTGGGGTGGCCCGACTCATCACCCGGAACGGGAACGACTACACGGCGGCGTTTCCGGAGCTGGCGCGCGCCGTGAGCGCGCTGCCCTACGACGGGCTCATCATGGACGGCGAGCTCGTGATCCTGGACGACGCCGGGCGTCCGAGCTTTCAGCGGCTCCAGAATCGCGCCCGCGTGTCGCGCGCGCCGGACATCCGGCACGCCTCGGTCGAAACCCCGGGCACCATCTATCTGTTCGACCTCCTGGCGCTCGAGGGATTCGATCTGCGCGGGTTGCCGCTCGTGAAGCGGAAGGCGCTCCTCGAGAAACTGCTCCCGGCCGCTGGACCGCTGCGCTATTCTACCCACTTCGAGAAGGACGGCGAAGCACTCTACGACCAGGCGGTTGGGCTGGGCCTCGAAGGGATCGTGGCCAAGCAGGCTGATTCGCCTTACACGAGCGGGCGCTCCGACCACTGGCTCAAGATCCGCGCCGACAAGACGGGCGACTTCGTCGTCGTCGGCTACACGGCGCCCAAAGGGAGTCGCGGTGGATTCGGCGCGCTCCACCTGGGCGGCTATTCGGACGGGTCGCTCGTCTACGTGGGGCGGGCCGGCAGCGGGTTCAGCGCCAAGCAGCTCAAGGAGGTTGCCGCGGACCTCGAGCGCCTGGCGGTCCCGAAGCCGCCCTTCGAGGGCACCGTGCCCGCCGAAGCGGAGAGTCATTGGGTGGCGCCGGATCTCGTCGCGGAAGTGCGCTACAAGGAGATTACGGGAGACGGGTTGTTGCGGCAGCCGGTGTTTTTGAGATTCCGGGACGACAAGAAGCCGACAGAATGCGACATCGACAGGCGTGGTGAGTGGGATGTGGTACGTGACGGTGGCGAACCGGAGTCGGCGCTACACCGGAGCGAACCACTCACCACACCCCACGCCGTTCAGTTTACGAATTTGCAGAAGGTCTTCTGGCCCGTCGAGGGCTACACCAAGGGCGATCTGATCGAGTACTACCGGGCGGTTTCACGCTGGATGCTCCCGTATCTCGCCGACCGGCCGCTCGTCCTCACCCGCTATCCCGACGGCATCAACGGCAAGTCGTTTTTCCAGAAGGACGCGCCCGAGTACGCGCAGCAGTTCGTGCGCACCGTCACCATCTGGAGCGAGGATTCGCAGCGCGAGCTCGACTACTTCGTGTGCGACAACGAGGCGTCCCTGCTCTACATCGCCAACATGGGCGCGATCCTGCTCCACGTCTGGTCCAGTCGCGTGGCGAGCCTCGAGACGCCGGACTGGTGCATTCTCGATCTCGATCCGAAGCAGGCGCCGTTCACCGACGTCGTGACGGTCGCCCAGGCCGTCAAGGCGCTGTGCGACGACATCGGACTGCCCACGGGGATCAAGACCAGCGGCTCGACCGGCCTGCACGTGCTGATTCCGCTGGGGCGCCAGTGCACGTACGAGCAGTCGCGCACCTTGGGTGGCCTCTTGGCGCGTGTCATCGCGTCACAGCTGCCCGAAATCGCAACGGTCACCCGGCAGGTCCAGAAGCGCGGCGGCAAGGTGTATCTCGACTACGTGCAGAACGGGCATGGCCGCCTGCTGGTGGCGCCGTTCAGCGCGCGCCCGCTGCCCGGTGCCCCCGCGTCCACGCCGCTCAGCTGGCATGAAGTCACCCCCACGCTCGATGTGCGGGCGTTCTCGATTCGCTCGGTTCCGGATCGCATGCGCAAACTCGAGCAGGATCCCTTGCTCGCGGTGCTCGATGAAAAGCCCGATCTCGTCGCTGCGCTGCAGCGATTGCAGGCGAAGCTGTGAGCCGGGGTATCGAGGCGCAACCGCTCCGCATTCCGGTGAGCGAAACCTCGGGTGAGGTGTCGGGGCTGCTGCTCCTGCCCCCCGAGGCCACGGTGCTCTACGTGCTGGCCCACGGCGCGGGGGCGGGAATGCGCCATCCCTTCCTGGAGTGCATCGCAACCACGTTGAGCGAGCGTCAGGTGGCCACGCTGCGTTACCAGCTGCTGTACATGGAAAAAGGACAACGGCGTCCCGATCCACCGGCAGTGGCGGTGGCCGCGGTGCGCGCCGCGGTAACCGCGGCCGGCCGCGCCGCCCCCGGGCTGCCGCTCATCGCCGGTGGCAAGTCGTTCGGTGGGCGGATGACGTCGACTGCCCAGTCCCAAGACCCGCTTCCGGGCGTCCAGGGCCTCGCGTTCCTCGGCTTCCCGCTGCACTCGCCCGGGAAGCCGGGCGTCACCCGAGCCGACCACCTGGGGCAGATCGAGATTCCGATGCTGTTCGTGCAGGGAGATCGCGACGAATTCGCGGAGCCGATCCTGCTGCGGCAGGTCTTGCGGAAGCTCGGGCCTCGAGCGACGCTGCACGGGGTGAAGGATGGGGACCATTCGTTCAACGTCCCCAAACGCACCGGGCGGAGTCCGGAGGACGTGCAGTCGGAGCTGGCGGACGCGCTGGCGCAATGGTGGGAGTCGATCGCATGAACTACTGGATTCTGAAGACCGAAGCCTCGATGTACAGCTTCGACGATCTGCGGCGGGCCAGGCACGCGGTGTGGGACGGCGTGAAGAATCCGCTCGCCTTGAAGCACATCCGCTCGATGCAGCCGGGCGATGAGGTGCTCATTTATCATTCGGGCGACGAGAAGGCGGTGGTCGGTCGCGCGCGCGTCACCACGGTCGCCTATCCCGACCCCAAGAAGAAGGATCCAAAGCTCGTCGTGGTGGAGCTCGCGGCCGGCGCCAGGTTGCCGGCGCCCGTGCCGCTGTCCGTCATCAAGACAAGTCCCGTTTTCAAAGACCTGGCGCTCGTGCGCATGCCCCGTCTCTCCGTCGTTCCTGCTACTGCCATGCAATGGAAGCGTTTGCTGCAGCTCTCACGCCGTCCTGCGGAGGAATGACCCGATGCATTCGCGTCTCTTGCTCATCCTGACGATGGTTCCCGCCGCCGTGGTTGCTCAGCGCCGTGGCCAGGCCGCGGCGCCGGCGGCGTCGTTGGGGGCGGATTCCCTGAACAATGTCAGGTTCCGCAATCTCGGCCCCGCGGTCGCAGGCGGTCGCGTGACGGCGGTCGTCGGTATCCCGGGTCAGCCGAACGTGTACTACATCGGCGCCGCGGCGGGGGGCGTGTGGAAGACGACCGACGGCGGGAACTCCTGGGACGCGATTTTCAAAGACCAGCCCACGGCCTCGATCGGCGCAGTCGCCCTGGCCCCGTCCAACCCGAATCTCGTCTGGGTCGGCACGGGCGAGGCGAACCTCCGCAACGACCTCGTGGACGGCCGGGGCGTCTATTTCTCGCCCGACGCCGGCCAGAGCTGGAGATTCGCCGGTCTCGCCGAGGTGGGACAGATCTCCCGCATCGTCATCGATCCCCAGAACCCGGACATCGTGTTCGTGGCCGCCATCGGCCATGCCTGGGCGCCGAATCCGGAGCGGGGCGTGTTCCGCACGACGGACGGCGGCAGGACGTGGCAGAAGGTGCTGTTCGTGAACGACACCACCGGCGCCTCGGACCTCGTGATGGTACCGGGCAATCCGCGCGTGCTGTTCGCCGGGATGTGGCAGGTGGTGCGTCGCCCCTGGGAGCTCGTCTCGGGCGGCGCCGGCAGCGGAATCTACCGCTCCACGGACGGCGGCCTGACGTGGGAGCGCCTGAAGGAGGGTCTCCCGCCCGGACCCTACGGCTGTATCGCCCTCGCGGTGGGACCGACCAACCCGTCCCATGTCTACGCACTGGTGGAAGCGAAGCAGGGGATGCTGTGGGATTCGAACGACCTGGGCGATCACTGGACGGCCGTCTCGGACAACCACGCCCTCAGCTCACGGCCGTTCTATTTCTCGCTGATGCACGTCTCGCCGGTCGACGATCGCAAGGTCTACTTCTCCTCGTATCAGCTGCTGCTCTCGGAGGATGGCGGGAAGACCACGCGCCACATCGACCGCGGCGTGCACGTAGACCACCACGCCCTGTGGATCGACCCGTCGAATCCGGACCGCATCATCCAGGGAAACGATGGCGGCGTCTACGTCACCGCCGACGGGGCCAAGAGCTGGCGCTTTCTCAACAACCTGCCGATCGGCCAGTTCTACATGGTCGCGGCGAGCAACGACCACCCGTACATGCTGTGCGGCGGCCTCCAGGACAACAACGCCTGGTGCGGCATGTCGGCCGGGCCCGGCGGTGGGGGTGGGGGTGGGGGCGGGGGCGGTGGTGGCGGCGGCCTCACCGGCGCGGAGTGGTTCACCGTGGGTGGCGGGGACGGAGAGTACGTCGTGCCGGCGCCGAGCGACTCGACCATCCTCTACATCGACTCGCAGAACGGCAACGTGCAGCGGCTGGACCTGAAGACCGGCGTGACCAGATTCATCCGGCCCTACCTCCCCGGCGTGGACGACATGAAACCGGCCCGTCTCCGCTACCGGTTCAACTGGACCACGCCGATCGAGGTGTCCCGTACCGACGCCAACACCGTCTACCTGGGCGCCAATGTCGTCTTCAAGACCACGGACGGCGGAACGCATTGGACGGCGATCAGCCCCGACCTGACCCGCGACGACACGACCAAGCAGGTGACCAGTGGGGGCCCGATCAATTACGACATCTCGGGCGCCGAAACCTACAACACGATTCTCACGGTCAACGTCGCCTCGACGGACACGAGCGTCATCTGGGTCGGCACGGACGACGGCCTGGTTCACGTGACGCGCGACGGGGGGAAGACCTGGACCAATGTCGCCGGCCGCTTCCCGCGCCTGCCGGCGGACGCCGAGGGCAGGGTCTATCAGATCGGGGTGTCGTCATTCGACGCCGGCACCGCCTACCTCGCAGTGGATCGCCATCAGCTCGACGACCGGCGACCCTATGTCTACAAGACCACCGACACCGGCAAGACCTGGACGGACATTTCGGCCGGGTTGCCCGCCGACGTTCCGGCGCGCGTCGTGCGCGAGAACCCGAACGTCCGCGGCTTTCTCGTGCTCGGTACGGACGCGGCGCTGTGGTACTCGCGCGATGGCGGCGCCACGTGGAAGCCGCTCAAGGCCGAGTTCCCCACCGCGCCCGTGTACGACCTGAAGTTCATCCAGCGCACGCACGACCTCGTGGTCGCGACGCATGGGCGCGGCCTGTTCGTGCTCGACAATATCACCGCGCTCGAAGAGCTCACCCCCGACATCGCGGTAAAGGACCTCCATGTGTTCAGCACCCTGCCGGCGCAAATCCGCATCCGCCCGCGGCGACTGGGGGTCGCTCCTTCGCGCTTCTCCGCGCCCAATCCCCCGAACGGAGCGGTGATCGACTACTTCCTGCGCCAGGCGGTGGACACCGGCGCCGGGCGGCCGGGGCAACGGCAGGCGCCGGGTGAGCCATCGCAAGGTCCCAGGCGGCGCCCGGGCGTCATCATCACGGTGACCACGAGCGGCGGCGATACGGTTGTGGTCGACTCGGGCGGACCGGGCAAGCTTGGCGTGAACCGCTACGTCTGGAACCTGCGCTACGCGGGTCCCACCCGGATCAATTTCGAGCGGCCGGCCGGCGGGGAGCCGGAGCAGCCCTTCCAACTTTCCGGAGCGGGCCCGCGCGCGGTCCCCGGAGTCTACAGTGTCGCCGTGTCGGCGGCCGGCAAGACCCAGATCCGGACCGTGACCGTCGAGCCCGATCCCATCCTCGGCGGCGACCCCGCGCGATTCCGAGCCCAGCTCGAAGCGGGGCTGCAGCTGCGCGAGGAACGGTCAGCGCTGAACCAGATGCTGAACCGCCTCTCGAGCCTGCAAGCACAGCTCCAGAGCATCCCGCAAACCCTCCGCAACGGCGGAGTGGACAGTGCGTCAAGCGCTCCGGTGCTGCAGGCCGCGCGCGGACTCGGCCGCACGCTCAAAGAGCTGAAGGACAGCCTCTACAATTCGGAGCTGCAACGCGAGGCCGGGCAGGACGGTATCCACTATCTGAGCCGATTCCAGGAGCGCTACCAGAGCCTGGGCTCCGGTGGAGCGTTCGCCTACGCCCAGCCGCCGGGCGTGGCGGTCCTGGAAGAATGGAAGGAGTTGCGTCCCCGGCTCGACGCCTATCTGGCGCAGTTCAACGCCATCCTGCAAACGGACGTGGCACAGTTCAATCAGGTCGCCCAGGCGCATCGGGCGCCGGCGCTCGTGGGGGGCGAGCCGATCCAGGTGCGGACGGTCCAGCCGCGCTGAACGGGGGTGAAACGGTCTAGAGTCCGCTGAACCGATCCAGGACCTGGCGCTCTTCCGCGGTGAGGCTGCCGGGGCCCCCGGCGGCGAGCTTCGCCAGCACCCGCTCCGCCTCGCCACGATTGACCGGGTGCAGGCGATCGAGCGCGATTCGCTTCCAGCGCTCCACGGCGTCGGCGGGCGGCGGGGTGCGCGGGGTGACTTCCGATTCGCTCGAGACCGGGCGCGGGCCCGCCGACCGTGCGCCGAACCCGCGCATCGCGAGCCAGCCGCCCAGGAACCCGCCCAGGTGCGCGAAATGGGCGATGTTGCCGCGCATGATGCCGGCGCCACCGAGCATGGCGATCACCGTCATGATCACGATCATCACCCGGGCCTCGACTGGGAAGACGCCCCACACGAGGACCTGGGCCCGCGGCCAGAACCGGGCGAAGGCATAGGACACGGCGAAGGTCGCCGCCGAGGCGCCGACGAGCCCGACGCGCGGCGTGATCAGCGCGGACGCGAGCGCACCGGTGAGACCGCCGGCAAAGTAGAGGACCAGAAAGCGGTTTGTGCCGAGCCGCTGTTCCACCTGTGGTCCGAAAAAGAAGAGACTGAGCATATTGAAGAGAATGTGGCCAAACCCGGCGTGCAGGAACATGTACGTGACGATGGTCCAGGGCTGCCGCAGGGCCCGCACCGGAACGAAGGCGAGCGCGCCCGCCTGCTCGGGATTCTGGGACGACCAGATGAACACCGCGACATTGACGATGATGAGGATGCGCACCCAGGGACTCATGGCGGGGAACGCTAAGCGGGCGGGCGAGTGCGGAGCAAGCCTTCAGTCGCGATGACGCCGCCCACGCTCCGGATCCTGCTCGCCGACGCCGACGCGTTTTACGTCGCCGTGGCGCGTCTCGTCGATCCCGAAGGGGCGGGCCGGGCCCCACTCCTCGTGGTGGGCGGCTCCCCCGAACACCGCGGCGTGGTGACCTCGGCTTCCTACGAAGCGCGGGCCTTCGGCGTGCGGTCCGCGATGCCGATGGCGCGCGCCATTCGCCTGTGCCCTGACGCGACCGTCGTCCCCGTTCCCTGGGAGGCGTGCGCGGCGAAGGGCCGCGAAATCCGCGCCGTGCTCGAGCGATTCGCTCCCGTCGTCGAGCAGGCGTCGAGCGACGAGTTCTATCTCGATTGCGCCGGCACGGAAAAGCTGTACCGCGATGAGCCGTTGACGGAGACGGCCCGCCGCATGCGGCACGAGGTGCGCGCCGCAACCGCGTTGTGGCTGTCGATCGGCGGCGGCACGTCGAAGCTCGTGGCTAAGCTCGCCGCGGGCGTCGCCAAGCCCGCGCCCGACGCCCCGGGCTCCGGGGTGCACGTGGTCGCCCCCGGCGAAGAAGCGGAGTTCATGCGGCGTTTTCTGCTGGCCGACCTGCCCATGATCGGCCCGAATTTCCAGGAGCGGCTGGCGCGGTTGGGCTGGCGCGCGGTGACGGACGTACAACACCTCGACCGGCGCGAGCTGGTGAGCCGGTTGGACGAGCGCGAAGGACAGTGGTTGTGGGAGCGGGTCCGCGGAATGGATGATGGCCCGGTGGCCGCGTGGACCGATCCCAAGTCGATCAGTCGCGACACCACGTTTGCGACCGATCTCGATGCCGAGGACGACCTGCTGCGCGAGCTGCTCACCCAGGTCGACCGCGCCACCTCCGATCTGCGCGCGGACGGCCTCACGGCCCGCACCATCACCGTGAAGCTGCGCGACGCCGATTTCACCACTCGGCAGGCGAGTCGCACGTTGCCCGAGCCGGTGTTCACGGATCGCGCGGTCTACGCCGTGTCCCGCGAGCTTCTGGGGAAGCTCCGGACGGCCCGCCGCGTTCCGGCCCGGCTCATCGGGGTCGCGCTGTCGCAGCTCGTTCGGCTCGGCGCGGAGACGCAGCTGGCGTTGCTCGAGGCGGAGCGCGTCCGGGGGGCCGAGACCGACAAGGATCGGTCGCTGGTGCGCGCCATCGATGCGGTGCGGGAGCGGTTCGGCCCGGACGCGCTCGGGCGCGCGCGCACCCAGGGATAATCGGGCTGGGGCCTGACGCCCGCTTTGCGCTTTCTCGGCCGGAGCGCCACTATCTCTGGATGCCGCTCCGTCGCCTCGTGGTCGCGTTCGCCGTCACCTTCGTGTGCGCGCTGGCGGTGTTCACGCTGCCGCGCTTCGCATGGAATTCGCTACAAGCGAGCGCCACCCAGCGCCCCGATTCAGCCGCCCTCATCACGGCGCCCGCGCCGGTGGACACGGCCGCTGCGGCTCCCGTGGCCCCGCCGCGCCCGCTCCGCCAACGGCTGGT
Source organism: uncultured Gemmatimonadaceae bacterium (assembly GCA_964599725.1). Classification (GTDB taxonomy): domain Bacteria; phylum Gemmatimonadota; class Gemmatimonadetes; order Gemmatimonadales; family GWC2-71-9; genus DASTHG01. The sequence continues at coordinate 66,862 of CAZRGT010000040.1, read as the reverse complement.
GGGCGTGTTCGGCATCCTGGTGATCCTCGGGATCGGGTTGCTGCTGTCCAGCAATCGCCAGGCGATCAGCTGGCGCGTGGTCGCCTGGGGCGTCGGGTTGCAGGCGGCGTTCGCGGTGTTCGTGCTGCGCGTGCCCCTGGGCCAACGGATGTTCCAGGCGCTGGGCCGGTTCGTCACCGCGATTCTGAGCTTCTCCTACGTCGGCTCTGCGTTCGTGTTCGGTGAGATCGGCAAACAGCATTCGAGTCTCGGGCTGGTCTTCGCCTTCCAGGTGCTGCCGGCGATCATCTTCGTGTCGGCGCTGTTCGCCGTCATGTATTACCTCGGCATCATGCAGCTGGTGGTGCGGGCGTTCGCGGTCGTGATGAACAGGGTGATGGGCGCGAGCGGCGCGGAGAGCCTTAACGTCGCCGCGTCCATTTTTATGGGGCAGACCGAAGCGCCGCTCACCATTCGCCCGTTCCTGCCGAAGATGACCCGCTCCGAGCTGATGACCGTGATGACCGCCGGCATGGCCCACGTGTCGGGCTCGATCATGGCGGCCTACATCGCCTTCGGCATCGAGGCCCAGTTTCTCCTGACGGCGGTGATCATGACGGCCCCCGGCACCATCATGATGGCGAAGATTCTCGAACCCGAGACCGAGAAGCCCGAAACGCTCGGCGGCGTGAAAGTGGACATCCCGCGCACCGACGTGAACGTGGTGGACGCGGCCGCGCGCGGCACCACGGAAGGGTTGTACCTGATGCTCAACGTGGTCGCGATGCTGGTGAGCTTCATCGCGCTCATCGCGCTGGCCAACGGCGGCTTCGCCTGGGTGCACAGCCAGGTGGCGTGGTTCCCGGCCAACATCCAGACCATCCTGGGCTGGCTCTTCAGCCCCATCGCGTGGGTGATGGGAGTCCCGTGGCACGACAGCGGCACGATCGGCGGTCTCCTGGGGACCCGGATGGTGTTGAACGAGTTCATCGCGTATTCACAGTTGGGACCGCTGAAAGCGACCCTGAGCCCCGTCTCGTTCACGATCGCGACGTTCGCTTTGTGCGGCTTCGCCAACCTGGGATCCGTCGGGATCCAGATCGGCGGCATCGGCGCCCTCGCCCCCGAGCGCAAGCACGACCTCGCGCGACTCGGTTTCCGGGCGATGCTCGCCGGCACGCTCGCCAACTTCCTCTCGGCGACGCTCGCGGGGATGCTGCTCTAGAGGCGGGTTGCGGGGCCGCGGTCACGGGATAGGTTCACCTCGATGGCTCGATTCGCCTACCTCCCCGGCTTGCTGGGCGGACTGCTGTTCGGCGGAGCGTCGGCGTGCGGTGTCCAACCCGCTCTACCTGCTGTCCACATGACCGCGCCCAGCGACTCCGAGATTCCACCGGACGCCTTCGGCGCCGCGGTGCGCCGTGGCCAGGCCTTGCTGACGGCGACGCGCGAAAGTCTCCCCACCTACGTCGGCAACGCGCTGCGGTGCACCAGCTGCCATCTCGATGCGGGGCGGCGCGAGAACGGGTCGTGGGTCGGCGTGTTTGCGCGCTTCCCCCAATACCGCAGCCGCCGCGGCGGGGTCGAGCTGATCGAGGATCGGATCAACGACTGCTTCCGCCGCAGCATGAACGGGGCGCCGCTTCCCGCCGCTGGCCCCGACATGCGCGACATGGTGGCGTACCTGGCGTTTCTTTCGTGGCGCTCGCCTGTGGGGCCGCCCGTCGCCAACGACCGGCTCGAGCGCTTCGCCGCGCTCGCGCCGGACACGGTCGCGGGCCGTCGCGCTTTTCAGACCGCGTGCGTGACCTGTCACGGCGAGGCGGGACAGGGAACCCCGGTCGGTCCGCCGGTGTGGGGGCCGCAGTCCTTCAATATCGGCGCCGGCATGGCCCGGGCGCGGAGCGCCGCGTCGTTCATCCGGGACAACATGCCGTTCGATCGCCCCGGCTCGCTCACCGACCAGGAGGCGTTTGACGTCGCCAGCTTCGTGGTCGCGCAACCCCGGCCGGATTTCCCGGGTAGGGAGCTCGACTGGCCCAACGGCGATCCGCCGCCGGACGTCGCCTACGCGACGCGGGCCGCGGCTCGGCGACCCCAATGAGATGGTTTCGCGGGTTCACCCATGGATCGGAGGATGCCACCATGTTCGATTCGCCGCTTCCCACTCCCCGCCGCGGATTCCTGGGCCGCGTGGCCGCGACGGCGGCCGCGTTCGGTTTGGGCCAGCTCGTTCCCACTCGGCTCACGGGCCAGAACTACGGCTCGGTGGCCGGGAGCGCATCGGGTGCCGGACAGGATCCGGCCCTCACGGCGTGGCTGAACCGGATCAAGGGGAAGTACCGTCAGGTGTACGACATGCCCGAGCCCAATCACGGCATGGCGTTCGCGTGGTCGAGAGTCTTTTACCTCACCAATGCCGAGACGGGCGCCGTGGACGCCGACACGAGTGTCATGATCGTGCTCCGGCATGCGGCGATTCCGTTCGCCATGGTCGATGACGCCTGGGCGAAGTACAAGTTCGGCGAGATGTTCGGCATCACGGATCCGGAAACGAACGCCCCGGCCGTGCGGAACTTCTTCTACAAAGCACCGCCGGAGAAGCTGCCGCTGCCCGGCATGGGCATCGATCCGCTGCTGGCCTCGGGCGTGCTGATGGGTGTGTGCAACATGGCGATCAAGTTCTACAGCGCTCAGGCGGCGCCCAAGATGAACATGACCGCCGAGCAGATCCAGCAGGAATGGAAGGCCGCGGTGATCCCCTCGATCCAGGTGGTGCCGTCCGGGGTGTGGGCCGTGAACCGGGCGCAGCAACACGGCTGCACCTACTGTTTCGCCGGGTAGCAATCGTCGCTGACGACGGAGCCGGGTCGCCCAGCCGCGGCCCGGCTCGTCGTTTGTCTAGGCGGCCGCTGGCTTGGGCGGCGGACGGCGCCAGCGACGTGCTACCAGCCACCCGGCACCGGCCACCAGGGTCAGTGGCGGAAATCGATCCGCAGCGACCCGGGAATCGCGGGCCGCTCGAGGTCACGCCTGCAGGCGGTATCCGGCCTTGCGTACGGTGAGAATGTGCCGCGGGGCCTGCAGGTCGTCTTCGAGCTTGCGGCGCAGCTCGGCCACGTGCGTGTCGACCGTGCGGGACATCACGGCGGCGCTGTAACCCCAGACTTCGGTGAGCAGCTCCACGCGGCTCGCCACCGCGCCGCGTCGCCGGATCAGCGCCAGCAGCAGCTCGTATTCCTTGGGCGTGAGCAGAACGGGCTGGCCGCGCCGCAACACGGTGCGCGAGGCGCACTGCACTTCCACGTCGGCGAACCGCTCCACCAGCGGCTGTTCGCTTTCGGGAGCCGACGTCACCACCGTGGCGCGGCGCATCAGGGCTTCGACGCGCGCCAGGAGCTCCAGCACGCCGAACGGCTTGGTCACGTAGTCGTCGGCGCCCAGGCGCAGGCCACGCACCTTGTCGGCCTCGTCGCCACGCGCTGTGAGAATCAGGACCGGCGTGCGGCGCCCTTCCTCCCGCAACGCGCGCAACACGCGAAACCCGTCCAACCCGGGGAGCATGAGATCGAGGATGATGAGATCGGCGGCGCCGGTTCTCGCCCGCAACAGGCCATTGGGTCCGTCTTCGGCGACGTCAACCGTGTAACCCTCGATCTCGAGGTTGTTGCGCAAGCCGTAGGCGAGGTCGCGATTGTCTTCGATCACCAGCACGTGCTTCATGTGTCCGCCGGCGCGGAAACCGTTTGAGGAATCGACGGCGCCGGGGCGGCCGGCGTCGGGGTGAGGATGGCGGCCGGCAGCTCCACCACGAAGCGCGCACCGCCGCCCGGCGCGACCTCGACCCACACGCGTCCCCGGTGCAAGGTCGCGAGCTCTCGCACCACGGACAGCCCGATCCCGGTTCCGGCCACCGCCGAGCCGCGGTCACGCTCGAGGCGCCAGAACTGATCCCAAATGCGCTCGCGCTCGGCCGCGGGGATCCCGGGGCCCTGATCCTGTACCCACAGCCGCACGCGGTCGCCCGATGGAGGATCGGTTCCGACCGTGACGGTCTGGCCTTCGGGACCGTACTTCACGGCGTTGTCGAGCAGGTTGAGCAGCATCTGCCGCAGCGCGCCCTCGTCCACCCGGGCCACGATTCCGTCGGCGAGGTGAGTGGCGAGCCGGATACGGCGGGTTTCCGCCAAGGGCGAGAAGCTTTCCAGCACGGCCCGGATCGCCGGCCCGAGCACGATGGGGACCGGCGCGACGCGCAGCGATCGCCGCTCGGAGCGCGAGAAGTGCAGCAGGTTTTCCACCAGGTGCGTGAGCCGGCGCGCCTCCTGGTCGATGATCTGGAGCGAGCGCTGGCGCTCGTCCTGCGAGCGAATCCGTCCCAGCATCAGCGTCTCGGCGAACATCCGGATCTGCGCCAGGGGCGTGCGCAGCTCGTGCGACACGCCCGACACGAAATCGGTGCGCAGCGACGCCAGGTCGTATTCCCGACCCAGCTGGAACAGCGCGATCACGATCAGACCGGCGGTGATGGCGAACAACGCGATGAGCAACGGCAGCCGTGACCGCGGCAGGCCTCCGATCACGAGCCGTCCGGCGATCTCCGGACGCAGCGACACATCGACCTGCAGGTTGGCGACGGAGCTGCCGAGGGTGTCGTGTCCGGTGATGGTGGACGGGTACTGGATCGCGCTGTGATACAGGGGCACGCCGCGTGCGTCCCGGACGACGACCGAGCCGATCGAGTCGATGGCCACGCCACCGGTGAGCGCGCGCGGCAGCAGCGGCCCGCTCGAGTCGACGAACTGGAAATAGGGGGTCAACGCGTCGACGCTGGTCACGTACCCCAACACGTGGGTCTGCGCCCGGGCCGCAGCGCGGGGGAGCGTGAAGACGGTGATGGCGCGGGGCTCACCCGGCGGCCCGCCCAACACGGCGGCGATATCCTCCATCATCGGCGGTAAGTGGTGCATTTCGGCGCCAATCGTGTCGGCCAGCCAGCGTTGCCACTCCGCCGAAGGCGCCGGTCCCCCGAACACGAGGCGCTTGGTCGCGGTGTCCAGCTCGTAGCTGTATTGAATGCGACGGATAAAAATCGCCGGGAAGGTGTCTTCCGGCGGCCGCAGCCGCGCCGGGTCGGGTACATGGCCCAGCCTCCCGGCGGCGCGGTCGATTGTCTTGATGGCGGGAACGAAGGCGAAGTACCAGAGGTTGTAGGCGGACCGCGACGCGAATCGTGCGGCGGCGAACGCCGAATAGTCGCGCAACACCCGCTCCGCCTGCGCCTTCTGGTATTGCGCCGCGCCGAACGCCTGCAGCGCCAGCACGACGGCGAACCCCAGCGCGAGCACCAGGAGAATGGTGATGAACGCGGCGCGTGGCCGACGCCGGCCCGGGAACGGGACCCTCATGGCCCTCCATGGTAACCGGGCGCCTCAACGGGGGTGAGTGCCTGACCGATTCCTGACACGGTGCTGGCGCTTCGTTCACCCGTCGCGCCAAGTCCGGATTTTCCGGGAGCCAGACTTCACTTCCGCGCCGCCAGGTCCGCGTATACGATCTCCACGAACTTCTCCGGCGAGATGAAGCCCGTTCCCCAGGTCGCATCGAACGGCGCCGTCGGCTTGGCTGCCTGCACCAGGGCGAGCGACCGGCCGTCGTGAACCATGCCGCGAATCCGGTCGCGCACCGCCACCAGCATGTCGCGGTACGCGCGCAGCGACGCCCGATCTGCCAGCGGGCCATGCCCGGGGATGATCTTGGTATCGGCGTCGGCCAGCGCGAGCACGCGATCGGCCGCGCCGATCATGCCGTCTATCGATCCGCCACTCGAGAGGTCGACGAACGGATAACGCCCGTTGAAGAACGTGTCGCCCATGTGCACCACGTTGGCGTGCCGCCAGTAGACGATGGCGTCGCCGTCGGTGTGCGCCGGGGGCACATGGAACGCGATGGTCGTGTCGTCATTGAGCCAGAACGTGACCGTGTCGCTGAACGTGACGATCGGCAACGCGCCAGCCGGGGAGGCGGGGACGCGGCTGTTGAACGCCGCGATGAACTGCTCGGTGCTCATGCGCCGTCGCACGTTGTCCTGAGCCACGATCAGCACGCCTGCCTTGCCGAGGTTTTCATTGCCGCCGGTATGGTCTCCGTGCCAATGCGTGTTCAGGAGGAAGCGAATCGGAGCTGGATCAATGGCGGCGATCGCCGCCTGGATCTTCACGGTGAGCGGGGCGTATTCGTCGTCGACCAGGAATATCCCGCCCCGTCCGACGGCGACCCCGATGTTGCCGCCCGCTCCCTGCAGCATCCAGACCGAACCGGCCGCGTGCTGGGAACGAACCTGGACGGTGTCGAAGTTCTGCTGGGCGGACACGCGGCTGGCCAAGCAGCCGATGGTCAGAAAAACCGTGCAACCGAGACAGCGCATGGGTACGCTCCGGTGTGAAGTCAGGCTAGGCGAATCTGCGCTCGATGCGGTAGGCCTCCATCGCGAAGTACTCCGGCAGTCCGAGCCGATCGGCGCGCGCCGCGGTTTCCAGATTGCGCGTTTCCACGCGCTGCCAGAACTCGCGGTCGTCGTATCCGCCCGGGAACGGGGCGGTGTCCTTCTGTGACTGGTGCTTGAAGATCGCGAGGACCTTGGTCCGCAGCTCCTCCTGTGACAGCGGCACCAGGACGTCCGCTTCGGTGATGCTCCATTCCTGCCACGCGCCGCGATACAGCCACACTTCCGGACGGACCGCGCCGGACGCGTCCAGCGCCTGGTCGATCGCGGCCTTGCACATCCGGTGCGTCCCATGCGGATCGGACAGATCGCCGGCGACGAACACGTACTCGGGGCGGACCGCTTCGAGCAGTCGCTGCACGATGGCGACGTCTTCCTCGCCGATTGGACGCTTGCGCACCTCGCCGGTTCGGTAGAACGGCAGGTCGAGAAACCGGGCCGCGGTGGGGGGCAGGCCCACGGACGCGAGGGCGGCGATCGCCTCCGACTCGCGAATGAACCGCTTCAGCTCCTGCACCACGGGCAGGTCCACGTCTCCGGGCGCCTTGCGGTCGAAATGGCTCAGGATCTGGTCGCGCACGCCGCGGACCGCGCCTGCATCAATCTCCAACGCCTGCGCCGCGCGGTCGACGAAGTCGAGGTGGCGCCGCACGTCGTGATCGAACACGGCGATGTTGCCGCTCGTCATGTACGCCACGACGATCGTGTTCTCGTTCTCCCACAGCTTGCGCAGGATCCCGCCCATCGAGATCACGTCGTCGTCGGGGTGGGGGGAGAACACGAGGACGCTGCGTCGGGTCGGCAAGCGCCGCCGACCGCGGATCTTGTCGCGCAGTCGGTTGAAGGCCTCTCCGTTGATCGGCCCGGACGCGCCGTGCTTGGCCAAGAGCGGGCTCAGGTGGTGCTCGGTGTAGTCGCCCGCGGTGAGCTTGAGGATCGCCTTGCGGGTGCGCTCGGCGAGCCAGACCACCGCGCGCTCCGTCGTCGCGGGCGTCCACTCCACGGGCCCCAGCACCCACGGCGTCTTGATGCGAGTCAGCTCGGCGGCGGCGGAACGATCGAGGCACACGGTGGCGTTGGGGTGTTGCTGCAGGTAGGTGGCCGCCACGTCGGCGGACGGCTCGCCTTCGACGGCGCGCCACACGACCGCCGATTTGTGCTCACCGGTGGCGATGAGCGCGATCTCCCGCGCATCCATGATGGTGGCGACCCCCATGGTGATCGCCTCCCGCGGCACGTTGTCCTCGCCGAAGAAATCCGCTGCGGCGGCCTTTCGCGTCAGGGTGTCCAGGGTCACCAGGCGGGTGCGCGAATCCGCGGCCGAGCCGGGCTCGTTGAAGCCGATGTGGCCGCTCTGGCCGATGCCGAGCAACTGGAAGTCGATGCCGCCCGCGTCGGCGATGGCGCGCTCGTATTCCGCGCAGGCCTCCGCCAGCCGCTCGCGCGGCGTGTCGCCGGCCGGGATGTGAACGTGCTCCGGCCGGATGTTCACCAGACCGAAAAAGTTCTCCCACATGTAGCGCCGGTAGCTGTGGGGGCTGTCCGGCGCCATCGGGTAGTATTCGTCGAGGTTGAAGGTGACGACGCGCGCGAAATCCGCTTCACCGGCGCGATGGCGCCGGATCAGCTCGCGGTAGATGCCGAGCGGCGTACTGCCCGTAGCGAGCCCGAGCACACACTGACCCCGGGCCGCCGTCTGGCGCTGGATGATGTCGACGATTCGGGCGGCGAGCAGCCCGGCGAGGTGGTCATGATCGGCGCCGACCACGGTGCGCAGGCGCTCCCGGTCTCGCGGGCCGTCCAGGACCCCGGGGAGCGGGGCCGCGGCGGCGACGGCCACGCTACAGCTTCACTTCGATCGCCGCGCCGCGCTTGAAGCGAACGTACAGGAAAGCCATCGGGACGATCAGCAGTCCTGCCGCCAGGATCGTGAGGGCGAGCAGGACGGCGGCGAGCAACACGCCCTGCTGGGCCGTCTCGGCGGCGTCGAACAACGCCTGATCCTGCTCCGCCAACAGGACGATCATCGCCTGCCGGGCTTTGGTGGTGGTCTGAGGATCGGTCGAAGCAAGCCCCTCGAGGACCTGCTGGACCAGGCTCGAATCCTGTTGCGAGGTCACCCCGGCGCCGAAGCGGGCCAGTCCGGATTGCACGTCGTGTTGGAGGCTGTCGCGCTGGGCGACGGCTTCGGGCTGGTGGAACGCCGGGTCGGTGCTGGTGGCCATGCTGCGCCACACCTCGTAACGCGCGTTGTAGCGGTTCAGCAATCCGCTCGCGTGGGCTCCCCGGTTCACCGTCGCCGACGCATGCGCCATCGATTTGATGAGCAGCACGCCGATGATGAGCGCGGCCACCAGAGTGACGGCGCTGATCGTCACCGCGACGCCCGGGCGGATGAACGTGTAATCCTTCATCGCGATCGCGAACGACGACCGCGGCATCGACGAACGGGGAGGAGGAATGGTCATAAGCTTCCACGCTATCCGGCGGCACGGAGAGTGTCAACCCGAGCGTAACTCATTGCAAAGCCGCCGTCAGCGCGGCGGCGGCGCGCCCTACCCGGTCGGCATAAGCCGTGAGCGCCGCCGCCACACGCGCCGCTTGCCCCTGGGCCTCGTCCAGGTGACGCGCCTCGAGCGCCTCCCGGATCCCGGGCATCGTTTTCACGCCGTAGCCCGTGTAGGCGCCGGGAGCGTAGATCTGGTGCCGAAACCACGGTCGGCGGGGGAGCCCGCCCGTGTCGGTCAGCGCCTGCTCACTCGAGGCCAGGAGGCGGTTCACCGCGGTGAGGGCGGGCCGGCGCTGGTCGAGCCTGGTGGCACTCGGGAGGCCGGCGCTGGCGCTATCCCACGCCGCCGCGGCGCTGTCTAGCAGGTCCAGGGCCGCCCGCAGCGGGACGAGATCCAGCGCCTTGGTGGTGTCGTTCTCCGCGGCCAGGCGCGCGAGTTGGTCGGCGTACTTGCGATACGTGCGGGCCGGCGCGCGAAACTCGAACGGTAAAAGTGGCGCATCGGCCATGCGCAGTACGGCCGTCGCCATGGTCTGCGCCTCGGTGACGCCGTAGACGTACCCGGTATCGAGAAACCGCTCGTAGAACGTGTAGCTGTCGTAGATCGAGTGATAGATCCCGCTGTGCGCCGCGCCACCGTACGAGAGGTTCACTGCGGCGAGCCCCACGTGATCGAGGAAGGCCGTGTAGTCTGATCCCGAGCCGAGCGCGTCGAGCGTGAAGGTGGTGTCGGACGACGTGTCCTTCGGCGCGCGTTGCGCGCGCGCATGAGTGAGCGCTGCCGCCAGGGCGCTGGTTCCGGTGATCGGATCCGTCACGTCGCGCGCCACCTCTGTCACGAACTGCTCGAGCGAGTGCGACCCAGCAGCGCCGATCCACCCGGCGCCATTGGTATCCGAGTTATAGTAGACGACGGCCTTGGCGCGCAGCTCGTCGGCATGGGCCTCGGCCCATTCGGTCGAGCCGAGCAGGCCCCACTCCTCACCATCCCACGACGCGAAGACCAGGGTGCGCGCCGGCCGCCACCCGGTCTTGAGCAGCGTGGCGACGGCGCGCGCCGTCTCACCCAGGGCTGCCTGGCCGGAGCTCGGATCTTCGGCGCCGTTGACCCAGGCGTCGTGGTGGTTTCCGTAGATCACCCATTGGTCGGGCAGCTGAGCGCCGCGAACCGTCGCGATCACGTTGTACAGCGGACGGCTCTTCCACTCGAAGGCGACGGCCAGGTGCACGGTCGCCGGGCCGGGCCCGATGTGGTAGGTGATAGGCAACGAGCCGCGCCAGGCTTCCGGCGCCACCAGTCCCTGCATCGCCCGCAGCAACGGCAAGGCGTCGTCGTAGCCGATGGGGAGCACGGGGATCTTGAGCAGGGTCACCGCCTCCGCCGGCGCGAGCTTCCGGCCGCCGGCGACGGACGCCCAGCCCGGACTCAACGGATCGCCGGGATAGAGCGGCATGTCCATCACGCTGCCGCGTTGCACGCCGGTCCCGGGCCGCATCGGGCCGCTGGGATAGACGTCGTCCACGAAGTAGCCATCGTCGCGCGGATCGGAATAGATGATGCAGCCGATCGCCCCGCGCTCGGCCGCCACCTTCGGCTTGATGCCGCGCCACGATTGCCCGTAGCGCGCGATCACGATCTTGCCGCGCACGCTGATGCCCAGACTGTCGAGCACGCGATAATCCTCGGGTCGCCCGTAGTTCACGTACACGAGCTCGGCCGTGACGTCCCCATCGGCGGAATAGGCGTTGAACGTCGGCAGCTGTGTGGTTTGCCCGGTGGTGGGGTCCTGGGGCAGCGGGGGTTCCCGCAGGGTCGCCCGATATCGCTCCGGCGCCACCAGCTCGAGCGTGCGCGACAGCGGTCGCGGCATCAGCGCCTCGAATTGCTCGATCCGGGCGTCAAAGCCCATCGCTTTGAACCGCGCCAGCAACAGCTCGGCGATGTGAAGCGAGCGATCGGTGCCGGCCTCGTGCGGCACGGCCGACAGGGCGCGCACCAGGGCGCGCAGCGTATCGCGGTGGGGGACGGCTCGCGCCTGCGCTTCGCGCCGAGCCTGCGCGGCGAGCTGGCTCGCGGGAAAACCGCGGATCGGGGCGACGGGTTGCTGGGCGGCGAGCGGCGCGGCGGCCAGTGCCAGGGCGGCGCAGACGGAACGAAGCACGTGAGTTCCTGGGGTGAAAGGCGGGGCGAAATCTGGGGCCGAAACGCGCGCGTGGCGAGGGAGCTTCCCCCGCCACGCGGTGGATGCGTGCCGCGGCAGGCGCCTGACTAATTCACGTCGATCACCCCGAACATCCCGTTGCCTGGTGAGCCGTGAATCGTGCAGTGGTAGGAGTACGCCCCTACGGCGGTCAAGCGGTTGGTGTGGGTCCCGGTCCCCTGCGTCGCCGAATTTGGCGGGAACGTGGCCGGAGCGTTGTCCCAGGTGACATTGTGCGGGTTACCTCCGCCCCACGTGAACCGGACGAACGTCCCGGCCGCGACCGCCGCGGGTGATGGATTGAAGAAATTGTTCCCCACCGCAATGCCGCTCACCGCCCCGGCGGTATCGGTGAACACCACGGGCGATCCTGTCAGTCCACTCACCGAAGCCGTGTCGGTGTGCACTCCTGCCGAAGCGCCCAGGGTGCGCGTGACGGAGGCGATCCCGAGAGCGTTCGTGGTAACGCCAGCGGAAGGGCTGATCGAGCCGCCCCCCAGACCGACGGCCCACGCCACGGGGGCGTTGGCTTTCGGGTTATCGTAGGCATCCCGAACGATCACGGTATGCTGAGTCGGGAGCGCGGTGCTCACGGGTCCCACCTGGCTGTTACCGCCGTTTAGCGCCACCAAGATCGCATTGCCGGCAACGGCGTTGTCCGTAAACGTCACGGGCGAGCCGATCAAGCCGGTCACCACTGCCTGAGCGGTATGGGGGATTGCGTTCTCGGTCAGCGTCAGGGTGTCGCTGGCGATACCGGAGCCGTTGGTCGTGGTGACGAGCTCTTTGAGGGTTCCGCCGCCTCCGGTAACCGACCATGTCACGGTGACGCCGGCCACCGGCGTGTTGTTCTGATCCCGCACCAGCACCGAGAATGGGGCTTTGCTCTTCACGCTGTCCGACCGCGTGGCGGATCCGCTGAACGTGATCTGCGTGGCCCCCTGGATCTGCGCCACGTGACTGAACGTGACTGGCGTGGCGCCGGACGCCGACGCGGTCGTGGTCTGCGTCCCCGCACCGGATCCCAGAGTCCGCGTGGTTGTCGCCTTCCCGTCCGATCCCGTGGCGAAGCTGGCGGGGTTGACCGACCCGCCCCCTGTGGCGGCGGACCAGTTGACCGTGATCCCGGACAGCGCATTCCCCGATCCATCCTTCACGATGACCTCGAGCACCCCAAGCACCTGACCGGCGGGTGCCACCAGATTGTCCGGTGAAGTCCTGGTGATCACGCGGGTCGGTCCGGGTCCGGCGCCGCCACCGCCTCCGCAGGCGGCCACCGCGGCGGCACCGAGAAACGATAGGAGACACCGACGAAGCGTCGTCATAAGCGTGCATCCTCCATGCTGGAAGTGACCGAAATTGTACCCTTTCTGGGGCATAGTTGCTACTTTAGGTGCGCGTTTGACGACCCTGGCGGATGGCCGGACCCTGTGCGGGTGGGGGTAGCGACGGAAACTTTCCGAGGCAACGCCGGGGAGATCCTCCGGCAGGCGAGCGTGGCCCTGGAGGGCCGGCCGGTGACGCTGTGGGAGGTCGGCGACGGCCCATCGCTCATTCCCCGGGCCTCGAGCGACCCCGCTTCGCGACTACAGCCTTCCCACATCGATTTCGACACCACGCTGAAGCGCTGGGGAGTTCCCATCCGCAGCGGAAGCCGCTACCTGGGGTGCCGGCTGGATCAGGACGGGCCCTGGATCATCGCGCCCGTCCGCCTCCGACCGGCCGCGGCTCCCCCGGGGGGGCGAGAGCGCCGCAGCCCGACCCGGTTGACGCTCGAGCTGGCCGGATTGTGCCTGGGGCTGTCGGATCGTCGCGAAGGCGCGGAGATCGAGCGTCCGCCGGTCATCTCGATCGACCCCCTCAAAGATCTGCTCACGCTCCCGTCCATCGTGGCCCACGAAGCCAAGAATCCGCTCACCGGAGCCAAGGCCGGACTGCAGCTGACCATGGAGTCACTGGGCCGCATGGAAGATCTCCCGGTGCCCCGCCGTCTCGAGCTGCTCGAAGAGTTGGGCGAGGTGCTCGAGGCTCTGACGCGCGCTCTCGACTTCTTGCAGGCGGTGCAGGATCGGGCCCGGGGGGCGATTCGCGGCCGCGAGCGCTTCGACGTGGTGGGGGTGGTGCGATCGGTGATAGCGCTCGAGGGCCGGGTGCTGCGCCAGCAGGGGATCGACGTCGAGCTGGTCTCCACGCTCGATACGGTTCACTTGAACGGCGATCCCAACCTACTCTATGAGCTGTTGATCAACCTGGTCCGCAACGCGGCCGAGGCTTCGAGCGAGCGCCGTGCGCCGATCACGGTACGGCTGGAGCGCGAGGGGGAGACGCTGCGGCTGTCGGTCACGGATCGTGGGGTCGGCATCCCGGCTTATCTCGTGGATCGGGTGTTCGAGCCGGGCTTCACCACCAAGTCGCCTGGTGATGGCGGAGCCGGACTGACCGTGGTCCGGAAGGTGGCCCAGGACGTGTTCGGCGGGACGGTGGCCGTCAAATCTACGGAGGGTGCCGGGACGACCTTCGCGGTTTCGCTCCCGATTCCGGTGCAACGCGCGGCATTGCCACCCTTCTTTACGACAGACAGTTAGTAGTTCCCGCCGTGCCGTCGGCCAATCACAACGAGGTTGTTCGTATGCGAATGAATCGAATGCGCGTCGGGTCGCTGCTGGCCATTGCCCTGGCGGGTCGGGTGCTTTCGGGACAGCAGTTGACGGTCGACACCGCCGGAGTCGGCGCCCTGCTGGATGAAGGGATGAACCGGTCCGAAGTGATGAAGAACCTGCAGTATCTCAGCGACGTGATCGGGCCGCGGCTCACCGGTTCCCCGGCCGCGCGGCAGGCCAACGATTGGACCGCGCGCCGGTTTCAGGACTACGGGCTGACCGCCCACCTGGAGCAATGGAACTTCGGCGGCACCTGGACGCGCGGCCCAATGTGGGCGCGCCTGGTGGCGCCGCGCGTACACGATCTGGTGGCCGCGAGCTGGGCCTGGTCGCCCGGCACGGGCGGCAAGCCGGTGCGCGGGCCGGTAGTGCGCATCGACGCGAGCGCCCCCGAGAGCCTGGCCGCGAACGCCGCGCGCGCACGTGGCGCCTGGGTGATGCTCACCCCGCCGTCCATGGTGTGGAACAACGACGGGCCACCGATGACGGCCGCGGACTCGCAGCGGCAGCGTGATTTCTTCCGCACCATGTTCGCGCCACCGCAGGGATTGGACTCGGCACGCCGGGCCCAGCGGCAACAGTTCCAGAATGATCTGCCTTACATCCTCAAGAGCCTCGGGGCGCTGGGGCAGCTGGTCGACGCCGGGAAGGAGCAGGACCTGCTCACCATGAGCGGATCGCCCAACCGCATCTATCCGCTGGTGCGAATCGTCGTGAGCCACGAGGACTATGCAATGCTCGATCGGCTGATCGCTTCCGGTTCGGCGCCCCAGATCGAGGCGAGCGTGACCAACGCGATGACGACGGATTCGGTGCCGCAGTGGAACACGGTGGCCGAAATTCCCGGTACGGAGCATCCGGGGCAGGTGGTGATCGTGGGCGCCCATCTCGATTCCTGGGATCTGGGCACGGGGGCGTCGGATAACGGCACCGGCTCCATGGCGACGCTCGAGGCGGCGCGCATCATCGCGCGCTCCGGCGTGAAGCCCAAGCGCACCATCCGCTTCATTCTGTTTACCGGGGAAGAGCAGGGATTGATCGGGTCGCGCAAGTACGCCGAGACGCACGCCGCCGAGGCCGAGTCGATCCAGGCGGTGATCGTGCTCGACAACGGCGTCGGTGCGATCACCGGGCAGGCGCTGCAGGGACGACCGGATTTGTATGGGTTGTGGCGGTCGCTACTCGCCCCGGTCCGGTCCCTGAACGCCGACACGGTCACCGACGCGATGAAGGGCGGCACCGACCACCTCTCGTTCCTCCCCTATGGCGTGCCCGGGTTCAACTTCAACCAGATCACCCGTGGCTACAACCACACCCATCACTCCCAGTCGGACACCTGGGACAAGGCGATCGACTGGGATCTGCGCCAGGCGTCCACGGTGATGGCGATAACCGCGCTGGAGCTGGCCAACCTGAACGGGATGATTGCGCGCGGTCAGAAGCGGCCGGTGACGCCCATGATGGCGACGAAGATCTCCGACAGCTTGATGGTGCAGGGGAGGCGATAGCAGAACGGGGAGCGGGGAGAAGGGAGCGGTCGCGGGCGGTGCCACGGAACCACCCGCTCCCCGCTCCCCTCTCCCTGTCAGGCCACCTCATTCAAGAGTTGTTGACGCCAGCGCACGCGCGAGGTCGCTCACCGTCAGGTGGACGTGGCCGATATGGACCCGAGGATCGATCGTCATCGCTCCGTAAACCGTTCCGGGTGCTAGGGCGTTCGAGGTCGGGTTAGATTCCCGCCCATGCCCAAGATACCCGTTCCCCAGAACGAGCCCATCCGCGGCCACGGTCCAGGGAGTCCCGAGCGCGAAGAGCTGAAGCGAAGCCTCAAAGACCTCTCCGCCCGCCTGATCGACATCCCGGTGATCGTCGGCGGCAAGGAGCTGCGGACCGGCAAGACCGTGGACGCCGTGATGCCCCACTGTCACAACCATGTCTTGGCCAAGGTCCACCAGGCCGGCCCCAAGGAGGTCGAAGCGGCCATCGGGGCCGCACGCGCCGGCTGGTCGGACTGGGCCGCCGCCACGCTCGAGCAGCGGGCGGCTGTATTCCTCAAGGCCGCCGATCTGCTCGCTGGCAAGTATCGCGCGACGGTCAACGCCGCCACCATGCTGGGTCAGAGCAAGACCGCGCATCAGGCCGAGATCGACGCGGCGTGCGAGCTGATCGATTTTTTCCGGTTCAACGCGCACTTCGCCGAGCGCATTCACGCCGAGCAGCCGCTGTCGGCGCCCGGCGCGTGGAACGTGCTCGACTACCGGCCGCTCGAAGGGTTCGTCTACGCCATCAGCCCGTTCAATTTTCCGTCGATCGGAGGCAACCTCTCCTCCGCCCCCGCGCTGATGGGCACGACGGTGGTGTGGAAGCCCGCCGGCACCGCCGTGTATTCGAACTACTTCCTCATGAAGCTGATGGAAGAGGCTGGGCTGCCGCCGGGCGTGATCAATTTCGTGCCCGGTCCGGCTTCGGCCATTTCGGATGCGCTGCTCGCCGACCGGCATCTCGGCGGGATCCACTTCACCGGATCGACCGAAGTGTTCCAGGCGCTGTGGGACACGGTGGCCAAAAACCTGCGCCACTATGCCGACTACCCCCGGCTCGTCGGGGAGACGGGTGGCAAGGACTTCATCGTGGCGCATGCCAGCGCCGACCCAGACGCGCTGGCCACCGCGATCGTGCGCGGCGGCTACGAATACCAGGGGCAGAAGTGCTCGGCGGCTTCACGCGCCTACGTTCCCGACACCATCTGGCCGGCGGTGAAGGATCGGGTGATCGCGATGCTGGAGCGGATCCGGGTCGGCGATCCCGCCGATTTCCGCAACTTCATGGGGGCGGTTATCGACCGGAAGGCGTTCGACAAGATCAAGAGCTACATCGACGACGCGCGGCGCGCGCCCGGGGTGAAGGTGCTGTTCGGCGGCGATTGCAACGACGGCGACGGGTTTTTCATTCAACCCACGCTGCTCGTGGCGGATGATCCGCGGTATCGCACCATGTGCGAGGAGATCTTCGGCCCGGTGCTGACGCTGCACGTCTATCCCGAGCGGCAGTGGAAGCAAACGCTCGAGCTCGTGAACACGACGTCTCCGTATGCCCTGACGGGTGCCGTCTTCGCGCGCGATCGCCGCGCCGTCGATGACGCGCACGCGGCCTTGCGGTATGCCGCGGGCAACTTCTACGTGAACGACAAACCCACCGGCGCCGTCGTGGGCCAACAACCGTTCGGGGGCGCCCGCGCCAGCGGCACCAACGACAAGGCAGGCAGCCTGTTCAACCTGATCCGCTGGGTTTCACCGCGGGTCGTCAAGGAGAGCTTCACGCCGCCGACGGACTTCGCCTACCCCTTCATGGCTGAGCCGTGAAGCGAAGAGGGCCCGGGAGATGCTCCCGGGCCCTCGTACCTTCGTCGCTTCAGGCGATTCTCACTTCGGCGGCAGGATCTTGAACATCCCCGTGCCGCACACGGGGCAGACGCCCTTCAGGGCCGGACGGCCGTTGGCCATCGTGACTTCCTGCGCGTTGGAAATCTTCCGCTTCGTCTTGCACTTCACGCAGTATCCTTCGTCCGCCGCCATCGGGACCTTTCCAGCCTTCGCCATTCTTGTCTCCTCCAGATCGGGCAGAGCTCACAGCTGGGCCTGCCCATCCGGCCCGTGGAGACGGGGCGGGGACGGGGGCCCGGGACCGGCACCAACTATAACACCCCCGGCTTGCGACCGGGGAGCGGGGCGGCGGCCCCAACGCCACAGCGCCACGGCACAACGACTTGCGGGCGGGCGGCGGCGACCGTCCCCGGCCGATTGCGATCCAGTGCGCGAAGACGGTTGAGGCGTGCGCGCGATCGTCTTGATGTGCCATGCTCGCCGTCGCGGATCGAGGAGGCGACCAGGTCCGGACGGGAACGGGTGCCGGCGCGGCCGGGTATTGTAGATTCGGCCGTCAGCCATATGCCCGCCCGCCCATCCGCCATCAGCTGCCTGGTGCCGCTCGCCCTCGCCTGCGCGAGCGAGCACGGCGCGTTCGTGAACCGCATGGAGCATACGGCAACACCCTACCTCGCGCGCGCGGCCCGTCAGCCCGTGAGCTGGCAGCCATGGAGTCGCGAGGTGTTCGCGCTGGCGGCGCGACTCGACCGCCCGGTGCTGCTGTACGTGGGTGCCGAAGACTGCCGGTGGTGTACGGTGATGGACCGGGAGGTGTATTCCGACCCGGTGCTGGGCGCGCTGATCGATTCGTTCTTCGTGCCCGTGCGCGTCGATCGGGACGAGCGACCCGATGTGGCCCAGCGTTATCAGGCGGCGATCCTCTCGCTGGCCGGCCTGCGCGGCTATCCGCTCACGGTCTTTCTGACGCCGGATGGCGCGGCGTTCTTCGGCGGCACTTATTTTCCGGCCGATGACCCCGTCACGGGCCGCGGGTTGAAGCAGCTGCTGCCCGACATCGCTCGCGACTTTCGTGAGCGGCGTGACGTCCTGCTGCGTCAGGCGGCCGTCGTGCGCCAGCTGGCCCTGTCGCGCGGCCTGGGCGCGCACGGCGTGCTGCGCCCGCAGGCGCTGGCGTTCGAGATCGGGTCCGTCAGCGCGGCGCTCGAGGTCGCGCGGCAGGCGGGTCGCCCGCTGCGGGGCCTGGCGTCGACGCAGGCGGCGCTCCTGCTGCTCACGGAATACGGTCGCCGCGGCGATACCAGCGCGCTCGCCGTCGCGACGCGGCAGCTGGACGCGCTGCTCGATTCCGGGGCGGTGGCCGCGGCCCCGCTGGACGAGCCCCCGGAAATCGTGCGGGCGTCGTTGGCCCGGGCGCTGTCGCTCGGGTGGGTGTTCACCGTCGAGCCGCGCTACCGCGACGCGGGGCGTGACCAGCTCACGGCGTTGCTGCGCTCGCTCACCTTCGCTGACGGCCGGGCCCTGTTCGCGGACCGGGATGGGTTCGCGATCTCCTCGGCGATCACCGCCGCCAACGGTTTGGGCGATTCGGTCGCCCAGCGGCGCGCGCTGGCGGCGCTCGATACGCTGCTGCGCCGGGTCTATGCGCGGCGCAGCGGCGTGCGCCACACGGGCGCCGGTGCGCTCACCGGTCTGTTGCAGGACCAGGTCCAGGTGGCGGACGCCTGTGTCGCCGCCTACGCCGCGACCGGCAAGCCCCGCTACTTGGACGTCGCGCGGGATTTGGCTGCCATCATGGAGCGGGACTTCGCCGACCCGACGGGTGGCTATTTCGACGTCGCCGCCCGCGACGTCCCGGCGCCCCAGGTGGACGACCGGGCGAAACCGGTGCTGGACGAACTGCTGCCGGGCGCCAACGCCTGGGCCGCCCACATGCTGCTCGGCCTCTTCGCCGCGACCGGGGACCCGGACTACCGCCGCCGCGCGGAGGCCACGCTCGAAGCGTTCGCCGGCGCCGTGACGGGAGAGGGCGTGCGGGCCTCGAGTTTCCTGCTGGTGGCGCGCGACGCACTGGCGCTGCCGCGCGAGCGTCGGTGACGCCACGTTGGCTTGTGCAACTCCCTTCTGTTTCGTATCATAGCCCAACCTTCCAAGGGGTCCCATTCGAATGACTGGGGAACCGTTCCTCAGCTCCGACGAATACGACGACCGCGCGCATCAGCTCTACAACGAAGGACAATACGACGACGCCATCGAGGTGCTCCGCGATGGTCTGAGCCTCTACCCGACCGCCGTGGAGCTGCACGTCGGGATGGGCTACGCCCGTCTGGCGCGTGAGGAATTCGCTTGGGCGCGCCGGGCGTTCGATGAGGCGCTCAGTCTCGACGGGGACCATGAAGACGCCCTGGCTGGCCTGGGGGAAGTGCTGCTCAAGTTTGGGAATCGGGCCGCCGCCGTCGCCTGCTTCGAGCGGGTCCTGGGTCTCGGATTTCAGGAAGACCACGACCTGATGCTGCAGATCGGGCGGGCCCTGTTCCGCGAAGGCGTGCTCGATCAGGCCCGCCGGTTCTTCGAAGTCGCCCTCACCGCCCACGCCGAGTCGGCGGAGGCGGCGGCGTGCGTCGGCTACGCGGCGCACCGGCTCGGTGACGAAGGCGGCGCCCTGTACTGGCTGCGGCGAGCCCTGGAAATCGAGGGCGGGCAAGCCGAGGCGCGCATATACATCGCCAACCTGCTCTACGACCGCGGTGAGTACGAGGCCGCCCTGTTCCATCTCGAGCGCACCGAGCCTGACGATCACGCCGACACGCTCGCCATCTGGCGGCTGCTCGAGCTGAAACGGAGCGTGTACCGCCTCGCCGACAACGACCCCGAGCTCGGACCGTGGCAGCGGCGTCTGGGTGAGCTGACCGCGGAGGCGGCGCCCGAAGACCTGCTGCTGGCCGAGATCGAAGCCATCGGCTCGGACGGCCAGGTGCGCGATCCACGTCAGCTCGAGTTGTTCGGCACCCTGCTGACCGAGCTGCAGGGTATGAAGAAAGGGACGGCAGGGGACATTCACCGCGTCCGCACCCGCGCCGGCGCGATCTACGTGGGAACGTGGGAGGAAATCGTCCGGCAAATGAAAGACGCCGCAGGGGAGTGGGCGGCCGGGTCGATGGAGGATTACATGGCCGCGAGCGCCCGGCTGGGTCGGCAGGAAACCGGGGTGACCATCCCGGCGACCGACGCCGAGAGCTTCATCCGGGGCAGCGCTGCCGCGGGCCTGCTCCGCATCCTGCCTTGAGGAACCGGGGAGCTAGTCGCTCCCCTTCTTGAGCGTCACCCCGATCGACAACGGGCCATCTCCGAGCGCCACCAGCGCCAGGGCGCCGGCGAGCAGCATCCCTTCCAGCTCTGGTGTTTGGCCGTGCGGAAGCAACACCGCCAGAATCGCCACCACCATGTCGACGGCCATCAGGAGTGCCCAGATTCGCGTCAGCACCCCGAGGATGACGCACACCGCGCCCAGCGTCTCGACGCCCGTCAGAATCGCCGCGAACACGGTGGCAAACGGGAAACCGATCTCGTGCACCATGCCGGTGACAGCGGCAAAATTGTGCAGCTTCCACCAACCGTGATGCAGGAACACCACCCCGACCGCCAGGCGGAGCACGACCGCGGCGTAGGGGGAGAACCGATTCAGATTCATGGACGCTCCAGGTGAATCATTCGCAACGGGGCGTGGTCGTGATCAGTGGCGCGACGAAAGTGCCCCGGATCGGCAGCAGGCCGAGGGGATCGTCGTACAAATCGAGTCGCTGGGCGGGCAGGTAGAAGCGCCCGCTGATGGCCTGGCCATGGGCCACCGGCACCATCTGCGTGATCGTGACGCTGCCGCCAAGGCGCGACAGGGCATCGAGCTGCGTCAGGGAAGTGACGACCGACCACAGCCCCCAATTTCGCGGCGGCCGGCAGGTGGGGTCGAACTGCTGGCCGGATACCTCGGCGGGAGAGATCGAATCGATTGGGAACGATCCCGGGGCGGTGGGCGCTGTCCGCAAGGTGATCGCGACGACTTCGCCCGTGGCGGATCCCTGGACCACGGAGGCACGCAGCCGGAACGTCAGCGTGTCGCCGCGGCGGTGGAAGTTCAGCGCACGCGCCGTCGCTTTTCGGGCGCGGATCACGGTGCTGAACATGGAGAAGGAAGCCTTGCCGCCGATGGTGTCGGTCAACTGCACGACCTCCACGGTACCGCTGTCCGCCGCGGTATCGGCACCAAGCGCGGCGTGGGCGATGAACGGCATCGGGCCACCAGGGGCTTTCGCGCTGTCCCGGCCGGTGGCCGAGTCAATGTCAAATACCGCGTTCGCCGCCGCCGTGAACCAAACGGTGGGCGTCCCGGCCGCCTGGTGGTCCACCTGGACCGGCATCGTAAAGGTGTCGCCCGGCATCAAGTACACGGAGTCGAGCAGCAGCGTGACCTGGAGCGGGCGCAGCACGGCGACCAGCGCGGACCCGAGGATGCCCTTGGCGCTCGCCAATACCAGGGCGTACCCGCCCTTCAGACCGGTGACCCTTCCCGTGGTCGAGTCTACCTGCGCTACCGACGCATCGCTGCTCGACCAGGAGACGACACCGGGGTCTGCCACGGTGCCGCCCTTGTCATAGTAGGTGACCTGCCGCGGGGGCCGCCGGTCGCCGACGAACATGCTGTCCAGCACCGGGAAGAGGCGGAGGCGGGAAAGATCGGTCGATGTGAGGTCGCCCGCACAGCCCGCGAGCATCGCGGCGAACGCGGCCGCGAGACTGATGCGTTTCATCGGGGGAAAGACTCCCGGCTCAGAACATCGACATGGCCAGAAACGAGCGCAGATTATCGTTCGTGGCCCGCAACCGGGACGATAGCAGCCGCACCACCGACCAGAGCACCTTGTAGGCGATATCGCGGTTGAAATCGAGCAGCAACTCGAAATCGGAGCGCGAGATCGTGATGAGCGTGCAGGCGATGTTCGCGATCGCATCGGTGGAGCGTTCGGACCGGTCGAAGATCGCCATC
The DNA here is from genome assembly GCA_964599725.1 of uncultured Gemmatimonadaceae bacterium. Taxonomy (GTDB): domain Bacteria; phylum Gemmatimonadota; class Gemmatimonadetes; order Gemmatimonadales; family GWC2-71-9; genus DASTHG01. The sequence goes on along the minus strand of CAZRGT010000040.1, from coordinate 44,584 downwards.
TCCCCGAAGTTGGCGCCGGGCTTCAGCACGGCCAGGGCCTCTTCCCCCGAACCCGGGATGGTGCGCGAGATGCGCACTTCCCCCTCGGCGATGATGAACAGCCGGTTGCCGGGCTCGCCTTCCTTGAACACGTACTGTCCGACGGTGAACTTCTGCTCGCGGCACACTTCGGAAACGCGGGCCAGCTCGCCCTCGTCGAGGTCCTGGAAGATGGCGGCGTGCTTCAGCAAATTGAGGTCCACGCGCTGAAGGTACGAGGCGGAGGATGAGGGCACAAGTGAAACCACGTTTGGGGCCGGCGGATGTGCTGACGCTCCTGCGCTTTCCGCTGGCCGCCGTGTTCCCATTCGCGCCACACCCGTTGGCGCGGCTGGCGATCGTTGCCGCGGCCGCCCTGACCGACGTCGCGGACGGCCTGATCGCTCGCCGCACCGGCGGTTCCCGCTGGGGCCCGGTCCTCGATCCCATCGCCGACAAGACGTTCATGGTGACGGCCTTCATCTCGCTCGCGGGCCATGGCGCCCTGCACCCGCTCGAGATCGCCGCCGTTCTGCTGCGGGACGCCGTGGCGGTGGTGGCGTTCGTCGGCGTCACGATCCTGCGCCGGCCGGTGGCGCTGCCGGCCCGGGCCGGGGGAAAAGCCGTCACCGCGTGTCAGATCCTGACCCTGCTGGCGCTGATCGCCGGGTCCTCGCTGGCGCGCCCGCTCGCCTGGGCTACCGGTGCGGTGTCGGTGTATGCCATCTGGGATTACGGCCGTGTGGCGACGCGACCAACCGAGTCGCATCCATCCGCGTGAGCAGGGGGAAGACCAATGGCGAGTAACATGGCGCGGGCGACGGTCCGGTGGCGTCACCAGCTCGTTTTCGAAGGCAGTGGTCCGGGGCGTCCTCCGCTCACGATCGACGGGGATTCCGCGGCAGGCACCTCACCGGTGGAGTTGCTGCTGGTGGCGTGCGCGAGCTGTACCGGAGCGGATATCGTCGGCATCCTGGAGAAAGCCCAGGTGCGGCTCGAAGTCCTGGACATCGAGGTGGTGGGCACGCGTCGCGAGGATCATCCGCGGCGCTTCACCGCGATTCAGTTCCGGGTTTCCGCGCGCGGAGCCGGGGCGGACGAGACGAAGGTGCGTCGCGCCGTCGATCTGTCGCTCGAAAAATACTGCTCGGTCATGGCGTCGCTCGCCCCCGACATTCGGGTCGATTACGACGTCGCCATTGCGTAGCGCGCTGACGTCGCTCGCCCTGGCGCTGATCGCCCGCGCCGCGTCCGGGCAAGGGCTCTCGGCGACCGAGGTCGACGTGGGGTCGGTGGCGACGTGGGCGCGCCGGGATTTCTACGGCGTCTCGATCGGCATCGCCCGGCGACCCAGCGGCCAGGGTCGCGCCGCCCTCTCGGTGGCGGGTGGCGGGTCGGACGGCGACGCCGCGCTGCGGATCGAGGCCACGGGGCAGTTTCTCGTTCTCCCCGGTGCCAGGACCGGAGTGTCTCCCTATGCCGGGCTCGGCGTCGCCTACTTGGGGGCGCACCATTACCGGGGGATGGGTATGCTCGTGCTCCTGATCGGGATCGAGGCGCCGGAGGGGCGGCGCCATGGCTGGTTCGCCGAACTGGGCCTGGGCGGGGGGGTGCAGGCCCGGGCAGGATACCGCTGGAGGCGGCTGGCCCCGTTCTAGGCTTCCGCGCCTACCGCGGCCGGTCGGGCCACCACGGGTCGACAATAGCGCTCGCCCAGGGTGCGGAGCTGCTCCAGATCCTGCTCTTCGAGGTCGACGTAGCGATCAGCCAGGTACAGCATCGTGTCGTCGAACCATTCCTTCTGATGCTCGGGAGCGGCCTCCAACACGCCGCAGCGCAGAATATGGGAGAACAACTCGTCGCGGGCCTGCTCGAAGGCCGTCGGGATCGCCGTCTTTCTGGGCTCACGTTTCTTCGCCATGCGCGGCTGCTCCTTCCTAAGGGGTCGGGCTGGTAATGGGGGCGCAATTTAATGGAGCCGTCTACCTCAGGCAAACCCACGGGGCGAGTGACGCTGTTCCCTGGCCGCCGTGGTATAATCCGGAGTGGACACCCACGATCAGGTATACGGCCCGGATCGCGCCGAACGGCTGGTGGCGTTGCTGCGCGCCTTGGTGGAACGCATTCAAGATTTGGACCAGCAGGGCCGGCTGTTGGACGCCGCGCCGGAATTGCAGCGCCTGCTCGGTGACGCGCGCAGCGAGTTGTTTCATTACGAGGTGCGTCTCACCTACGACACGCCAGAAATCGCCGAAAGCCGGCGCATTGTGGAGGAGGCGGAACGCCGGCTGCGCGACGAACTGTTCGACGAGCCGGACGACGAAGAACCCTGGCGGAAGGGACCGGAGGAATGAAGCGGTTTTATGGTTTGCTGCTGACGGTGGCGGTGGTGGCCGGCGTGCTGATCTGGAAGGGCACGCGACCCGGATCGGGTGAGGCGTCCACAGCCGGTGGGTCGCCGGTGGCCTTCACGGCGGCGGACAGCGCGTTCCGCGGGTATATGCTGGGAAGCGACTCCGCGCCGGTGGAGATCGTGGAATACGCCGATCTGCAATGCCCGCACTGCGGCGAGTTCGCCGTGGTGCAGTTCCCGACCATTCGCGAACAGCTCATCAACACCGGTCGCGTGCGGTGGTGGATGCGTGACTTCCCGCTGAACTTCCCCTGGTCCCGCGTCTCGGCGCTGGCCGCCCAGTGCGCCGGAGAGCAGGGCCGGTACTGGGAAATGGTCGACGCGATATATCAGGTCCAGTCCGAATGGGGCCGGAGCAGCAGGAACCCGTCCGGCCAGTTCCGGGGCATGGCCCGGCGAGTCGGCGTCGACGGGAATCGGTTCGACGCATGCGTCGACTCCCATCGTTACGATGGACGCATCGAGGCGAGCCGGGCCCAGGGGCAGGCGCTCGGTGTCAACGGCACCCCCGCGTTCTTCGTCAACGGCCGGATGAAGACGGACAACAACATCAGCTCCGACCGGTTCGCGCAGATCGTGGACAGCGTCATCGCTGCGAGCCAGCAGCACTGAGATGCGGCACCGCCAGGCGATCGCGGTGCTCGCGCTGGTCGGGCTCTTTGTGGCGTTGTACCTCTGGTTTTACAAGATCGGCGTGATCGGCGATCTCAAATGCGGTACCGGCTCGTGCGAGTACGTGCAGACGAGCCGGTGGGCGACCCTGCTCGGACAGCCCGTGGCGCTGTACGGCGTGGCCGGCTACCTGGTGTTGTTCGTGATTGCCTTGGTGGGGCTGCAGCCACGGTACCTGTCGAGACGCGGCCCGACCCGGCTGCTCGCCGCGCTGGCGCTCGGCGGCTTCGCGTTTACGCTCTACCTCACCTACCTCGAGCTGTTCGTCATCCACGCCGTCTGCCGCTGGTGTATGGGCAGTGCGGTGATCATCACGCTCATCACGGCGATCGCGGTTCCGGCGGCGCTCAGGACTCCTGCGATTCGTACTGGTCTTTGAGCCGCGCCACCACCGTGGGATCCGCCAGTGTCGTCATGTCGCCCAACGCGCGCCCTTCGGCGATGTCTTTGAGCAGGCGGCGCATGATCTTCCCGCTCCGCGTCTTGGGGAGATCGGCGCTGAAGAGGATGTCGTCCGGCCGTGCCAGGGCGCCGATTTTCTTCACGACGTGCCCCTTGAGCTCCTCCCGCAAGGCGTCGCTCGGCGCGCGGCCTTCCTTGAGCGTGACGAATGCCGCGAGGGCCTGGCCTTTCAGATCGTGCGCGCGACCCACCACCGCCGCTTCGGCGACCGCCGGGTGGTCCACCAGCGCGCTCTCCACTTCCATGGTTCCGATGCGGTGCCCGGCGACGTTGAGCACGTCGTCCACGCGGCCCAGAATCCAGAAATAGCCCTCCTCGTCGCGTTTGGCGCCATCGCCCGGGAAGTACATCCCGGGCCAGCGGCTCCAGTACACGCTTCGGTAGCGCTCGTCGTCTCCCCAGATGGTGCGCAGCATGCCGGGCCACGGGCTCGTGATCGCCAAATACCCGCCCCCGACCTGGACCGGCTTGCCCTCGCCGTCGAGCAGCTGCGCGTCGATGCCGGGGAAAGCGACGGTGGCCGAGCCCGGCTTGCAGGTAGTGCAGCCGGGGAGAGGAGTGATCATGATGCCGCCGGTCTCGGTCTGCCACCACGTGTCGACGATGGGGCAGCGCCCGCCGCCGATGTGCGCGTGATACCAGACCCAGGCTTCGGGGTTGATCGGCTCGCCCACCGTTCCGAGTAAGCGGAGCTTCGAGAGATCATGCCTGGCCGGCAGATCGGGGCCCCATTTCATGAACGTCCGAATCGCCGTCGGTGCCGTATAGAACACAGTGACGCCATGGCGGGCGCATACGTCCCAGAAGCGATCCTTCCCCGGGTGGTCCGGGGCGCCCTCGTACATCACCTCGGTGACGCCGAGCGCCAACGGTCCATAGACCACGTAGGAATGGCCCGTGACCCAGCCGACATCGGCGGTGCACCAGAAGACGTCGTCGTCGGTCAGGTCGAACACCCATTTGGTGGTGGCGTAGACGTGCGTGAGGTAGCCGCCGGTGGTGTGGAGGATGCCCTTGGGTTTGCCGGTGGTCCCGGACGTGTAGAGGATGTAGAGCGGATCTTCGGCGTCCATGGCCTCCGGGGCGCATTCGGGCGCCGCCTGCGCCATCAGGTCGTCCCACCAGTGATCGCGACCGGCTTTCATGGCAACCGACTGGCCGGTCCGCTTGACCACCACGACCTGCTCGATGCCGGGCGTACCGCCGATGGCGTCGTCCGAGTTCTGCTTCAACGGAACCACGCTGCCGCGGCGGTATCCACCGTCCGCCGTGATCAGCACCTTGGCCGCGGCGTCGTTGATACGGTCGCGCAGCGATTCGGCGGAAAACCCGCCGAACACCACGGTGTGCGGCGCGCCGATCCTGGCGCATGCGAGCATCGCGATCGCGACCTCCGGAATCATCGGGAGGTAGATCGCCACGCGATCGCCACGGCTCACGCCCAGACCCTTCAGCACGTTCGCGAACCGGTTCACCTGGGCGAGCAGGTCCGCATACGTGAGGGTGCGAACATCGCCCGGCTCCCCTTCCCAGATCAGCGCCCGGCGACCGCCTCGCCCCGCGCGCACATGCCGGTCCAGACAGTTGACGGACGCGTTCAACCGCCCCCCGACGAACCACTTGGCATGCGGCGGGGTCCACTCGAGCACCCGATCCCAGGGCCGCATCCACTCGAGCTGCTTCGCCCACTCCGCCCAGTATCCCTCGCGGTCCTTCCGGGCCCGCTCGTAGACACCGGGGTCCCTGACATGGGCATGACTGACGAAGGCGGCGGACGGCGGGAACCTGCGCTGCTCGTCGAGGAGGGTCTCGATTCGTTCGGTCATTGGCTCGAGGTCGAGTAGGGGTGCTAAGGTATGGCCGCAGCGGGCGGCCCGGTCAAGCGGGTTTGCAGCATGCGCCGGGCCATGCGTCCTGCCAGCCGGTTGCGCCCTGTGTTCCAGGACACAAGACCGGCAACTCCTTGGGAAGCAGGTGGTTGGCGGATCCCTCGGGGCTGGCACCGAAGTGGCTCTAGGAGCGGCACATGCGAGCCGCGCCATGATGTCCACCGAACCGACTGATCGAACTCTAACAGCGCCCGAGGCGCTCGGCCTCGAATCGCGCGTGAGCTTCCGCCGCTCCGCCTCGGCGTTGTTGGAGGGGCTGCCCGAGGGCACGGGCCGGCTCGTGATCGACTTGTCCTCGACCCAGCAGGTGGACAGCGCCGGCCTGGGGGCCTTGATGATGATCCAGCGCAAGGCCGCGGAACGTCGACAGACGGTCTGCCTGCGTGGGGCGAACGAGGAGCTGCGGTTCCTGCTGGTGCTCACCAAACTCGACGACCTGTTCGAGCTGGAGCCGGGGACCACCTAGCGGCGTTCCGGCTCCGTGGACGGCGGGAAGGGCGCGCGTATATTGCCACGGGTTATGGCCGCCGCGAGTCCGAAACGCCGAGTGTTGTTCGTCGAGGACGAAGCCGCCCTGCAGACATCTTACGCCCGCTACTTCACGTCACGGTATGAGATGGCGTTCGCCCGGACCGGGGCGGAAGCCATGCAACAGCTCGAGAGTTTCGAGCCCGAGGTCCTCGTCCTGGACCTGCGGCTTCCGGACACGGACGGGATCGCGCTGCTGCAGCGCATCCGCCAGAAGCGGGCGACGCTACCCGTGGTCGTCACCACCGCCTACGTGAGCATGGAGCCGCTGATGCACGTTCTCGATCTCGGCCACAGCGCATACCTCGTGAAACCCTTCGACCTGAGCGAGCTCGGCGCCCGCATCGATGCTGTGGGCGCGTGACCTGAGCCACGCGTTCGGCGCCATCCGGGCGCTCAACGGCATCACCTTTTCGCTGAACCGCGGTCAAACCCTCGTCATCTTCGGACCCAACGGCGCCGGTAAGACGACGTTGCTGCGCGTCCTCGCCGGGCTGATCCGGCCGCGGCAGGGCACAGCCGGGGTCGACGGCGGGCGTCGGGCGATCGGGTGGATCGGCCACCAATCGCATCTCTACGGCCACCTCACGGTACGGGAGAATCTCGGATTCTGGGCGTCGCTCTACGACGTCCCGCCACCCGTCGTTCACGATCGCGCCGCCGATCTGATCCGACGTCTCGGCCTCGAGCGGCAAGAGCACCAGCAGGTGCGGACGCTGTCCCGCGGCCAGACGCAGCGGGTGGCGATCGCGCGCGCCCTGATGCACGATCCGCCGGTGTTGCTGCTCGACGAGCCGTTCACCGGGCTGGACCGCCTGGCGGCGGAAGAGTTGCGGCGGCTGCTCGGCGAACTGGCCGCCGCCGGACGGGCCAGCGTGCTCGTCACGCACAGCGTCGAAGAGGGGACGGAGCTGGCCACCGACATCGCCTTCATGCGAACCGGCCGGTTCGAGTCGTTTGGGCCCCGGGCCGGGCGCGATGCGGCGGCCTTGGCGGCGGACTATCGTCGGGTGATGGCCGATGCGTGACCTGGTGCGGCATGCGTGGCTCGTGGCCCGGAAGGATCTGTGGGTAGAGTTTCGCTCGCGCACCGCCCTCACGTCCGCGCTGGTGTTCACGGCGCTGGTGCTGGTGGTGTTCGAGCACGGTCGGGATCCCACGGCCGTGCCGACGATCGATCTCGCCCCCAGCATTCTCTGGGTCACTTTCAGCTTTGCCGCCATCCTGGCGCTCAATCGCGCGTTTCAGGCGGAGCTCGAAAACGACACGCTGGAGGCCTTGCTGCTCGCGCCCATCAGCCGCGGCAGTTTGTTTTGGGGCAAGCTCGCCGCCAATCTCGTGTTCGTCGCGCTGGTACAGGTGACCGGCCTGGTGCTGTTCACGCTGTTCTTCAACGTCCCAGTGTGGCGGGTGTGGGCGCCGCTCGCCGCCGTGATGGCGCTGGCGAGCGTGGGGTTCATCGCGGTGGGCACGTTGTTCAGCGCGATGGTGGTGCGCACCCGGTTTGCGGAATTGATGCTGCCGGTACTGGTGTTGCCGTTTCTGCTGCCGCCGCTCATCGCCGCGGTCACCATCACGGCGCAGCTGTTCGGCGGGCGTCCCTTGAGTGAGGTTCTCGGCTGGCTTAGGTTGCTCGCAGCCTATGACGTGACCTTCGTGACGCTGGCGACGCTGCTCTTTCCCGCGACGGTGAGCGAATGACGACTGGGCGGATCGGCCGGTGGATGACGGTGTGCGGGCTCCTGCTCCTGGCGGGCGTGTATGTCCGGGCGCTGGAGTTCACGCCCCTCGAAGCGAGCCAGGGGCTCGCCCAGAAGATCTTCTACGTTCACGTGCCGGCCGCGTGGACGGCGATGCTCGCGATGGGACTCGTCGGTCTCGCCAGCATCCTGTTCCTGTTCCTCAGGGACGAGCGCTACGATCGGTTCGCGGCCGCCTCCGCCGAGGTGGGGACGGTTCTCTGCCTCATCATGCTGACGACGGGACCGTTGTGGGCCAGGCCGGTGTGGGGGACCTGGTGGACCTGGGATGCCCGGCTGACGCTCACGCTGATGCTGTTCTTCATCTTCGTCGGATATCAGCTGCTGCGCGGCGTGATCCCCGAGTCGGCGCTGCGGGCGCAGTACGCAGCCGTCGTGGGCATCTGCGGGCTCGTGCTGCTGCCATTCATCCATTTGAGCGTGTACCTGTTTCGCACCCTGCACCCGCAGCCAATCATCCTGAAGCCGAGTGCGCCGTCGGCGCCCCCGGAGATGGTTACGACGCTGCTCATGTCTTTCGGCGTGTTCATCCTGCTGTATATCGGATTTGTGGTGCAGCGCTATGCGCTTGGCCACGAGGGGCGGGTTGATGCCTGACACGGTCCCACAGACTGGATCGTACATGGTGGCCGCGTACATCGTGTCCGCGGTGATCCTCGTGGGGTACGCGATCGTGCTGGCGCGCCGCGCCCGGCGGAGCTAACCGGCCCGCCGGGAGGCCCCCAGCTTGGCCCGCAGCGCCGTCGCCTGCGTTTCCCCGTCCGGCACCTGGCCGGACCACAACGCGAGCGCCTGCTCCGCGGCCTTTACATCCCCGGCTGCGAACAGTGCCTCCGCGTTCTGCAGCAGTGCCTCCGGCCCCCCACCCGCGGCGTACGCGCGCGCGAACCGCGCCGCGGCTTCCGGGAACTGGCCGGACCGCCGGTAGATGGCGCCCGCGGCGAGCGCGGCGTCCGGCCGCTCCGCCAGGACCAGCGCCTGCTCGAACGACGCCAGCGCTTCTTGGTGACGGTACACCGCGAGCCACGCCTGGCCCAGCAGCATCCAGGCGTCGGGGTTGTCGGGAAATCGCTCTGCGGCGCGCTGAGCCACGGCTCGAGCCGCCCAGCGGTCGTCCCGAACCCGCAACCGCTCGACCAGCAGGCCAAACGATGGGACGAACGTCGGCGCCACGGCGCACGCCAGACGATGCCAGCGATCGGCCGCGCGAGACGCACCGGACGCGGCCGCGCGACGGGTGGCGAAATCCACAAGGGATTGGCGCAGCATTTGGAGCATTCTGCGCTCTTGTCCCTACGTCCTTGGCAACAAGACGGCCTTCCATATCCACCCCGCCACCACTCCACCCGCCAGCGGTCCAATCCAATACACCCCCTGCGCGTGCCACGTCCAGGACACCAGCGCCGGACCGAACGCCCGGGCGGGATTGATCGCCGCGCCCGTGAGGCCGCCCGCGACCAGCGCCGCCACGACGATCGCGAGGCCAATGCCAAAGCCGCCGATCTTCGGGGCCTCGCTGGAGACGGCGGTTCCGAACACCGCGGACACGAGGAAGAACGTGAACACCGCTTCGAGCGCGATCCCCTGGCCGTACCCGATGTTCAGCGCCAGCTGGGGCGTACCGCTCGACACCGCGGTCACGGCCGGGCCGGCGAAGATCGCCTTGACCGCCAACGCGCCGAGCACCGCGCCGGCGAGCTGCGCCGCCACGTATCTGCCGCAGGTCCGGCCGTCGATCTTGCCCGCCACCAGCAATCCGATGCTCACGGCGGGGTTGAAATGCGCGCCGGAGACGCCCATGAAAGAGCTGATGAGGACGGCCATGCCCACGCCGTGCGCCAGCGCGATGCCGAGGGTCGTGACGCTTCCCCCGGTCATGGCGTTGACGACGACGCTGGCGGTGCCGATGAAGACGAACAGGGCCGTACCCAGCGTTTCCGCGAGCACCGGCCGGAGCGAAGCGTTCACCGAGGACTCCTCCGAAAAGGGGGGGGGCGCCAATCTACCGGCGGACTCAGGCGCGCCGCAACACCAGCGTCGCGTTCACCCCGCCGAAGCCGAACGAGTTGGTGAGCACGGCGTCGGGTCGCGCGCGCCGTCCCTCGCTGCCCGGGAGACAGTCGAGGTCGCAGGCCGGATCGGGGCGGGAAAGATTGATGGTCGGCGGCAGCCACCCCCGGGCGAGCGACAGGGCGCAAATGGCCGTCTCGATTGCGCCGGAGGCCCCGAGCGCGTGCCCGTAATAGCCCTTGGTGCCGCTCACCGCGAGCCGGTACGCGTGATCGCCGAAGACCTGCTTGATGGCGAGCGTCTCGGTCGCGTCGTTGAGCGGCGTGGAGGAGCCGTGGGCGTTTACGTACCCGATCTCGGCGACGGTCACGTCGCCGTCCGCCAGGGCGAGTTGCATCGCCCGGGCGGCCTGCCGCCCGTCCGGGCGAGGCGCCGTCATGTGGTACGCGTCGTTGGTGAGGCCGAAGCCCACGATCTCGCCGTACAGCGGTGCGCCTCGGGCCAGCGCGCGGTCGCGCTCTTCGAGCACCAGCACGGCGGCGCCCTCCCCCATGACGAAACCGTCTCGCTCCGCATCGAACGGGCGCGAGGCGGTGGTGGGGTCGTCGTTGCGCGTGCTCATGGCCCGGATGTTGGAGAACGCCGCGAAGGTCAGCGGGGCGAGCGGGGCTTCCGCGCCACCCGCGAGCATCACGTCGGCGAGATCGTCCCGTACGGCACGGAACGCCTCGCCCACGGCGATCGTCCCCGAGGCGCAGCTCATGGCGTTGGTGGCGTTGGGGCCGGTGACGCCGAACTCGATCGCGATGTTACAGCTCGCCGCGCCGGGAAACACCGCCAGGGCCAGCGACACGTCCAACCCGCGCGGGCCCTCGCGCAGGAAGTGCCCGATCTGCGATTCCGCGAACGCCACCCCGCCCAAGGCCGAACCCATCATCGCGCCCACGCGGTCCGGGTTCTCGCGCGCCGGGTCGAGATGGGCGTCCCGGAGCGCGAGCCGCGCGCTCGTGACCGCGAGCTGGGAGAAACGGTCCAGGCGCTTGGCGCGCTTGGCGTCGAGAAAATCCTGCGGCCGGAAATCGGGAATCTCGGCGGCGATCTTGCTGCGGAACGGAGATGGATCGAAGCGAGTCAGCGTGCGCACCGCCGACCGGCGCGCTTCCAGGCCGGACCAGAGTCCGTCGGCGGCCGTGCCGATCGGCGTCACGGCGCCCACGCCCGTGATCACGACGCGGCGCCGCGCCCTCACGCGGCCGCCTCGGCGCGGCCTCGAATCCCGGCCAGCGTACGCGACGCGATCCCGTGAACGAACACCGGGCCGATCACCGCGTTCGCGATCAACCGGCCGACGAGCGGCCATGCCGGGCCGGGCCATTCGTGCAGGATCTCCACAGCTACGCCGGCCGCGGTGTCCCGGAGCGCCCAGCGTACGTCCATGCCGGTCGTGATCCCGGCCACGTGGCGATAGCGGATCACCCGATCCTCGCGACTGACCCGCATCTCCGAGATCCACCAGGCCGGATAGCGCAGTGGCGGAGGGCCGAACGGTCGCCATGCGGCCATCTCCACCGTTCCGCCGTCGGGTTGGCGCTCGAGCATCCGCACCCAGCGGTAGTGGGGGAGGATGTCGGGCCAGCACTCGACGTTCGTCGCGATTTCGAAGACGCGATCGATCGGCGCCTGGATGCAGATGCGGTCGATGGTGTGCATGATAGCGCCTCACCCTCCCAGATTCTCATACCTACTCCGATAATAGATCAACGGCGGTCGGTCCGTGACCTCGCCGCCCGTCACCAGCCCGAAGAATACCGTGTGGTCCCCGCCCGGGACGGCCGCGTGCATGGCGCACTCGATGTGCGCCAGCACGTCGTTCAGGAGCGGCACGCCGTGCCGGCTCTCCCGGTACCCCACGCCGTCGAACCGGTTCGGATCGGTGGCCGAGAAGCGCCGCGATAGCGCCTCCTGATCCGCGGCCAGAATGTTGACGGTGAAATGCAGCGTGGTCCGCAGCGCGTCGTGCATGTCGTTCTGGCGGTCGACCGCGACCAGCAGCAGCGGCGGCTCGAGCGAGACGGAGGCGAGCGAGCTCGCCGTCATCCCCAACGGGCGGCCGTTCGGCCCCCGGGCGGTGACGATGCTCACGCCGGTTGCGAACCGGCCGAGCAGCTGGCGGAACCGCGCGTCATCGACGGGGCTGCTCACACGAGCAACCGCAGCAAGATGGACGGGGCCAGAACCGCGCGCGCCGGCACCACGCTGCCGGTGGCCCCGATCAGAAGATCCGCGAGGCCGGGTCGCCGCGCCAGGCGCGCGATCACGCGACCGGCGAGCCACGGCCACCCGACTCCCACGCCGATGAGTCGCTCCAGCAGCCACTTCCCCGCGAATGCCCGGCGGCGCGCGGCGGCGTACGGCGTGAGCAACGCGGCGGGGACGGGCCCGCGGCCGCCCTCGGCGAGCGCCGCACCGATCGTGGTCGCCGCCAGCTCGGCGCTGCGCAGCGCGCTGTACAGGCCCTGCCCCGTGAACGGATCGAAAAAGTCGGCGGCATCCCCCACCAGCAGCGCGCCCCCGCCGGGTGCCACCGACCGTCGCGACCACTGCGCGAATGGTCCCGTGACGAGCACGTCCCGCACCACGCGCGCGCCCGCGAACCTGCCACACAATCCCGGAAACCGCTCGAGCGCTCTGGCGAGCGCGTCACCGGTGCGGAGCTCGGCGGCGCGTCGCCCGGCTTCAGCTGCGGGGAGCACCAATGCCGTCGTCGTCACGCCGTCGCCGATCGGGCCAAGACCAACGTAGCCGCTGCGACCGATGTGCATTTCACCCACGTCCCTGACCGCGGCGACGGCGCTGAAATGCGCCGTGAACGCCAGCCGCGCCGGCGGCGAACGGCGGCGCAGTCCCAGGCGGCGCGCGACGACCGACCGGAGCCCGTCCGCTCCCACCACGACGCGCGCACGCAGCCGCTGGTGTTCTGTCCGGCCGGTCCGGCGGGCCACCACACCGCCCACGGCTCCCTGGTCGTACAACAGCTCGTCCGCCAGCGTCCCTTCCTCTATTACTGCTCCCGCGCGCGCCGCCGCTTCCACCAGCAGTGTGTCGAGTATGGTGCGCGGCAGGGCGAAACCGTATGGTCTCGGGCCGGCCGCTCCGCCGAGGGCGGCGTACCGCCCCTCGGCGGAACGTCCGTCCGGGCCCACCACGCGCATTCCGAACAGCCGGCCGGGGGCGGCGCGCTCGATCGCCGGAACGAGGGTGGCATCGAGGCGCTCGAGCAGAGGAGTGGCGGCGGGACTCAGGTATTCGGAGCAGGGCTTGTCGCGGGGAAACCGCGCTCGGTCGAGGAGGAGCACGCTCGCGCCGGTGCGCGCGAGGGCGAGGGCGACACCAGCCCCGGCCGGTCCGGCGCCCACGACCACCGCATCCCAACGCCCCCGACCCGTCACGTTCCCCTCAGGAGAGGGCCGCGCCGGCCGTCGCCACGATGGCGCCGGTCAGCGAGCCGAGCAGGTTGACGGCGTCGTTGTCCAACCATCGCCACCCGCGCACGCGTTGCAACGGCTCGTGGCAGGAGCCGGGCCGTTCCTCGACACGACCGCAGCGCGGGCACCCGAATCGGGCCTGCAGGGTGGCGCCCAGCAGGGAGTCGACGAGCATGCCGGCCACGCCGGCCAGGGCTACCACCCCTGCCCCCTTCCAGCGCAGGGCAGGGGCCACGAGCCCGGAGAGCGCGGCCATCGCTATTGCCCCGCCGATGCCGCCCAGGGTGCCGAGCACGGTCAGCGCCCCTGAGGTGCCGCGCGGCACGGGCGCTCCGGTAGTGATGAGCCTCGGCGGCCGCGTCGAGCGGGCGCCGATTTCCGTCGCCCAGGTGTCGGCGGCGGCCGCCGCGATCGCCCCCGCTGCGGCAGGCCAGAGGTGCGCCACGGCGCCGAGCGCCGCCACCCCGCCATTGGCGACGACCTGGCGGGCATTCCGGGGGCCATCGGCGTCCCCGGCCAGCCTGGCGAGCAAGCTCCCACTGGAAAGGAAGGCGAAGAGCGGAACGAGGGCGCCCCATCCCAGTCCCCACGCGACGGCCCCGCCCACCAGCGCGGCGGCGGCGACGCCGCCCCGGGTGAGCCAGGTCACTCGTCGAACAGCTGATCGAGGATGCGACGCCGCAGGGCGGGGGGCGCGCCCTGGGTGGAGCAGCGCGCGTGGAGAAACTTCAGGAATACGGCTTCGAAGTCGTGGTGCTCGCCGCAGGGCGGGCATGCGACGAGATGGGCCCGGATCTCCCGCTCCACATCGGAGGTCAGCTCCCGGTCGAGATACTCGTACAGGCGCTCGACGCATTCGCGGCAGTTCATGTCGCGTGACCCCTGATGTACCCCATGCTCACGGCGTAGTCGTGCAACCGGGACTGCAGCATGCGTCGTCCCCGGAACAACCGCGATTTCACGGTGCCGACCGGCACGTCGAGCACTTTGGCGATTTCCTCATAGCTGAGCCCTTCCACGTCGGACAGCATGACCGCCTCCCGGAAGACTTCGGGGAGCTCGTCCATCGCCCGCAGCACCTCATCGTCCACGATGCGGTCGAAAAACGTCGCCTGGGGGTCCTCATCCTGCACTTCTGGGAACACCGCGTACGGCTCGATTGTGTCCACATCGACCGTTTCCGGGTGACGGGAGCGGCGGCGGTATTCATTAATGAAGAGGTTGCGCAGGATGGTCAGCAGCCATCCCTTCGCGTTGGTGCCGGGCTCGTACTGCGCCCAGGACCGGTAGGCGCGCAGCATCGTTTCCTGCACCAGGTCCTCGGCATCGGCCGGGTTGCCGGCGAGACGGAGGCCGACCCGGTACAGCGTGTCCAGGTGAGGGAGCGCTTCACGCTCGAAGCTCGCGCGTTTCTGCTCCGCGTCCGGCGGGGGTGGGCTCGGGGGCTGGGAGGTCACGGGCACGATGCTCGTGGGGAACGGTGGCGTGGGCTCCCCGGTTCCGCAATGGGGTGCCAGTCCCGTTCCAACACGCGATTTCCGGAGTTCATTCACTTTCAAATGAGTTGGAACGGGGCTAGGTTTCGCGCCCCGTGATCCACAGCATCGTACCGCTCGCGGTGCTCGAGGCCATCCGCAATCTCGACACGCCGGTCGAGGACGGCCTGGGCGAGTTTGCCGACGAGCTCCTGATCAAGCGTTTCGGGTTGTCGGCGACGGTCCGGATCCAGCTGGCCGAATACGAGGCGCTGGTGCGGCGCGACGCGCGCGTGGCGCCGGACCTCGTCGAAGCGCTGTTGCGCCTGGTGGGGCGGCGGCCGGACGCCGAACTGGTGTTCGCGGACGCGGGCCGGCGCGTGGCCCGGCGCGGGGCCCGGCGTCTGTTCTTCGGCGCCCGCCTCGCCGCGGCGGCCGCGCCCCGCAGTCTTGGCTTTGCGGTGGCCGGCCACGCCGCCGGCGCCGTGCTGGGTGGTGAGCTGCATCGTGAGGCCCGCGTCACGGTGGCCCGGGTCCGCGACACGCTCGCCATCCGCGCGACGCCCGGCGGCGCCGCGTGCGAGCTGTACGCTGCCGGATTCGCCGAGTTGCTCCGTCTGCTCGCCGGCTTCGAAGGCGCCATGCTGCACACGGCGTGTCGCGGTCGCGGCGCCGAGCGCTGCGAGTGGCGCGCCGCTCCCTCCGACCCGAGACACCACTGATGCCCCCGCTCGCCGGTTTCGATTTTCCCGCCCTGCGCGCCGCCCTCGCGGGCCTGGGCGCCGATGCGTGGCTGCTGTTCGACTTTCGCGGGGTGAACCCGATCGCGAGCCGCGTGCTGGACGTGCACGGGATGGCGACGCGGCGCTTCTTCGTGCTGCTGCCCGCGTCCGGACCGCCCGTCGCCGTGGCGCATCGGATCGAGCTGCAGGCGTTCGAGGGGTTCCCGGGCGAGGTGCGTCCCTACGCCGCCTGGCGCGAGCTGCATGCCGTGCTGGCGCCGCTCGTGAAGGGTCGCACGCTGGCGCTCGAGGTCTCCCCGCATGACGCCGTGCCGTATCTGGACCGCGTTCCGTACGGCGTGGTGCAGTTGCTCGAATCGTTCGGCGCGCGGGTGGTGTCGTCCGCGCCGCTCGTCACCCAATTCGCGGCGCGCTGGTCGGCGCAGGAGCTGGCGGGCCACCGACAGGCGGCGGAAGCGATCGCGTCCATTGCACAGGACGCGCTCGCGTGGTCGGGGGCCGAGTTGGCCCGCGGGAACGAAGTGCGCGAGACCACCGTGCAGGGTCACGTCATGGAAGCGTTCGACCGTGCGGGCCTCGTCACGGACCATCCACCGATCGCCGCCTTCGCCGCCAACGCCGCGAACCCGCACTACGAGCCGCGCGCCAGCGCGGACCGCCGGCTCGCGGCCGGCGACGTGCTGCTGCTCGACTTGTGGGCCGGAACGGCCCGGGGCACCGTGTTCGCCGATCAAACGTGGATGGCGTTCGCCGGACGGACGCCCGAGGCGGAGGTACTCCGCGTGTGGCAGACCGTTCGCGACGCGCGCGACGCGGCCGTGACGCGACTCCGGGAGCGGTGGGGCGAGGTGAAGGGGGTCACGGGTGCGGAGCTGGACGACGCGGCGCGTGGCGTGATCGCCGCGGCGGGGTACGGCGATTTCTTCCCGCACCGCACCGGCCATTCGATCGATCGCGAGCTGCACGGCTCCGGCCCGCACCTCGACAATTTCGAAACCCAGGACGCGCGCCTGTTGCAGGCGGGCATCGGCTTTTCCGTGGAGCCGGGCATCTACCTGCCGGGGCGGTTCGGGGTGCGCAGCGAGATCAATGTGCACTTGTCAGCCTCGGGCCCGGAGGTGACGCCGGCTCAGCCGCAACGGTCGCTGCTGCTGGTATGACGTCGCACGCCGCCTTCGCTATGGTTTGGTGCCTCGCACTCCCCACTCCCGGCTGGACGCAGGCCGATTCCTCGACCAGCGAGGACCGGCTGGACAGTCTCTACGGGCCGCTCGTGTACCTCATGCGTCAGGACGAGCAGGGCAGCTATTCCATGCTTTCGGTGCGTGGCAAGCGCGATTACCTGCGTCGCTTCTGGGCGCGGCGCGATCCGACTCCAGGCACGGTGCGCAACGAGGCGGAGCAGCAGTTCCGTGCCCGGATCGAGATCGCCAACCGCAAATTCCGCGAGGGCGGCGCCGCGGCGATTCCGGGCTGGCGAACGGATCGCGGACGGATCTTCATTCGAAACGGCGTGCCTGACGAGGTCTTGAGCCGGCCCCAGCCTGCGTCCGGCCTTCCCTACGAGGTGTGGAAATACACGATCGGGAAGCCGCACAAGTACTGCTTTGTAGATCTCACCCGATTCGGCAATTATGTCCTCGTCTACACCAACGACCTCCTCGAGCCAAGCCGGCCGGATTGGCCATGGCTGCTGGGCGTCGAGGCCTACGAGGATGTGCTGCGGTACTGATCCGGGAGAAGAAACCGGGCCACTACTCTCGGAGCGAAGTGACGACCAACGCGGCCCAGAGCGCCGTGCCCACCGCCGCGTGCGCCGCTTGCAGCGACCGGGGCAGGACGAACAGCACCATCGCGGCGGCCACCGCGAGTTGCAGCACCGCGAGCCCCAGCACCACGACCGGCCCAGGGCGCCTAGTTCGGAGCGCCCAGACGAGCAGGTAGACGAACAGGCCATACGCCAGCAGCCGGTGGGTCCAGTGAATGTGTTGGAGATAGTTGCCGGCGGGAATCACCTGCCCGTTGCACAGCGGAAACCCGACGCAGGCCATGGCGGCCCCCAGGTTGGCGGTGAGGCCACCAAACAGGACCGTCGCCAAGGCGATGACAGCTCCAACCAACCCCGGGCGTGCGCCCGGGGTGCGGCGGAAACCCAGCTTCCCCGGGCTTGCGCCCGGGGTCAGTCGCCCGACCGCTGCCGCGAGGAGAGTCGCCAAAAGCAACATCGCGGTGCCGAGGTGCAGGATGACCGTCCAGGGCGGCAGCCGGAGCTTCACCGTGATCGCCCCGAGCAGCACCTGCACCACGAGCAGTCCGAGCGCGATGTAGCCCGCCCTGCTGGGAACAAACCGCTCCCCTCTCCCTTCTCCCCGTCCTGCCCACCAGGTCACACTGGCGAGCGACAGCACGAGCAGCGACACGATCGCCGCCACCAACCGGTGGCTCCACTCGATCAGCGTGGGAAGGTCGTCGAGCGGCGGGATGAGCCGGCCGTTGCACACGGGCCAGTCTTCCCCGCAGCCGAGGCCTGAGCCCGTGATCCGGACCACCGCGCCCAAGACGATGAGCAGATAGGTGGCCGCGGCGGCCGCCCACGCGAGCATGCGAACACGTCGTGGCATAGGGCGAGAAATGTATATTCCTCCACCTCATGAGTGGCGCCATCGATCAATTCGGCGAGCGGCTACCCCGCCGCCTCGGGCTGTGGAGCGCGGTGGCCGTGCTGGTCGGGTCCACGATCGGCAGCGGCATCTTCCGCACCCCGGCGAGCGTGGCCGCGCGGGTGGAGGACGTGCCGCTATTCCTCGCCGCCTGGGTTCTGGGCGGCGTGGTGGTGCTGTGCGGCGCGCTGACCTTCGCCGAGCTCGCGGCCGCGTTTCCCCGCAGCGGCGGCATCTACGTCTTCATTCGCGAAGCGTTCGGGCCCCTGCCGGCATTCCTGTTCGGCTGGGCTGAGGCGTGGATCATCCGGCCCGGCGCGTTCGGCGCGATCGGCATCACCGCCTCCGCGTATACGCTGCGCACGCTCGGGGCCGATCCCAACGCCGTGCTGCTCGCGGTGGGCGGTCTCGACATCCGCGCGGAGCAGCTGCTCGGCGCGGCGTACATCGCCATCGTGGCCGCGGTCAACTACTACGGCATTCACCGCGGCGCCGTGCTCCAGAATCTGAGCACGGCGTTCAAGGTGGCGGCGCTCGCGGCGCTGATCGTGGTCGGCTTCGCGCTCGGCCGCCCGGGTGCCGGGGAGGGGGGCATGCTGGCGCAGCGAGCGGCGGTCGGGCTTTCGCCCTTCCTGCTCGCGATGGTGGCGATTCTCTGGGCGTACGACGGGTGGGCCGACCTCGCTTTCGTCGGCGGCGAAGTGAAGGATCCGCGGCGCAACCTGCCGCGCGCGCTACTCATCGGGACGGCGACGGTCGTCGTGCTGTACATCGGCGCCAACCTCGTCTACCTGTACCTCATTCCCATGGCGTCGCTCAAGGGCGCCGAGCTGGTGGCCGCGGACGTGGCGCAGCGGGTGATCGGTCCGGCGGCGGTGGTCGCCGTCTCGGCGGCGATCGCGGTGAGCACTTTCGGCACGCTCAACGGATCGATGATGACCGCTCCCCGGATCTTCTTCGCGATGGCGGAGCGCGGCGACTTCCCCCGCGCGATCGCGCGCGTCGATCCGCACACCGGCGCGCCCACCGGCGCCGTCCTTCTGATGGGCGCGCTGGGATGCGTGTTCATCCTGATTCGCGGCTTCAAGGAGCTGGCCGACCAGTTCATCATCGGGATCTGGCCGTTCTACGCCCTGGCGGTGGCGGGGGTGTTCCGCTTGCGGCGCCGGGGCCCGAGGGTCGAGGGCGGCTACCGCATCTGGGGGTATCCCTTCGTGCCCGCGGTCTTCCTCGTCGGCGCGCTGTTCCTGCTCGGGAACTATCTCGTGTCGGAGCCGTTCAAGTTCGCCGTCGACATCGCAGTAATTGTTACGGGAATTCCCGCGTTTTTCGCGTGGCGCCGCTGGGGGTCCCGGAAGGCCCCGGGCGGGGCCTGATCTCCCCTACAGCTGGAGCTCCAGCGCCAGGTCGGCCGCCTGGACGCTGTGGGTGAGCGCCCCGACTGAGACGAAGTCGGCGCCGGCCTCCGCGTATGCCCGCACGTTGGCGAGCGTGATACCGCCGGTCGCTTCGACCTCGATCTCCGGCGCCAGGCGGCGCGCCGCGAGCGCCCAGCGCCGCACTGTCTCGGGCGGCTGGTTGTCCACGAGGATCCGGGTCGCTCCCGAGGCGCAGGCCTCCTCGACCTGCTCGAGCGTCTCGACTTCCACGTGGCAGGCGGTCACTCCCCGCACCCGCGCGGCGGCCAGCGCAGCGGCCAGGGTCGTCCCCTGTCGGGCGAGCGCCCGCCAGTGGTTGTCCTTCACCATCACAACCCGTGCGAGGTCGGTGCGATGCGGCGCGCCGCCGCCGGCCAGCACGGCCCGAACGTCTAGCCCGCGCAGGCCGGGCGCTGTCTTGCGCGTGTGGAGAATGCGGCACGGCGTGCCGGCGACCGTGTCTACCAACGCCCGGGTGGTGGTCGCGATCCCGCAGGCGCGCTGGAGGAGGTTGAGCAGCGGCCGTTCGGCGCGAAGCATCGCGGCGACCGGCCCCTCCAGGGTCCCGACGACGTCGCCGGCGGGGACGCTGTGCCCTTCCAGCGCGCGCCAACAGAGCGGGGCGAGCCCGGCCTTCCGGGCCAGGGCGTCGGCGTAGGCGCAGCCCGCCAACACCCCGCCGCTTCGAAACTCGATCGCACCGAGGCCCGCCGCGCCGCGCGCGACGGTGACATCGGAGGTCACGTCGAGGCCGCCGTCCTCCGCGAGCGCGAGCTGCGCCACCCGGTCCGCGTCGGCGGTGACGTCGGGCCGCCCCGCGTCCGGTGAGGGGTCCGCGCTATCGGCCAAGCGCGACCATGCGGTCGAGCGCGGCACGGGCCCGCGTGGCGACGTCGGGCGGCACGGTGATCAGGTAGCGGTCTTCCCGCAGCGCATCGCGCACCGCGGGGAGGGTGATGGTCTTCATGAACGCGCAGACCGCCTCCGGGTCCGCAGGCACGAACGTCTTGCGCGGGGCGACCTGACGCATCCGGTGGAGGATGCCGGTCTCCGTGGCCACGATGAACGTCGCGGCCGGCCGCTCGGCGGCCAATTTCACCATCCCCTCCGTGGAGGCGACGTGCACACCCTCCGGACGGATCTCGCCCGCGCCCATGGCGTAGACGAGCTGGCCCGCGCAGCCGCACTCGGGGTGTACGAGGACCTCGGCGTCCGGATGGGCCTGGCGGGCGGCGTCGAGGGTGCTCGGTCGGATCCCTTTGTGCACGTGGCACTCGCCCATCCACACCTCGATGCGCCGCTCGGGTCGCATGCGCTTGATGTGCATGCCCAGGAAGAAATCGGGGCAAAACAGGATGCCCCGATCCGCCGGGATCGCGTCGACGACGTCGAGCGCGTTGCCGCTGGTGCAGCAGTAATCCAGCTCTGCCTTCACCGCGGCCGTGGTGTTGACGTACCCGACGGCGATGTAGTCTGGGAACGCGCCTTTCCACCGTCGTACGTCCTCGGCCGTGATCGTGTCGGCGAGCGAGCAGCCCGCCCGCAGGTCAGGGAGGAGCACGCGCTTGTGCGGCGCCAGGATGACCGCCGTTTCGGCCATGAAATGCACGCCGCAGAAGACGATCACGTCGGCGTCCGTCGCCGCCGCCCGGCGGGACAGGCCCAATGAGTCCCCCACGAAGTCCGCGACGTCCTGGACCTCCGGGCGCTGATAGTTGTGGGCCAGGATGACGGCCGCGCGCTCCCGAGCCAGCGCCCGAATCTCGGCCTGCAGGCGGGCGACCTCGTCGACGCTCAGGTCGGACGGCTCGATCGTCGGCAGGGCGAGGCTCATCAGACCGGCTCGGGGCGGCGGGCTTGCGGCGGGTAATCGAGCCGCCGGTGACCGCCTCGGCTCTCGCGGCGGTGACGCGCGGCGCGCGTGATCAGCCGGGTCACGAGGACCTGATTCGCGGTGCGCCAGGCGTCAGCAGGAACCGCCCGGGCGAGGCGCGCCAGCCCGCGCTGCGCACGCAGCAGCGAGGCTTCGGTCCGCTGGACGCCGACCTCGCTCGTCATGATGGACCGCATCTCCGTGTGGATCGCCTCGCATTCGCGGTCGGCACCGGTCTCGGCCTCCGGCGTGAAGGGCGCGGCGGCTGGCCCATCGCTCAACGGGCATTCTGCCAGCGCACGGCCGGCCCGGTCGGCGAACACCAGCGCCTCCAGCAGCGAGTTCGAGGCGAGCCGGTTGGCGCCGTGGACGCCTGTGCACGCCACCTCGCCCACCGCCCAGAGCTGGCTGCGCGTCGTCCGGCCGTCCAGGTCGGCCCGAATACCGCCCATCGCGTAGTGCAGGGCCGGGGCAACGGGCAGCAGATCGCGGCTCGGGTCCAGCCCGTAGCGGGCCAACATCTGCGTGATCCCTGGGAATTGCGCTGCGAAGTCCGGAACCTGGCGCGCGTCCAACCAGGCACCGGAGACCGCATCCGCCGCGGCGACGGCGCGGGCCAGAACGTCTCGCGGGGCCAGCTCACCGCGCGGATCGGCGTCGAGTGCGAACCGGTGGCCATGGTGATCGACGAGAAAGGCCCCCGCTCCGCGGACGGCCTCGGAGATGAGCGGTGCGGGGTTGACACCCGGAAGCTTCAGTGCCGTGGGATGGAACTGCAGGAATTCAATATCGCGGAGCTCCGCACCGGCCCGATGGGCGAGTGCCCAGCCGTCGGCGGTGGCGATGGTGGGGTTCGTCGTGACCGCATACAGCTGACCGACGCCGCCGGTCGCGAGCACGACGCCGGGCCCGTAGAGCGCGAACGTCGGGCCGCCGGCGCGGAGCGCGGCGACCCCGACGACCGCCCCCCGGTCCCGGCGCGTGAGCAGGTGCTTGACCTCGGTGTACTCGAGGATCTCGATCAACGGGTTCAGTCGCACGATCTGCGTCAGGCACGCGACGAGCCTTGCACCAGTGCGGTCGCCACCGGCGTGGATGATCCGGGGGCGGGAGTGAGCGGCCTCGAGCCCGAAACGCAGCCTGCCGCCGGGCCCCCGGTCGAAAACCGCGCCGAGAGCCAGCAGCTCGCGGATGCGTTCCGGTCCTTCGCGCGTGAGGACCTCGACAGCCTCGGGGTCGGACAGACCGTCCCCCGCGGCCAGGGTATCGGTGGCGTGGAGGCGGGCGCTGTCGCCCGGACCGATGGCGACCGCAATGCCGCCCTGCGCCCAGGCGGTGGCGCTGTCCGTCAGGGCGCCTTTGGTGAGCAGGACGGACGCGCACCCCTCGCTGGCCAGGCGCCACGCGGTCCAGAGGCCGGCGAGACCGGTCCCCACGATGATCGGACGTTCGCTGGGCATCCGTGTGGAATATAGCCGGCCGCTGGCTGCCCCTGACTGCCCCTACGTTTGCACCTTCTTCAGCAGCCACGCCGCCGCGCCCGCCGCCAGCATGTTGGGCAACCACGCGGCAAGCGCCGGCGGCATCAGGCCACTGCCCCCCACGGCGCGGGACAGCTGCATCATCAGGAGGAAGACGAATGTCGTCGCCAGGCTCACGGCGACGCCCCAGGCGGCGCCGCTGCGCGGGCTCGTGATGGCGAGCGGGGCGCCGAACAGTGCGATGATGATGCACGTGAACGGGATCGCCAGCTTCAACGCCTGGGACACCTCGAGCTTCCCCGTGTCCGAGCCGGAGCGGTCCAAGGCGTCGATGTAACGGCCCAGCTCCGCGTAGCGCATTTCCTCGGGCGTCTTGGGTTCCGCCAGCAGGTCCTCGGGCGTCTCGCGCATGATCGGCGCGCGCAGCGTGTGAAAGTTGAACGTTCGCTCCACGCCCGGTCCCAGCAGGTAGCGCACCCGCCCGTCCTGCAGCGTCCAGCCGCCGACGCGCCCGTGGCGGGCGCGCGGCGCCGTCACGACGATGGTCGGGTACTCGGGGCCGGTGCCCACCCGTTCGAGGATCACGTCCTGCATCTGACGCGTCTTGATGTCGAGCGTCCGGATCGCGTACACCCAGCCGCCGTCGGCGCGATACACGAAGTTGACGCGCGACCCGGTCCGGATCCGCTTCTCGCCCAACAGCTCGGCTTTGCGCGCGGCGCCGATGGGCACCAGCTCGCCCAGGCCGATACCCAGGACACAGGCCGCGACCGCCGCGGCGAAGATCGGACGCACGATGCGGGAGAACGAAATGCCGGACGCCTTCGCCGCGGTGAGCTCGGAGTGACGGCCCATCGTGCCGACGGTGAACACGGTCGCGAACAGCACCGCGGCGGGAAGCACCAGGAACATCGTGTCCGGCATGCCGTAGAGATACCCGAGGACCACGTGGCTCTTGGTGAGCCCGCGGGCGAGGTAGCGGCCCAGCTTGTCGGCAAGGTCGATGACGATGACCGCCAGCGGGAACCCGAGCATCACGATCACGAAGACGCGGATCCAGGCGCGCAACACGTAGCGATCGAGGATCCGCATCAGACGCTCCGCCGCCGCAATCGACCGAGCAGCGCCTCCCGCACATCGGACCAATCGCCTCCCCCGCCCCGGGCGGCGGGGCTGGAGCGGGTCATCACCAGCAACCCCACCAGGCCGAGGACGCCGAACACCAGATTGGTCCCCCACATGGCGAGGAACGGCGAGAGGATCAGCCGGTCACCGAGATCCTCGCCGACGATCAGACCGATATAGTAGACCGCGAACACCAGCACGCCGACGCCGATCACCAGCCCCGCGCCGCCGCGTGGGAACCGCAAGGCCACGGGAATGCCGAGCAACGCGAACACGAAGCAGGCGCCGGCGATGGCGAGCTTCTTGTGGATCTCGACCAGATACGCCGCCGCGCGCCGCCGCGCGCCCAGGGCTCGATCGTCCTCGCCGGTGGTCACGGCGAGCGTGACCGGCAGCGGGGAGGGAGACGGGGGCATGCGGTAGGCCGGAGGCTGAACCGTCTGCGCGTGCGCGTCCGCCGGCAACAGCCGCCGGCCGAGTCGTCGCAGCAGGTCGCAGTAGGCCCCGCCGCTCGGTTCGGTGGCCGGCGGGGGCGTGGGAACGTGTGGGGCAAGACCGGCCAGCCGGCGCAGGTCCCCCTCGACCAGGACGTCGGCGTCACGATGGGCGGCACGGGCGTCGTCCCGCGCGGCGGTCACCGCCCGTTGCATGTCGCAGATGGTCATTTCGCGATCGGTGCGGTAGCTGTCCTCTCCGGTGATGACCAACTGGTTGGAAACGCCCCGCACCCGGATGTGATTGGTGTGAAAGAAAGTCCGATTGAATTGGGCGTCATCGCCGCGTCGCACCTCCTGGATGTCGCCGTCCACGAGGGTCAGGTACAGATCGGTCTGACCGGGGGTATACGCCATGTGCCCGCTGTCGGCGGTAATGATGCGCCGGCGGTCGATCTCGCCCAGATCGTAGATGGTCACGTCCCGGAGCCGATTGGTGGCTCGGTCGATCCGCGCCGCCCGCAGGAAGAACTGGTCCGGCACGACCTCGTTGATCACCTGCTCCTTGAGCGCGAAGGACGGCTTCTTGCGCTGGATGTCCACCAGCAGCGTGCGGAGACGATGATTGGTGCGCGGCAACAGCTGGTCGTTCCACAGGAAGGCGATCAGGGTCACCAGCGCGGCTCCCGCCAGCACGGGCCGGGCGATCCGGCTCACGCTGATGCCGTTCGCCGCCATCGCGGTGATCTCGTTGTCGGCCGCGAGGCGGCTCATGGCGTGCAGCACCGCGACCAGCACGGCCATCGGGAGCGTCATCGCGATGATGAACGGAATCGACAGCACGAACACCTCGCCGATGACGCTCCACGACAGCCCCTTGCCCACGAGATCGGGGAACCGCTTGGCGATCTGGTTGAGCAGCATCAGCGCGGTGAGGGCGGAAAGCGCGAAGGCGAGCGGTGCCAGATGCTGACGCAGCAGGTAACGGCTGAGGATGCGCACGGGCGGTCTGCCCATTATATTCGGCTCTCCCAGTCGCTACAAGGGATGCGACACTCCGCCTCGCTCGCCGTTGTCACCCTCTCGCTCCTTCCTACGCTCGTTGTCGCCCAGGAGCCCCCCCCCGTCGCCCACTCCGGACCCGCGCCGGCCTTCGTCGTGCCGTTCCGGCGGCCCTCGCTGGTCCCGGCACCGATGGCCGCGCTCGCCCCGGGCGGACGGCTCGGGCCGCGAGTCCCGCCGGCGCTCGTCGCCGCGCGGTGGGCGCAGCGCGTGCAGGAGGCGCTCGCGTCGGCCGGGTTGACGACCGCCGTCGGGGATACTTCTGTCGCCGCCGCCCTCGCCCGCATCGCGTCCACGGGCGGCGCCGAGCCCGCCGCACCTCGGGTGCTCGGGCAATTCGCCAGTCTCGGTATGGACCTGAGCCTCCGCTTTGAGCTCAAGGCGGACCAGTTCCGCAACTTGCGTTGCAACGTGTTCGAGCAACAGCAGGCGGTGTCGGGGTGCAAGGCGGGATTTCCCACCCTGACCCCCAACCCGCAGTACGTGATCCGCTCCGGCGGGGTGGTGGGGCAGCGGCTGCACGTCGACGTGGACTTTGACAGCCAGCGCGAATTCGACGCCAATAACAACCTGCAGGTCTGGTACGAGGGCCTCGAAGACGAAGTGGTGCGGCGCGTGGAAGCGGGCAACGTGTCGTTCCAGGCGCCGGGCTCGCGTTTCATCAGCGCGGCCATCCCCGCGAACAATTTCGGCGTGCAGGCCGTGGGCCAGGTGGGGGCGCTGGAGCTGCGCGGCATCTATGCCCAGCAGAAGGGCAATGTCGTGCGCGACCGGAGCTACACGGTCGGGGAAACCACGACCGAGGCGATCGACCGGGAATTCCGTGACCGCGACTACGAGCCGGGCCGCTTTTTCTTCGCCGTCGACCCGGCCGCGCTCCCCGGCTATCCGGCCGTCGACATCTTGTCCGTGCAGCCCGCGCTGCTGGCCGATTCGCTGCAGGTCACGGCGCTCGTGGTCTACCGCGTGCGCGCGCTCGCGATCACGGGCGGCGGCACGAACCAGAACATCGGCGGCATCCGCGCCGTGGCCTGCGCGCCCGGAGCGACGGCGGTGGACTGCTCGGGCGAGCGGGCGGGCCCGTTCCAATGGCAGCTGCTGCAGGAAGGGAAAGACTATTACGTCGATCCCAGCGGCGTCTGGCTGGCGCTCGCGAACCGGCTCGATCCCAGCGACTACCTGGCCGTCTCCTACGTTCCGCGCGGGGTCGGGGACTGCCGCTCGGGTGGTTGCGTAGGGACTCTTCCCCAAACGGCGAACCCCGACACCGCGGCCGTGGACACGCTGCGGCTGATCTACGACCCGCGACCGGGGGTCACGGTGGCCTCGCCGGCTTTCCGGTTCGAGATCCGCGCCGCGTATCGGATCGGAGGCCGAGAATTGAGCCGCACGGGCATCGACCTCTCGTTACAGGTCAACCAGCGGGAGCGGCCGGAAGGAGCAACCGAGACGTACCTGGCGCGGCTCGGTTTGGCGCTTCCCAATGACCCCAACACGTTCGATCAGTACAACCGCCTGTTCCCGCGCGAGCGCGATCCGCAACAGGGGGCGCCGGTCCGGGATTACTACGCGGTGTTCCCGCACCTGCAGCCGTTCGCCGATTCCACCCGGCTTATCGCCGCGGAGCGCAATGATTCGCTGTACCGAACCCCGCGCGCGCTGCTTGCCACCCAGGGGCCGGCGTCGCTGTTCACGCTGCAGCTCCATGCCGATGCCTCGGCGGCGGCGGACCAGGGCTCACTCTCCCTGTCGAGCTTCCAGATCCGCGAGGGCAGCGAACGGCTCTACCTGGGCAACACGCTGCTCACCCGTAACGTGGACTACACCATCGACTATACCGTCGGCCAAATCATCTTCCAGAACCCGGACTCACTGTTCGGCGCCGGCCCAGGGGTCGTACGCGCCCAGTTCGAGGAGCGGGCGTCGTTCGTGTCGGCGCCCACGTCCATTTACGGTCTGTCGGTCCGTTACGACCTGGGGCAGATCGGTCAGGTGAACCTGACGGGGCTGTTCCAGAAGCAGCAGACCGCTTACACCCGCCCCCAACTCGGGTTCGAGCCGGCGTCCAGCTTCATCGGCGGCGTCAGCGCCAATCTCCACTTCCAGCCCGAATGGATCACGCGGGCCGTCAACCTCCTGCCGGGCCCGGGCGGCGCCCCCTCCTCCGTGACCATCTCGGGCGAGATCGCTGTGTCGCAGCCGCGGCCCAATCCCCTGGGGCAGGCCTTCGTGGAGGAGTTCGAGGCATCGGCCGGGCGCTTCATCTCGCTCGACGAGAACGCTTGGCATTGGGGTAGCATGCCCTTCTCGAGCCTGGGCGCCGCGGCATTCGACATTTCAGCGTTGGGATTCGATACGCTGGATGCCGTCCCGCTGACGTGGCAGTCGCTCCCGGTCGATTTTTCCGGGCGGGCGGTGCAGTTCCTGCCGCAGCAAGTCGATCCGACCATCCGGCTCGTGGGGCAGGCCCAGGCGGCGGAACCGGTGCTGTGGCTCATGCTCAAGCCGGACACGATGATGGGGCTCGCCGACTCTCGCACCGGTCTTCCCAACTGGCGCCGCCCCGGCAGCGGGAACAACGCGCGCGCCGCGCCGCGCTGGCGCTCCATCACACAGACCCTGTCGACCACCGGCGTGGACCTGTCGCGTGTCGAATACCTCGAGTTCTGGGTGTGGGAAGACAACCGCCGCCTGGCGCGCGCCAACCGGGCGGCGGTGCTGTTCGACTTCGGGTCGGTGTTCGAGGACGCGCTCGCGTTCGTCCCCGATTCCTTCACGGCGAGTCCGTCCGGCGACACGACCTACTTCGGCGGCCGAGTGGCGGGCGCCGGCCGGCTGGACAGCGAGCGCGACCCGATCACGCATGCCTGGAACGCCGCCATCGACGACGAAGGATTCCTCACCGATCGCGTGGTCGACGGGATCCGCAACGCCACGACCGGCCAGCTGATCGACTCGCTGTCCCTGTGCAGCGCCACCGTGACCGGCCAGCTGCAGAGCTACGCCTTCGGTGACCCGCGCTCGCGTTGCGGCCGCCGCAACGGCGCCGTGGATACGGAGGATCAGGATGGCGATGCTCGGCTCGACGTGACGGTCGGCGTGCGCAGCCAGGAAGACGTGGTCCGGTTCGTGTTCCCCATCGGCGACGACCGCGTTTTCGTGCGCGATGGCGGGATGCTGCCTGCACCGGCAAGCCAGGGCGGAGGCGCGTCGGGCTGGCGCCTGTACCGGATCCCGTTCCGGACCGACACGCTGCAGGTCGGCGCTCCAAGCCTGCGGCAAGTGCAGGCCTTGCGGCTCACCCTTCTGGCGCCGGAAACGGCCATGCCGGGCGAACCCGACCCACAGATTTCCTTCGCCCTCTCGCGGGTCAGGCTGGTCGGCAGCACGTGGCTGAAGCGCGCCGAAACGCCGATTGTAGGGTTGGCCGGCGACCGCGGCACCGGTACAGGCGAGATCACCGCGTCCGTGGCGAGCACGGAGAACCGGGACCTGGGCTACTCGCCGCCGCCCGGGGTGGTGGACCAGGCGGGGCGGCGCGACCAGAGCTTCCAGGTGGGAACCACCCAGATCAACGAACAGTCGCTACGCCTGCTGGCGCGGGGGCTGGCGCCGGGGCAGCGCGCTGAAGCGTTCACCCGCTTTGGCAGCGAGGGCGACAAGAACTTCCTCAAATACCGCACGCTGCGCGTCTGGGCGCGAGGGCGGGGGCCGGGTTGGGAGGACGGGGACCTGGAGTTTTTTCTCAAGGTCGGCAAGGACGAGAACAACTTCTACCTCTACCACACCCCGGTGCGAACCAGCTCGTGGGAGCCGGAAGTGGTGGTCGGGTTGAGCCGGTGGGTCGGCTTGCGGGCACGGATCGAGCAGGCGTGGCTGGGCGGGGATCCGCCCCACGTCTATGCCGGCTGCCCCGACAGCACCATCGTGCCGTTCGACACCGCGTATGTGATGTGCGACGGGCCGTACATCGCGCACGTGCGCGATCCCGCCATCGCGCCGCCGAATCTCGCGGCGGTGCAGGAGGTGGCGGCGGGCATGGTGCGCGTCAGCGGGGCGACGTTCATCGATCAGGCGGAGCTGTGGGTCGACGACATCCGGTTGAGCGACGTGGTCCAGAGCCCGGGGACGGCGGCGGCGCTGGATCTGGCGCTCACGGCATCGAACTTCGCCGACGTCACCCTCGGCGTGTCACGGCGCGATGCCAACTTCCGCCAGCTGGGTGAGGACGCGAGCTATCGGACCGACCGGGCGCTGAATCTCACCTCCACCGTGCACCTCGAGCGGCTGCTGCCGCCCGCGTGGGGACTGTCGATGCCGTTGACCGTCCGGTATGTCTCGACGGCCAGCGACCCCCTGTACCTCGACCGGACCGATCTCCGCGGCGACGCCCTCACCGGCCTGCGCACGCCTATGTCCGCGGTCCGGAGCTATTCTCTTTCCTTGCGGCGCAGTCGGCCCGCCCCGCGTGGGCTCGCCCGGTGGCTGCTCGACCCCCTGGGGTTGAGCGGCGCCTACGTCACCGGTGAGAACCGGTCCAGCCTCGCCCGGGCGACGTCCCGGAGTTACGCCGTCACCCTCGACTATGGGTTGGCGCCGCCGACCGCGAGTGTACCGGCCGCGCCGCGCTTCCTGGTGCGGCTGATCCAGAAGCTGCCGCCGTTCATCGGGAAGAGCGGGTTCGCAACTGGATTGGATCGCGCGCGCCTGCGGCTCAGCCCGACCAGGGTCCGCTTTCGCTCCTTCCTGAGCGGCAGCGACGCCGCACGCACGAGCTTCCGCGTGCCGGTGGCCGATTCGGGGGACGTGCACCTCGTTCCCGCTAGTTCCCGCCCGAAGGCGTGGCGCAACACGCTCACCGTCGACCTGCTGCCTCTCGCGGGCGTCCAGCTGCGCGCGGACGTGGCCTCGCAGCGGGATCTCCGGGACTACGGGGACTCGACACCGATCGCGCGGGTGGCGCGTTTGGCACGCCGGTCCCTGCTCGGTCTCGATGTCGGATTCGAGGCGCAACGGACTTTCGGCACGTTTTTCAGTCTCACGCCGCAGATCGCATCCTGGCTCCGGCCACGCGGAACGCTCAGCTCGGGGTTCTCGCTCACGCGCGACCCCAATGGGCGCGCCCCGCTCCGGGCCGGCGACGACGCCGCGGGCGCGTTCCATCTGCCGACGGCGTTCAGCAACAGTCTGCGACTCGATCTCGGCACGCAGGTAGATCTCCGCCGGCTGGGGCGCGGGCTGTTCGGCGATTCTTCCGTCGTGACCCGGACGCTCGCCCGGGTGACCACGATCGATCTGGGCCTCACTCGCGACCGGACGTCGAGCTTCAGCGGCGTGGCCCTGCCCCCGGGGTTCGGCTACCAGCTGGCCTGGATCGGCTTGGACGGGTTCCGGTCGCAACGGGGTATCTTCGCCACGTCGGCGGCCGAGCACTCGACCCGTCATGCCTCGGCGGCGGCCAGCCTGCCGCTCGGGCTTCGGGTAAGCTCGACCTACCAGTGGACGCGCGGCCTCACCTGGCTGCTGCGCGCCGACGGCCAGCTGCCGATCAGCAGCTGGTCGCGCGAATGGCCCTCCGCCACCGTAACCTGGACCGTGTCGCCGTCGCGCGGCACGATTGGACGGGTGCTGACCAGTCTCACCGCGCAACTCGGACTGAGCGAACGTCATTCGGCGAGCGAGCGGGCCACGCTCGGCGGCGGTGGCCGCGCGCTGACGGCATCGTCGGAGCGCCGCTTCGCACCCGGCGCCACCGCCTCGTGGGGGAGGGGCATTTTCACGTCGTTCGACCTGGCCCGGGTGCGCACGGAAAACGTCACGACGGGTAACTTGTTCCGCACCAACCGGGTCCAACGAAACGGCACGCTCAGCTTCGCCTGGCGGCCACCCGTGTCGCTGGTGCGGCTCAAGACCGATGTCCGGACGACGGCCCGGTACACGTACGCGCGCAACACCAGCTGCCTGCAGACGGCGGGTCAGCCGGTGTGCACGCCGTTCGTCGACAGCCGCCGCACCGAGGCCAATCTGACGCTCGACACCAGCTTTCCTCCTTCTCTCAGCGCGGGGTTTCAGATGGCGTATGTTCTGAACGACGAGCGACAGATCAGTCGCAAGAACTCCCAGCTCGTCCTGACCGCGTTCGTGCAGCTCAACACCAGTGTGGGGCAGGTACGATGAGGGCGCGGCGGTGGTTCGCCGCGGTGACGGTCGCGGCCGCCGCGCTCGTCGCCTGCGGCGCCCGGGCCAAGCGGCCGGTCCGCGAGTTCGACGGTGCGATCGCGTTCGGCTATCTGGAACGGCAGGTCGGGTTCGGGCCGCGCATTCCCGCCACTCCTGCCCACGAGCAGACGGGGGATTGGATCCTGTCCCAGCTCCAGGACCGGGCCGATACCGTGATCGTCCAGGAGATCCCGCACCGCACCACGGGCGGCAAGCCCCTGGCGCTGCGCAACTTCCTGGCCCGATACCGGCCCAACGTCGTGGAGCGGATCCTGTTCCTCGCGCACTGGGACACGCGTCCGCACGCCGACCAGAGCGCCAACCTGGCCGCCCAGCGGATGCCGGTCCCGGGCGCGAACGACGGCGCCTCGGGCGTCGCGGTGCTGTTGGGCGTGGCGGACGCGCTCAAGGCCAAGCCGCCCACGGTGGGCGTGGATCTCCTGTTCGTGGACGGCGAGGACTACGGCGACTTCGCCGACTCGACCCAGGTGCTCATCGGCTCGCGCTGGTTCGCGGCCCACCAACCCGCCGGCTACCCTCCGCTGTACGCGGTGCTGTTCGACATGGTGGGGGACAAGGACCTGCGGATCGGGTACGAAGGCAACTCCCAAGCATTCGCACCGGAAGTCGTGGATCTGGTGTGGCGCAAAGCGGCCGAACTCGGTTACGGCCATGTGTTCATCCCCCAAGTGGAAAGCACCCTCATCGACGACCACGTCTCCCTCCAGAGAGCGGGCATTCACGCGATCGATGTCGTGGACTTCGGCTATCCGTACTGGCACACGACAGAGGACACCCTGGACAAGGTCAGTGCGAACTCGTTGCAGGTGGTGGGAGATGTTGCCGTTGCCTTAGTGAGGGAAGTCGGTCAGTAAGACGCTCAGTCGTTCAGGCGCAGAGCGGTTGTCAGGTATCAGATGGCCGCGAGGGTCACTCCCATCGTTGTCTGACCAGCTGAACGCCTAGCGCAGCGTTACAATCGACCCGCGCCGCGTATTTCGGATCCTTCATTCTCGCCGTTCGCTGTTACTGTCCAGCGCATGGACGACAAGCGCGCCGCCCTGCTCCTGGCCGGTCTCGCCCTCGCCGGCGCCGGCGTCCGGTTCGTCCTGTCCCCCTCTTCCCCGCGTGCTCCCGGGGACGTGCACTTGCTCGCCGCCGACTCGACACCCGCGTCCGCGTTGCGCGCGACCGCGCGCCGGGCCGCCGCGCTGGCGCGCCCGCTGCTGCCCGGCGAGCGCGTCGATGTCGATCGCGCCGATGTGACGGAACTCACACGACTCCCCCGGGTGGGTCCGGCACTGGCCCAGCGGATCGTCGCCTGGCGCGAGCGGCACGGACCGTTCGGTGGCGTTGCACGACTCGACAGCGTGTCGGGATTCGGCCCCGCGCTGCTGGACGCAATCCGGCCGTACGTGTTGTTTTCGGGTGCGCTGCCTTGACAGTACCCTTCGTCGACATACTTTAGATCATTCAAATTCAACGAGTTGCGTACGGCCACCGCAGCACTTACCCCTGACAAACTCGGCGACATCCTCGTCCGCGATGGCCTGATCACCGCGGACCAGCTGAAGCGCGCCCTGGCGGAGCAGCGCAGCTCGGGGATGCGGTTGGGTTACACCCTGGTGAAGCTCGGCTTCATCGAAGAGACCGAGATCACGAAGATGCTGGCCCGGCAGTATCGCATGCCGGCGGTCGATCTCTCCCGCTTCGAAGTCGATCCCAAGATTCTCAAGCTGATCTCGTCGGATATCGCGAACAAGTACACCGTCCTCCCGCTCAAGCGCGAGGGGCGGACGCTGACGATCGCCATTGCGGACCCGAACAATGTCGCGGCGATTGAGGACATCAAGTTCATCACGCGCTGCGACATTTTCCCCGTGATCGCCGGGGATTACACGCTGCGCAACGCGATCGACCGCTACTACCAGCAATCCGACGCCCAGCTCGCCAGCCTGTTGAAGAGCGTCGAGGACGAAGGCGCCTCCGACCTCGAGGTCGTCGAGGAGCAGCAGGACGAAGAGGTGAAGGCCTCGGAGCTCGCCGAGGACGCGCCGGTCGTGAAGCTGATCAACGGCCTGCTCACCGACGCGGTGAAGCGCGGCGCGTCCGACATCCACATCGAGCCGTTCGAGCACGAGATGCGAGTGCGCTATCGCGTCGACGGCGCGCTGCAGGAGGTCATGAAGCCGCCGATCAAGATGCGGGCGGCGCTCACCTCGCGCGTGAAGATCATGGCCCAGCTGAACATCGCCGAGCGGCGCGTGCCGCAGGACGGTCGCATCAAGCTGAAGATGGGGAACCGGGTCATCGATTTCCGCGTCTCTACCCTGCCGGTGCTGTTCGGCGAGAAGATCGTGCTCCGGATTCTCGACAAGGGCAATCTGACCTTCGATTTGTCCAAGTTCGGGTTCGAGGCCAAGGCCGAAGCCGACTTGATGAAGGCGGTCTTGAACCCGTACGGCATGGTGCTGGTGACGGGCCCGACCGGGTCGGGGAAAACGACGACGCTGTACTCGGCGCTTTCCAAGATCAATACGATCGAAGTGAACATCATGACGGCCGAAGATCCGGTCGAGTACAACCTGATGGGCATCAACCAGGTGCTGGTCCGCAACGAGGTCGGCATGACCTTCGCGGCCGCCCTCAAGGCGTTCCTGCGGCAGGATCCCAATATCATCATGGTAGGCGAGATCCGCGATCTGGAGACCGGCTCGATCGCCATCAAGGCGGCGCTGACGGGGCACTTGGTGCTGTCGACGCTGCATACCAACGACGCGCCCTCGACCATCACCCGCATGATGGACATGGGCATCGAGCCGTTCAACGTGGCGAGCGCCGTGAACCTGATCGTGGCGCAACGGCTGGTGCGTCGCGTGTGCGTCGACTGCAAGCAGCAGCACGAGTACACCGACGAGGAGATGTACGCGTTCGGCATCGATCGCAATCAGGGCCCGTTCTTCAAGGGGACGGGCTGCGACACGTGCAACGGCTCTGGGTACAAGGGCCGCCAGGGGATCTATGAAGTGATGTTGCTGAGCTCCGCGGTGCGGCGGGCGATCCTGCGCGGCTCCTCCACCGAGGAGCTGCGCGAGGTGGCGGTGTCCGAGGGGATGTTGACGCTGCGCATGGACGGATTGGTCAAGGTCAAGAAGGGCGTCACCACGCTGGAAGAGGTTGTGAAGGAGACGGCCGCCACCTGAAGGAGATTTCGCGATGCCCGTGAATCTTCGCGCGCTGCTCGAAGAGATGATCGAAAAGGACGCCTCCGACCTGCATATCGTCGCGGGCGAGCGGCCGAAGCTGCGGATCGACGGGGACATCACGAGCGCGTCCACTGAGGACGTGATGACGCCGAAGGACACTCTGTCACTCGCCTATTCGGTGCTCACCGAGAACCAGAAGAAACGGTTCGAAACCGAGAGCGAGCTCGACTTCTCCTTCGGGATCCAGAACCTGGCGCGCTTCCGCGGCAACTGCTTCAAGCAGCGCGGCTGCGTCTCCCTCGTCATCCGGCAGATCCCGTTCACGGTACGCACCTTCGACGATCTCGGTCTGCCGGCGATCGTGGCCAAGCTCTCCGAGCGTCCGCGGGGACTGGTGCTCGTCACGGGCCCGACGGGCTCGGGCAAGAGCACCACGCTCGCCGCCATGATCGACAAGGTCAACAAGGAGATGAAGGGGCACATCATCACGATCGAGGACCCGATCGAGTTCATCCACCGCCACCAGTCGTGCCTGGTGAATCAGCGCGAGGTGGGGACCGACACCAACAGCTTCGCCGCGGCGCTGAAGTACGCGTTGCGCCAGGACCCCGACGTCGTGCTGATCGGCGAAATGCGGGACCTCGAGACGACCCAGTCGGCCCTCACGATCGCCGAGACGGGCCACCTCGCGTTCGCCACCCTGCACACCAACTCGGCGGCCGAGACGATCAACCGCATCATCGACATCTTTCCCTCGCACCAGCAGTCGCAGATCCGCGCCCAACTGGCGTTCGTGCTCGAGGGGGTGGTTACCCAGACGTTGTTGCAGAAGGCCAAAGGGCGCGGCCGCGTGATGGCCGCCGAGATCATGGTGTGCACGCCGGCGATCCGCGCCCTGATCCGCGACGACAAAGTGCACCAGATCTATTCGTCGATGCAGGCCGGGAAGAAGCACGGCATGCAGACCCTGAACGACTCGTTGTACCAGCTCTACATGCAGCGCGACGTGATCAAGGAAGAGTGCCTGCGCGTCGCGTCCGATCCCAATGAGTTCCTGCGCATGATCGGCGAGGCCCCGGTGGACGACAAGGACTTGAGCGCGGCGACCGCCGGCGCGGCCAAACTGGCCGCGCGGCGCTAGCGAGCGAAGGAGTGATCCATGCCAGTCTTTGAATACACGGCGCGGAACCTGAAAGGCGACCTGGAAAAAGGCCAGGTCGATCTGCCGTCCAAAGACGACGTCGTCGCCCACCTGCGCAAGAACCGGCTCGTGGTCGTGCAGGTGCGCCAGGCGCCGAAGGCGGTGTCGCTCGGCGGCATGTTCAAACCCGGCGTGAAGACCCGCGACGTGGTCATTTTCACGCGGCAGTTCGCCACGATGATCAACGCCGGCCTGCCGCTGGTGCAGGCCTTGGACATTCTGGCGCAGCAGACCGAGAACAAGGTGCTGGCGGACACGACGCGGCAGGTCGTGTACGACGTGGAGAGCGGCCAGACCCTCGCGGACGCGCTGCGCAAGCACCCGAAAGCGTTCTCCGATCTTTACGTGAACATGGTCGCGGCCGGCGAGGCGGGCGGTATTCTCGACACTATCCTGCAGCGCCTCGCGGAATTCCTCGAGAAGAACGACGCCATCATCCGCAAGGTGAAGGGCGCGATGGTGTACCCGGCCGTGATCTCGTCCGTCGCCGTCATCGCGATAGCGGTCTTGCTGATCTTCGTGATCCCCACCTTCCAGACGATGTTCGCGTCGGTGCAGCTCGAGCTGCCGCTGCCCACCCGGTTCGTGATTGGCATGAGCCATATGTTGACGAGCTATTGGTGGCTGATGCTCGGCGTGATCGGCGTGTCCATCTTCGGGATCACCCGCTACCGCAAGACGCCGGGAGGCCGGCTCCAGATCGACCGCATGCTGCTCAGGTTCCCCGTGCTCGGCGACGTCCTGCGCAAGTCGGCCGTGTCGCGCTTCACGCGCACTCTGGGCACCCTGGTGTCCTCCGGGGTGTCGATCCTGGACGGACTCGAAATCACCGCGCGGACCGCGGGCAACATGGTCATTCATAACGCCGTGATGGAGTCGCGCCAGTCGATTGCCGGCGGCGATACGATCGCCGCCCCGCTGGCACGCTCCAAGGTATTCCCACCGATGGTGATTTCCATGATCGCGGTGGGCGAGCAAACCGGCGGCTTGGACGAGATGCTCTCGAAGATCGCCGACTTCTACGACGAGGAAGTCGACGCCGCCGTCAGCACGATGCTGTCCCTCATGGAGCCCGTGATGATCGTGGTGCTCGGCGTGATCGTCGGCGGCATGGTGGTGGCCATGTACCTGCCGATCTTCGACATGGTGAACGCCGTGCAGTGAGCCGGAAGCCACCCCCACGAGCCAGGGGCCTCCCACCGGGAGGCCCTTTCTCTTGCATTCTGCCACACCCTCACCAATACTTAACGCCGCTCCCCTCTTGAGGTTACATGCGAGCTTCCCGGGTTCCGACTCCGAAGAACCTGCTGCGGTTCACCTACTTGGGGCGCGTGTCGGTGGCGATCGCGATGTACGTGGGCGCCGCTCTGAAGGTCCAAGTTGCGGCGCCGCTCGACATCCTCGTCACCTCGATTCTGTTGCTGGCCACGCTCGCGGTCACCGCAGGATCCTACTGGCACACGCACATCCGCAACCGGGCGCCGGGGCGGACGTTCCTCTATCTCCAGGCCCTGTTCGACATCGTGCTGGTGACGACGGTCGTGCATGTCACCGGCGGGCCGGACAGCAGCTTCTCCACCCTCTACGTCCCGCTCATCGCCGTGACGGCCGTGTTGATGCCCCCCGCGAGTACGGCGCTCATCACCGCGCTGGTAGCTCTCGCGTACCTGGCCGACCTGCTGTTCGGGCACAACACCGCGGCCAGTGCCGCGCTCTGGATCCAGCTCGGTCTGTTCGCGGTGGTGGCGGCGGTGCCCGCCTACTTCGCCAGCCGGATCAAGGTGATGACCGCTGATCACGAAGCGTTGGCGGGGGAGCTACGACAGGCCCGGCTCGAGGCGAGCGATGTGCTGCACAATCTTGCCAGCGGCGTGCTCACGGTGGCCGCGAACGGGAAACTGCTGTTTTCCAACCCCGCCGCGGAGCAAATCCTCGGGTTTCGCGCCCGGGATTGGCTGGACCGCCCGTTTCTGGCCGAGTTGGCCCGCACCAGTCCCGAGTTCTGGGCGGCCGTGGCGTCGACCGCACGGCGCGGCATCCGGCTGATGCGGGTGGAAGCGACGGTGCGGCGGGCCGACCGGACCTTCCCCGTCGGTCTGACCACGACCACCATCGACGCCGGCGTCGATCTCCCGCCGCGGGTCACGGCCATTTTCACCGACATCTCCGATTCGAAGCGACTGGAGGAGCTGCACCTGCGGGCCGAGCGTCTGGAGGCGGTGGCGGAGCTGTCCGCCAGTTTGGCGCACGAGATCAAGAACCCGCTCGCGTCCATCCGCTCTTCGGTCGAGCAGCTGTCGCGGTCCACGCGCAGTAACCCAGACGAGAAATTCCTGGCCAGTCTGATCGTGCGCGAGAGTGATCGGCTCAGCCGCCTGTTGTCGGAATTCCTCGATTTCTCGCGGGTGCGCGTGACCGAGTATCGGGCCGTCGATCTGGGCGTGGTGGCCGGCGCCGCGGTCCGTCTGGTGCGCCAGCACTCCGACTGCCCGGCGAACGTCGCGATCGAACTGTCCGGTGGATCGGCCCCCATGGAGGGGGATGAGGACCTGCTGCACCGCGTCGTCTCGAACCTGGTCCTCAACGCCGTGCAGGCCGCCGGTCCCGGTGCACGGGTCCAGGTGCACACCAGCCGGCCGGCGCCCGACGACCTCCCGACCGGGATTACCGTCGAGAACCCGGTCGCGCTGCGGGTCAGCGACAACGGGCCGGGAATTCCAGACGCCGTCCGGGAGCGCCTGTTCGAGCCGTTCGTGACCGGACGCACCGGCGGCACCGGACTGGGACTCGCGATCGTGCAGCGCGCGGTCGTCGCGCATCGCGGCATGGTCCTCGTCGATTCGGCGTCGGGCCGCGGCACCACGTTCACCGTCTATTTCCCGGCCGGGCGC
This sequence comes from uncultured Gemmatimonadaceae bacterium, assembly GCA_964599725.1. Lineage (GTDB taxonomy): Bacteria > Gemmatimonadota > Gemmatimonadetes > Gemmatimonadales > GWC2-71-9 > DASTHG01. Next base: position 5,559 of record CAZRGT010000040.1, on the reverse strand, counting down.
CGGAAGGAAGAAGCGGCATGACGAGCGCATCCACTGCGTCGATCCTGATCGTCGACGACGAAACAGCGATCCTGGATACCCTCCGGATTCTCCTGAAAAACGAGGGGTTCGAGGTGACCACCGCCCAGGGCGGCAAAGCCGGGCTGGAGCAGCTCAAGCAGGCGCAGCCGGACATCGTTCTCACCGATGTCCGCATGCCGAGCGTGACCGGGATCGACATCCTGACCGCGGTGCGCCAGCAAGAGCCCGAAACGCCCGTCATCCTGATGACGGCCCAGGCGTCGCTCCAGACCGCCATCCAGGCGGTGAACGAGGGCGCGTTCTACTACATCCAGAAGCCGTTTTCCAATGACGACCTCGTGGCCATCTGCCGGCGGGCGGCCGAGCACCGTCGGCTGCGTACCGAGAACAAGCAGTTGAAGCAGGAGATCCGGCGCCGCGAGCGCGCGCGATTCGCGAAGCCGTTGGGGAAGTCCCGTGTGTTCGCGGACGTCTTGAAACTCGCCGAGCAGGTGGCGCCCACGGAGAGCACGGTGCTGATCCAGGGCGAGTCGGGCACCGGCAAAGAGGTGATCGCCCGCTACATCCACGATATCTCCTCACGCAGCGAGGGCCAGTTCTTTTCGCTCAACTGTGGCGCGCTGCCGGAGAGCCTGCTGGAATCGGAGCTGTTCGGGCACGTGAAGGGGTCGTTCACGGGGGCGGTGCGCGACAAGCAGGGGTTGTTCGCCGCGGCACGGGGCGGCACGTTCTTTCTGGACGAGATCGGCGAAATGTCGCCCGCCACGCAGGTCAAGCTGCTGCGGGTGCTGCAGGAGCGGGAGGCGATCCCCGTCGGCGGCACGGAAGCGATTCCCGTTGACGTGCGGGTCGTGGCGGCGACGAACCGGGACCTCGAGGACGACATCAAGCGCGGCCGATTCCGCACCGACCTCTACTATCGGCTCAACGTCATCGCGATCCATCTGCCGCCGCTGCGGGAGCGCCGCGACGACATCGAAATTTTCGTGAACGCCTTCCTGGAGCGGATCGCGAAAGAGCCGGGTGGCATCGCCAGGCACCTGGTCCCGGAAGCGATGGACGCCGTGCTGGCTTACGACTGGCCGGGAAATGTGCGCGAGCTCGAGAACGCACTCGAGCGGGCCGGCGTGCTCACCAAAAGCGACACCATCCCGCTGTCGGCTATGCCTGCCAAGGTCACCGAGCGCCGGGCCGAGCCGCTGGTCGCCGAGCGGGCGCTTCCCAACCCCACGCTGGATACTATCGAGCGGGCGTACATCACCTGGGTGCTTCAGGCTGAGGGGGGGAACAAGAGCCGCGCGGCAGAGGTGTTGGGGATCGATCCTTCGACCCTGTACCGCAAGCTGACCCGGTACGATGGACAGGGTGTCGACTGAGCCGATGCTGTCGGTGATCGTCCCGGTCTACAACGAATCCGGGACGATCGAAACAGTGGCGCGGCGGTTGCGCGCGCTTCCCGTGACGCTCGAGATCATCGCCGTCGACGACGCCTCCACGGACGGCACTGGATCGGTGCTGGACCGGCTGGCCCAGGACGGGGTGGTGGATCGCGTGGTGCGCCACCCGATCAACCGCGGCAAAGGCGCCGCGCTGCGCAGTGGAATCGCCGCCGCGACCGGCGACATCATCGTCGTCCAGGACGCCGATCTGGAATACGACCCCGCCGATCTCCCCGCCCTGCTGAAGCCGATCGCGAGCGGTCGTGCCGACGCCGTGTACGGCTCGCGGTTCCAGGGCGGACCGCACCGCGTGCTGTTCTTTTGGCACATGGTGGGCAACCAGTTCCTCACGTTCATGTCCAACATGTTCACCAATCTGAACCTGACGGACATGGAAACGTGCTACAAGCTGGTGCGCGCCGATCTGCTGAAGCGGCTGCCGCTCAGCTCCGATCGTTTCGGATTCGAAGTCGAGATCACCGCCCGTCTGGCGCAGGCCCGGGCCCGGATCTGGGAGCTGCCCATCTCCTACGACGGCCGTACCTACGCCGAAGGGAAGAAGATCACCTGGAGAGACGGCCTCGCCGCGGTGTTCCACATCGTTCGCTACAACCTGTTCCCGCCGGGCGGGGATTGGCGTCGCTGAGCCCGCGGCGCGCGGGCATCGCTGTCGGCGCAGGCGCCCTCGTCGTCGGTGCCTGCACGCTCAATCACTCTCTGGTCGGCGGGTTCTACGACGACGGCCTCTATGCCGGCATCGCGATCGCCCTGGGGAACGGGATGGGATATGTCCACCCGCACCTTCCCGGCGCGCCGGCCGTAGTGCACTACCCGCCGCTCTATCCGCTCCTGCTCGCGCCGCTGTTCGCCGCATTCCCGGTTTCGGTGGCGGCCTCCCTGGGCCTAGTCCTGAACCTCGTTCTGGCCGCACTCGGCGCCGGGCTCATTGCGGCGCATGCCGTGCGTATCCGGCTGCTCGGGGAAACGCCCGCCTGGCTCGCCCCGGCCTGTGTGCTGGGCGCCGCGGTCGCGATTCCCGTGCTCACGGTGCAGTCCGTCCTGTTCGCCGAGCCGTTGTTCGGCCTGCTGCTGGCCGGAGCGGTGGTGCTGGCCGATGGGGCGCCGGAGCGCCCGCGGCCCGTCCGAGCGGCCGCCCTGGCCGGGGGATTGGCGGCCCTCGCTCTGTTGACTCGCTCAATCGCCCTTGCAGCGGGGGTCGGCCTGCCGCTGTACCTGCTCGTGTCGCGTCGTCGGCCATGGCGCGAGGCCCTCGCCGTGGGGATCCCCGTGCTGGCGGCGGCCGCCGGTTGGGGCGCATGGATCGTCGCCCGCCAGGGCGGGCTCGATCCCGCGTTGGCGATCAACTACGGCGGCTATGGTCAAACCGTGCACCAGGCCGGATTAGGCGTCATCTGGCGCAGTGTCCCGGATCTTCTACGCCCGCTCGGCGCGCTCACCCTGGGCTGGCTGCCCGGTGTCTGGATCTACTATCCGGTCGGCGCTGCCGCCCTGAGCGTGGGGATCTACGGTCTGGTGCTCGTGACCCGGCGATCGGCCATCGGCCTGACGCTGGTCGGATACCTCGGGATCCTCGCGCTGTGGCCGTTCCCTTCGGATCGCTTTCTGTGGGCTGTACTTCCCTGGCTGGCGCTCACGTTTGCCGCCGGGGCCGTCGGATTGGTGCGCGCCTTCCCCCGCATCCGGGTGGTCGTGCTCGTGGTAGTCGCGATCGTCCTCATCGGCTATGCCCAATACGAGGTCCGTGGAACCCTGGGCCGGTGGTGGGGGCTCCAGCGGGAGCGCATCTCGGACAATTTCGCCGAGCTACTCCCCGATCTGGCCACGCTCCCCGACAGCACCGTGCTGGCGACCGACGATGAAGCGCTCGTCTGGTTGTACACGCGTCGCACGACCGTACCGTTCTACTTGTACGGATACCGGAGTGGCGAGGAATCCGAACCGACCGCGGCGGAGCATCGACGCTACCTGGAGCGGCAGGGCGTCACACGAGTGCTCTTCTCCGGCTTCGGCTCGGGCTCCGACCGGGAGCTGGACGCCCTCCTGGGCGCCCACCCGGGGTGGCTGACCATGGAGCGCGCCTGGCCCGGAGGCCGGGCGCTATTCCGGGTGAATCGTGGCCCCTGAGGCGCCTAACTCTCGTCGCGCGCTCACTTGGGTATTCCTCGCCGCGGTGCTCCTGTACCTCCCGACCGTCCGCTTCGGGTACGTCCAGGACGACCGCGCGATCGTCGTGGCCAATCCGGCCGCCCATGGAGTGGGTGCCGCGCTGCGCGCTTTCGACCAACCCTACTGGCCTCCACCCAGTGAAGCGGGCTTGTATCGACCCTCGACCATTCTGAGCCTCGCGATCGATTGGTCGATATCCGGCGGGCGCCCCGGATGGCTGCACCTCGCCAATGGGCTGTGGCACGGGCTGGCCAGCGTCCTCGTCGTGCTGGTCCTGGCGCGCTGGCTCCCACCCTTGCCTGCCGCGGTCGCCGGACTCGTCTTCGCGGTTCACCCGGTGCACGTGGAAGGCGTCGCGAATATCGTCTCGCGCAACGAGCTGCTCGCGACGGTCGGGATTCTGGGGGCCGTCCTGGCTGCCCGGCGCGCGTGGTGGACCACGGCGCTGACTTGCACCGGTCTCGCCATGCTCAGCAAAGAACATGCGATTGTCGGCGGGGCCGTGATTCTGCTCGATGACTGGCTGCGCCCACCGAGTGAGCGTCACTACCCGCTCCGGTTCTACGGGCTGCTCGGCGTGCTGACGGCCGCGTACGCGGTCGTGTGGCTTCGGATCGGCCATGCCGCGACGGCGGACGTCGCGGCGCCGTTTCTCGGTGCAGGCACCGGGCGACGGCTGGCGATGGCGTTCCCGGCGGCGTTGCGCGCCGCTCGATTGCTCGTCTTTCCGGTATCGCTGTCGGCCGACTACAGTCCCCAGGTGATCCCGTATCGCACCTCGATTTCGCTCGCCGCCATCCTTGGCGCGGGTGTCGTGCTCGTTGTCCTCGCTGGTGGTGGCGCGGTCCGTCGTCGAGTTCCCGCCCTGTGTTTCGCCGCGCTCGCCACCGCCTTGGCCTACCTCCCGACGTCCAACTTCCTGGTCCCGTCGGGCATCGTCCTGGCCGAGCGCAACCTCTACCTGGCGGTGCTGCTGCCGGCGACGCTGGTCGGCGTCGGGGTCGCGTGGGCGCTCGAGCGCTGGGAGCGGCCTCGCGTCCTGGCGCCCCTCGCGCTGGTGCTCGGCGCGCTCGCCGCGGGCACGTTGTTCCGCCTGCCGGCGTGGCGGGACAACCGCGCCTTCCTGCTGACCCTGCTGGTGGACCATCCGGAGTCGTACCGCGCGCAGCAATCTGCGGCGGCCGTGCTTGCGGGAATGGGGCAGGTTGCCGAAGCACGGGCCGCGTACGCGCGCGCCGATTCGCTATTCGGAGCGGATCCCCACGTGAAGGCGGACTATGCCTTCTATCTGATCGGTCAGGGCGACACGGCGCAGGCGGCGCCTCTCGCGCGGGAGGCGCGACGGCGTCTCCCGCGCGAGCGGGTAGCGCTGCGCGTCGAGTACCTGATGGCGCGAGCGCGGCGCGAGCCTGGGCGCGCAGCCGCGCTCGCGGACACGGCACGGTTCTGGTTTCCGTACGAGCGCGCCTGGTACGCCGGGTTGAGTCCGCCCTAGGACGCGTAAGGTGAGCGTTGGCCATGCCGCCACGCGTGTTGTCACCCGGCCGTCGTGTTTCCTCCTGCGTTCTTGCAAAACGCGAGACCTGGAGCCCCTCCAAGGGCCGTTCAGGTCTGTTCTGAAGCATGCCAAGGGATTAGGTTGTATGGGGTTAGGCGGCAACCCATGGCAGGGCACGAGCCTTGCTTTAGCTCTCGTCAGGAATCAAGGCGCCCATCCAACTCCAAGACCGGGGGAAGCAGATGAATCGCAAGGGCTTCACACTCATTGAGCTGCTGATCGTGGTCGTGATCATCGGCATTCTGGCCGCGATCGCGATCCCGAAGTTCGCCAACACCAAGGAGAAGGCCTACATCGCCTCGATGAAGTCCGATCTCCGCAACCTGGTGACGGCGGAAGAGGCCTACTTCGCCG
>CAZRGT010000039.1:0-106722 GCA_964599725.1 uncultured Gemmatimonadaceae bacterium | reverse complement strand
ACTAAGCCGACTTTCATGGGGATTCCTCGAACACACGGAGGTCGGCGAAGGCCGTGGGCTGGAGCCGATCGAACCCCCCTTGGGGGACCTTCAGCGTCGCGGCGATTTCGGCGCGCAGCACTTTCACTGCCACGCGGCGGTGGTGCTTGACGTCCTGGGCGAGGTACACGGTGGCCATGCCGCCCGCGCCCAGCTCGCGCTCGATCGTGTAGCGGCCGGCCAGGGCGGCGGTGAGGCGCTGCACGGCACCGGTCAGGAGGCCTCGCTCAGCAGCGCCACCCGCAGCCGGCGCGGCACCTCCAAATAGAGGACGGCCACCCTGTTGGGCGCCAGTGCGCGCACGGTGGACCGGGCGCACGGAAGCGGAGAGCCGCCGATCACGCAGTCGAGCGAGAGAAGTAGTGAGGAACGCACCGGTGTGAAAAGTAGGTCCCGACGCGGCGACCGGCGACCGGTCCCCCCCGTCGCGCCACAACGACACCCCTTGCTCAACTCTATTTCAGACGCTACGTTAGCGGCCCCCAAATGGCGCAACAAGCGCTGGTGGTGATCACGACGCTCGGCACCGAAGCCGACGCACGTGCGCTCGTCACTAGGTTGGTTGAACAACGATTGATCGCGTGCGGCACGATGTTCCCGGCGGCGCGCTCGATCTATCGCTGGGAGGGGAAGGTCACCGAGGAGCCGGAAGTCGTCGTGCTCTTGAAAACCGACGCGGCGCGATGGGAAGCGCTGCGGGCCAGCGTCGAGCGACTCCACCCGTACCGGGTGCCGGAGCTGCTGGCCCTGCCGGTGACCGCGGGATTGGAGCGCTACCTGTCGTGGCTCGGGAGTGAGGTCAGCGGATGATCCGTCGATACGACCAGCGGCATGAGAACTCGGACGATCGCGCGCGTGTCGCGGCCGAGTTGTCGGAAGAAGCTCGCCTGCTGACGGAAACGACGTTGCCGCTCACTACTCCATCGTTCAAGCCATCTGCCGAGACGCCCGCTGGCGATCACGGAAACGGGAACGGAAACAGGAACGGGAACGGGAACGCCCACCGCAACGGCACGCGCAACGGGTATGCAAATTCCCTGCTCGGCCGATCCGCGGCCGAGCGCGCCCTCGCGGCGCTCGACACGGCCCTCGCCGCCCAGCCCGACAGCGTGCCGCTGCTGCTCGCACGCGCCACGCAGCTCGGCTCGATGGGTCGCTACGCCGCGTCCCGCGCCGATCTCGAGCACGCGTTGCTGCTCGATCCGGACAACGTGGCCGTCCGCAGCGCCTTGGGCATCGTGCTGCTGCGCAAAGGCCTCTGGTCCTGCGCCGTGCCGCATCTGCGCAAGGTGGTGGAGACCGAGAGCTGGAGTCCCACGGCCTGGTTCTACCTCGGCGAAGCCCTCAACCACATCGACGATCTGGACGGCGCGCTCGCCGCTTACGCCCGCGCCTCCGAGCTGGACCCGCGGCACGCCAAGGCGTTGTACGGCCAGGGGGTCGTGCTCGACCGCCTGCGCCGGCCCGACGATGCGGCCACCCTGTACCGCCGCTCCCGGGAGGTGGCCGCGCGGTGATCCGCGTGGTCGTCGACGATCTCGGGTTTTTTTCCGCCGACGCCATCGTCCGTCCCGCCACGACGCAGCTCGAGCCCACGACGCCAGCGTTGCGCCGGCTGGAGCAGATGGGCGGCCCCGAGTTTCAGCGTCACCTCGATCTGCACACCGAGCTGGTCGTCGGCGCCGCGGTCGTCACGGCGGCCGGCGGCGACTTGCCCGCCGAGTTCGTCATCCATGCCATCATCCAGAGCCGCGAAGAGCCCGTGTCCCGTCGCGGCGTCGCGCGCGCCTGGCGCTCGGCGTTGGAGCGCGCCCGACAGTGGGGGTTCGCGCGCCTCAGCGTGCCGCCGCTCGGCACCGGCGCGGGCAACCTGTCGATCGAGGATGCCGCCGAGATCCTGGTCGGGGAAGTGCACGAGCATCCCGCTGATACCACGGCGCCCTCGGACATCGCGATCATCGTGGAAACCGAGGAACAGCGCGAAGTGTTCGAGGGCGTGCTCCGTCGGGTGCGCGCGAGGCTTTCCTGAGCCGCCGCCACTGGGCAATCCTGATCCTGGCCGCCTGGGCTGCGTCGCTCGGGTGGCTGGTGCGGCGGGAGTACTTCCGTTCCTCGAGCGCGCGCCTGGCGGAAGCAGCGCTCTCCGTCTCCCCCGGCGCGCAGTTCTACCGGCTGTCCCTGGGCGCGCAACAGCTCGGCTACGCTTCCACGACGATCGACACGCTGGTCGATTCCATCCGCGTGGTGGACGTGCTGGTGCTCGACGTGCCGGCGCTGGGGCGGCTGCACCGCACCGAGGCGCGTAGCGTGACCACCCTGGACCGGGCCCTGCGGCTGCGCGGGCTGCAGAGCGAAGTGGACGGCGAGGGGTCGCGGTTCGACGTCCGGGCGACCCCGACTCCCGAGGGGGGCCTGGCCCTGACCGTCCGATCGCGCGCGGACTCGGTGACCACGGGGGTGCCGGCCGGCGCCGTCGAGCTGCCCTCCGTGTGGCCGCTGCGCCTGGCATTCGGCCGCGGACTCCGGGCGGGACGAACCGCGACCGCTCGACTGTTCGATCCGTTCACGCTCCAGGTTCGGGAGGTCACGTTCCGGGTCGCGGCGGAATCGACGCTCGTCGTGCCGGACAGCGCCGACTACGATTCCACGACCATGGCCTGGGTGCCGATCCTTTTCGACACCGTGCGGGCGTTCCGGCTCGACGGCGGGCCCGACGGGTTGCGCCTGTGGATCGACGCGCAGGGCCGCATGGTCCGGGCCGGCTCGCCGCGCGGCTTCGGCCTGGAGCGCACCGCGTTCGAGCTCGCCTACGAGAACTTCCGCCGCCGCGACACGCTGCGGCTGATGCGGTCCACCGCCGCGCCGCCGGCCGGCGAGATCGTGGCGATCGCCGCCACCGCCGCCGGGGTTCGACCGGACGCCCGCGTCACCTCCCTGCGCCTCCGGCTGGGCGGTGGCGCCCTGGACGGGCTCGATCTGGCAGGCGGACGGCAGCGCCTGGCCGGGGAGACCCTGAGCATCGCCACCGAACGGGGCGCCGCCCTGGTGGCGCGCTATCGCCTGCCCAACGGCGATCCGGCGATGCGGAACGACCTGCTGCCGGCTCCATTGATCGAGAGCGGAGACCTGCGGGTCGCCGCGCAGGCCCGGCTCATCGCCGCCGGTGACCGCGATCCCCGACGGGTCGTCGAGCGGCTCACCTCCTGGGTCGCGAGCACCGTGCGGGATGATACGACCGGTGAGCTGAGCGGCGCCGCCGGGGTGCTGCGCCGGCGCCGCGGCGACGCCAACGACCGCGTGGTGCTGTTCGTCGCCATGGCGCGCGCGCTCGGCGCGCCGGCACGACCGGTCGCGGGGCTGCTCTACGCGCGCGGGCGGTTCTATTATCACGCCTGGGCCGAGGTGTACCTGGGCGACTGGGTGGCCGTCGACCCGACGTACGATCAGCTCCCCGCGGATGCGGCCCATGTACGGCTCGCCATCGGCGCCCTCGCCCGTCCGCTGGAGCTGGTACGGCGGCTGGGGCGGCTCACGCTCGAGGTGTCATGATCCGACTGGAAGGACTGACCAAACACTACGGCAGCTTCGTGGCCCTGGATCACGTCACGCTGCACGTGCCGCGCGGCGTGCTGTACGGGTGCCTGGGCCCCAATGGCGCCGGCAAGACGACGATGCTGCGCATGATCGCGGGCATCCTGCGGCCTACCGACGGCCGCGTGCTGATCGGCGGTGACGACGTGCAGCAGCGCCCGATCGCGGCCAAGATGCGGCTCGGCTTCATTCCCGACCGGCCGTTCGTCTACGACAAGCTCACGGGCGCCGAATTCCTGCGCTTCGTGGCGGGGCTCTACGGCCAGGAGGGCGAAACCGTGGAGCGGCGCACCGCCGAGCTGCTGGAAGTGTTCGAGCTCTCGAGCTGGAAGGACGAGCTGATCGAGGCCTACAGCCACGGCATGCGCCAGAAGCTGATCATCTCCAGCGCTCTGATCCACCGCCCCGAGTGCATCGTGGTGGACGAGCCGATGGTGGGACTCGACCCCAAGGGCGCGCGGCTGCTCAAGGACATCTTCCGGCAATTCGTGGCGCGCGGCGGCACGGTGATGATGAGCACGCACACGCTCGAGGTCGCCGAGGCGATGTGCGACCAGATCGGCATCATGCAGCACGGCAAGATCGTGGCCCACGGCACCATGGCGCAGATCCGGCATCAACACGCGGCCGGTGACGCGAGCCTCGAAGAGCTGTTCCTCAAGCTGACCGGCGGCCACGCCGTCCGGGACCTGGTGGAAGTGCTGGGCAAGTGATTCAGCCGTCGCTCGCCCACGTGCTCCAGCCCAAGTGGCGCACCGCCCGGCAGCGGTTGCGGGAGGCGCGCGCCAGCGGCGGCGGCGGCAAGCTCCTGCTCCTGGTCATCGTGGGCGGATGCTTCTGGATGGGCGTCTTCTGGGCCCTGTTCAAGATGTTGCGCTACTTCCGCGGCATCGCGGAGCTGGGACCGTTGCTGGCCGGCAAGCTGCTGGGACTGGTCCTGCTGTCGTTCGTGTCGATCCTCATCTTGTCGAACGTCATCACCGCCTTGTCGAGCTTCTTTCTCGCCAAGGACCTCGATCTGCTCGTGTCGGCGCCGGTCGACTGGCTGCGTCTGTATCTCGCCAAGCTGGGCGAGACGCTGGTGCATTCCTCCTGGATGGTGGCGTTGATGAGCGTTCCCATCCTGACCGCCTATGGCGTCGTCTACGGGGGCGGGCTGCTCTTCATCCCGTATGCCCTGGCGGTGTTTCTCCCGTTGCTCGCGCTGCCGGCGGTGTTCGGCAGCGCCGTGACGCTCGTGCTGGTCAACGTGTTCCCCGCGCGCCGCACCCGCGACCTGCTGTCCATCATCGCGCTGGGGGCCGCGGGCGGCGTGATCCTGCTGTTCCGCCTGATCCGGCCGGAGCAGCTGGCCCGCCCCGAAGGATTCCGCAACCTGCTCGATTTCATCGCGGTGCTGCGCACGCCGACCTCCCCATTCTTCCCGAGCGAATGGGCCACGAACGCCATCATGGGGTACCTCCGCCACGACGTGGACCCCCTGCCGCTCGCGTTGCTCTGGACCACGGCCGCCGGCTTCATCACGCTCGGCGCCGTGTTGCACCGGGAGTTGTTCGCCACCGGGTTCACCAAGGCACAGGAGGGCGCGGAGCGCTTCGTGCGTGGCGCGCTGTGGCGCCGCACCGTGGGGGCGGCGCTGTTCCCGCTGCCCGTGGCCAAGCGGGAGTTCGTGTTGAAGGACGTGAAACTGTTCTTTCGCGACACGACGCAGTGGAGCCAGCTGATCCTGCTCGCGGTGCTGGTGGTGGTCTACCTGTTCAACATCCAGGCGCTGCCGCTGCACCGCGGCGAGCCGGTGGGGTTCTTCTACGTCACCCTCGTGTCGTTCCTGAACCTCGGCCTGGCGGGATTCGTGCTCGCGTCGATCGCAGCGCGGTTCATTTTCCCTGCCGTGTCGCTCGAGGGGCGGCAGATGTGGTTGCTGCGCTCCAGCCCGCTCGATCTACGGGCGCTGTTGTGGTCCAAGTACTGGGTGGGCACCATCCCGCTGCTGGTCCTCGCCCTGCTGCTCACCGGACTCACCAATCTGCTGCTCGAGGTGAGCACGTTCATGATGGTCGTGAACCTGATCACGATCTTCGCGCTCACCCTGGCCATCGCCGCCCTGGCGCTGGGCTATGGGGCGCTCTTCCCCCAGTTCGAGACCGAGAATGCGGCCCAGATCCCCACGTCGTTCGGAGGGCTGGTGTTCATGATGACCACCATCGCCCTGCTCGCCGCCGTGATCTTCGCGCTGTGGCAGGCCGTGTACCGGTACGTGCGCGCGGTTTACGATCACCAGCCGGTGGTGATCGACGCCTGGATGATCGGGAGTTTCGCCGTCGCGGCCCTGTTGTGCGTGGCCGCGACGGTGATCCCACTGCGCGTGGGGCTGAAGAAGATGGAGAGCTTCGAGTTCTGAGCACCCTGGTTCCCTCTCCGCTGACGCGGAGAGGGAACGCAGGAGACGCCGATTACAGCTTGAAGTTGATCCCGCCGACGAACTCGATACGATCCACGTTGCTCGCCAGGATGGCTCGCAGCTCGGCAAAGGGTCGCAGGTTGGAGGTGTGGAACTCCCAGCCGCCCAGCAGATTGAGGCCCGCCTTCGTGGTACCGAATCCGCCAGCGCTCAGATGCGTGATCCCCAGCCCGCCACCCACATACAACCCCGGGTTCGGCATGTTCAGTTTTGGCCAGTACCGGCCGGTGGCGTTCAAACTCCAAGCACTGCCGGTACCGCTGGGGAAGTAGATGTCGAACGAAGGATAGATGTCGATCTGCGGAGCCACCCGGTAACTGAACTGCGCTCCGACCAACAAGTCGAAGCTATTGGTGGCGAACCCGAGCTGGGGCCCGAGCGTCGGCCGCTCGCTCTGGGCCGCGGCCGTCGAAGCCAGGGTGAGACCGACGAATGCCACCAGGACCGCGTGTCTGGACAATTGGTTCACGCTTGCATCCTCAGGTAAGGGGTCTGGGATTACTGCAACTTGAAATTGAATCCACCGACAATCTGGAACGCGCTGCCGGCGCCGAGGATCAGCCGGCCCTCGACGTACGGAACGATCGAGCGGCGGCGCGCCTCCCAGCCGCCCAGGAAATTCAGATTGACATCGCCGCTCCCTCCGCCGGCACTGGTATGGAGATAATCGATCCCTCCACCGACGTACAGCGCGCCGAGCCGGGTCGGGGGACGGAACTTCACGTCCATGTTGATCGCCCACAGCGTGCCGGGGCTGATCGCAAAATGGTCGAGCGACGGGTACAGCTCGACGCGCATCGTGACGGGCAGGGTGGCCTGGACCCCGAGCGTCAGTGCATCGGCGTCGAAGTTGTACCCCAGATGCGGCCCGACGCGCGGCCGGTCCAGCATGCGGCTGCGGCCCTGAGCCTCCGCGGCCCCGGCCAGGAACAGCCCCACGATGACGAGCAGAAACGTCCGGTGCCAAACCCGCATCACGCCGCCGCTCCTCGCATCGGTAAGGACCCTGCTCCCGTGAACTCGGCACACAGATAGGGTCCGAGAAGATGAAAATCAAGAGCGGCGGACCACACATCGGCCCGCCGCCCTCGAACCGTTTCGTTCCGCGACTACTCGACGCGGAACGGAATCCCCCATTCGTTGGAGCGATAGTTGTCCGCAGTGCCAAGCACGAGCGTCGCGGCATCCAGCGCGTCGACGACGAACCGGTCGCGGCCCGTGTGGCGCACGATCCAGCTGCGCTCGAAGTCACCGTTCCCGTCGTCCCGCATCGGAACGCGACGCCACCGGATGGCGGACGGATCGGCATGGCGCACGTGCAGGAACACCAACGTCGCTGGGGAATAGCTGCCGCCGGTCGTGTTCTCGACGTGCGCCACGACCCTGACCGTATCCCCCTCGTGGAACCGCGGGGTCACGGGATCGATCGTGATCAGCGAATCCGGGTCGTGCACGGAGAGCCGGAGCGAATCGTTCACATAGACCGCCACGCTCTGGATCTGGACCGTGCGCCGGCTCACCTCGGTGTTCTGCCAGTTGCGGAGCGTGAGTGAGACGGCCCGCCAGCCGTGCGGCGCCGAGGCGTCGCGCACGAACACGCCGCGCTGCTGCACGCCGTCGGCCAGAGGCTTGCTGGTCGGATTGAAGACGGCGTCCGCCGACGTATCAACCAGGAAGATGCCCTGGAAGGAGACCCCGCGGGTCACCCAGGCGGAATCGCCCAGGACTACGATGTTCCGGGTGAACACCGGGCGCGGCCCACCTGGCACCACGCGATCCCGGCCCCAGAACAGCGGGGCGATCGCCGTGTCCGCGAGGCCGGAGCTCAAGGAGACCGGTGACGTCGGTAGAGTGGAGATCGCCCCTGCGTCGCCGAAATCGTCGTCGGTATAGCCGGTCAGGCCCTCGTAGGCCGCCTGCACCTGGGCCTGATCGGGGTTCAGGCCGTTCGAGTTGTCGCTACACGCCGCGCCGATCAGGGCGACGGCCAGAGCGCCCACGAGGGCGCGAGAAAGGGTACGCATCGGTGCTGCTCCTGTCGGTCAGAGTGAACGGATCAGATTCCGAACCGCAGGAACAGACGCGAGCGCCGGGAGGGTGTTAAGCAGGAATGCGTGGAGCAGACCGATGGGTGATCGAGATCACGCCTGGGTACGGTCAGGCGGCCACGCGCCACCCGCAGGACGAGCAAAACCGCGCCTCGGATTCCATCACGGCGCCGCAGCGGGAGCAGAAACCGGAGCCTCCCTCGAGACGGCGACCGCACTCGGAGCAGTACGCGGCGTCCCGGTCGGCCTGCGGGCCATGCGTCGGGCAGGAGCGGGCAGGCGCGGGAGCCGCAGCCGACGCGGCGGGCGGTGTTTCCGTTTCCCCGGCTCGCAACGCCTCCAGGGCCTCAGCCGTGTAGCGGCGTTTCAGGTCGTCGTAATCGGCGTCGCCGAGTTTGCCGGTGGCGCGGTCGAACTCGATTTCCTTCAGCGCCCGCAGCGCCACCGCCCGCGGTGACAGATCATCGTCGGGATCGGCGGCATCGTCCGGGACGGGCGCGACGTGGCGCGGAGAGAGAATCGGCCGCAGCACGAAGTAGATCGCCGCGGCCGCCAGTGCCACCGCGACGACGAGCTCGACAGCCGAGCTCACGCGTCGATGCGCTCCAGCTCGTGGCGCAACCGATCCAGCTCGGCCGCCGTGGCGGGCGCCGCGGATGGCATCCCCGCCGTCGCTTCCGCCGGCCGGCTGCGGCGCGCCCAGCGCTGGATCGCGAACACGAGCGCCGCCCCCGTCCCCAGAATGGCGAGGCCGGGGAGCAGATACGCGGTGAGATTGAAGCCGCGCGCCGGAGGCGCCATCAGCATCACCACGCCGTTCTCCCGCACGAAGTCGGCGACGATCTGCTCCCCGGACATACCGGCCCCGGCCAGCGCGATGACTTTCCGGTGCAGCCCGGGGCTGACCGGGCAGGTGAAGTCGGTGGTCCGGCACGTGTACACGTCGAGGCCGCAGCCGCAGGTACACTTGAGCCGTTTTTCGATCGCCTGAATCGCGGCATCATTGTCGCCCGCCGTCGTGGGGGGGATGGACGGACCGGCGCGGGCAGGGTCCCAGAGCTTTCCGGCCGGTCCGGCATCGGGGAGAGAATCCTGGGCGGATGGGATCGACGGATGGGCGGATAGAACCAGAGCTAGACCGCCGAAAAGGAACTCACGCCGTGAGCATTCTGCCGATCCGCTCATCCGCCTATCCGACGGCCTTCGCCACCAGTTTCACCGCGTACCCCGCCTGGGCGCGCCGAATCGCCGGGGCTCCGCCCCCGGGCCACATCACCACCAGGCCCCCCAGCGCCACGATCAACCCGCCATACCAGACCCACCACACGAGGGGGTTGATGGTGAATCGATACACGGCCTGCTCGGTGCCGTTCACCACACCGGCCAAGACGATGTACAGGTCTTCCCGCAGGTCGCTCCGGATGCCGACCTCGGTGGACGGCTGGAACGTCGCCTGCCCGCGGCTGTCCACATGCTGGCGCTTCTCGGTGGACAAGCGCCCGACCCGGCGACCGTTGCGGGCCACGTCCACGGTCGCGGCAGTCACCTGCCGGTTCAGCGCGTCGTACTGGGAGATGCCCAGGTGCGTGAACGTGTAGGTCCATCCATACGGACTCTTGAGCGTCGCCGACTCCCCGGGCCGCAGCGTGGCCTCGGTCTCCGTCTTGAACGCCATCCCCGCGAACGCGATGAACAGGATGACGATGCCCATGTGGACGATGTAGCCGCCGTAGCGGCGCCGATTGCGCGCGATCAATCGACCGAGCGCGAGCCACCAGCCTTCCCCATACTGGCGGTGGCGCGCGGCCACCCCGCGCACGAACTCCTGGACGACGGTGCCGAACACGAACGCCCCCATCCCGATGGCCGCGATCGGGTAGGGATCCCGCATCCCGGCCACCAGCAGCACGAGCAGCGCCAGCACGCCGGACGTCGCGGGGACGACGAACTGGCGGCGCAAGTTGGACAGCGAGGAACGGCGCCAGGCGATCAGCGGACCAATCCCGGTGAGGAGCAGCAAGCCGAGCCCGAGTGGGATGTTCACCCGGTTGAACGCCGGCGGTCCCATCGTGACCTTGGTCCCGGTCACCCACTCCGAGAGGATGGGGAACAGCGTGCCTAAGAGCACCGAGAACGCGATCCCGACGAGCAGGAGGTTGTTGAACAGGAAGCTCGCTTCCCGACTCACGATCGACTCGAGCGTGGACTCGGCGGTGAGGTCGGGCAGACGCCGCGCATAGATCCAGAAGCTGAGCGTCGCCGCGATCACCAGGAACGCCAGGAAGAAATACCCGACGTTCGATTGGGTGAACGAATGCACCGACGAGATCACGCCGGAGCGCGTCAGGAACGTGCCGAAGATCGACAGCAACCACGACCCGATGATGAGCAGCAGGTTCCATTTCTTCAGCATGCCGCGTTTTTCCTGGATCATCACCGAGTGCAGGAAGGCGGTCATCGTGAGCCACGGCAGGAACGAGGCGTTCTCGACCGGGTCCCAGGCCCAGTAGCCGCCCCAGCCCAGCTCCACGTACGCCCACCACATGCCGAGGCAGACGCCGATCGACAGGAACAGCCACGACAACAGCGTCCATTTGCGGATCGCGACGAGCCAGTCGACGTCGAGCCGGCGCGAAAGCAGCGCCGCCATGGCGAAGGCGAACGGAATGGTGATCGAGATATAGCCCAGGTACAGCATGGGCGGGTGGAACACCATGCCGGGGTTCTGGAGCTGCGGGTTCAGCCCGCGGCCGTCGAGCGGCGTGTACGGCAGGCGCTCGAACGGATTGGCGCCGCCGAACAGCATGACGATGACGAAAAACGTCGCGACGAGCGATGTGATCGCGCCGACGTAGGGCAGATAGACTCGGTGGCGCGGCGCGGTGACGACCTGGGCCACCGCCGCGAACACCGACAACACGGCTGCCCAGAACAGCAGGCTGCCCTTCTGGCCGGCGTAGAGGGCCGACCAAGTGTAGAAGGTCGGCATGTTGCGACTGGAGTAAGCCGCGACGTACTCGACGTTGAAATCATGCCGGAACAGCGCGACCAAGAGCGCCAGCACCGCCACCAGCAGCGCCCCGCACAACGCGAACACCGCGTGGCGGGAGCTCGCGATCAGGTCGGCCCGGCCCCGGGCGGCTCCCAGCAAACCGGTGAGCGCGCCCCACACTCCCAACAGGCACGCGACCCACAGTGCCAGGCCGCCGAGCAGCGTCATCTAGGCTTTCGGCACCGACTCGTAACGGGAGCCGCACTTGGCCAGGACGTCGGTCGCGCGAATCACGCCGTCCGGCTGCAGCCGGCCTTCGACCACGACCTCGACGCTGTCGTTGAACGTGTCCGGCGGCAGTCCGTGGAAGACCACCGGATAGGTCGCGCTCCCGTCGGTGATGCGGAACCGGAGGGTCTGGGTGGCGACTTCCCGCGTCACGCTGCCCGGCACGACGTGGGCGCCGACCTTCATGCCGACGTCGTAGAATGTCGGGTCGGAGGCGATCTTCTGCGACAGCTCGTTGGGAGTGAGGAAGTACTGCCCCGTCTGCTTGATCCCGGTCGCCATCAGATACCCTACCGCGCCGACGATCACGGTCGCGCCGAGGAGGAACTTCATGCTCGCTTTCATGCGTTCATTATACCGCCATCGGGGACTGACGCTCCACCCCCCCGCGCTGTGGCAAAGCTTCATGAATGAAGGCCTCCAGCCCGGCCGGGCGTGACCGCAGTCACCCGGGGGAGCGGCCAGGTTGGAATCGCCGTGGCCGGACCCATAGATTCGTATCGCCCGTGACCACTCCTGTGGGCACTCCCCAGCCTTCCCGGCAGCCGCGGACGCCGTCGTTCTCCGCCCGGCTCGAGCCCGGGGCAGCTCAATCGGGCCCTGCTGGGGCGATCGAAGCCGAGGTGCGCCGGGCGCTGTTTCAGCGGCTCCTGGGCGAGAGCGCGCGGGCCGAAATCGCCCACCTGCTGGTCTTGACCGTGGTCGCCGTCCTGCTGTGGCCTTCCGTGCCACATCTCGATCTGGCCGTCTGGGGAACGGGGATCGGCGCTTGCACGCTCACGCGCGAGTTGCTGCGCCGTCGCCTGAGCCGACCCTCGGCATCGGTAGAAACCGGGGTGCAACAGATCCGCCTGGCGCTCGCGGCAACGGGTCTCGCCTGGGGGGTCGGCGCCGCGGCGTTCATGCCCAGTCTCTCGCTCTCGAAGAGCGCCCTGCTGCTGGTCGTCCTGTGCGGGCTGGCAGCGGGCGGCGTGGCGTCGGTCGCGGCCGATCGGTGGAGCTTCCGGTACTTCCTCGCGGGCCTCATGGTCCCCGTCCCGGTGGGGCTCCTGCAGACGTCGTTCGAGCGCGACACTGCCGTGGCGATCTTCCTCGTCATCCTGTTCGCAGCCGCGATGATGGTCTTCCACCGCAATTCCCACGATCTCCTGCTCGGACACCTGATGCAGAGCGCCGAGCTGTTCCAACGGGAGCGCAAAGCGGTCCAGGATCGCGCCTACCTCGATGCGCTGCTCGCAAGCGCGCCGATCGCGATCGCCGTACTGGATCGCGACGGCCGGATTCGCGGCACTAACCCGCAGTTCACGGCCCTGTTCGGATACGACGGCGCGGAAGCGGTCGGCCGGGACCTGAACGACTTGGTCGTGCCGCGTTCGGAGCAGGCCAAGGCCTCGCGCCTCGACCAGCGCGCGCGCCGGGGCGAAACGGTGGCCGTCGAAGCGGAGCGGCGGCGCAAGGACGGCACCCTCGTGGCGGTGCGTGTCTCCGCCGGCGTGGTGAAAGGGAGCGGCGACGGCGACGTGCTCGTGATGTACGAGAACATCGGCGACCGCCGGCGAGCCGAGGACACGCTCACCCAGCTGGCCAGCATCGTGCAGTCGTCCGAGGACGCCATCATCGGCCAGACGCTGGACGGGACGATCGCGACCTGGAATGCCGCGGCGCAGCGGCTATTCGGCTATGCGCCGGGCGAAATCCAGGGACGCCCGATCGCGCAGCTGACGCCGCCCGACCGGGCGGACGAACTGACGATGATCCTCGACCGCATCCGCCGCGGCGAGCATGTCGACCACTTCGAGACGGTGCGGCTGCGGAAGGACGGGACCCCGATCCCGGTCTCCCTGAGCGTCTCGCTCACCCGCGACGCCACGGGCCGGATCCGGGGCTTCTCCATCATCGCGCGCGATGTGCGCGAGCAGGTCGCCACCCGTGAAGCGCTGCGCGAGGCGCGCGACGTCGCCCAGCGACTGGCCCAAACGCGCAGCGCCTTCCTCGCCAACATGAGCCACGAGATCCGCACACCGATGAACGCCGTCCTCGGCCTGACGGAGCTGCTGCTCGATACGGAGCTGGCGCCCGAGCAACGGCACTCCCTCACGCTGGTCCAGTCGTCGGCGGAGACGTTGCTCACGCTGCTCAACGACATCCTCGATTTCTCCAAGATCGAGGCGGAGCACCTGCAGCTCGAGCTCATTGCCTTCGACCTGCCCCATCTTCTGGAATCCACCATGAGCCTGCTGGCGGTCCGGGCGCGGGAACGACGTCTGGAGCTCGTGGCCGACGTGGCGACCGACGTCCCGTCCATCGTCCGCGGCGACCCGACCCGGCTGCGGCAGATCCTCACCAACCTGATCTCGAACGCGATCAAGTTCACCCATCAGGGCGAAGTCGTCGTCTCGGCGACCCGCCTCGACGCCGCCGATGGGCGGGCCACCATCCGTCTCGCGGTGCGCGACACCGGCATCGGGATCCCGGTCGACAAGCTCGGCACCATTTTCGAGGAGTTTTCCCAGGCGGATGCCTCGATGACCCGCAAGTACGGCGGCACCGGCTTGGGCCTCGCCATCGCGCGCCGGCTAGTGCGCCTCATGGGCGGCGACCTGACGGTGGCGAGCGAGGTCGATCAGGGCACCGAGTTCTCGTTCACCGTGGCGTTCGAAACCGACTCCACACCGGCGCCCCCGGGACCGACCGAGAGGGCGCCGCTCACCGGGCGTCGGGCCCTCGTCGTCGACGATAACGCCACCAACCGCCGCATCGTGGTGGAGATCCTTGCGGCCGTGGGCATGCCGGTGGCCGAAGCGGTCGACGGCGCAACCGCCCTCGAGGCGCTGCGGCGCGCCCGTCGCGAGGGAGCGCCCTACGAGCTGGCGGTCATCGACGCCCAGATGCCGGGTCTGGACGGTTTCCAGCTGGCCGCTGCCGTCCGCGACGACGCGGCGATCGCCGAAACGCGCCTGGTGATGCTCACGTCGGCGGGGCAACGTGGAGACGGCCAGCGGTGTCGCGAGCTCGGGATTCGCGGCTACCTGCCCAAGCCGACGTCCCGCAGCGATCTGCTCGAAACGATCGGGACCGTCCTCGCGACGCCCGCGCCGACCCCGGAGGAGACGTTCGTCACGCGGCATTCGATCGCGGAATCGCGGCGTCGCCTGCAGGTGCTCGTGGCGGAGGACAATCCGGTGAATCAGGAGGTTGCCGCCACGATGCTGCGCAAGCGTGGTCACGACATCGACGTCGCCAACAACGGCCGCGAGGCCGTGGACGCCGCCGGCCGCAAGCGCTACGACGTCATTCTCATGGACGTCCAGATGCCCGACATGGACGGGTTCGAGGCGACGCACGCGATTCGCGCCACCGAGGCGGGGCGCACGCTGCCCATCATCGCCCTGACCGCGCACGCCCTGAGCGGTGAGCGTGAGCGGTGTCTGGCTCACGGGATGAGCGGGTACCTCACCAAGCCGTTCAAGGCGCACGAGCTGTTCGCCGCCGTGGAGGGCTGGGCCGCGACGAGGCCCGCACCCAACGAGCCCACTCCCGCGGTTGCCGCGCCGAGCCTGCCGGTGCCGGTGGATCTCGATGCATTCCGCCATGAAATGCGGGCCGCCGGCGCGGAGGAGGCCGTGGATCCCGTGCTCGACACGTTTCTCCAAAGCGCGCCGGACCGCGTGGCGGCGCTCACCACCGCGCTGGCCGCAGGGGCGGGGCCGGACATCGAGCGGGCGGCGCACGCGTTCAAGTCGGCCTCGGCGACGATCGGCGCGAAGGTTCTGGCCGCGCTGCTGCAGCAGCTGGAGATCGCGGGGAAAGCCGGGGACGTCACCGGGGCCCGCCGGGTGGGCGACGGGCTGGTCCGGGAAAGCGAAGCGGTGATCGCCTACCTGCGACAGGTCCGCGCGGCGACCGCTCCCGCGCCCTAGCCCGCCGCCTGCGCGATCGCCCAGGCCGACGCGGCCGCGGGCGTCTCCATCCGGGGCATCTCCACCGCCCCGGTGAATCGGTCATGGAGCCCGGCGACCGGTGTGCCGATCCGGAGCGCGAGCGCCACCTCGGACAACGTGCCGTGCCCGCCGCCGACCGCGACCACCGCGCCCGCGGCCCTCACGATCAACGCGTTGCGCATCTCGCCCATCCCCGTGGCGAGCGGGACGTCGATGAACCGATTCGCGTCCCCCGGGTCATTGCCCGGCAGTATCCCGATGGTGAGACCCCCGGCATCACGAACCCCCTTCGCCACCGATTCCATCACCCCGGTCAGGCCGCCGCACAGCACAATCGCGCCGGCATCCGCCAGGCGGCGACCCAGCTCTTCCGCCATCTGTGCCTCGGCGGCGGTACAGCTCGAGCCGCCCACCACGGCGACGATCGGTCTCACAATCGGTTCACCAGGACCGCCTTCACGGTGTGAACGGGGGCTGCACCGACCCACGATCGGTGAGGTAGCCGGATACGTATCGGGCGGGCGTCACGTCGAAAGCGGGATTGAACGCGGCCACCGTGGCGGGCGCGATCGCCCGCCCCGCGATCATTCTGACTTCGTCGGCCGAACGCTGCTCGATCGGGATGGCGTCGCCGTCCGGGACCGTCGGATCGATGGTCGATGACGGGGCGCAGCAGTACAGCGGCACGCCGT
This sequence comes from uncultured Gemmatimonadaceae bacterium, assembly GCA_964599725.1. Classification (GTDB taxonomy): domain Bacteria; phylum Gemmatimonadota; class Gemmatimonadetes; order Gemmatimonadales; family GWC2-71-9; genus DASTHG01. The sequence goes on along the minus strand of CAZRGT010000039.1, from coordinate 90,670 downwards.
GATGCCGCGCCAGCACCGCCAGCCCGTAGGTCCCGATCTTGTTCGCGAAGTCCCCGTTGCCGGCGATGCGATCCGCCCCCACGAGCACGACGTCGATGCGCGCGGCCCGCATCAGGCTTCCCGCCACGCCGTCGGCGATGAGGGTGCACGGCACGCCCGCCTGCTCCAGCTCCCAGGCGGTGAGACGAGCACCCTGCAGCACCGGGCGGGTTTCGTCCACAAAGACGTGCACGCGCCGACCCGCTTCGTGGGCCAGGTAGATCGGCGCCAACGCGGTGCCGATCCCCCCGGTGGCCAGCGCACCGGCATTACAGTGCGTGAGCACGGTGGTCCCGTCAGGGACGAGGAAAAGTCCGGCCTCGCCGATGCGCCGGCACATGGCTCGGTCTTCTTCCCAGATCGCCGTCGCCTCGGCGTGCAATCGCTCCCACAGCACCCCGCTATCGCCCAGTGTGCGTTGGGCGACGTCACACATGCGTTGCAGCGCCCAGCGCAAGTTGACGGCGGTGGGACGTGTAGCCCCGAGCGTGGCGGCCGAGCTGGTGAGGCGCTCGAGGAATACAGGGCGCGGAGACGTGCGAGCCGTGCGCAGCTCCGACACCAGTCCCATGGCGGCGGCAATACCGATCAACGGCGCGCCGCGGACTTGGAGACTGCGAATCGCCTCGGCCACGGCGTCGGCGTCGTCCAGATCCCGTTGCACCGTCGCCTCGGGCAGCCGGCGCTGATCCAGCACGCGCACAGCGCCGGATGGAGACCAGGTGATGGCCTGCACACTCATCCGGCCAACGTACGGGCATTCGGGCGCGGCGACAACTGCGTGGTGAGTGGGATGTGGGACGTGACGGCGCGAGCCGTCACCCCGGTCCGAACCGTCACGAACCACCTCCCACTCCCCACGCTTTTCAGTTTGCAGTAGGATTCTCCGCATGACCTACCAAACTCTGCTGTTCGACGTCCGCGATGGACTCGCGTTCATCACCGTCAATCGACCGGACAAGCTGAACGCGCTCAACGACCAGGTCATGGCGGAGCTGGCGCAGGCGGCCGAGCGCCTCGCCAATGAGCCGGAGATCCGCGGGGCGATCCTCACCGGCGCCGGGCCGAAGGCGTTCATCGCCGGCGCGGACATCGGGGATTTGTCGCGCCAGGGACCGTTCGACGGCAAGGCGCGGGCGATGCGCGGGCAGGCGGTGCTGCGGCGCCTCGAAACCTGCGGCAAGCCGGTCCTCGCGGCCGTGAACGGGTTCGCGCTCGGTGGGGGGTGCGAGCTCGCCATGGCGTGCCATCTGCGCCTCGCGAGCGAGAACGCCAAGTTCGGGCAACCCGAAGTGAAGCTCGGTATCGCTCCCGGCTACGGCGGCACCCAGCGCCTCCCGCGCCTGGTGGGAAAGGGCATCGCCCTGCAGCTGATCCTGTCGGGCGAGATGATCGACGCGCAGGAGGCCTACCGCATCGGACTCGTGAACAAGGTCGTGCCGGCGGCCGACCTGATGGCGGAATCGGAGAAAGTGATGCGAAGTATTCTGGCGATGGCGCCGCTGGCGGTGCGCCTCTGTCTCGAGGCGGTTGACCAGGGATTCGAGATGACGCTCGACGAAGGATTGTTGCTCGAAGCAAACCATTTCGGGTTGCTGGCGGCCACGCACGACATGAGGGAAGGCACCACCGCGTTCCTGGAGAAACGGCCCCCCCGGTTCGAAGGGCGATGAGATCCGAGCCCGCCGAAACGCAACTAAGTCTTGACCTGACAATAATTTCCGGGTATTTTGGAGGGGCTTTCCGAGGACTCTCGAAGCCCCTCCACAATGGCTGATTCGAAGTCAGGCCGACGCGCTCCGATGGCCGTGGGTGAGGCCCTGAAGGGTTACCTCGCCCGCTCCGGGCTCGGGCCCCGCGTCGCCCAGGCGCAGCTGATCGCCGCGTGGCCGACGCTCGTGGGACCGCAGATCGCGGCGGTGACGACGCCGGAAAGCGTCGCGCCGGACGGCACGTTGTTCGTGCGGGTCGCGACGAGTGCTTGGCGGAATGAACTGCAGCTCATGATGCCCGACCTGATGGCCCGCGTGAACGCGGGTCGCGGCGCGGGCCGGATCAAGACGATCCGCTGGCTCTAGCACAGGAACCCATGGCGAAACCGAAGCACGGCAACGGCGACTACCAGGCCGACTCGATCCAGGTCTTGAAGGGCCTCGAAGCAGTGCGGCGGCGGCCGGCTATGTACATCGGCTCGGTGTCCGGCCGCGGGCTGCACCACCTGGTCTACGAAGTGGTCGACAACTCGGTGGACGAGGCGCTCGCGGGCTACTGCACCAAGATCGACGTCACGATTCACCCCGACGACTCCATCACCGTGGTCGACAACGGCCGCGGCATTCCGGTCGACAACCACAAGACTGAGAAGAAGCCCGGGGTCGAGGTCGCCCTCACGGTGCTGCATGCCGGCGGCAAGTTCGACAAGAGCACCTACAAGGTGTCGGGTGGGTTGCACGGCGTGGGCGTGTCGGTGGTCAACGCGCTGTCCAAGAAACTCGAGGTGTGGGTGGACCGCGACGGCAAGCGGCACCACATGGCCTTCGAGCGCGGCGATACCAAGCGGAAGCTCGAGGTGTTGGGCAAGGCCAGGGGCACCGGCACCACGATCACGTTCCGCCCCGATGACGCGATCTTTACCGAGACGCGCTTCGACTTCGCCACCATCGCCACGCGGCTGCGCGAGCTCGCCTTTCTGAACAAGGGCCTGCAGATCACCCTGACGGACGAGCGCCAGGGATCGAAGAAGCAGGAGGTCTACCTCTACAAGGGCGGGCTGGTCGAGTTCGTGAAGTGGCTGCTGGGCAGCCGCAGAGCGCTGCACCAGAAAGTGATCGCGTTCGAGGCCAAACGCGAAGGCGTCGAGGTCGAGGGCGCAATCCAGTACGACGACGGCTACAACGAGAATACGTTCTCGTTCGTCAACAACATCAACACCCACGAGGGCGGTACCCACCTCACCGGGTTCAAGGCGGCCCTCACCCGGACGATCAACGAGTGGGCCAAGAAGGACGGCCTCCTCAAGAAGGAGGACTTCACCCTGACCGGCGACGACGTGCGGGAGGGCCTCACCGCCGTGCTGCACGTGAAGGTGAAGGAACCGCAGTTCGAGGGGCAGACCAAGACCAAGCTCGGCAACTCCGAAGTCGAGGGCATCGTGAAGAGCGTGGTAAACGAAGCGCTCGGCGAATTCCTCGACAAGAACCCCAGCGTGGCCCGGGCGATCATCGCCAAGGCGCTGAGCGCGGCGCGCGCGCGCGAGGCCGCGCGCAAGGCGCGGGAGCTGGTGCGCCGCAAGAACGCGCTCGACGGCGGCTTGCTCCCCGGGAAGCTCGCCGATTGCTCGCTGACCGATCCGAAGCTGTGCGAGGTGTACCTGGTGGAGGGTGATTCCGCGGGCGGCTCGGCCAAACAGGGCCGCGACCGCTCGTTTCAGGCCATTCTTCCCCTGCGCGGCAAGATCCTCAACGTGCAGAAGGCCCGGATCGACAAGATCCTCTCCAACGAGGAGATCCGGACCATCATCACCGCGATCGGAACCGGCGTCGGCGAGGACTTCAATATCGGAGACGCCCGCTACCACAAGATCATCATCATGACCGACGCCGATGTGGACGGGGCCCACATCCGGACGCTGCTGCTCACGTTCTTCTACAAGGAGATGAAGCAGCTGATCGACGTCGGCTACATCTACATCGCGCAGCCGCCGCTGTACCGGGTCGCCAAGGGCAAAGAAGAGTTCTACGCCTACGACGAAAAGCAGCGCGACGAATACGTCAAGCGACTCACCAACGGCGCGGAGACGAAGGGCACCATCATGGTGCAGCGCTACAAGGGCCTGGGCGAAATGAACCCGGATCAGCTGCGCGACACCACCATGGATCCGCCCAAGCGCACGCTGCTCAAGGTCACCATGGAAGATGCGCTCGTGGCCTCGACGCTGTTCGAGACGCTGATGGGGGACGACGTGGAGCCGCGCCGAAGGTTCATCGAAGAAAACGCCAAGTTCGTCAGGAACCTCGACGTCTGATCCCGCTCCTCGTCGCCGTCGCCGTTCTGCTGCTCATCCTGGCCTGGTTTCTCTTGGGGGGCCGCGGCGACACCCCGGAGCCCACCGCGCACCGACACCCCTCCGACGACATCGATCGCGCCGAGCTGGAGCAGGCGGAGCGCGACGTGCGGGACGCCGACGACGAGGACAGTGTGCGGGACTGGGGGCCGGGCGCCGGCCCCCGACCGCCTCACCAGCTCTAATCGCCGGGGAGGTCGACGCGTGCCGCGCCGGCCGCGATGGGCCAGCGGGGCGTCTGGGAGTGCCCCTGCCTCCCGCATCCACGCCACCTGCTCGATGCGATCCGGTCGCGGCAGCGCGATCAGCACCGGCTCATAGAGCCCGGACAGCAACAGCTCCGCCTTGCCGTCGGCCGACAGGCGGCCGATGCGGTCGACCAGCTGGGGCTCGTGCGACTCGAGCCATTCCAGCAGCGGGCCGGATGCGTGCAGCGCGATCGGGAAGAAGTCACGCTCCACCAGCCACTCCAGGAACGGCCGGTACACGTCGCGCACGTGCGCCTCGAACACGTGGTCGAAGTTCCCGACCGGTTGATGGAAATGGACGCCGAAGACGAAGCGCAGCGGATCCAGTCAGTCCTCCGCGGTGAACCCAAGCCGCGACGCCACCGGCGCCAGCGATCCGGCAGGCCCCGGCGACATCGCGGTGCGAATCCGCTGAAACGCGGTCTGGGCGTCGAATGGAACGTGGCGTCCGTACAGCGCCAGCAGGTCCGCGAGGTCGAGTACCGCGGCGACGGCGCCGGTCGATTGGTCCCACGCCAGCGCTCGAACGGCACGCCCGAGCGCCCGCGCCGCGACACCCGGAGCATCGGCGGCGCCGGTGGCGAGCTGCGCGCGCTCATCCGAGGTGCAGCGTCGCTCGATCACCTCGGCCCGGAGCGCGGCGACGGCCGGGAGGCGATACCGCTCGGGGAGATCGTCCAGCTCGAGCCGGGCCGCGTCGGGCTCCTCCCCGGACGAGCCCACCTCGAGCCCGATGCGGGCGCTGCCGAGTCGTCGGAACGACACGCGATACGCCACCTCGCGGCCGGTGCGACCATGCGTGACCCTGACGCGCCCGTCTTCTTCCCGAACCAGGTAGGCCGCCCCGCTCGCCACATCGACCAGCGGCGAGAGCTGCCGGGCCGCGACCGAGCCGGCGGCCACGCGCGCCGCTGGCGGAGTCTTTGGCTTCACGCTGGCGAGATAGAGGTCCCGACCCGTCCCCGCCCCCGTGACTCCGCTCTCCGCCCGGGCCAGGCGCTCGATGAGGCCCGCCTCGAGTCGCGGGGCTTCGCTGCCGGCGAGGTCGATGGCGCGCGCGGCGTAGCGGAGCACCTGTAACGCTTCGATGCCGGAGATGTCGTCGAAGAACCAGCCGCACGACGTGAACATCGCGAGGGCGGCCCATTCGATCTCGAGCAGCTCGCGCGCCCGCACCTGCGCGGGCGCGTCCTCGGGATGTCGCAACAGGTCGGCGACCATCGGTGCAGCGGTGATGTCTCCACGGCGTTCCCCGTACCCGTCACGGGCGGCCCACGGATCGAGGAACAGCGCATCGCCTTCCCGCTGGTACAGTCCGTGCACTTCGCCCGCGAGCCAGTCCAGGGCCCGGCGCAGCGGGGCGCGCCAGTGGGTGGGATGGGCCGAGGCTGCCGCCGACAGGCGGCACGCGCAGTCGGACCGCCACCGCTCCACACCGTGCGGGCAGCTCCACGACGATGGCGCGACCAGCGTCACGTCGTGCCGGGCGGGGTGGCGGGCGAGCACGGCGGCGAAGTTCTCCACGCGAACGTCGCCGCGGGTCTCGAGCGCGTGCAGCTGCCAGGCGAGGGCCACCTCGCCAAAGCGATGGTGGTGTCCATAGGTCTCACCGTCCGTCGCCACGGCCACCAGCGGGCGGCGCGCCCCCGACGCATCGGGCGCCAGCATCCGATCGGCCCAGGCCCGCGCGTCGTGCAACAGCCCGCCGAACGCGACGTCGTGGGAAATCCCACCGTCGTACACGAACAGCGCGAGGTCGTGACCGCTCGCGGTTCGGTACTTCCCCGCCAGGCCGCCGGGCGGGGATGCCTCCACCTGCTGGGGCGCCAGGACGGTGAATCGAATGCCCTCCGCGGCCAGGACGTCGAGTGTCTCTTCGTCCACCGCCGTCTCCGGCAGCCACATCCCCTCGGGCTCGCGGCGAAACCGGCGCCGGAAATCCGCCATGCCCCAGCGGACCTCCGTCACTTTGTCGCGGCGTGAGGCGAGCGGAAGGATGAGGTGGTGGTACGGCATCGCGATCGCATTACCGTGACCGCCGTTTCGCCCGGCGCTCTCCCGGTCCGCGGCGAGGATCGCTTCGTACGTGGTCGGCGCATGCCGCTCCAGCCACTCGAGCAACGTCGGCCCGAAATCGAAACTGATCGACGTCAGGGTGTTGACGATCGCCGCGATCCGGCCGTCGGCGGCGTGGCGCCGAGCCGCCACCACCGCGCGGTAACACTCCTGCTCGATACGCTCATTCCAGTCGTGAAACGGAGCGGCGGAAGGCTCCCGCTCGACCGCTTCGAGCCAGGGATCTTCGCGCGGCGGTTGATAGAAATGTCCGTGCAGCACCACGGACGATGCGGCACTCGTCGTCACCGTCCGCCCGCGGTCAGCGGAGCGCCGCTGCCGGAGCCTCGAGCGCAGCGGCCACCGCCTCGAGGACGTCCGGGAAGACTCGGTCCCGTTGCCAGAGCTCCTCGGCGAGCCGGGCGGCGCCATCCAGGGTGCCGGTGCGGATGGCGTCGAGCAGCCGGGCGGTGTCGTCGCAATGGAGCCGGAACCGGCGCTCGGCATAATCCGGCACCGCGCCGGTCGAAATGATGAACTGCCAGTCCGACGCCTGCGCCAACAACAGCTCGCGCGCGGCCTGCGCCAGGATCGGCCGTGCCGCCGGTGACGCCAACGCTGCAGGCGCGGCGTTCCAGAACGCGTCCTCCAGTGGCCACAGGCGGTCCCAGGTCCATTGGGTTTCCGGGTTCATCCACATGCTGTGATCGCCGTGCACACCCCACGACCCCTCGGCCAGCTGCACGGCAGCCGCAGCGGGAGCATTGGTTACGTGATGTCCAGCCGTCACCGGGCGAATCGTGGGGTGGCGCCGCAGCTCGCGGTAGGTGGCGGCGAGGAAGTCTACCCCCTCGAACCACCAGTGGCCGAACAGCTCGGTATCGAACGGGGCCACCACCAGCGGAGATTCCGCGCCGGCGAGGTCGGCCAGGAGGTCGGCAAAATGACGCGCGTGATCTCTCGTGCGGCCATGCGCACGCTCCGGCTCGTAGGGGCGTTTGTCCCCGAGGTCGACATTGCCCCCGGTGACGCGCCACAGTTTCAGTCCACCGGGCCAGCGAATCTTGTGGAACTCGAGGTACCACTCGTCGCCGGGATACCCCTGGTGGCGGCTCCAGACCTGCATCGAAGACCGGGGATCACGGACCAGGGCGGTCACGCCCGGACGCCCGCGCGAAACCCGATAGCCGCGGTAGGGCGTGCGCACCACCTTGACCGCCGGTTCCGGCGCGCCGTCGTGCCGTTCGGCGTCGAACCGCTCGGCCCCGAGCGGAACATCGCCGTAGCTGCCAAGCGGCATGCCGGCGCTCGCCAGGTGCGCGTCGGTGAAAAAGTAACGGAACCCCGCCTCCGCCAGATGCGCTTCGATACCAGGCCGCGCCCCGCGCCGCGGGCGATAGGCGCACTCGGGGAGCCAGCACCCCAGCGGGGGCTCGCCGAACAGGCGAGTATGCTCGTGATAGCCGGCGCCGAGCTGCAGCCGGATGCTCTCGTCACGCCGCAGCAGCGGCAGGTAGCCATGCGTCGCCGCCGATCCGATGATCTCCAGCGCGCCACGCTCGCGCAGCGCGCGGAAGGCCCCCAAGAGGTCGCCGCCCGTGGACTGAAACAGCTCTCGCAGCCGCTCGAAACGACGACGCCAGTAATCCACCAGCGGGAGCAAGGTGGAATCGCCGGTCGCCGCGAGCGACGCGGGCGCTTCCGCGCAGGCCGCCAGTCGCTGGACGAAGAACGCTTCGAGCTCGCGGCCGAATTCGGGGCTCGCCAGCTGATTGGCAAGGACCGGGGTGAAGCCGATCGTGACCGGGGCGGAGATCCCCTCGCCTTCGAGCGCCCGCAGCTGCTCCAGCAGGGGGAGGTAGGTGTCCAGCGCCGCTTCACACAGCCAGTCGCTGCCGTGGGGCCAGCGGCCGTGATTGAGGACGTAGGGGAGATGGCTGTGCAGGGCGAGTACGAAGTCCACTGACCGTCCCTTACCCGCGCGTCCCGGGCGCCAGGGCGCGGCGATACGCCGCCCCGTATGCCAGAGTCGGCTGGTCCCATCCGAACTGTTGCGCCATCGCCTGGCCGATCACGGCGCGCCAGGCTTCCCGGTGCGTATAGCGTTCGAGCACGCGCCGCACTTCATCTTCCAGCGCGGCGGGCGAGTAGTCCTGAAAGAGGAACCCCGTGACGCCGTCCTGCACGCTGTCCTGCAACCCGCCGACCGCCCGGACGATGGGGATGGCGCCGTAGCGCTGCGCGCGCATCTGGGTCAGCCCGCACGGCTCGTACAACGACGGCATCAGGAGCAGGTCGGCGCCGGCCAGCAACCGGTGCTCCAGCCGATCGGTGAAGGCGAACTCGGCGACCACACGGTCGGGAAACTCCGCCGCGAGGTTGGCCAGGGCTTCGTGATAGCGATGCTCCCCCGACCCCAGGAAGATGAACTGGGCGTCGGGCATCTCGAGCAGGCTGCCGCCGAGGACGAGATCGAGTCCCTTTTGCGCGACCAGTCGCGCGCTCATGCCGAACACCGGTACCTGGGGCCGCTCGGGCAGCTCATAGGCATGTTGTAACGCGGCCTTGCAGCGCCGCTTCCCGGCGAGATCCTCAGCCGAGTAATTCGCGGCAATGTGCGGATCGGTTTCCGGGTTCCAGACGTCGTTGTCGATCCCGTTCAGGATCCCAATGAGCCGGTCCCCGAGCGCGGTGAACGTCTCCTGCAACCCGAAGCCGCCCTGAGCGGTGCACAGCTCCCGGGCGTGCGTCGGGCTCACCGTCACGACCACATCGGAAAATGCGAGGCCGCCCTTGAGGAAGTTGACACGGCTGTACCACTCGAACACCCGGGAGTTGTACAGCTCGGGCGGCAGGCCCAGCTCGCTCATCGTTTCAGGCGCGTAGTGACCCTGGAACCCCGCGTTGTGCACCGAGAGCACCGTGGCGAGGCCGTCGTGAAACGGCGACCCGGCGAACGCCGTGCGCAAGTAGACCAGGGCGAGAGCGGCGTGCCAATCATGCGCGTGCAGCACCTGGGCGTTCGGCGCGATGGTGGGGAGCGCGGTCACGGCGGCTTTGCAGAAAAACGCGAAGCGTACCGCATTGTCCGGATAATCGCCGCTCAAGTCGCCGTAGATGCCGGGGCGGTCGAAGAAGTCCGGATGCTCGATGAAGAACACCTGGGGCCCGTTGGGCCGATCCGCCAGCCGATACACGAACGCCCACTCCGTGCGGGACCCGACGCTGACCGAGAACTGGTGGCCGACCCGCTCCAGCGCCGGCCCCCACTCGCGCACGACCTGATACAACGGCATCACGATGGTGGTCTGGGCGCCCGCCGCGGCCTGAGCGGCGGCCAAGCCGTGCACCGCCTCACCCAGGCCTCCAGTCCGGGCAAACGGCCAGCATTCGGCGCTGAGATGCACCGACGAGATGCTCTCCCTCGTGGTCGGCACGGACGTGGCGAGCCGCGCCGTCGCGAGCTTGGCCTGGCCCGGGCTTCGCCGCGCCTTCGCCTTGGCGGCTTCGCGCTTCACATGCCGATCGGTATCCACGCGCGCACCACACTCTCTCGCGATCGCCCGGTCACGCGGTCGGCGGATCGTCCGCCGGCTGCTCCCCCCGCGTCACCGGAACGTAATACCGTGTGGCGTATTGCTGCACCATTCGACGCGCGGTGAATCGCTCCCCCGCCACCCGCAGCGCGTGCTTCATTCTCTCTACCCACCCCGTCGGGATGCCGCGGGCGTCCCGTGTATAGAACAGCGGGACCACCTGCTCTTCCAGAACGTGGTACAGCTGCTCGGCGTCGGCCGCCTCGGCGTCTTCGCCCTCCTTGGCCGTGGGGATCGCCCAGCCGTTCTTGCCCTCATAGGCTTCGTGCCACCACCCATCCAGGGTGCTGAGCTGGGGGACACCATTGAGCGCCGCTTTCATGCCGCTGGTGCCCGAGGCTTCGAGCGGCACCCGGGGAAGGTTGAGCCACAGGTCCACCCCCTGCACCAGGCGATGGGCGAGGTGCATCTCGTAGTCCTCGATGAAGGCGACGCGGCCTTCGAAGCGCGGGTCGCGCGAGAACTTGTACACGGTCTGCAACACCTGTTTCCCGGGCTCGTCGGCGGGGTGCGCCTTCCCGGCGAACACGAGATGCACCGGGCGCCAGGGGTTGACCAGCAACCGGCGCAGCCGCTCGATGTCGCGGAAGATCAGACTCGCCCGCTTGTAGGTGGCGAATCGCCGCGCGAACCCGATGGTGAGGGCGCGCTCGTCGAGCAGCGTGCCGGCTCCGACCAGGTGCTGCGACTCCGCCTTCCACTGCTCCACCCAGCGTCGCCGTGCCAATTCCCGGATCGAGCGGAGCAGCACCACCTTCAGATTGAAGTGCGCCTCCCAGAGCGCCGCGTCGTCCAGGGTGTAGACGTTGTGCCAGAACCCGGGCTCGTCGACCCGGTTGGGCCACTCGGGACCGAGGTGGCGGGCCAGCAGCTCGTACATGTGGTGCGACATCCACGTGGCGAGGTGCACCCCGTTCGTCACGTGATGGATCGGCACCTGCTCGGGGTCCCGACCCGGCCAGAGATCGTTCCACAAGCGCCGCGACACCTCACCGTGGATCCGCGACACGCCGTTCACGCTCCCCGACAGCTTGATGGCGAGCACCGGCATGTGAAACTGGCCGTGATCGTGGGTGGGAGAGCGGCCCAGCTGCAGCACGGCCTCCCGGTGCGCTCCCAGCTCCTCCAACAAGGACCCGACGCATTGCTCAAACTGGGCTAACGCGAACGCGTCGTGACCCGCCGGGACCGGCGTGTGGGTCGTGAACACACTGGTCCGTCGCACCTCGAGCACCGCGTCGCTCCAAGACCGGCCGAGGGCGATGAGCTCCCGCAGGCGCTCGAGCAGCATGAACGCCGCGTGACCTTCGTTGGCGTGCCAGACCGCCGGCCGCACGCCCAGGGCCCGCAGCACACGCACGCCGCCGGCGCCCAGAATCCATTCCTGCCGCAGCCGCAGCTCGTCCGAGCCGCCGTACAGCCGCTGGCACAGCTCGCGGTCCGCGGAATCATTCTGCGGGTGGTCGGTATCCAGCAGGTAGACCGGGACGCGGCCCACCATCATGCGCCAGGCGCCGACGTACACCAGTCGCCCGGAGGTGTGGACCGTGGTGAGGAACGGCTCCCCCCCCGGACCGGGCACGCGATCGAGCGGCGTGCGCGAGGCGTCGAATGTCTCGTCTACGGCTTCCTGCCAACCGTCGAGACGCAGGCGCTGGTCGAAATACCCACGCATGTACAGCAACCCGACGCCGACGAGCGGCAGGCCGAGATCGGAGGACGCCTTGCAGTGATCGCCCGCGAGGACGCCGAGACCGCCAGAGTAGATGGGCACCGAGTTGTGGAGCCCGAACTCGGCGCAGAAATAGGCGATGGGACGGTCCTGAAGGTCGCCGTAGGTGGTCGCGAACCACGTGCCCGTGCGACTGCTCTCCTGGGCGAGCTGGGACAGAACCAGATCGTAGCGCCGGAGAAAGTCCGGATCCTCGGCGCACTCGGCGAGCCGCGCGGGATTCACCCGCTGCAGCAGGTCGATCGGATTGTGCCGGGTGAGATGCCAGAGCGGCTGGTCGATTGCGCGGAACAGGGCGCGCGCATCGCGGCTCCAGCTCCACGACAGGTTGTGCGCGACGGCGCCGAGACCCCTGATCCGCTCCGGGAGATAGGGAATCTTGCTGCCATGAGACGTCATGGGACGGGCAAGCCCCACCGGGCCATCCCGCAGGCGGAACTCATTGCTTGCGGGTGGATGCGCTCGCCCCCCGGCCTCCCTTCTTGGCCGTGGCGGCGAGGGGTTCGACGCCGTCCCGCGTGACCCGATGGGAGACCAGCGGCAGCGGACGCTCGCTCAGCCGGTCACCGATCACGATCGCCTGCCGTAACGCGTCGAAACCGAGCTGCACACCGGCGGCGTCGCGGGCGAACACGGAGGCGATCGGCTCGCCCGACAGCACCTTGTCGCCCGGCTTCAGGGTGATCACGAACCCCACGCTCGCGTCCACCGCATCCTCGACCCGCGTGCGCCCGCCCCCCATCGCCACGATGGCGCGACCCAGCACGCGCGGCTCGACCCGGGTCACGACGCCCGTGCCGGGCGCCGCGAAAATCTCCACGGCCTGTGCCTGTGGCAGCACCGACGGATCCTCCACGACTTTCGGGTTGCCCCCCTGGGCCTCGATGACCTGCTCGAATTTCTCCGCCGCGAGTCCCGAGCTCAGCGCGTTCTCGAGACGCTGGCGCGCCTTGGCCGGCGACGTTTCGATCCCGCCGGCCAGCAGCATTTCGACGCCGAGCGCGTAGGTCACCTCCATCAGATCTTCCGGTCCCTCGCCGCGCAGGGCGAGAATCGCCTCTTCGGTTTCGAGGGCGTTGCCGCAGGCCCGGCCCAGCGGGCGATCCATGGCGGTCAGGAGCGCGACGGTCGGACAGCCGCGATCCTCGCCCAAGGCGATCATGGTGCGTGCCAGCTCCAGGCCCCGCTCGGTCTCGGGCAGGAAGGCGCCGCTGCCGTGTTTCACGTCCAGCACCAGACCCGTCAATCCCTCCGCCAGTTTCTTGGACATGATGCTGGCGGCAATGAGCGGGATCGCCGCGACGGTGCTGGTGACGTCGCGTAGCGCGTAGAGCCGCTTGTCGGCGGGGGCGATCTCCGGGGTCTGGCCGATCAGCACCACACCGAGCTTCTGCAGCTGGGCCTTGGCTTCGGGAAGGGACAAGTCGGTCCGGAATCCGGGAATCGCCTCGAGCTTGTCCAGCGTGCCGCCCGTGTGCCCGAGTCCGCGTCCCGACATCATCGGCACCGCCACGCCGCACGCCGCAACGAGCGGCGCCAGCACGAGCGAGACCTTGTCGCCGACGCCGCCCGTGGAATGCTTGTCGACGCGGGGCGTCGACCAGCCTTCGAACGTCAGCCGTTGCCCCGAAGCGATCATGGCATCGGTGAGGGCCGCCAGCTCCTGCCGCTCCATCCCCCGCCACATCACCGCCATGAGCAGCGCGGACATCTGGTAATCGGGGATCCGGTCGGCGGTATACCCGGCGACCAGCGCCGACCATTCCTCCGGCGTGAGCGCGCCGCCCTCCCGCTTGCGCTCGATTAGAGGCACCACCAACATTCGAGTTCACCTCCCCGCGAAGTCCTTCCATGCGCTACGCCGCGCCATTCGCCGCACTCAGCCTGGTCGCCGCCCCGCTGGCGGCGCAAACCCCGGTCGCCGGGCACATCGCGATGGGCGACAGCGCCCGCACCATCCTGCACTCCGAGCAAGCGCTCCGGCATTACGAAACAGCCGTGGCGGCGATCCAACAGGAGGTCGGCACCCAGCGGGAAGAGGTCGCCGGCGTGCACCCCGCCAACCCGCTGCACTGCGAGGCGTACTGGAAGGCGGCCCGAGAGATCGCCGACGTCGCCAAGCAGCTCCTTGGGGACTCGCTCAAGCAACGGCGCGACAGCCTCTATTCCCTGGGTCGCACCTGGGCAGAGGCCGCGATCCACGCCGACTCGACTGTCGCCAACGCGCATTTCGCCCTGGCGCTGGTGCTGGGCCGCCTGTCCCGCACCCGGGGCGGCAAGGAGCGGGTACGCTTCGCCACGATCATCCACGACGAAGCCTCACGCGCCGTTTTGATCGACCCCCGCCACGACGGCGCCTACCACATCCTCGGCATGTGGAACGCCGAGGTGAAACGGCTCTCGGGCCTCACGCGCTTCTTCGCCAAGGCGCTGTTCGGCGCGGGCTTCATGGACCGCGCCACATGGGACAGCGCCGTCGCCAACATGGAGCACGCGGTGGCGCTCGCCCCGCAGCACGTCTACCACCGTCTGGAGCTTGCCGGCGTCTACCTGGACATCGGTCAACCGGCCAAGGCCACGCAGCAGCTGCAGGGGCTCGCCGGCCTGCCGGTGAGGGACCCGATGGATCCGTACTACCAGCGCGTCGCCACCGACGCCCTGGCCGAGCTGGGACGTGGCCAGGCCGACGACGCCAAGGACCGCCTCCGCAAGGGCTAACGCCGCCCGGCGCGCGCCGCGCGCATCACGCGCTCGACGTCGTCGGTGGTGCGCGGTGCGCCGGCCGACAACCACTCGGCGCCGGTCGGGGTCACCAGCACGTCGTCTTCGATCCGCACGCCGAGGGCTTCCTCGGGGAGATAGATCCCCGGCTCGAGCGTGAACACCATGCCAGGGGCCAACGGCGTGGTATAGTCCCCCACGTCGTGCACGTCCATCCCGATCCAGTGACCCAGCCCGTGGATATAGTAGGTGTCGCACGTCGACTGGCCGCACACGGACCCGGAATGCTCGCGCATGTAGGCGCGGGACACGCTGTCCAGCGTCATCAGCTTCACGCCCGGCCGCACGGCGTCGAACGCCGCCTGCTGCGTGGCCAGCACCAGGTTGTAAATCGCCCGCTGCCGGGACGTGAACTTCCCGTTCACCGGCCAGGTGCGGGTGATATCCGCGGTGTACTGGCCGTACTCGGCCGCGGCATCGATGACCACGAGCTCGCCGTCCTGCGCGCGGCGCCGGTTGGTGTCGTAGTGGAGCGTGGTGCCGTTGGGGCCGCTGCCGACGATCGACGGATACCCGAGCCGGTCCGCCCCCTGGCGGCGCACCTCACCCTCGAACGCCGCCTCGATCTCGTATTCGAAGACCCCCGGATGCGCGGCGCGCATCGCGGCGAGATGCCCCAGCGCGCTGATGTCGACCGCCATCCGCAGCCGGGCCAGCTCGGCGGGGTCTTTGACGAGCCGCATCGAGTCGACGATGGGCCGCAGGTTTCGCACGTCCCGTCCCAGAAACGCCAGATCGGTCAGCCGGCGCTCGTCCTTGGTCGTGACGTCGAGTGGGACATAGACCGGCCCGCGGGTACGCACCTGCGCCATCCGCAGACGCCGGTCGAGCGAGTCGAGCGGGAGCACCGTCGCAATGCCCGTCCGCCGGGCCGCGGTGCTGTCGGGGCCGAGCCGCACTCCGGTCCACCGCTCCTGGGGGGGATTGCGCGGCGGCAGGAACAGCACGACGTCGGTCGAATCGGGCCCTCGGACCGACATCAGGAGCCAGGCGTCTTGGGCCTCGAGCTCGGTGAAATAGAAGAAGGTATTGTGCTGCCGGAAATCGTTATCCTGGACGTACTCCGTTTCCAAGTCGCGCCCGTGGGCGGCGGGAATCAACACCACGCCCCGCCCAATCCGGGCCAGCAGCGCCTGGCGGCGGGACGCGGTGGCTGCGGCATCGATGGCCCGGCCCATTCCGGGGAGCGCCGGGACGACGCTCCACGCCCCGAGGGGACCGGCCGAGAGGGTCGGAGCGGAGCGGGCTTGGGCGTGCAGGGCGCCCGCGGCCAAGCAAAAAACGAGCAGGATGCGCATCAAAACCGAAGCTATCCCGCCACGGACCCTCCGGCAACTTGACGCGCCGCGCGCGCGGTCGCCATTGTATGCCATGACCATCTCATCGGCCCTCACCCTCGCCGAGACTGAACGTCTCGCCGCGCGCATCGCGGAGCTCGAGCACGAGCGCAAGCACCTGCTGGCCGTGATCGAGATCCTCAAGGAAATCTCGGGTTCGCTGCACTTCATCGACATTCTCCAATCCATCGCCCGCAAGCTCGGCGAGTCGTTCGGCTTGGACCGCTGCTCGATCTTCCTGTCCGAGCGCGGCGGCACCCACGTCCGGCTGGTGGCCTCCTACGAGGACCCGACCATCCGGAACCACCTGGTGGACCTCGAGCGCTATCCCGAGCTGAAGCGCGCGATCCATCACGGCGAAACGGTGTTCATTCCAGACGCGATGACCGACCCCACGCTGAAGCACGTGAAGAACGAGCTCTCAATCCGTCGAGTGAAGTCCATCACCGTGGTGCCGATCAATTGGCGCGGCGTGGCGATCGGCGCGATTTTCCTGCGCACCTTCCGCGACGGCCCCACCTTCTCCGACGCCGACGTCCGGTTCGTCCAGGTGGTCGCGTCGCTCACCGCCCAGGCACTGCGCAACGCCCATCGCTACGAACGACTCGCCCAGCGCCAGGCCGAGACCGGCGAAGCGCTGCGCCGCATGGAGCTGGAGCGCGTGGCGCTGCTGTCGTTCTTGCGGCGGCTGATGGAGACGTTCGGCCGGTCCGACGGCGCGTGGGGCGAGGGGCTGCTCCCCAAGGCCAGCGCCGAGGAGCTCGATCGGTTGGTGGGTGTCGCCCTCGCGGTGATCCAAGAAGAAGCCAAAGGACAGTGACCACCCCGTCCGCGCGCGCCGCCGAGCTCCGGCGGCTGCTCGAGCGGGCCAATCATGCGTACTACGTGCTCGACCGTCCGGAGATGTCGGACGCCGAGTACGACCGGCTGTTCCGCGAGCTGCAGGCGCTCGAAGCCGCCCACCCGGCGCTCCGGACCCCCGATTCCCCGACCCAGCGCATCGGCGCCCACCCCTCGACGGCGTTCCGCAAGCATCGTCATACGGTCCCGATGCTGTCGCTCGCCAACGCGTTCAGCGACGAAGAGCTCGACGCCTGGGAGGAGCGCAATGCCCGGCTCGTGACCGAGGTCGAAGACGCGGGCTACACCCTCGAGGTGAAGATCGACGGCGCCGCGGTGAGCCTGACCTACGAGGCCGGCGTCCTGACAACCGGGGCGACGCGCGGCAACGGGATCGAAGGCGAGGACGTCACGCCCAACCTCCGCACCGTCCTCGACCTCCCACTGCGACTCCAGGGACGCAGCTGGCCGGCGCGCATGGAAGTCCGGGGGGAGGTCTACCTCTCAAAGAGTCAGTTCGCCCGCGTGAACCGCGAGCGGGGAAAGGCGGGCGAGCCGCCGTTCGCCAACCCGCGCAACGCGGCGGCCGGCGCGCTGCGACAGCTGGATCCCAAGATCACCCGCGCGCGCGGCCTGCGCGTGTTCTGCTTCCAGGTCGAAGCGCCGATGCCGCTCGGCGTCGACACGCAGCACGTCCTGCTCGAACAGATCAGGGCGTGGGGGTTCCCCGTCGAGCCGCACCACCACCTGGTCCGCGATCTCAGCGCCGCACACCGGGCGATCGCCACGCTCGAGCACATGTTGCCGAAACTGGACTACGGCGCCGACGGGGTGGTCGTCAAGGTCAACCGGCGCGCGCTGCACGCCGAGCTGGGCACGATCGGCGAGCGTGAGCCGCGGTGGGCGATCGCGCGCAAGTTCGCTCCCGAGGTGGCGGAGACGAAACTGCTCGAAATCAAAATCAACGTCGGACGCACCGGCGCGCTCAACCCGTACGCGGTATTGGAGCCCGTCAGGGTCGGCGGGGTCACGGTGTCGACCGCTACGCTGCACAATTTCGACCTTATCAAGACAAAGGACATTCGTAAGAACGACCATGTCGAGGTGACTCGCGCAGGTGAGGTCATCCCTCAGGTCCTCGGCCCGGTGAAAAGGAAAGGGGTGGCGCGGGGAAAAACGAAGTATCGTCCCCCGACGCGCTGCCCCGTCTGTGGCTCCGAAGTCCACAAGACAGCGGACGCGGTGATGATCTACTGCCCCAACGAAAAGTGTCCGGGGCGGAATTTCGAGGGGATCGTGCACTTTGCCTCCCGTGGGGCCATGGACATCCGCGGGCTCGGTTACGAGCGCGTCCGCGCGCTGCTCGAAGCGAAGCTCATCGAAAACGTGGCCGACCTGTACGACTCAGACAAAGTCAATTTGCTCAGGCTCCTCACCCTCGAAGGGTTTGCCGAGAGGTCTGCACAGCAGATGCTCGATGCAATCGAAGCATCCAAACAGCGCCCGCTTTCCACACTGGTTTTCGCGCTGGGAATCCCTCACGTCGGCGCACAGGGAGCGAAACTCCTCGCGCGCCATTTCGGCTCGATGGCAAAGCTCATGAAAGCGACCGCCGAGACAATCGGGGGGATCCGCGGGATTGGGCCAACCATCGCGGAGGCGGTAACGGAGTTCCTCTCCGACCGCGGGAAGCTCAGGCTGATCGAGCGACTGGGGGGCCT
Source organism: uncultured Gemmatimonadaceae bacterium (assembly GCA_964599725.1). Lineage (GTDB taxonomy): Bacteria > Gemmatimonadota > Gemmatimonadetes > Gemmatimonadales > GWC2-71-9 > DASTHG01. The sequence continues at coordinate 72,258 of CAZRGT010000039.1, read as the reverse complement.
CGGGGTCAACATGAAGGAGCCGCACGCCGCCCCCGGCGGGGCCAGCGCGCTCGCCGGACAGACGTACGTGGTGACGGGCACGCTGCCGACCCTGTCCCGCGAGGCGGCGACGCGACTGATCGAGTCCGCCGGCGGTCACGTGTCGGATAGCGTCTCCAAGCGGACTACGGCGGTCGTGGCCGGGGAAGCGGCCGGATCCAAGCTGGAAAAGGCGCGGACCCTCGGCGTGCCGACGATCGACGAAGCGGAACTGTTGCGCCGCGCGACCCCCTCGCCTTAAGTTGGCGTCCGCGATGACCATCCCCGCCGCTGCCGCCACCAGTCTCACTATCGGGTCCGGAGGCGTGCGCCAGCTGCACAAGAGTCTGCTCCAGCACGCGCCGGACGTGGCCATCACCATCCTGCAGGAATCGGGTTTCGCCTCCGGCGAGGGCCTGTACGAGGCGCTGTGCACCTGGCTCGTCTCACACGCCGGCGTGCACCGCCCCGACGAGCTCGACGCGACGCAGTTCAGTGATGCCCTCTCGGATTTCTTCGCGGCCTCGGGCTGGGGGCGGCTCACCGTCGCGCCCGTGGGCGGCGCGGCGTTGGCGCTCGATTCCACCGAATGGGTCGAGGCCGAGCCCGGCAGCGCGCAGATGCCCATGTGCTTTTTCTCGTCGGGCATGCTGGCCGATCTGCTGAGCCGGGTCTCGGGCGAGCGGGTGGCGGTGATGGAAGTGGAGTGCCGGAGCCGAGGCGACGGGATGTGCCGGTTCCTGTCCGCGTCGCCGGCGACGCTGCAGGAGGTGTACGAGAAGATGACGACGGGCATGACCTACATCGAAGCGTTGGGGGCCGGCTAGCGGCGGGCGACGCTCACCCCCTCGAGCAGCAGCGACGCCGACCACCGGCTCCCCAGCCACCGCCCGTCGCGCCCGAACCCGCCGATCCGCTTCAGCAGCTCGTACACATTGCCCGCCACGGCCGCATCCTTCACGCGACCGATGACCTCCGAGTGCTGCACGCGGTAGGCGAGCGCCACCGGATGGCTGAAGGCCCCGCCGATCACGTTTCCCTGACCCACGCCGATCAGGTCGTCCACGATGAGACCGTCGCGGAGACCGGCCGCGAGCCCGCCACCGAGCGCGGCCGCCCCCGCTCCATGCCGCTCACCGACGAGCAGATTCGAGAATCCGATGCGCGGCTTGGAGAAGGTGCCGCGCGCCCCGTGCCCGGTCGAGGCGGTCCCGGCGCGCGCCGCCGTCTCGAGATCGTACACGAATCGCCGCACCACCCCGCCCTCGACCAGCGGCACGCGATGCGACGGCACGCCTTCGTCGTCCATCGGGCGCGAAGCCACCCGCCCGGCGACGAGCGGATCGTCGACGATCGAAAGCCGCTCATCGAACAGGGGTTGTCCCACCTTGCCCGCCAACGGCGAGATCCCCTGCAACACCGTCTTGCCCGACAGCGCCTGCTCCAGCGGCACGAGGATCGCCGACAACCCCGCGGGCGTGAACACGACGGGCAACGCGCCGTCGGGCGATTCCACCACGCGGAGCGCGGGTGTGAAGCGCTGCTCGATCGACGCCACGAGGGCGTCCAGGTCGGCCGCCTGCGGCAGCTCGGTGCCCGTGTAGACGTCGTACACCATGAGCACGTCGTCGCCGGCGAAGCGGGCCAGATCGACGCTGACGGAAACGGCGGTGCCCGGATATCCGGCGTCCGCGCCAGCGGTGTTCACGAACCGCGTCTCGATCGTCTCCCGATCGACTGACACGTTCACCTGGCAGCCCTCGCGAGTCACCCGGGCCACGAGCTCGGCGCCGATCGCGCTGAGCCGGTCGAGCGATGCCTCCGCCGCGGCGTTCGAAAACGTGGCGACGGGGGGGAGCGGAGCGGCCGGCGGGAACGCGATCGGCACAGTTTCACCCAGCGCGGCCGAGGCCAGCGCGCGATCGAGCAGATCCCCGGGCTCGGTCGCGGTCGTCCCCGCGATGCCGACTCGGCCTTGCTTCAGGACGCGGAGGTTGATCCCGGCCTCCTCGGAGACGCCGCACGCCTTGAGCCGTCCTGATTCGAAAGCCACGGACGTGTGCTCCGCCCGATGCCACTGCGCGTCGGCCGCGTCGGCGCGCGCGCGCGCGGCGTCGATCACCCGCTCGATCACGCCGGCACGTCGCCGCCGACCAACGCCGCCTCGATGCGCACGTGGGGCGCCCCTTCGGTGACGGCGAGCGGGAATTGCCCGCCCTTGCCGCAGCCACCCCCCATCTGGTTCCAGCGGAAATCCCCGCCGATGCGCTCGATGCGATCCAGCGTCTGAAACAGATTCCCCGCCAGCACGACGTCCTTCACGATCTCGGCGAGCTGGCCGTCGCGGATCATGTGCCCGTACGCTGCCGTGAAGGAGAAATTCTCCAGCACCGTCTGGCCACCGAACGCGGAGCAGGCGTACACGCCCAGCGGGATGTCCCGGATCAGATCCTGGAACGACCCCTGCCCGTTCGCGATGTACGTGTTGGTCATGCGGACGATCGGCGGGTGGCGGTAGGAGATGGCGCGGGCATTGCCGGTGGGCCGCTCGCCGAGCTTCGCCGCGGTTTCGCGGGAGTGCAGCCGCCCGACGAGGATGCCGTCCCGGATGAGCGGCGTGTCCTGGGTGGGTGTGCCCTCGTCGTCGTAGGGCAGCGTGCCACGCAGACCCGGCGCTGCGCCGTTGTCGCCGACGTTCAGCACGGCCCGGCCGAAGCGACGGCCCAGGGTCATCATCTCCCGGGCCTGCGCATTCTCGTACACGAAATCCGCCTCAGAGAGATGCCCGAACGCCTCGTGAATGAAGACGCCGGCCATCTCGTTGTCGAGGACGACCGGATAGGTGCCGCCCTTCACCGTCGGCGCGTCGAGCAGCGCCGCGGCCCGGCGCCCCGCTTCCCGGAACCCGGCCGCGTGGTCGTGGACCGCGTTCCAGCCGCGGCGCAGCCCCACCGACTCGAGTCCCTTTTCGATGGTGCCGTTGCGCCGGGCGATTGCGGTGCCCGACAGGGTCACCTCGGGACGCAGCTCGTGCAGCAGGGTCCCTTCGGAGTTCGCATACCAGTACGCGGTGACTTCGTCGTGATAGCTCGCCTGGGTGTCCACGACGCCCGGGACCGCGAGCATCTCGCCGTTGTAGCCCTCGAGCAACCGTTTCTTGTCGCCCAGCGCCACGCCGCGTACGTCGCCGTCCAGGTCGAGCAGGGCGTCAGCCGTGACGGGAACGACCGGAGCGCGATCGATGGGCTCGTCCAGCCGCACCGCACGCGACAGCTCGCGGGCCCGCGCCACCATCGCCGGCAGCCGGTCGAGCGACGTGAACGCGGCGATGCCCCAGCCACAGCCGCGATCGAGGACCCGCACGAAGCCTCCCTGGTCCTCACTCGCGGTCGCGGACTCGAGACGCGCCCCGCGAAAGCTGACGGTGGAGCTCCACCGGTGTTCGATGCGGATTTCGGTGTACTCGGCGCGGGAGGCGTGGAGCGCCGCGGTCAGCCGGTCCTTCACTCTCCGAGCGCCCGCAGCTTCTCGGCGTAGTCGGGGCGCACGACGATTTCGCCGTCGACGATGATCTCGCGGTCCCAGGGGAGGATGATGAAGCTCTCGGTTTCCAAGGCGTGGAAGTCCGGCGCGTACGGACCGGTGCGGAAGCTCACGGCCGTTTTCACGGCGGCGGGCTTCAAGTCGCGCACGGCCGAGAGCGCGAGCTTCATCGTGTCGCCCGTGTCGCACGTTTCGTCCACGATCAATACCCGACGCCCGGTCAACAGCTTGGGGGGGCCGGCGATCACCACGGGGCGCGCGCCGCTCTCGGAGCGGCTGATCGCCATGGAGGCGAAGTCCCGCTGCAGGATGCTCGCGATCACAGCGCCGGGGATGACGCCGGCCTTCGCGATGCCAAGGACCAAGTCCGGATCGTAGGCGTGGTAGACTTTCAGGGCGAGCGCGCGGCACAACTCGCCGAAAAATGGCCAGTCGACGGGCAGCACGCCGAGCGGCGATTGCCGGCCGCTCTTGGCGCGGCGCGGCGTGGGTGCGGAGAACGGTGGAACGGGGGGCATGCGCGGGAAGCTACATTGCAAAACGCGGACGCCGCAAGCTATTTTTGCGTCATGGGTTTCTGGCGTCGGCTGTTCCGCGGCTCGTCCGACGATCTCCACCCCAAGCGCCTCGACTACCTCAATGAAGCGCTCGCCTTGGAGCGCCAGGGCGATTACGAGGCGGCGCTGACCTCCTACCGTCTCGCGCTGCGCGATCATCCCAACGACGCCCGCATTCTCCAGAATATGGCGATCGCGTTCACCAAGACGGCGCGGCAGGACGAAGCGATCCGGCACTACCGCCGGGCGCTGGAGCTCGATCCGTCGCTCGCCGGGGCGCATTACGGGCTCGCCTTCCTGCTGCTGCGGCGCGGCGATCCCGATGGCGCCGCCCAGCACCTCCAGGCGTTCCTCGCCCAACCGCCCAGAGGACCGGACGCACAAAAGTGGATCGGCCATGCCACCGAGGCGCTGCACGACCTGGGCGCGGCGCCACCCGCCGCTCCCCCGCTCTCGGCGGAGGCGCCCTGAGGCGAATCGCCGCGATCGCCTGCGTCGCCCTGTCGTGCCGTGCCCTCTCACCGGACTTCGACGCCGTCATCGCCATCGAGGTGATCGTCCCCGACAGCGGGCGCGTGGAGGTACGGGACACGCTGCGCCCGCAAGCCCGCGCCTTGAACGGGCGCGGCGACTCGACCGCCGCCCAGATCGTCTGGAGCGCGCTCGACACGTCGATTGCGATCGCGGACTCGCTCTCGGGCGTCACGGTGGGCCGACATGTGGGGACCGGCCGGATTCAGGCTCGGGTGGGGAACCTGCGGTCGAACCCGGTCACCATCACCATCCTCGATCCGCTCGATTCGATCCGCGCGAGCGGCCCGGATACCGTGACCGTACCGGCCCCCGATACGCTCTCCGACAGTATGAAGATCCAGGCGTTCGGACCGCCGGGACCGACAGGCTCCACGGTCGGCCGCAAGGTGACCTTGCGCATCATCTTCCCGCCCGGGGCGCCCGGGCTCACATTAGTGCCGGGGGACACCGTGCGCACCAACAGCGGCGGGCTTGCGGTCTTCCAGGTGCGGGCCACGAGCGGCATCACTCGTCCCGGTACGGTGGCCGTCACCGCCGCCGCGCGCCATGCGGACGGCACGCCCGTGACCGGATCTCCCGTCACCTTTGTGGTGGAGTTTGTGCCATGAAAAAAGGCACCCTCACCGAGCTGTTTTTCACGAGCGTCGACCGGCACGCCGACCGCCGTCCGGCGGCGCTGCGCTCCAAGATCAATGGAACCTGGCACGCCATCACGCACAAAGAGCTGGCGCGCCGCGTCGTGGCGCTGACGGCCGGCCTGCGCGAGCTGGGGATCAAGCCCGGCGACCGGGTATCGATCCTGGCGGAAACGCGCCCCGAGTGGGCCATCGCCGACTACGCGTGCCTCTGCGCCCAGGCGGCCGACGTCCCGATCTATCCCACCCTCACGGCCAAACAGACCGAGTACATCCTCAAGGACTCCGGAGCGGTCGGCGTCTTTTGCTCCTCCGCGGAGCAGGTCGCGAAGGTGTTCGAGGTCAAGGATCGCCTCCCCAGCCTCCGGCACATCATCACGTTCGAGGCGAGCGGCAAACGGGCCGGCGTGCTCACCTTCGACGAGCTGGAGGCAAAGGGGCAGGCCGCCGCGGCGAAGTACCCGCGCGTGCGGGAAGAGGCGCTCGCCGTATCCCCCGACGCGATCGCCACGCTGATCTACACGTCAGGGACGACGGGCGACCCCAAAGGGGTGATCCTGACTCACTACAACATCTGGTCCAACGTGCAGGCGGCCCTGCAGGTGATGGCGCTCACCGACGCAGATGAGTGCCTCGCGATGTTGCCGTTGTCGCACGTGTACGAGCGGATGGTGGACTACACCCTGATGCACGCGGGTGTCATCATCAATTACGCCGAGTCGTTCGACAAAGTCGGGGCCAACCTCCAGGAAGTCCGCCCGACGGTCGTGCTGTCCGTCCCGCGGCTGTACGAGAAAGTGTATGCGCGCGTGCTCGAGAACGCGCTCTCGGGCAGCGCGCTGAAGCGGAAGATTTTCTTCTGGGCGAAACAGGCCGGGGACGACTGGGCGACGCTCAAGCTCGATCGGCGGCCGATCCCCGCCGGGCTCGCGTTGAAGCACAAGATCGCCGACCGGCTCGTATTCTCGAAGCTGCGCGGCCGCACCGGCGGCCGCATCCGCTTCTTCATATCGGGAAGCGCCCCGCTGTCCCCCGAGATCGCGAAATTCTTCTTCAGCGCCGGACTGCCGGTGCTCGAGGGGTACGGGCTGACCGAGACGTCGCCGGTGCTCACCCTCAACCCCCTCACCCGGCCGAAGATCGGATCGGTGGGCCCGGTGGTGCCGGGCGTGCAGTTGAAGATCGCCTCCGACGGCGAGGTCCTGGCCAAAGGGCCCAACGTCATGCGGGGGTACTACAACAAGCCCGAAGCGACAGCCGAAGCGATCGATGCCGAGGGGTGGTTCCACACTGGGGACATCGGCGAGCTGGACGCGGACGGGTACCTCAAGATCACCGACCGCAAGAAGGATCTGATCAAGACGGCCGGCGGCAAGTACATCGCGCCGCAGCCGATCGAAAACCAGGTCAAGCTCAACAAGTTCATCGGCAACGCCGTGTTGCTGGGCGACAAGCGCAGGTTCTCCCTGCTCCTGGTGGTGCCGAACTTCGAGGCGCTGGCGCCGTGGGCGAAGCGTGAGAGTCTCGCCTTTGCATCACGGCGCGAGCTGATTGCCCTGCCCGCCGTGAGGGCGAAGCTGGAGACCGAGGCGCTGGGCATGCTCACCGACCTCGCCCGGTTCGAGATGCCAAAGAAGGTGGTGCTCCTGGAGCAGGACTTCACGATCGAATCGGGCGAGCTGACGCCGACGATGAAGGTGAAGCGCCGGGTGGTGGAGAAGAACTACCAGTCGGTGATCGATGCGGCCTACAGCGAAGCCGACAAGTCGACCGCGAACGAGGATTGACTTACTGCTTTTCCCCCACCCACACGCCCTGACCTGACGCGAGCTTCTTGAGCCCCGCCGGCGCGGCCTGCTCGTCTTCGATCACGAGTCGCCGCCCGCGCAGCAGTACCCGCACGCCTTCCGCCACCCACGGGGTCTGCGCCAGCTCCGCGCCCACGACCACGCCGCGCGCCATCGCCTGGCGCAGGGGAATCACGTGGTCGGTTTGGAGCAGCGTCAGCACCGGCAGCTCTTCAACGTCCGGTGGGGCATTGATCCCCACGAAGTGCACGCCACCCATGAGACCGGCCAGCCCTTCGGCGAGCCGCACGGCCGAGCCCAGGAGGACGATGTAGCCGCCCGGGCCGGTCAACTCGAGCAGCGCTTGGAGCGATTGGGGATCGAGCACCACGGGTGATTCCGGCGCTGGGGTGCGCCGCACAGCGCGCAGCAGCCGCTCCCCGGTGACGATCTCGCTGAAGTCCACGATGCCGTCGATGATCTCGAAGTTGCGATGGCACACGGGGCAGCCGACGAGCCCGATCCACACCATGCGACCGTTCATCTCGCTGGTCGAGAGCACGAGGAACTCCTCGCGGTGCTCCTCGGGACAGCGCAGCATCTCGGTCAGCTCGATGTGCATAGAGGCAGTACTCGGTCGTCGGTAGTCGACCCCAAAACATACTCGCCTGGCGGCGCACCGCTAATGACCGATGGCGTCCCTCATCGCCTGCTTGGCGCCAGCCGGATCTCCGTGACGGTCATCCGCGCCGGCCGCGTCACCGCGAACAGCACCGCCTCCGCCACATCCTCGGCACGCATCATGTCCTTGCGCTTGCGAAACCCGGGCTTCGTATCGGGATCGATCGCGTTCCACATGTCGGTGTCCACCGCCCCCGGGGAGACGAGCGTGGTGCGCACGCCGGTATTCGCCAGCTCCACCGCCATCACCTCGTGCATCCCGCGCAGGCCGTACTTGCTGGACACGTAGGCGGAGTTGCCGGCGTAGGGGATGTGATCGCTCGACGATCCGATCGTCAGGATGTGGCCGCTGCCCCGTTGCACGAGCTTGGGGAGCAGCGCGCGCGCGATCAGGAAGGGGCCGGTGAGGTTGACACTGATCGTCTCCATGAACTCGGCTGGCGTCGTCTCGGCGAACGGCTTCACGTAGAACACGCCGGTGCTGCTCACGACGATGTCGGGCACGCCGGCTTCGGCCTGCACCCGCTCGAGCACCCGGTTCACGTCGTCGGGACGCGTCACGTCACACCGCAGCGTGGTCTCCCGCTCGCCCGCGCCGTCGGTGAGCGAGCGGGCCAGCCGCACGACATGGGCGCCCGCGGCGCGCAGCTCGTCCGCCACGGCGAGCCCGATGCCGCGCGAGGCGCCGGTGACGAGCGCGACCTTGCCGGCGAGCGGCGCGGGGCCGGTCACAACAACCCGGTACCGCCGTGGGCCAGCCGCAGGAACTCGTCGCGGGTGCGCGCGTCGGAACGGAACGTGCCGCGTAGCGCCGAGGTGATGGTCTTCGAGTTCTGTTTCTCGACCCCGCGCATCATCATGCACAGGTGGTACGCCTCGATCACCACGCCGACGCCGAGCGGTTTCAGCACCCGGCACAGGGCGTCGGCGATCTGGTCGGTGAGCCGTTCCTGCACCTGCAGCCGGCGCGCGAAGACCTCGACGACCCGCGGGATCTTCGAGAGCCCCACGATGCAGCCGTCGGGCAGATAGGCGACGTGGGCGCGGCCGAAAAACGGCAGCAGGTGGTGCTCGCACAGCGAGTAGATCTCGATGTCCCGCACCAGAATCATGTTCTCGTGCTTCTCTTCGAACACCGCGTCGCCGATCACGTCCTCCACCGACATGCCGTAGCCGCGCGTGAGCCACTGCATCGAGGCCGCCACCCGCGCCGGCGTGGCCTTCAAGCCGGCGCGCTCCGGGTCTTCCCCCAGGAGCTCGAGCATCTCACGCACCAGCCGCTCGAACGCCCCGTTGTCGCCGTCCGCCCCCGGGGCGTCGCGCCCTTCGTGAAAGCTGTGCCGGCTGGCCGAGCGGATCTCATCGCGTCCCATCGTCAGCTCCCCTCGTAGTCGACGTAGTTGCGCTCCGTCTCCCACAACCGGATGCGCACCAGCACGGCGGGGGCGACGGCCGGCGCCAGGAGGCTCCAGCACACCACCGCGATGTTCTCGGCCGTGGGATTCAGGTCCCGGAACCAGGGCACGTCGAGGTTCAGGTTCTTGTGGTCGAGATGGCGCACCACGCTCGCTTCGACGATCCCCTTGAGCCGGTTGATGTCGAGCACGAACCCGGTGGCGGGGTCGATCTCCCCCGCGACCGAGACGTCCAGGTTGTAGTTGTGCCCGTGGTAGTTCGGGTTGTTGCACACGCCGAACACACGCTGGTTCTCGGCATCCGAAAAGGCCGGATTCCAGAGCCGGTGGGCGGCGTTGAAGTGGAGGCGACGGGTCACGACGCAGCGCGGCATGGCTTGTAGCAACTCCCGCACGAGACGTATCTTCGGCGCACGATGCGACTGCTAAAGCTACTCGCCGCGCTCGCTCAGGCGGGAGGCTCGGCGCTGTCTGCCGTGTGGACCTTCCCGAGCATCCTCGCCTCGGCGTTCCTCGTGGCCTGGGGCGCGGAAGCCGCGCAGTTCCTGATGTCCCAGGGACTCGCGCTCGCGATCCTCGCCTGGCTCCAGACCCTCCCGGAGTTCGCCGTCGAGGCGGTGATCGCGTGGGAGGCCGGCAAGGATCCGGAGCGCAGCCATCTCGCCATCGCCAACCTCACCGGAGCGATCCGGCTGCTGCTCGGCCTCGGCTGGCCGATGATTTACTTCGTGTTCGTCCTGGCCGGCCGGCGACGGGCGAAACAACGGCTGCCGCCCATCACCCTGGAGCGGGAGCACGCCGTCGAGGTCGTGGGACTGGTGCCGCCGTTGCTCTATTTCCTCGTGATCCTGTGGAAGCAGTGGATCGGGTGGATGGACGCGGTGGTGCTCATCGCGTTGTACGCGATCTATCTGTGGGTGCTGATGCGCAACCCGCCCAAGGAAGAGGAAGACCTTTCCGAGGCGCCGCGCGTCTCGCAATGGGCCTACCGCCAGCGCGGATGGCGGCAAAAGGCCGCGATCGGCGGGTTGTTCGCCGTCGGGGGCACCTTGCTCTTCGTCACGGCGCATCCCTTCCTCGAGTCGATGCTCGCCGTCGCGGCAATCCTGGGGATCGGTCAGTTCTTCCTGGTGCAGTGGGTGGCGCCGTTCCTGTCGGAGTTCCCGGAATTCGTGTCCACGTTCAACTGGGCCCGCCGGGTGACCCACGCGCCCATGGCGCTGATGAACATCGTGTCGAGCAACATCAACCAGTGGACCGTGCTCGCCGCGATGATCCCGCTCGTGTACGGATACTCGCATCTGCACCACTACGGCGCGTGGGCCGACTTCCATTTCGACGGCGCGCAGCGGGTCGAGATCGTGTTGACCCTGTTGCAGACGGTGCTCGGCGTCCTGCTGCTGGCCAACATGGAGTTCGACTGGCTCGACGCCGGGGTGCTCTTCGTGCTGTGGCTGGCTCAGTTCCTGGTGCCGCACTGGCGCGAGGAGATCACGCTGGTATATGGCGTGTGGATCGTGATCCTGGTGATGCTGTATGCCTTGGGAAAAAAGAAGTTCCTCGCCTGGCGGTATTTCCTGGAGACGGTACGCGCCTAAGCGGACGATCGGCCGGCACCGCTTGCGCGGCACCGGCCGACCGGTGACAACTGAGAACGGAGAGGATTGTTGAAGCCCGAAAGCAATGACTGGTCCCTCACCGGGGCGTCTGTCTTCCCCCTCGCGGGGGCATGACATCGGTCTCAGTATCTGGGTCCACGATCGAGCTGTTGGCTCAACAATTAGGCTCTCCGTCCCCCAAGACTACATTACTGCGTCGGGCAGAATCGTCAAGAGAAGGCGTCGAGGAAAACCGTGAAGAAAAGCGTCGCGTGACTCGCGTCACGGAACGGAGCGCCTGTCGATGAATGTGTCACTGTTAGCCGCTGTCGCGATGGTGGTTGGCTGGATCGCACTCGTGTTTGTGGCGCAGGTGCCCAGCGGATGGGTGCACCTCTTGTACGTCGGGGCGGTGCTGCTGTTCGCGCGACGCATCCTCGTGGGGGCCCCGAGGTTCGTTTCGTAGTCGCGGCATTTCTATGGCGGACGAACGCGCCAGGGCGTAGGTTGACCCCATGACCATTCTCCGTCACTGGGACCCCGCGATGGGCCCCTTGCAATTGTCTACGCTGCGCACGGCGCTGCAAAACGAAGGCCTGGTGACGGCCTGGTCGTCGGAGGTGCCGGGGACGAGCGTGCCGCAGCACGAGCACCCCTTCCCCGAAGCGCGCTGGGTGCTGGACGGGTTTCTGCGGGTCCACATCGGCGACCGAGTCGTCGAGCTGGGACCGGGTGACCGTCTCGACCTGCCGTCCGGAACCAAGCACGGCTTCGAGGTGCTTGGCCTCTCGCCGGCGATCTTCGTGACCGGATCGGCGGATCGCTCACTCGAGCAGAAGCGGACCGTCGCGGCGCCGTAGCGATGGACGGCTGGCAGGTCGTTCTGACGATCGCTCTTACCATCGGGCCCGCAACCCGCCTCTCCGCCCAGTGCCCCGACGGCTCGCCACCGCCATGCCGCCCACTGACCCCGCGCGCCAGCACGGGGATCCCGCAGAACTCCGTCGCCGTCCTCTACTTCGACAACCTCTCCCGCGACACCGCCGACCTCTACCTCGCCGATGGCCTCACCGAAGAGCTGATCGCCCGCCTCGGCCAGGTGGAGCAGCTGCAGGTGAAATCGCGCGCCGCCGTCCAGCGCTTCCGCGGTCGATCGCTCGACGATCCCGCCGTGCTGGGCCGCACGCTCGGCGTCGCCAACCTGGTGAGCGGCAGTGTGCGTCGCTCCGGCGGCCGGCTGCGGGTCACCGCCGAGCTGACCCGCGCCGCGAGCGGTGTGCGCGCGTGGGGTGACGTGTTCCAGCGTACCGATGGAGACGTGATGGCCGTCGAGATCGACATCGCGCAAGCGATCGCCGCGGCCGTTGGCGGACACCTCGCGTCCAGTGAGCGGCGCACCCTGCGCGAGCGCCCCACCCTGAGCACCGCAGCCTACGACCACTACCTCCGGGGCAACTACCTGCTCTCCCGGCGCACACCGCTCGATGCCCGGAGGGGGGTCGAGGCATACGAGTCTGCGGTGCGGCTCGATCCGTCGTTTGCGGGCGCCTACGCGAGTATCGGAATCGCCTACTCGCTGTTTATCGACTGGACCTGGCCCTACCCCGGCCTCACCGCCGACAGCTTGCTTGCGCGCGGCTTCGCCGCGGCCGACCGTGCGCTCGCGCTCGACTCCCTGTCCGCGGACGCCTGGGCGGCACGCGGCCTGCTGCTCTCCTATCGGAATCCCGCGACGTTCGCCGGAGCGCTCGCCGCACTGCAGCGCGCGACGACGCTTGATCCTCGGAATGCGGAGATCGCCCACCGGTACGCGGCCGTTTTGATGTTGGTCGGGAAGGATGCTGAGGCCCTGGAGCAATTCCACCGTGCACTGGACCTCGAGCCGACACGCGCGATCACGCTGTTGCTGCTCTCACAAATGTTCGCCAATGCCAGCCGGTTTGATGATGCCCTGCACATGATCGATAGCGCCATCACGGTGGACCCGGGCGCGTACTTCGCGTACGCGATGCGTGGCTGGGTGCATCTGTGGCGTGGTGAGGTGTCGGCGGCACGAACCGATGCCGAGACGGCGGTACGGCTCCGGCCGGCCGACTATCCCTGGGACACCGAGGGGGTGCTCGCGGCGCTGGAGGCGCAGGCGGGCGACTCGGCTGCGGCCCGGGCGCGCGCGGAACGGCTCGCGAGCCAGTTCGCCGACCCAGCGCATCCGGACTTCAACGAGGGCTTCCTCGCCGGAGGAGCCTTCGCTGTAGCGGGCGAACGGGAGCGCGCCCTGACCGTGTTGGAGAGCGTCCGCCCGCGTGGCATCTGGCTGGGGTGGGCGTTGCGCGACCGGTCGTTCGACGCGATCCGCGATCAGCCGAGGTTTCAGCGGTTGGTCGAAGAGACGCGGCCGCGATGAGAAGCGGCGGATGGGCGGATGGCCGGATTGCCGGTTGGGGCGCATCCTGCGAGTGCGCTTTCTGGTCGAGGGCAGCGTGCGCCGCGCGGGTGCGCGCGTCCGCGTCTCGGCCCGCTTGCTCAGCGCGGGCGACGGATTCCGGGTGTGGAGCGCGGACTATGATCGCGCGGCGAGTGATCTGCTCGCGTTGCAGGAGGAGATCGCACAGCAGATCGCGACCGGCATCGCCGGGCGGCTCACCCCGGGGGAGCGGGCCCACCTTGCCGCCCGCCCAACCGGAAGCCCTGAAGCCTACGAGCACTACCTGCGCGGCAACCACCTCGTCGCGGACCGGACGGCCACGTCCGCGGCGAGAGCGATCGAGGAATACCGCGCCGCGTTGCGATTCGACCCCGCCTTCAGCCGGGCGCTGGGGCGCATTGCCTACGCGTACGCGCTGTTCCTGCAGTGGGGTTGGGAGTATCCAGGTGTCCCCGCGGACAGCCTGCTCGCGCGCGGCCTCGCTGCCGTCGCGGCGGGACTGGCGCGAGACTCGACCGTGTCCGATGTCTGGATGGCGCTCGGCTACCTCCGGACGGCGCAATACCCCCGCACCCTCACCGGTGCGCTGACGGCCTACGAACGGGCGGTCGCGCTCGACCGTTTCAATGCAGAGGCGCTCCACCAGTACGGGTCGACCCTGGCGATTCTGGGTCGGGACTCCGTCGCGATCGCCGTGCTACTGCAGGCGTTGGCCATCGAGCCGCAGCGCCCCATCACGCTGTATGAACTGTCCTACATCGAGTGGATAAACCGACGCCTCGCTGCGTCGCTGCGCTGGGCGGACAGCGTGGTGGCCATCGATCCAACGTCCTTCCTCGGCTACGAGCAGAGGGGCTACGCCAGCTTCCTCCTGGGAGACACCGCCGGCGCGCGCCGTGACGGGGAAGCGGCCATCCGGCTGGGAAGCCGGGAATACGCGGAGGCCCTGCTCGCCGTTGTGGACGCAGCAGTCCATGACACGGCGTCCGCTCGCGCCCGGATCGAGCGGCTTCGCGCGGCGATCAAGAACTCCGAAAGGCCCTCCGTTTTCGAAAGCACCGCCCTCGCCAACGCGCTGGTGGCGGTCGGCGACACTGCTGCAGGGCTCGATGCGCTCGAGCGGACGCAGCCTCGCGGGGCGTCCTTGTGGTACAACATCCGAGGGCTGGTCGGTTTGCAGCCAAGCCCGCGACTCGAGCGGTTGATACGCGAGATCCGGCCGCCCTGACGGTCTACCGGTGCAGCACAACGAGGACCACGATCCCCCACACCACCGTCAACAGGGTCACCGGCACACCGACCCGCGCGTACTCCCAGAACCCGATCCGCACGCCACGCGCCTGTGCCTTCTCCGCGACGATCAGGTTCGCCACGGACCCGATGAGCAACAGATTCCCGGCGAAGGCGGCGCTCATCGCGATGACGCGCCACACGAACGCCGGATCGGGCAGGCCACCCACCGTGTGGCGCCACAGGACCACCGCGGGGACATTGGAGATCAGGTTCGAAAGCGTCACCATGACCCCGCTGATGAACGCCGCGTCGATCCAGGGAGAAGAGCCCAGCGCCAGGAGGAGCGCTCGGCGATCGATCCACGCGACCGCACCGGTCGCCACGAGCCCCCGCTGGACCACGAACAGCGAAGCGAACAGCAACATCAGGTCCCAATTCACCCGCTCGATTGCGTACGCCGGATCCCGCCGCGCGAGAAGCACCATCACCGCCCCAGCCGTGATCGCCACACCGGGCAGCGAGCCGCCCGCCAACCAGCCGACGACGGCCACTCCGAACACTGCGAGTCCCTTGACCACCAGCGGCCGATCGAGCGGCACGGCCACGTCGGCCGGGAGATCAGGAAAGGGCTCGGCCAGCTCGGCGCGGAACGCCAGACGCAGCATGCCGTAGGTGATCGCGAGCCCGCCCACCGCCACGGGCAGCATGTGCAGTGCGAATCCTCCGAACGTCGCCCCGCTCCAGACGCCGACGAGCATGTTCTGGGGATTCCCGGTCACCGTCAGCACCGAGCCGACGTTCGCGCCCATCGCGAGCCCAAGCAGGTAAGGCGTCGGGCGCACGCGGATCGGCGCCAGGGCGGCGAGCAAGACCGGTGTCATGACCAGGCAGATCGTGTCGTTGACGAACAGCGCCGAGAGCAGCCCGCCGCCGAGGACCACGCCGGCGAGGAGTCGAGGCGGCGTGCGGGCGTGCCGCAACACCCAGCCGGCGGCCCACTCGAAGAACTTGCCCACTTCGAGATATCCGACGATGAGCATCAGCCCGAGCAGGAACACGAGCACGTCGAGATCGATCGCCGCGTAGGCTTGCCGCAGGTTGATCACGCCGAACGCGACCATGGCCACGGCGCCAAGCAGGCTCGCTGCGGGGCGGTTGAGGTGAATGAAGGGGAGGCGTTGGACCGCGATCAGCAGGTAGGTCGCGGCGAAGATGATGAGGCCGGTGGTCATTGCGTGTCGATCAAATCTCCCAATTCGAGAACAGCACACCTTCGCTCACCGGGCGCTCGGCGTAGCCGTCGAGATGCATCCGGAGATCGGTCCAGCGTACCTGGTAGCCCCGGGCGATCAGCGCGCGGAACGCCTGGTCGAACCGGCTCTGACAGCGGATCGCCACGCGGCGCAGCCCGGCATGGGTCGCGCTGGCTTCGATCGCCGTGAGCACGGACTCGAACGCCGCCGTGTCCCGGGCGGCGAGCTTCAGAACCCGCAGCTCGTCCGAGGTGCGCTCGGCGGCGAGTGACGCCGAGTGCCACAACGCCATCGCGTCGAGCCCATGCGGACCCGACACGAGCGCCGTGTCGCCGAGACCCAGCGCCGCAGTGAGCAGGACCTCGCGCGTGAAGTCGTAGCCCGGGGCCAGAGCGTCGCTGAGCCCGCGGATCGCCGCCACGGTGTCCCCACTCGCCGCCGGGGTCGATCGGGACAGCAACGCCGGCACGGCCCCGCCGCGGCGCCGCACGGCCAGCTCGCGCGTCATCGTGACCGTGAGGTGCCCCGGCACGAATCCCAGGTGCGCGTAGAAACCGATGTTCTCGACCGTGCGCGGCATGGTCTCGAGCCCGAGCGTGGTGACGCCGCGGTCCAGCAGCCAATCCGTGGCCGCGCGCACGATCGTCTTGCCGATCCCCGACCCCTGCCGGTCCACCCGCACCGCCAACGGTCCCATCCAACCTTCGCAGCCGCAGCGGTGTGCGACGTTGAAGGCGACGAGCCGTCCGTCCTCGTCGCGCCACAGCATCGCCCCAGACTCGGCGTCCCGGAGCGCGTAGCTCCAGACGCGCGGATTGAGCGGCGGGACGCGGACGCCCACCAGCCCGTCGCGCCGGTAACGGTCGGTGAACGCCTCGGCGAAGAGGTGATTCAAGGCTTCGATGTCGCGCTCGGTCGCGGGCAGCGGGCCCTCTACCCGTCGCTCAGGCAGCCACGCCCGCATCGAGGCCTCCTCCCCCCAGGGTCGCCGTCTCGTCGCGCACCATGCTCACGCCGCGCGCGGCATCGTACTCCACGCGCAGCACGCGGTCCAGGCCCTCACGAATCTGATCGATATGGGTGATCAGGATGACCTGCGGGAAGCGATCCCCCAGGCGCCGCAGCAGCGTCAGGACGTGCTGCCGGCGCGACTCATCGAGCGAGCCGAACACCTCATCCAGCACGAGCAACGACAACGGCTGTCCCGCGCGCTCTGCGATCATCTGCGAGATCGCCAGGCGCAGCACGAGATTCGCGACGTCCTCTTCGCCGCCCGAGATGACCGGCTTCGGTACGCCGTCATCGACGATCGTCAGCATGTAATCCTCAGTCAGATCCACCGTATCGTAGCGCCCGTCGGTCAGGTCGGCGAGGAAGCTCGAGGCGAGCTCGGCGATCTCGGGGCGCATGGCCGCATTGAGCTCGGCGCGCAGCTCCGAGAAGGCCCGATCCAGCTCGTCGTGCAGGCGCCGGCGCGCTTTCATCTCCTCGATCTGACGCTCGCGCGCCGCCCGTTCCGCCAGCCGCCGCTCGGCTTCGGCCACCACCTCTTCGGCCCGCGTCAACGCGCCGCCCGCTTCCACCGCCGCTAGCTCCGCCTCCCGCAGCACGCCGGTCGCGCGCTCGAATCGGCCCTTGGCGGCCAGAAATTTCTCCTCCGAAAAGCCGTCGGCTTTGATCGCCTCTGCCAGCTGCTTGCCGCGTTGTTCGCGCCGCGACAACTCCTGCTCCGCCTGCACGGCCTCCTTCACAAGCGTCTGCGCCAGCCGCGCCCGCCCCTCCAACAGCGTCGCCTCCCGCTCCACCGGCTCGAGCCGCGTCAACTCGGCCCGGACCGCATCGTGGCGCGCCGGGTCGTAGCCCGTGGCCCGCGCGGCGATCTTCGCCTCGAGCAGGGCGGCGCGGTTGACGGCCGAGGTCCGCTGCGCACTCACGCGTACGCGTTCTTCGGCCTGCGCCCGCAGCGCTCCCGCCCGTTCGCTGGCCTGGCGCGCCTGATCGCTCACGGCATCCCGCGCGTGCTCGACCGCCCGGACCACCTCCGGGGGCTCGGCCAGCTGCTCGACGCGCTGCCGCAGCCACTTGCCGTCATCCACGATCGCGATCAGCTGGGCTTCCAGCTCCTGCAACACTACGGCGTGCTCCACGCCGAGCGGGCGGCCGCAGGTGGGACATTTGCCTTCCGGTCCGAGACGCTCGATGTCGTCCCGATGGTGCTTCACTTCCTCGTACTGCTTCAGCAGCTCGCTGCGCCGCGTGGCCGCGGCTTCCCGCTCCCGCACCCACTCGGCGCGCTGCTGCTCGACGTCCTGCTCCGCCAGCGCCAAGCGCTCCCCGAGATCCCGCGCTTCGCGATCGGCCCGCTCGTGGGCGGCCGTTGTCGTCTCGAGCTCCCCGATCCGCTTGTCGATGGCCTCGCGCGCCCGCGTCAGCTCGGCCTGTTGCGCCAGGTCAGCCTGACGCGCCGCGTCCTCCCGTTGCTCGCGCTCGAGCTTGGACAGCTCGGCTTTCAACGACTTGAGCGGCCGCAGCTCTCCAGAGAGGCGTTCCAGCTCGCGACCCGCCAACCGGGCTTCCGCCAGCTCCTTGTCGAGCCGGTTGAACTCCTGCCGCGCCCCTTCCACCGCCTGCTGCGCCATCGCCCGCTCGCCCTCCAGCGAGCGGATGCGATCGCGCCGCTCTTCCCATTCCTTCCACCGGGGCTGCTCCTTGGCGAGCGCCGCCTCCGCGGATCGCTGCGCGGCGCGCGCCGCGGCGGCCGTGCTCCGGGCCCCGGTCAGCCGTGCCTGCGCCTGCGCTCGCTCGGACTCGAGCTGCCCCTTATCGGGGAGTCCCGCCTCGAGCCCTTTCAGCTCGGCCGCGATGGTGCTGCGGCGCTCCCGCACGCGTTGCTGGGCCAGCTCGAGCCGCTCGTAGCCGAGGACGCGTGACAGGAACGCCGCCCGCTCCGATTTGCCCAGCGCCGCCATCACCGCCAGCTCTTTCTGGCCAGTGAAGTAGGTGTTGAAGAACTCGGCGTGCGACATCCCCAGCACCCGCTCCAGCTTCTCCGAGACGGCCTTGAGCGAGTTGGCGACCACCTGCCCGTCCTGGCGCAGCTCGGCGCCGTACAGCGTGCGGTCGACGCCGAATTCGTGCACCCCAAGCCGGAATTCCACCGTTACCGCCACGCGCGAGCGCCCCGGGGCGCCGTGGCGCCGGATCGATTCCTTGTCGCCGCGCACCGCCGGCACCCCGTAGATCGCCCAGGCGATCGCTTCGAGCAGCGTCGTCTTGCCGGCGCCGTTCGGTCCGATGATGCCCGTGATCCCCTGCCCGAATTCAATCTCGGTCTGGGCGAACTGGCGGAAGTTCTCGAGCCGCAGGCGCCGCAGCTCCATCAGGCGGCTCCGTCCCCGTCCGCGGCTCCGGCCTGCTCCACATACTCGACGCCGGTGCGCACGAACTCGTCGCGCGGCACGTCGGCATCGAGCAGGCGGCGGGACAGGAAGTCCTTCACCGTCTCGGGTAGCGTCTGCCGTCGCGCCGGTGCGCCGAGCCCCACCCGGTAGCGCTCCTCGGGCCGCCGGATGTCGAGCTGAAAATGGAGCGCGCGCGCCTTGTAGCCGCGGATCGCCTGGTGATCGAGATCGTGCGCCGTCGCCCGGGCCACATCCCAGACCAACAGCCGCGCTACGTTGTGGTCGATCGCCGGCTTCGACTGCTTCACGGCCGCGGCGATCTGCTCGTCGATCTGTTTCGCGGTAAGTCCAGCGGCGCGGATCGGCTCCAGCTCGACGTGCTGTCGCGCCGGGGCCACGTAGCGCTCGGTCACTCGCAGCCCCGGCAGCTCCACCAGCAGGTACCCTTTCCCCTTCACGCCCCGCTCCGCCTGATCCTGCAGCTGCCCCCACGGATTGGGCGGCAGATACTCGAGGCTGCCGGCATAGCGCGCGTTGTCCGCCACGGCGTGCGTGACGTGGTAATGCCCCAGCGCGATGTAGTCCCAAGCCGGCGGAGCAAGATCCTCGAGCGACAACGGGGCGCCGCCGAAGTCCATGGTGCCGCGCCCCTCGCCCAGCGACGAGAACTGACCGTGGGTGACCAGGACGTTGATGGTGGGTCCACCACGCTCGGGGCGCAGCGCGGGTCGCTCGGGACTCATGAGCGCCTGATGCGGCACGGCGAGCACCGCGCAGTCGAGTTTCGAGAACGTCAGCCGCCGCGGTGCGTCGATCACCACTTCCGCGCCCACCGCCTCGTACAGCTTGAGGATGCTGCCGGTCTCGCTGGTGCGCGGCGTATCGTGGTCGCCCGCCACGAGCACGAGCGGCGTATCCGGAAGCCCCACGCGCAGCCGCTGCAGCTGCTGGAACAGGAACAGGATCGCGGGATTGGTGGGCCGAACGGAGTGAAAAATGTCGCCCGCTATCACCATCAGGTGGGGTCGCTGCTCGAGCAGGTCGTCGACCGCGCGGGAAAACGCCTGCGCCACATCGGCCTCGCGCTGGTTCCCACCTTTGGGCGTCTGCCGGTCGAACTGGCGGAAGCCCAAGTGCAGGTCGGCGAGGTGGGCGATCTTCAGCGAGCGGCTCACGGCGGGACCAGGCGCAGGGCCCCCTGCTGGTCCACCCGCATCGTCATGCCGCGCGGCCCGAACATGCCCCCCGTGACCCGCACAAGCATCGTGCCGCCCAGGTTCGCGTCCACGATCGCGCCGCGCGTGAGCGAGAAGACCTGCTCGCCGGTGATCGTCCCCGACAGCGCCACCGTGATCGCTTGGCCCCCGAAGGTGAACCGCAGCGGACGGTCGGGCACGCCGGTTTCCACGCCGAGTCGTGCGATCGTGTCGCCCGCGCGCACGCTGAGCTCGCGCACCCGGACCTTCGTTTTGGCGATGAGCGGCGCCCCGCCGGCGACCTGGCCGAACGGCAGCACGACCGTGTTGGTCCACGAGTCACCGGTTCCCACGGGGTCGTCGGGAAGCGCCAGCGCCGCGGCGCGAAACACGAGCTGGAGCTGGTCCCCAACGATGCCCGGAAACCGTCGCACTCCCGACCAGTCATCATGGATAAGGCGTTGCCGATCGTCGAAGACAGCCGTCAGGTGCACGCCCCGCAGGCGCTGGGCGGCGTCCTGGGCGGCCGCGGGCGACAGCATCGGACTCGACACGACGCCCGAGTCGAGGGTGGCCGTCACCGCTACGCTGTCTCCGGATACGGCCGCGCCGATCGTCTGCCGTAGGGCGAGGTGGAGCGTGTTCTGATTCCCCGTGTCCGTGGCGAAGGTGTCGGGAGCGATGCGGGACGTCTGGTCGAGCACATAGGCGTAGCTCGCGCCCGCGGGCGGGTGATAGCGCAGCAGGATCTTCGTGGTGATGGGAACGGTCGACGCCGGTCTCTCTTCGGCCTGGCAACCCATCACGGCGACGACGACGCACAGCAACGTGGCAGCACGCATCAGTAGGGCTCTTCGGCGATGGGGTTGAGTGGCGCCACGGGCGCCGAGCCGCGCACGGCATCGGCTACGACGCGGCCGCCCAGGCGCTTCCGGAACGCGGCGAGCACATCGGACGGGCGCTCGCGACGCACCGCCCCCAGCGCGCGACGCACGTCCTGCTCCTCGCGTCCCGCGATCAGGTCCTTGACCTGGTTCGATCGGACCCGGGGGTCGAGCCGGGCGAGCTGGAGCGCCACCGCCTCCTCGAACGGCCGGTCGGCAGCCGGCGGGAAGCGCTCCACGCCCTCCCGGCCGCGCAGCACCGGCGGTCGCGGGAACCGGACGAAAATCGGCTGCGTGAAATGCGGGTGGCGCACCATCAGCTCTCCGACCGGCAGCGTGGCGAGCTTGATCTTGGTCGCGGGCGAGAGCACCTGATATCCCGGCGTCGCCAGCTCGTCGGCGTCCATGCGGCCGAACACTTGGGTGCCGGCGTTGCCGACGACGCGGCGGTGCACCTGCGAGCGAAATTGCTCGGCGCCAAACAACACCAGCCCGAGGTAGCGGCCGCGCTCCGAGATGTCGAGCAGCATCTTTTTGACGTAGGTGTCCGGGCCGTCCGCCGGCGCGTACTTGTTGAGCTCGTCCACGAACACCACGACCGCGTCGACGCCCAGGTCGCGCCGCTCCAGGTGCTCCCGCAGCTTCGAGACGACGCGCGCGAACACGAGGTCCTGTCCCAACGGATCGACGTTGGCGAGGTCGATGACGATCACCGACCGGTCCTCGAAGCGGCCCCACGGCAGGTCGCTCGCCGGGCCGTCGTCGGTCACGAGCCCCTTGCACCGGGTCGAGACGTTCCCCAGCCGGTTGCGCACCTTCCGGATGGTGGCGATGTGGTGGGTGCGCCAGATGTCGCCGCGGGCGGAGTTCTCGAGTCCGTCGAAGATGGACCGGAACAGTCGCTCCAGGTCGGCGAACGTCTCCACGTGGTGCGACCCGCTGAATCCGTCGTCGAAGTCGCGCCGCACCACCCGGTCCGCCAGGAAATCAATGAAGGCGTCCGCTTTGGCGTCGATATCGTCCCGGTTGAGCAACACTTCGGCGAAATCGAGCACTTCGGTGAGACCCCAGACGAGCGGCTCCACGCCGCCCACGAGGTCGGGATGCGTGCGCAGCGTGTTCAGGTTGACGCCATCGGCCTTGAACGGCGCGAAGTAGCGCACCCGCTCGAACGGGCGGGGCGTCATGCCCAACCGTTCGTAGCGCCGTCGATCGTCGTCCTCGAGCGACCCGGGCTGATCGAGGAACAACAGGTCAGGTCCCTTCACATTGAAGCACACCGCGGCGACTCGGCCGCGGTGTGCCGGAAAGTGCTGGAAGATCCCCCCCAGCAGGAACTCCACGGCGCTCGTCTTGGTGGCGAGCCCCGAGACCCCGGAAATGTTCAGGTGCGCGGCTTCGGGGCCGAGCAGGAAATCGGCGTCGAGGTACACCGGCGCCTCGAGCCCACCCGACGTGTAGAGGCCGACCGGGATCGCCGTGGGCTGGGCGGAGTGCAGGTAGGAGTCCATCCGCAATGCCTGGGCGATGTCGGCGTCTCCCGCCACGTGCACCGCCCCGAGCGGCACGGGCTGCAGCGGCTCCTCGGGGATCTGCCGCAGCACGGCCGCCGTCCACAGCCGGATCTCCTGGCGCGCGGTGGGCGCCTCCCCAGCACGCGCCGGATCCCCCTCGGCGCTGATCACGTCGTGCAACGGGGTCACGAGATCCGAGTAGGCAAAGCCGTCGGTAACCACGCCGTATACGACACGCCCGGGCCCCTGATCCCCAGCCCCCTCGACTTTGACGATCGCCCCAATGCCGATACTCGTCTCGGTCGCCGTCCAGAAGTGGAACTGGTGCGGCGTGGCGGGCTTCTGCTCCGTCGCGACGACGCGGCCGATGGGGCGTTGCTCGGGTCGCTGAATCACGTTCCGGTGCGCGGGAGACGGCTGGCCGACGAAGCGAGGAGGTCCCTCGGCGCGCGGCTCCGCAGAAA
Organism: uncultured Gemmatimonadaceae bacterium; assembly: GCA_964599725.1. Classification (GTDB taxonomy): domain Bacteria; phylum Gemmatimonadota; class Gemmatimonadetes; order Gemmatimonadales; family GWC2-71-9; genus DASTHG01. The sequence goes on along the minus strand of CAZRGT010000039.1, from coordinate 49,120 downwards.
CGTCTCCACGTCGTGTATCGGGTAAAGTAGTCGATCGACGCGCGCGTCCGGAGCCGCCAGCGGCGCCCGCAAGGCGACCAGCCAGCCGGCGACCCACGACGCCCGCGCGATCGCGTCCGCGTGCGCCCGCGTCTCGATCCGCAGCAGGCCGTAGTGCAAGTCGTGCCCCTCCCAGGGCCAGAGGCGCAGGTACCAGGAATTCACGGCGGTTCGGCCGTGTCCACCCAGCACGCGAAACACACTGGTGCGGTGTCCGGCCGAAACGGTGAGCGCCCGCTCCAGATGCCGTCCCTCGAGAAACTGGGCGCCGTGGCTCTTGATCACGCCGATGGTTCGCGCATGGCGCGCCAACGTCGCCGAGACCGAAAGCTGGCCATCCACCACCAGCCATTGGTCCTCGCCAAGTTGTCGCGCGGCGGATTCGCCGAGTGTCTTCTCGAGCGACTGCCGCTCGTGGTGCACGGCGCGACGCAGCGCCTCGATGGCCGCCGCGGGTTGTCCGGGATCCGCGGCCACGGGCACCGGCTCCAAACCCGCGGCGTCGATTGCGCGACGGCGTTCGTCGGTCAGCGCCGATTCCGGCGCCAGGACGAGATCACGGCTTCCCACCGCCACGGTGACCAAACGCCGATCGGATCCCACGCGGCGAACGGCGGCCGCGACGTGGGCGAACGCGATCGGCGTCACGCCGTCGTACCCGATCACCTTCCACTGCTGAATCCCATCCAGGAACGCCAGCCCCGCGGGTGGGTCGGTGCGGGTCACCGGATGCACCCGAAGCTCGCCGTCCTCGACCAGCTCGACGCCGCTGCCTGGAATCTCCTCCGGCTCTGGCGTACGGCCCACACCGGCATCGGGGAGAAAGGAGGCCGGCGTGACCCCGCCGGCGTATAGCCCGGCGAGCCAATCGCGCCGCCCGCTCACGGGGGGGGGGCGACCTTCACCCCGATCACGACGCCGTCGCGGATCGGGGCCACGGCCGACACGACCCGCGGGTCGGTCGCGGCCAGCTGGTTGAACGCCCGCACCCCCTCCGCCGCGGCGGAGTGATCGCTCTGGTCGACGACCGCGCCGTGGAAGAACGCGTTGTCGCACAACAGCAGGCCGCCGCTGCGCAGCAGCCGGACGCTCCACTCGAAGTACTCGGCGAGCGGCTCCTTGTCCGCGTCGACGAACACCACGTCGAACCCCGGGGTCAAGGTGCACAGCACCTGCCGCGCGTCCCCTTCGAGCAGCCGGACTTGCCCCGTGAGGCCGGCATCGGCGTAGGCGCTGCGGGCGAGCGCGGCGTGCCGCGGATCCTTTTCGATCGTGGTCAGACGGCCATCCGGTGGCAGCGCACGCGCCAGCCAGATGCCGCTGTATCCGGCGAGCGAGCCGATCTCCAGTGCGGTGCGCGCTGCCACAGCGCGCAACAGCACGTGCAGCAGCTTCCCTTCATCGGGGGAGATGTGGATGTTCGGCAGCCCGGCATCAGTATGGCGCGCCCGGACCCGTGCCAGGACGGCATCTTCGACGGCGAACAGCTCCTCGACGTAGCGCTGGAGCCCCTGCTCCAGCACTAGGCGTTCTCCTCGACGTTCGGGAACGGCGGCACGTCCAGGAGCCACAGCCCGGCCAGGCGGGACTGTTTGTCCACTTCCACCAGCAGGCTGTCCGCGATGCGGACCACGTCCACCGGTCGTGTCCGGCCGACCCGGATATGGAACACCGATTCCGCTGGGTTCTTATCCACCGTCAGCGCCGTCTCCACTTCCACGGCCGCCACCGCCGGCTGGGAGCGGCGCGATGGGAAGAGAACGCGCGCCTGTTTCGATGCGGTTGGGGCTGCGAGCGCATCCACCGTGCGGATATCGTCCGGCCACGTGACCACATCGAGGCCCCTGAGCGTGCCGCCGGCAACGTCGAGCAGGACGAAGGAGCCGTCACTGCCCTCGAGATCCACGGTGCCGTCCATCCCCGTGGTCTTCGGGGCGCCCTTGCAGACGGCGGAGAGGATGTCAGTCTCGGGATCCCAGCGGTAGCTCACCTTGGGGAGCTTGCCGTCGAGGGGCTCGATCTTGGCTTCGTAGTGCATGCGGGACAGCGCCTTCCAGCGATCGCCGGAGGCGAGTAATATAGCGCGGACTCGAGGAGGAGCCAGCGATGGAGCGGCGGGAGTTTGTCTCGGTGGTCGGGGGAGCGACGGTGGTCGGGCGGATAGGCGGATGGACGGATGGGCGGATAGACCATCCGTTCATCGGTCCATCCATCCATGCGCCCCAAGAACCCACTCTCGGCCCCGAAGTCTTCGCGCACCGGCTCGACCGGCTGCGCACAGAGCTCGCCACGCGCACGCTCGACCTGTTTGTCGCGGCTCCGGCCACCAACTTCGAGTACTTCACGGGGACCAATCCCGGGCGCAGCGAGCGCCTGATCCTGCTGCTGGTGCCCACCAGGAACGATCCCGCTATCATCTGCCCGTCGTTCGAGGTCGAGCGCGTGAAACGGCGCAGCGCCGTACGCGACGTGCGGGGCTGGGAGGAACAGGATGATCCCTGGAAGCTCGTGAAAACGGCGCTCCGGGCGGCCAACCCGCAGGGCCGTCCCGGCCGGGGAGCGATCGAAGCCACGCTCGATTACGCGTCGTTTCTGCGCTTGAGCGATGCCGGCGGCAGCGCCTGGCGCTGGCAGACGGGCGCCCCCGTCACCGAGCGGCTGCGCATCATCAAGTATCCGGAAGAGGTCGCGCTCATCCGCCGGGCCGTCGCCATCACGGAGGCCTCCATGGCGGCGACGTTCGCCGGACTGGTCCCGGGCGTGACCGAGCGCGAGGTGGCCGGCAGGTTGTCCGAGGAGATGCGCACGCGCGGGGCCGCGGGCGGCGGGCTGGTGCAATTCGGCCCGTCGAGCGCGCTGCCGCACGGCGGACCGGGCGGTGGGCAGCTCACCAAAGAGATGGTCGTTCTGATCGACGCCGGGTGCAAAGTCGGGGGATACACCTCCGACATCTCGCGCACCATCTGGTACGGCGATGCGCCGTCCGACGAGTTCAAGCAGGTGTTCAACCTGGTGCACGACGCCCAGACCGCGGCCATGGACCTGGGCAAACCGTTCACGGTGCGTTGCCAGGAGATGGATCGCGCGGCGCGGAAGGTGATCGCGGACGCAGGCTTCGGACCGTACTTCACCCACCGCCTGGGGCACGGGATGGGCATGGACGGCCACGAGCCGCCCTACATGGTGGAAGGCAACGACACGCCGCTCGAGCCGGGGATGGTGTTCACGATCGAGCCGGGGATCTACCAACTCGAGAAGTTCGGCGTGCGGATCGAGGACGACGCTCTCGTCACCGCGACCGGCGTCGAGGTGATGAGCCAGCGGCCGGGGAAGTTCTAAAGCTGCTTGGCGAAGCCGACGATGCGGCCCAGCGCCTTCTCGATGTCGGAGGTCGCGGCCGCGTAGGACAGCCGAGCCCAGCGATCATCGCCGAATGCCGCCCCCGGCACCAGCGCGACCCCCGTTTCGGTGATGAGCCGGGTGCAGAAGTCCGTCCCCGAGATCCCGCCGAACGAATCGACGCGGAAAAAGAAGTAGAACGCCCCGTGCGGCTCGACGAACTCCACGCCGAGCAAGTCCCGCCGAAAGGTCGACACCACGAGATCCCGCCGTTTGCGGAACTCGCCCACCATGCGCTGCACATCCTGCTCCACGCGGTCGTCGCCAAACGCCGCCGCCGCCGCGTATTGCGCCATGTGATTCGCGCCGGAGGTCGTGTGGGACTGCAGCGCCGCCATGGCCTTCGCCACCGGGCCCGGCGCCAGGGCCAGGCCCACGCGCCAGCCGGTCATCGCATACGTCTTGCTGACGCCGGTCACGATCACGACGCGATCCAGTATCTCATCCGACAGATCGAGGAATGACGGCGCCGGCCCCGTCCCGTAATGAATGCGGCGATAGATCTCGTCGGCGATCACCCACACCTTGCGGTCGGACGCCCACTGGGCGATCGACCGGAGCTCGGCCAGCGTGTAGACCGAGCCCGTCGGATTGCAGGGGGAGCAGAGGATCAGCCCCTTGGGCGCCGGGAGAATGCGCTCCAGCTCGCGCACGCTCACCTTCAACCCCCATTCGGGATGCCCGGTGATCAGCACGGGCCGCGCGCGGGTCAAGTGCACGATCTGGGGATAGGACACCCAGGCCGGGGCCGGGATGGCGACCACGTCGCCCTGGCCGAACAACGAGAAGCACACGTTGAACAACGATTGCTTCGACCCGTTGGACACCACGATGTGATCGGCGTTCACCGGCCGGCCGCCCGACAGGAGCGCCAGGTGCTTGGCGGCGGCCGCCCGCAGCTCGAGGATCCCCTCGTTGGCAGGGTAGCGGGTCTTGCCCTCCTTGATGGCTCGCACGCCGGCATCGGACGGAATAGAAGGAGTCGGGAAGTCGGGCTCGCCCGCACCCAGATCGATCACGTCCTCGCCCGTTGCCTTGCGGCGCTTGGCCTCCTGCGAGATGGCGATCGTGGCGGAGGTCTCGAGGTGCGCGAGATTGGGCGACAAAACGTCGCTCATGGACGATAGGCTCCGTTCAGGGACGGTGGGCGTGGACATTGCCGTTTCCTCCCCACGAAACTACCATCCCTCTCTGTAGTCTGCCCTTTGACAATCGAGGCTCAGGTGACGGGTGAGAGTGAAGCGGCGGCCGCGCTGGAACGCGGCCGGGCCGTCCTGCTGGTGACGCCACCGGCGGTGGAGCAGGCGGAAGCCTTTTGGGACCTGCTCTCCGGCGGATTGACCGTCATCGTGTGTAGCGATAGCGACTCGGCGGAAGCCTGGGCCGATGCCGCTCCCCCCGCCCTGCGAGTCCACGCCGCCACCGGTCTCGACCGAAGCACGCGTCTCCTCAAGGAAGGCGCGGTCGACGTTCTCGCCGGCACGCCCGAAGCGCTGCAAGCCCTCGCCACGCGCTCGGCCCTGAAGCTCGATGCCGTCGCAACCCTCGTTCTGGCTTGGCCCGAGTGGCTCCTCGCCGGCAACCGGCTGGCAGCCTTGGAACAGCTGGTAGGCGAGCTGCGCGAAGCACGCCGCATCGTCCTGGCCTGGAATCCCCCGGCGCTCGAGGACCTGCTCGAGCGCTACGCCAGACGTCCCCACGTGGTCGGTGACCTCCCGCTGGGCGACGATGCCCGTCCGTTGCCGCCCGTGGCGGCGGCGCGCTTCGTGGTGGTCCCCCGCGCTCGGCGCCGCGCAGCCGTTCCCGAGGTGCTCGACGCTCTGAACCGGCCGCGCATGGCTCAGTGGACCAAAGGGTCGTCGATCCCCGAGACGGCCGACGCGATCCTCTGTCTCGACCTGCCCACGCGCGCCGAGCTGGTCCAGATCGCGGGTCGCGGCGAGCCGGTCCTGCTGGTCGCGCCCGCCCAGCTTCCCTACGCCCGTTCGATCGCCGCTCCGCTCACGGCGCTGTCGCTGCCCGCCGCCCGCGATCGCGCCGCATCCGCCGCCGAGGCGCTCCGCGCACGGGCCGTGGCACGGCTCGAGGCGGGTGGCCTCGAGTCGGAGCTGGGGTTGCTCGAGCCATTGTTGCAGCGCTACGACGCCGCGGAGGTGGCCGCGGCTCTCCTGGCTATCGGCTATCGGCCATCGGCTGCCGGTGGTGTCCAACCGCCGGCCGACAGTCGATCGCCGGCTGCGCCTTCCGAGTGGGTGAAAGTGTTCGTCAGCCTCGGCAAGAAGGATCGCGTCGGAGCGAAAGATCTTGTCGGCGCGCTGACCCGGGAGGTTGGCCTGGCCCGCACCGATATCGGCCGCATCGAGCTGCGCGAGGCGTTCAGTCTGCTGGAGATCGCGCCGCCCGTGGCGGACCAGGCGATCGCGGGGCTGGGACGCGTGAGCATCCGCGGACGGCGACCCGCCGCCCGTCGCGATCGCGACGTCCAGAGCCCCTAGCTGGAAGTCATCGCCATCATTATGGTCCGCCACTCAACCCATCACGATTCCGGAGCACACTCATGAGTTCGTTGCCTTGCTTGCGGACGGCACTCGCCTTGTGTATCAGCGCGCTCGTCCCTCTGGGATGCGGTGGAGATTCGGGCAGCGGCCCCCCGCCTGGTGGCAATGCGAAATGGACGATCATGGTGTACATGGCCGCCGACAACAACCTGGCCGTGGCGGGCATTCAGGACATCGACGAGATGGAAGCAGCCGGTGTCGACGCAAACGTGAACGTCGTGGTGCAGGCCGAGTTCAGCCCGACCGAGTTGGCGCAACGTAACTGCACGGCCGCGTGCTTCAACCGACCCAACTTCAACACGTTCCGCTACGCCGTGATCGGAGGTGCCAGCGTCACCGGCCCCAACGGAGCGGCCACGGACATCGGCAACCGGGACATGACCGACCCGGCCCAGCTGAAGGAGTTCATCCAGTTCGCCAAACAGAACTACCCGGCGGATCGCTACATCCTGGTCCTGTGGAATCACGGCGGGGGCTACACCGGTCTCCTGGCCGACGAGACGTCGTCCGGTGGCAACCCCATGTCCGTCGGCGACCTCACGACCGCGCTAGCCGGGGTTGGCCCGATTGATATCATCGATTTCGACATGTGCTTGATGGGCGGCTACGAAACGCTCGTGAAGGTCAAGGACTTCACCGACTTCGTGGTGTTTTCCGAGCAGGTGGTCCCCGGTGAGGGGAATCCCTACGAGGAGATCGTCAACGCCGTTCAGGGCAATCCCAACGGAACGACGCGGGCTGTGGCGGATGCGTTCGTCGAGCAGTTCCATGCGAGCTACAGCGGCAATCGCGCCTCGACGACCTATTCGGCCTACGATATCGCGGGATTCACCGCCTTCGAAGCGGCGTTGAATACGCTGGCGGGCTCGTTGCAAACCAACCTGGGCGCGCTCGCGTCGTCGATCAGCACCGCCTCGGCCGGGAGTCAGAAGTACCAGTTCCCGCAGCTGACCGACGTCGCCAGTTTCCTCGATTCGCTGCGCGCACGAGTGGGCGACGCGACGATTCAGGGACAGATCGATGCCGTGAAGACCCTGGTGTTGGGCACGACGTTCCGGATCAAGTCTCGCGCTCGCAACGGAAGCAGCGCGGCCATCGGCTCCGCCGATGACGTCACTCGCTCCACCGGACTCTCGATCGTGATGCCGAGCGGCCTGGGCAACGACCAGCTACCGAGCAGCGGGCCGGCGAGCTTCACCGCCTATCAAGCGCTCTACCCGGGCGCCGCCTGGACGCAGTTCTTGACCGCCTACTTGAGCGGCGCCGGAACGACCACGTACGTGGACCAGGGGAACAGTCGCTTCGAGGCGTATCTGGTGTGGGACACTGCCGCCGTCGCCACGGGCGCGGATGTCGATTTCTGGATTCTCGAGCCCAACGGTAACGTATTCATCCCCTTCCTCGGCACGATCACGCCCAATGGCGCGCTCACCAAAGATTCCTACGACGCTCATGTCGCGTTCGAGGGCTACTTCACCAACCGTTACATCGAGGCTGGGACGTACATCTTCTATGCGAACCTCTGGACCGACCCGGCGAATTTCAAGCCGAGGTTCGATCTCGCATACCGCACCGACCAGGTTTCGAGCTTCGTCCCGTTGTACGATCCGAACTTCCCCCGCCTGTCGCTCGACACGTCGTGGCTCAACGATCCGACCCCGACGTTCGGGGAGATCAATGCCAACTCGTATTCGGACTTGAGGCCGGTCGCCGTCCTGACGGCTCCCACGGCACCGGGAGTCGCCCGCTTCCAACTGTTGCCGCAAGAGCGCCGACCGGCGGTCGTCGGGGCCGGCCCGACGCCGGCGCAGCTCGAGCGCGTGCGCCAGCTCTTCCGCGCTCGTTCGGCGGCCCGTGGTTCGGCGCTTCCGTCCTCCGGCGCGGCCAGCCAACTGCCGTTCCCCAAGTCCTGGGGGCTCCCATGAACGCCCTCCGGGGAGCGTTGCTCGTTGTGCTGATGTCGGCAGGCTGCCATCGTCGCGAACAGGCCGCCGGAGGCACGCCGAACTCGGATCAGAACCCCAGCGTGCGCCAACTGGTGCAGTCCGACGCGTGGAACGGACAGGAAGTCTTCGTGGCCGGCCGTTGTCTTGGGTTTCCGGGCGGCCAGACCGCCGGACCGCCTCCCGTGACGCGCAGCGACTGGCTGCTCGACGGGGACAGCGCCGTGATCTACGTGACCGGGGCCTTGCCCTCGGGTTGCAGCGCCACGGGCGGGTCGGCGGGCTGGACGAACGTACACGCCCGCGTCGCGCAGGACACGCTGCCGGCGCTCGGCAACGAGCCCGCCCGACCGCGCCGCTACCTCGTGGCGTTGTAGCGACCGACCGGCGATGCCGGGCGCGCTCGCACACCTCCGCGTCCTCGATCTGTCCCGCGTGCTCGCGGGTCCCTGGGCGAGTCAGATCCTCGCCGATCTGGGCGCGGACGTCATCAAGGTCGAGCGGCCCGGTACGGGTGACGACACCCGCCATTGGGGGCCGCCCTACCTGAAGGACGCCGCTGGCCGGGACACGGGGGAGGCGGCGTACTATCTGAGCGCCAACCGCGGCAAGCGGTCCCTCACCGTCGACTTCACACGACCCGAGGGACAAGACATCGTGCGCCGCCTGACCGAGCAGTCGGACGTTCTGCTCGAGAACCACAAGGTGGGCGATCTGGCCCGCTTCGGCCTGGGCTGGGACGATCTCCGGAGTGTGAACTCCCGGCTCGTCTACTGTTCGATCACCGGCTTCGGACAGACGGGGCCGTACGCGTCGCGCGCCGGATACGACTTCACGATCCAGGCCATGGGCGGCCTGATGAGTGTGACCGGCGAGCGCGAGGACCGTCCCGGCGGCGGGCCGCAGAAGGTCGGGGTTGCCGTGGCGGACGTCATGTCGGGCCTCTATGCCACGATCGGGATCCTCGCGGCGCTGGCCCACCGCGAGGTATCCGGCGTGGGGCAGCACATCGACCTCGCACTGCTCGACGTGCAGGTGGCGACGCTCGCGAACGTGGCTCTCAATTACCTGGTATCGGGAGTCGTGCCGCAGCGTTGGGGCAACGCTCACGCGAACATCGCGCCCTACCAGGTGTTGCCCACCGCCGACCAGCCGATCGTGCTCGCCATCGGCAACGACGCGCAGTTCAGGAAGTTCTGCGAGGTGGCGGGTGTTTCTGGAATCGCTGTGGACCCGCGGTTCGCCACCAACGATGCCCGGGTCACGAACCGCGATGCGCTGACGCGCGAATTGGAAACCGTGCTGCGCACCCGTTCGGCCGCAGCCTGGCTCTCGGCGCTCGAGCCCGCCGCCGTTCCCTGCGCGCCGATCAACGATCTCGCGCAGGTGTTTGCCGACCCGCAAGTGCGCCATCGGGGCATGCGGCTGGACGTGCCGCATCCCTCGGGCGCCACGGTGCCGCTGGTGGCGAACCCGATCCGGCTTTCGGCGACCCCGCCGGGTTACGATCTTCCGCCCCCGCTTCTGGGCCAGCACACCGACGAGATCCTGCGCGGGCGCCTGGGGATGTCGGCGGGCGCCATTGCCGAGCTGCGGCGGCGCGGTGTGGTCTAGAAACGCCGACGGGCCGCCCAGCGGGGCGGCCCGTATTCAGCGTCGCTTCGCTTCGCTGATTACTTCTTGTTGACAGCCATCTTCAATTGCTTCCCGGCGCGAAACGCCGGGGCGATCGTCGCCTTGATCTGGATCTCGGCGCCGGTCTTGGGATTGCGCCCCATCCGGGCTGCGCGCTTGCGGGCCTCGAAGTTTCCGAACCCCGTGATCTGCACCTTCGTGCCCTTCTTCAGCTCGCCCGCGATGATGCCCTTGTCGTCGAACAGGGCCTCCACCGCACGGCCGGCATCGGCCTTGGACATCTTCGTCCGCATGGCCAGCCCCGCGATCAGCTCAGCTTTATTCACGGTGTCGTCCTCCGTGTGAGGGAAAAGAAAACCCTTGAGATTCCGCCCCTTTCACGGGGGGGCTCCCGAAAACCCTTGAAATCCCTCGACAATATGGGGACCAACCCAGGAAATCCGCAAGATACCGGCCCTTTCCCAACCCTCCTCCCCGCCGAATTGCGGATTGTCACCTCTGGGCACGACCCCTCGCGCTGTCCAATCCGCAATCGCCAATCCGCAATCAGTCGCCCCGCTTGCCCTTCGCCGCGCCCTCAGTGAGTTTGCCCCCCCATGTTCCACGGTACCCGTCCCGGCTGGATCGAGGTCATCACCGGCGTGATGTTCTCCGGCAAGAGCGAGGAGCTGATCCGCCGCGTGCGCCGGGCGGTGATCGCCAAGAAGCAGGTCCAGGTGTTCAAGTCCCATCTCGACGCCCGCTACGCCGGACTCTACTCCGTCACCACCCACGACGGGCTCACTGTGGAAGCCGAGCCGATCGATTCGTCGGAGCAGGTCGCGCGCGGCGTGCGCCGCGGCACGGAAGTCGTGGCGGTCGACGAAGCCCAGTTCCTGGACGAGGGCATCGTCGAAGTGGCGGGCAGCCTGGCCGACGGCGGCGTCCGGGTGATCCTGGCGGGCACCGACGTCGACTTCCGCGGCCTCCCGTTCGGTCCGATGCCTCCGCTCATGTGCGCCGCCGAGGTGATCGACAAGCTGCACGCCATCTGCGTCGTGTGCGGCGGCCCGGCCAGCCGCAACCAGCGCCTGGTGGACGGTCGTCCGGCGCCCTGGGACAGCCCGACGATCATGGTGGGCGGCCGGGAGAGCTATGAGGCGAGATGCCGGCATTGCCACAAGGTGCCGAAGGCGGATGAAGATCAGACGGCGCTGCTCTAGTGCTGAACGTCGCATTGACGGGCAACATCGCTGCCGGCAAATCCACCGTGGCCGAGCTGTTTCGCCATTGGGGCGCCACCATCATCGACGCCGACGAGCTGGTGCGCGAGGTTCAGGCGCCCGGATCGCCCGTGCTCGCGGCGATCGCCAAGCGGTTCGGCGCCGACGTGATCCAGCGCGATGGATCGCTCGATCGCGCCGCACTGCGCGCCAAAGTGATAGGTGATGAGGCGGCGCTCGCCAAACTGAACGCGCTGGTCCATCCCGCCGTGCAACGCCGGCGTGAGGCGCTGCTCGATGAAGCCTGGAAGCGCGGCGACCGCATCGTCGTGAGCGACATCCCGTTGTTGTTCGAAGTCCTGGACCCCAGGCAATTCGACGCCGTCGTGCTGGTGGACGCCCCGGTCCCGCTGCGCCACGCGCGCCTGCGCGGGATGCGCGGGCTCTCCGCTCAGGAGGCGGACCAGATGCTCGCCGCCCAGCTGCCGGCGCCCAAGAAAAGGAAGGCGAGCGACTTCGTGATCGACAACGAAGCAGATCTGGAAGCGCTCACGCGGCGCGCCCGCGCGGTGTACGACGAGCTGGAGCGGCGCGCCCGCGCGAAACCGCAAGCTTGACAAGGATTTTCGCCGCCTCTAGCGTTCCGCCGACCCCGGATCCCCTCGAGAGCGACCCCCGCATGTCCAACATTCCCAAAGAGCTGCGCTACACCACCGAGCATGAATACGTCAGGCCGACTGCCGACGCCGGGGTGGTCCAGATCGGCATCACCGACTACGCGCAAGGCGAGCTGGGGGACGTGGTGTTCGTGGAGCTCCCCAAGTCCGGGGCGACGTTCGACAAAATGCAGGTGTTCGGAACCATCGAGGCGGTGAAGGCGGTGTCCGAGCTGTACTGCCCGCTGGCCGGTGCGGTGGTGGACATGAACGGCGCGCTCGAGGGCGATCCGGCCCTCGTGAACCGCGATCCCTACGGCGGTGGCTGGATGATCAAGCTGAAGCTGAAAAACCCGGCGGACGTGAACGGACTCCTCGATGCGGCCGCCTACGAGAAGCTTATCGGGAGCAAATGAACCTCACCTACCACGGCCACGCCTGCTTCGAAGCATCGGGTGAGGGCCAGCGGATCATTTTCGATCCGTTCCTCACCGGCAACCCGAAGGCCGACGTCCCGGCCGACAAGATTCCCAAACTCGACGCCATCCTGCTGTCGCACGGCCATGGCGATCATCTCGGGGACGCGATACAGTTGTCCAAGCAGCACGGCGCCACGATCGTGGCGACCTACGAGCTGGCCCAGTTCTGCCAGGACCGGGGCGCCACCACCCACGCGATGCACATCGGCGGCAGCCACCGCTTCCCGTTCGGGACGGTGAAGCTGGTCCCCGCCTTCCATGGCGGCGCGGTGGAAGGCGACGACGGCACGCACACCACCAGCCCCTGCGGTCTCCTCCTCACCCTCGGCGGCAAGACGGTCTATCACACGGGCGATACCGCGCTCACCGTCGAGATGCAGCTGCTGGAGGGTCGCGTGGACGTCATGCTGGTCCCGATCGGCGACAACTACACCATGGGCGTCGAGGACGCAGTGCGCGCCGTGGGCTTCGTGAAACCGCACATCGCAATCCCGATGCATTACGATACCTGGGACGTGATCCGTGCCGATCCCGAGGACTTCAAGCGGCGAGTCGGCGACCGAGCCGACGTAGTCATCCTCGCGCCCGGGCAGACCATCAAACATTCCTGAGATCACCGTCATGTCGAAGGCTTCGCCCGCGCTCGCGCACCCAGACACATTCGCCTCCCGCCACATCGGGCCGCGGCCCGATGAGCAGCGCGAGATGCTGGCCCTGCTGGGCTACGACTCGCTCGACGGCTTCATCGACGCGGTCGTCCCCGAGGACATCCGCCTGCGCCGGCCGCTGGCGCTTCCGCCGGGACGGGACGAGCGCGAAGTGCTCCAGGCGTTGCGCCGCATCGCGAGCCAGAACCAGCCGTTCCGCGCCTACCTCGGCATGGGCTATCACGCCTGCTTCACGCCGCAGGTCATTCAGCGCAACGTGCTCGAGAACCCGGGCTGGTACACGGCCTACACGCCGTATCAGGCGGAGATCGCGCAGGGCCGGCTCGAAGCGCTGTTGACCTTCCAGACCATGGTGGCGGACCTGACGGGGCTGGAGGTCGCCAACGCCTCCTTGCTGGACGAGGCGACCGCGGCGGCCGAGGCGATGCACGTGACGGAAGCGGTCGCCGGATCGAAGGGACAGCCGGTCTATTGCGTCGACGAGCAGTGCCACCCGCAGACGATCGCGGTGGTGCGCACGCGCGCCGAGGCACGAGGCATCGAGCTCGTCGTCGGAGATCCGGACGGCTTCGGCTTCGGCGACGGCGTCATCGGGGCGCTGATCCAGTACCCGGGCACCGACGGCCGGCTGCGCGACTTCCGGGACCTGTGCGAGCGGGCGCACGCGGCCGGTGCCCTGGTAACGGCGGCGACGGACCTTCTCGCCCTCACGCTGCTCGTCCCACCGGGCGAATGGGGCGCGGACATGGCGGTCGGCAACAGCCAGCGCTTCGGCGTGCCGATGGGCTACGGCGGTCCGCATGCGGCGTTTTTCGCGACCCGCGACGCCCACAAGCGCCACCTCCCGGGGCGCATCATCGGCGTGTCGAAAGACCGGGCCGGACGTCACGCCCTGCGCATGGCGCTGCAAACCCGTGAGCAGCACATCCGGCGGGAAAAGGCGACGAGCAACATCTGTACGGCGCAGGTGCTGCTCGCCGTGATGGCGGGGATGTACGCCGTGTACCACGGCCCCGAGGGTCTGCGCCGCATCGCCGAGCGGGTGCATGCGTTCGCCACGCTGCTTGCCAAGGCGTTGCAGCGCATGGGCTACCGTCTCGAGCACGACGCGTTCTTCGATACCGTCTGCGTCAAGGTCGAGCCCTCGGCGCTGCCGCGCCTGCAGGACGCCGCGTGGGGCCGCCGCATCAACCTCCGCGCGTTGGCGCCCGACCGGATCGCCGTCGCGCTGGACGAGACGGTCACGCTCAACGACCTGTCGGATTTGATCGCCGTGTTCTCCCTGGACGAGACGTTGCCCGACACGGCCGACGAGGCCGCCGCCCGGATCGAGACCAGCATCCCCGATGCCTTGCGGCGCCGCACCACCTATCTCACGCATCCGGTGTTCCATCGGTATCGCTCCGAGACGGAGATGCTGCGCTACCTGAAGCGGCTGGAAGCGCGCGACCTCTCGCTCACCTCGGCCATGATCCCGCTCGGATCGTGCACGCTAAAGCTCAATGCCACCACCGAGATGGTCCCTGTGTCCTGGCGCGAGTTCAACCGGCTGCACCCGTTCGCGCCGCTTTCCCAGGCGCAGGGCTACCAGGTGCTGTTCCGGCAGCTCGAGGACCAGCTGGCGGAAATCACCGGGTTCGCCGCCGTGTCGCTGCAGCCGAACGCCGGTTCGCAAGGCGAATTCGCCGGGCTGCTCGTCATCCGGGCCTACCATCGCGCGCAGGGCGATACGAAACGGACCACCTGCCTCATCCCCCAATCGGCCCACGGCACGAACCCCGCCAGCGCGGTCATGGCGGGCATGCAGGTGGTCGTGGTGAAGACCGATGCGCAGGGAAACATCGATCTGACGGATCTGCGGGCCAAGGCTCAGCAGTACGCCGACACCCTGGCGGCCCTGATGGTGACGTATCCATCGACGCACGGCGTGTTCGAGGCCACGATCCGGGAGGTGTGCCGCATCGTGCATCAGCATGGCGCGCAGGTCTACATGGATGGCGCCAACCTGAACGCGCAGGTCGGCCTGTGTCGGCCGGCGGACATCGGCGCCGACGTGTGTCACCTCAACCTGCACAAGACGTTCTGCATCCCGCACGGCGGCGGGGGCCCGGGCATGGGCCCGATCGGTGTGGCCCGGCACCTGACGCCGTTTCTGCCCGACCATCCGGTCGTGCCGCTCGGTCATCCGCAGTCCTGCGGCACGGTGTCGGCGGCCCCGTGGGGCAGCGCCGCGATCCTCCCCATCTCGTGGGCGTATATCTCGCTCATGGGACAGGAAGGCCTGGTGGAGGCGACCAAAGTGGCGATCCTGAGCGCCAACTACGTCGCGCGCCGTCTGGCGGGACACTACGAGCTGCTCTACGCTGGTGCGCACGGCCTCATCGCGCATGAGTGCATCATCGACACTCGGCCGTTCAAAGCGTCGGCCGGGATCGAGGTCGAGGATATCGCCAAGCGGATCATCGACTACGGGTTCCATCCGCCCACGGTCTCGTTCCCCGTCGCGGGCACCCTGATGATCGAGCCGACCGAGAGCGAGTCGAAGCGGGAGTTGGACCGGTTCTGCGACGCGTTGATCGCGATCCGCGAGGAGATCCGCGAGATCGAGCAAGGACGCGCCGACCGGGAGAACAACCTCCTCACCCAAGCGCCGCATACGCTGGCCGATCTCCTCGCCGACACCTGGGACCGGCCCTACTCGCGCGAGCGCGCGGCGTTCCCCTCGGCGGCCACGCGCGAGCACAAGATCTGGCCCGCGGTAGGCCGGGTGGACGGGGCGTACGGAGACCGGAACCTCGTGTGCGTGTGCCCGCCGGTGGAGGAGTACGCCACGACGGACGGCTGAGGGATCAGGGCAGCAGTCTGAGCCGCTGGCAGTGCGCCGGGCGGATCACACCGAAGTACCGCCGGTCGGTGGTGAGGATGGACTCGACGCCCAAGCGCTCCGCCATCGCCACGATCGACGCGTCCACGAAGCCCAGCCGGAGATCCGAGTACGCCGCCATCAGATCAGCGGCGCGGGCGAAGTCCGCCAACTCCAGCTCCTCCAGCGGAAATGTGCCGTTCGCGATTTCGCGGACGAAGCGCTCCTCGAGGTGCCGGCCAAGCCGGGAGCCGATCAAATAGGTGACTTCGGCGAGGATGGAAACCGGGAGCCGCACGGCCGCACCGCCTTCGGCCCACCAGTCGCGCACGCGCTCGTGCCAGACGTCGTCACGATCCACCAGCGCGAGCAGGGCACCCGTATCGGTTAGGGTGATCAGTCGTGCGGGTCCTTCCAGAGGAAGTCATCCACCCGCTCGGACACATCATACGGAGAGCCGCCCGCCCCCATGCCGGTGATGCTTGGCAGGCCCTCCGGTCGTCCGCCAGCCTTCGGCTGCGCGATGTACTGGGCCATCGCCTCCCGCACCACCTGGGCGAAGCTCTTGCCCTCGCGGCGCGCCAGCTGCTTCAGGCGCCGTTCCAGGGACTCGTCGAGAAAGATGGTCGTGCGCTTCATGGCATACATATTACATAAGACGTATGACATCGACAAGGTGCATATTCCGTTACGTGTATGGATTGGCACCTGATCCTCGATCCCGCGGGGCGCTCGGGCGCCGAGAATATGGCGCTGGACGAAACGCTGCTTCACGAGGCCGATTGCACGGGCGCCGCGTACCTCCGGTTGTATCGCTTCACCCCGCCCTGTCTCTCGTTCGGCCGCCACGAGCCGGCGCTCGCGCGCTACGATCGCGCCACCATCGAGCAGCTCGGCCTGGACGTGGTGCGTCGCCCCACCGGCGGTCGCGCCGTCTGGCACGAGCACGAAGTGACCTACGCCGTCGCCGCCCCAATCGCGGCGTTCGGCTCATTGCGCGAGAGCTATCACGCGATCCACGAGCGGCTCGCGCGGGCGTTGGGCCGCCTCGGTATTCACGCCACGCTCGCGCCCACGTACGCCGCTCGGGCGGATTTCGGCGACGGGGCCTGCTTCGCCTCCCCCATCGGCGGTGAAGTCGTGGTGGACGGCAGGAAAGTGATCGGCTCGGCGCAAGTTCGACACGGCACCGCGTTCCTGCAACATGGGTCGATTCTGCTCGATGGGTCCCAACAGATGGTCCAAACCGTCAGTCGGCGACCCTCGCCGAATGGGTCCGGCACGACCCTCGCTGCCCTCTTGGGTCGCCCGGTCGGCTTCGATGAGGTCGCAGCGGCCATCGCGGCAGTGTGGAACGGTCCACTCCTCCCATCCGCCCATCCGGCGATCCGGCCATCCGCCTTCAACGACCCTACCTGGACTTGGCGCCGCTAGACCTGGCGCCGCTGGAGGCGTCATGGAATCTTTGGGCATGATCCTCGCCCGGCCGTGGCTCTCACGCCTCTCCGCCGTCCTCGCCCTCGCCCTGCTCGCGCCCGTCGCGTGCACTCGGCGCGGCAACTGCCACGACGAGTACTGCGGGACGCTGGTGATCGCGGCAACCGGCAGCGTCACCACGCTGCTTCCCCCGTTGAGCGAAGCCGCGGCGGAGCGCGACATTTTCGATCAGATCTTCCTCCGCCTGGCGGACCTCACAGTGAATGGGAGCACGATCGGCGATTCCGGGTTCGTGCCGCAGCTGGCCCGCTCGTGGGAATGGAGCGATCCGCTGACGCTCGCGTTCCACCTCGATCCCCGTGCCCGCTGGCAGGACGGCCCGCCGGTCACCGCCGCCGACGTCCAGTTCACGTTCGAGTCCTACACGGATACCGCCGTCGCATCCGGAGATCTGACGGCGCTGGCGCACATCGCCTCGGTCACGGCCACGGACTCCCTCACGGCCGTGTTCCGGTTCCGTGACACCTACCCCGAGGCGTTCTTCGACGCGACGTTCCACATGCGCATCCTGCCCGCGCATCTCTTGCGCGACGTGCCGCGCCAGGAGTGGCGCACCGCTGCGTTCGGACGGGCGCCGATCGGCAACGGGCCGTATCGACTGGTGCGATGGGTCCCCGGAGAGACCGTGGAGCTCGCGGCGGACTCGGCGTTCTTCCTGGGGCGCCCCCATCTGCGGCGCCTGATCTGGCGCTTCGCCACGGATCTGACCGTCGCCGTAACGCAGGTCGTCGCGGGCGAGGCGGATGCGATCGAAGTATTGGTGAGCCCGGCCAACATCGACCGCGCCCAGACCGCGGGACACCTGACGCTGTACCCCTACGCCGGGGGGACGTACACGTTCCTGCGCTTCAACCTGCGGGCCAACGGGGACTCGCTCCGGCCGAATCCGATCTTCGCCGATTCCGACGTGAGGCGCGCCCTGGTGCTGGCGACGGATCGGGAGCGCATGGTGCTGAGCGCCGTGGCCGGACACGCCAAGGTCCCTCCAGGACCGATGCCACAGAAATGGAGCTGGCTCTGGGTCCCCGAGCTTACCCCACCGCCCGTCGATACGGCCCAGGCGGGCCGGCTGTTGACCGCCCGCGGCTGGCGCGACTCCGACGGGGACGGGTTCCGTGACCGCGCCGGCCGCCGGCTGAGTTTCCATGTCGCCGTCCCGACGACCAGTGCCGTGCGAAGGCAATACGCGCGCCTGCTGCAGGAGCAGCTGCGGGCGGTGGGCGTCGAGCTGGCCATCGACGAGATGGACAACACCGCCCTGAGCGAACGGCTGCGGGCCGGCACGTTCGACGCGGCGCTGGAATCGTGGCAGACCGATCCCACGCCCACCTCGGGGGTCCCGCAGATCTGGGCCACGGGCGGCGGGTCGAATTACGGCCACTATGCGAGCGCCGCATTCGACCGGCAGGTGGCCACGGCCATCATCGCTCCGACAGCGGCCGCCGCCCGGAGCGCGTGGGTGGCGGCGTTCAAGACGCTGGAGCACGACGCCCCCGGGATCATGCTATACGCGCTCGACAACGTGGCGCCCGTCGACAGCCGAGTCACCGATGTGGAGCTCCGGCCGGATTCCTGGATGGCGCTGATCCGGAACTGGCGCATCCCCCCCGACCGGCTCAACGAGCGTGATCGCGTCGGGCACTAGGTGACGGCCTGGCTGCTGCGGCGGCTCGGCGCCGCGCTCGCCATCGTCTTCGCCGTCGTTTCCTTCTCCTTCGTCGCCATTCACCTGGCCCCAGGCACGCCGTTTCTGCCCGAGGAGGGGCGGCCCATCAACCCGGCCGCGGTGGCGCGCCTGCGCGGCGAGTTCGGGCTCGAGCGGCCGCTGCCGGAGCAGTACGTCCGTTATCTCGGTGCGCTGGCCCGGGGCCGCCTGGGAGAGTCATTCAGCCAGCGCCGCCCGGTCGCCGATGCGATAGCGACCGCGCTGCCCAACACGGCGGTGCTCGCGGGCGCCGGCCTACTGATCGACTTCCTCCTGGGCATCGGCATCGGCGTGTTCCAAGCGGCCCGAGCCCGGCGGCGCTCAGACGTGGCGCTTACCAACGCGACACTGTTCCTCCATTCCCTGCCGATCTTCTGGCTCGGCCTCGTCTTGTTGCTGGTGTTCGGCCAGTGGCTGCACTGGTTCCCGGTCGGCGGCATCACCGACCCCGTGCTCTACGACGCCCACTCCCTGGGTGGGAAGCTGCTCGATCGCCTGCGCCACCTCGCCTTGCCGGCCCTCACGCTCGGTCTCGTGGGCGCCGCCGGGACCGCTCGATTCCAGCGCGCCGCCCTGCTCGAAGCGCTGGGTCAGGACTACGTGCGCACCGCGCGGGCCAAAGGACTCCGGGAGTCCTCGGTGCTGGTGCGTCACGCGCTCCGCGATGCCCTGCTCCCCGTGATCACCCTGCTCGGACTCGCGCTGCCGTTCCTGCTCACCGGCGCGGTGTTCGTCGAGACGGTGTTCGCGTGGCCCGGGCTCGGCAAGCTCGCCGCCGATGCCATCGCGGCGCGCGACTATCCGCTGGTACTCGCCACGACACTGCTCGCCAGCGCAGTGGTGGTCGCCGGGAGCCTGCTCGCCGATCTGCTCGCCGCTCTCGCGGACCCGAGAGTACGGCTCGCCACGTGACCGTCCCGTCCTGGCTCGGACTGCTCGCCACCCTCCTGTGGACGGCCGCGGCCGTCGCCTGGTGCCGGCGCGCCGCACGGGGGAGGGGCCCGCGCGGCGAAGCGTGGCGGCGTTTCTTCCGGCATCCGACCGCCGCGGCGGGGGTCGCCGTGCTCGTGTTCCTCGCGACCGTGGCCGTGTGCGCGCCGCTGCTCGCGCCGTACCGGCCGTCCCAGCAGCTCGACATCATCGTGCTACAGAACCAGCCCCCGAGCTGGCTGCACCCGCTGGGTACCGACCTCTATAGCCGCGACATCTGGAGCCGCCTCGTGTACGGCGCGCAGGTGTCGCTCGGCATCGGAACGCTCGGCATGGTGGTCGCCGTCACGCTGGGGGGACTCGTGGGCACGGTAGCGGGCTACTTTCGCGGCTGGACCGACGCGTTGCTGATGCGACTGGTGGACGTGGGGCTGTCGGTGCCGCGCATCTTCCTGGTGCTGCTCGCCATCGCCCTGTGGGGTCGGCTGGGCACCGGTCCCCTGATCTTGTTGCTCGGTTTCACGGGGTGGTTCGCCACGAGCCGGCTCGTACGCGCCGAGGTGCTATCGTTGCGTGAACGCCCGTTCACCGACGCCGCGCGCACCGCCGGCGCGCGCCCCTGGCGGATCATCACCCGTCACGTGCTGCCCAACGCGGCCGCGCCGTTAATCGTCTCCGCCGCCCTGGGCATCGGCCACATGATGCTGCTCGAAGCCGGGTTGTCCTTTCTGGGCGTCGGCGTCCAGCCACCGGCGCCGAGCTGGGGCAACATGATCGCCGACGGCCGCGATCAGCTCACCACGGCGCTCTGGACGTCGCTGTTCCCGGGTCTCGCGATCGCGATCACCGTCATGGCGCTGAACGCGATCGGTGACGCCGCGCGGGACGCTCTCGATCCCCGCGCCGACTACCTTTTCGAGCCATGACGGAGCCCACTCCCACCCCCACCCCTTTGCTCCGCGTCCGCGATCTGCGCACCTACTTCGTCACCGGCGAGGGCCGCGGCACCGCGCGGGCCGTGGACGGCGTGTCGTTCGATCTGTATCCGGGCGAGACGCTCGGCATCGTGGGCGAGTCCGGTTGTGGCAAGACGGTCACCTCGCTCTCCATCCTGCGGCTCATCCCCGAGCCCCCGGGACACATCCGCCCCGGCAGCTACATCGAGTTCGACGGACGCAATCTGCTGACGCTGCCTCCCCGGGAGCTGCGCGCAGTTCGAGGCAACCGCATCGCGATGATCTTTCAGGAGCCGATGACGTCGCTCAATCCGGTGCTCTCGATCGGCGACCAGGTGGCGGAGGCGGCGATCGTGCACCAGCACCTGTCGCGGGCCGCGGCGCGGGCCCGGGCGATCGAGATGCTGCACCAAGTGGGCATTCCGGAGCCCCGGGTGCGCGTGGATCACTACCCGCATCAGCTTTCGGGCGGGATGCGCCAGCGCGTGATGATCGCCATGGCCCTGATCTGCCATCCACAGATCCTCATCGCCGACGAACCCACGACCGCGCTCGACGTCACGATTCAGGCCCAGATCCTGGAGCTGCTGGACCAGCTACAGCAACAGCTCGGCATGGCAGTGCTGCTGATCACGCACGATCTCGGCGTGGTCGCCGGCAGCGCCGATCGGGTGGTAGTGATGTACGCGGGACAGGTCGTGGAAACGGCGCCCACCGGAGCCTTGTTCGCTCGCCCCGGTCACCCGTACACCGAAGGGCTGATGGCCTCAATTCCGCGGCTCGACCGGCCGCGGGAGCGACTACACAGCATTCCCGGCTCCGTCCCCGCCGCCACCGCGTGGCCCGCAGGGTGCCGGTTCCATCCCCGCTGTCCCTACGCCTGGGACAAGTGCCGCACCGAGGAGCCGCCGCTGCTCGATACGGGCACGGCCGGCCAGAGCGCGCGCTGCTGGCTCGTGACCGAGCCCGCCCGACGCACGGGGAACGCGACATCGTGACCGCACCGTTGGTGCGCGTTCACGGGCTGGTGAAGCATTATCCCGGGCCACGCGCGTGGCTCGGGCTGGGAAAGCCGCGTGGCCTCGTGCGGGCCGTCGACGGGGTCTCGTTCGAGATTGCGGCGGGCAAGACGCTCGGCCTGGTGGGAGAATCCGGCTCGGGGAAGACGACCGTCGCCCGCACGCTGCTGCGGCTCACGGAGCCGACCGCCGGCACCTTTGGGCTGGGCGAGGACGACGTGTTCACCCTGCCGCCGGAGCCGTTGCGACGGCTGCGCCGCCGGATGCAGATCGTGTTCCAGGATCCCTACAGCTCGCTCAACCCCCGCATGACGGTGCGGCAAACGTTGGTCGAGCCGCTCATCATCCACCAGCTCGCGTCCAAGCCCGATCGCGCCGGGCGAGCGGCGGCGCTGCTGGAGGAGGTCGGACTCGATGCCGGGCTCGTCGACCACTATCCCCACGAGCTGTCGGGCGGTCAGCGCCAGCGGGTGGGCATCGCGCGGGCGCTCTCGGTCGAGCCGCAGTTTCTGGTGTGCGACGAGCCGGTCTCGGCGCTCGACGTCTCGGTGCAGGCGCAGGTGTTGAACCTGCTGGCAGACTTACAACTCAAGCGCGGGCTGACGTATCTGTTCATCGCGCACGACCTGGCGGTCGTGAAACACATCGCGGATGACGTCGCGGTGATGTACCTGGGACGCATCGTCGAGCGCGCCGCGGCATCGACGGTGTACAGTCTGCCCCGTCATCCGTACACGCGGTCTTTGCTGTCGGCGGTGCCGGTGCCGGATCCCAAGGCCCAGAAGCAGCGCATCGTCCTCCAGGGTGACGTGCCTTCTCCGGCCAACCCACCGTCGGGGTGCGCGTTTCACCCGCGCTGTCCGCACCCCTTGAAGAACGACCGTTGCCATGCCGAGGTCCCGGCGCTGCGCGAAGTGACCCCGGGACAGCTCGTGGCGTGCCACTTCGCCGAAGAGCCGATGCGCTAGGCGCTACCCCCCGTGCGCGATGGTGGGCTGCACCTTTAACACCTGCATCTCGGCGAACACTCCCAACACCCATCCCGCCAGAAACACCCACGCGCCAACCATCAAGTCGGCGCGCAGCTCGACCGCGTAGGCAATCGCCGGCACACCGGCGCAGAGCAGCAGCAGCAACGGGACCCGCGTCGCTTTGGTGCCGCGCCCCTGTTGCCAGATGAGAATCGCCCCGGTCACGACGAGGGCCGCCGCCACCGGGAGCATTCCGGGCCAATCGGCATTCTTGGTGACCGCGTACGCGAGGTAGGCGCCCGCCAGGGCGAAGTAGAGCACGCGCAGCATCGCGTGTAGTCGCCGCCCGTGGCGCTCGTGGAATGCCGCCAGCGGTGGTACGAAGTTGTGCAACACGTACGCGACCACACCGAGCACCGGAATGCCAATGAACAGAATGCCCTGCAGGGAGCCCCATACGCCGGTGATCGGCCGGACGTCGCAGCTGTAGGGGAGACAGAGACCGACGAGCAAGGTGACCGCAGCGAGCTTCTTGAGCATGGTTCGTTACTCCCCGATCAGCAGCATCGTGTAATAGACGAGATCGTCGGTATGCCCAGCGGCGAGCAGCGCCACGATATGCGGATGTTGCGGCAACGCGGCGAGCTGGATCTCGCGCCAGCACCGGTCACGGTTGACGCCTGCGAAGACACGGCTCATCCCACCGCCGCCCAGCTCACTCTAGGCGACGCCGAGGGCCGATTGGAGGCGGCTCTCGAGGTCGCTTACCGGGCCTAAGATAGGGGCTGGGGTGATGAGAGGCGAGAATGCCGCGATGACGTGCGCGATTCTGCCACTTGCGGCGCAACTTGGGTTACGGTCAACAAACCAACCAGGCTATGGTGGTAGGGAAGTCTGCTGGAAACAAGGGGAGCCTTTTGTTTACCCCGGGCTGACGCCCGGGGTCAGTTAGTGCTGCCCAGTCGACCATCATGTCCACACACCATGCGTACCAGATGTACGCGCAGATCACGTGGCACACGTGGAAGCGGGTGGCGTGCGTGGATCGACTTGCGGCCATCGACGTGAAGAGCGCAGTGGCGAGTGCGTGCAGGCAGTCTGGAGTGCGGGTGCTTCGTGGGGCGGTCCTATCGGACCACGTACACCTCGTCGTCAGTTTTCGACCCGACATCCGGCTCAGCGATTTCGTGCGTCACGCCAAGAGCCTCGCGGCGACCCAAGCCAACCGAAGGGTTGCAGGGGCTGTCCGCTGGGCGAGAGGGTACTATGTCGCCACTCTGCATCGAACCGATTTGAACAGAGTGGTGCGGTATGTCGCGCGACAGTTCGAGCGCCACCTGGATCGCCTCCCCAGGGGCTTGCGATCCGACTCCACCCGGAGAGACGAGGCCCACTCCGCTCAGCCTCTACCGACCCCGGGCGTCAGCCCGGGGTTCAAGAGGTAACAGCCTAACTGAGGGTCCAAAAGGTAGCAGACAACCTGGGGGTTCAAGAGTTAACAGACTACTTGGTAGAGGTCGGGCTCCTGGTGGGAAGGGAGTTGTCCCTAACTCACTCCCCCCATCAGCTTCTTCACCGGCCGGATCAGCGCGAACATGATCAGCGCCGCCACGAGGCTCACCGCGGCGACCGCGCCGAACAGCTGCGATAGCGGCATCGAGCTGAAAAAGCCGGCGGTCCACCCCGCCAGTTTGTTGCCGAGTGCGTTCGACAGGAAGAACACGCCCATCATGAGACTGACGATGCGCGTTGGCGCAAGCTTAGTGACCGCCGACAGCCCCACCGGGCTGAGGCACAGCTCCCCCCACTCCTCGATGAAGTACGCGCCCACGAGCCACAGCGGACTCACCTTGAGCCCCGCGCCGCCCTGCGCTAGCGCGCCCGCCGGAATGAGCAGCAAGAACGCCAATCCGACGAACAGCAGCGCGAGCGCGAACTTGGCGGGGACCGACGGCTGACGGGGACCGAGCTTCACCCACACCCACGCGATCACCGGCGCCAGCAGAATCACGAACAACGCCTGGACCGAGATGTACCAGGACGACGGGAAAGCGAACCCGAACACGACGTTGTTGCTGTAGCGGTCGCCGAACAGGTTGAGCGTCGACCCGGCCTGCTCGTAGGCGCCCCAAAAGATTGACGCGAATACGAACAGCACGAAGATCACGGCAATCCGCTTCCATTCCTCCGGTGTGAATCCACCACCCGCGCCGGCGCCCGCGGCGACCGCCTTGGGCCGCGACGCCAGGCGCTCGAGTCCCGTCTCGATATGCCGTTTCCCGGCGACATATTGCACGAGTCCCAGGACCATGCCGATGCCGGCGATCGCGAAACCCAGGTGCCAATCGACTCTCTGCGCCAGCCCGCCCGCGATGAGCGGCCCGATGAACGCACCCAGATTGATCCCCATATAGAAGATCGAAAAGCCGGCGTCGCGCCGGGCGTCGCCCGGATCGTAGAGCGATCCGACGATCGTGCTGACGTTGGGCTTGAGCAGGCCGGTGCCGATGACGATCAGCACCAACCCCGTGTAGAACGTGGTGAGGGTGTTGAAGGCCAACGTGAAGTGGCCGAGGGCGATGATCGTGCCGCCCAGGAGCACGCTGCGGTATTGCCCCAGGAACCGGTCGGCGATCAAGCCACCGAGGATCGGCGTCAACCACACGCTCCCGACGTAGTTGCCGTACACGGAGGCGGCGTGGCGGTCGTCGAATCCCAATCCGCCGTTCGCCACCGACGCGGTCATGTACAGGATGAGGAACGCCCGCATCCCGTAGTAGCTGAACCGCTCCCACATCTCCGTGAAGAAGAGCGTCGAGAGGCCGCGGGGATGGCCGAACCAGGTGGTCATGGATGAGCCTCGCTAGTGCCGTTTCCGTCTCGCCAGCATATCCTCGAGCGCCACGCGATCGATCTTCCCGTCGTTCCTCACCCGCACGTCGTAGTTCTCCCAATACATGAAGTTCTCGAGCGCCTGAAGGAACTTCGGCGTCGCCGTGCCCTGCGGTGCGTCGAGCCATTTTTCCCGCTGGTTCACCGGCTCGGCCATGAGGATCGGCTCCAATTGGCGCACCACGTCCGCGGTGATCGGCACCAGGTCCTCGGGGCGGCTCTGGAAGAAATACAGCTGGTGCAGCCCGTACAGCCGCTGCAGCTCGCGGATCGGATTGGTGTCGTCGTAAACGCGGATGTCGATGTAGCGATCGTTGGCCCCGAGGTAGCCGCCGTTGGCGCGCACCACGAGCAGCGCCGCCGATTCCATGCCGCGCTTGTCGCCGCCGCCCGCCTGGCCCGCCACGAGGGCCGCCATCAGACGGTCGGCGAGCGGACCGGTGGCCCGCGCGAACGCGTCGGCCATGTTCTTCACCGTCTGGTCCGACACCATGATGTTCGCCTGCGCCGCGAAACTGCGCCCGACGATCATCGCCCCCTTGCCGCCCAGCACGATCTGTCCGTCCGCTCCCACGATACGGCCGCCCGCCCAGTCGAAGCACGAGTCGCCGGTCCAGCTGGCGGCGTTGCCGTGTGCGTCCACCATGCCCACCTGGCGCTGGGACGCGCGTGGGTCGGCGCGCATCACGATGCGCATCGCCTCAGGGGCGGTCGCGCCCATCGCCATGAGGCGGAGCCCGTCATCGCCATACGCCGTGTTGCCGAGCGATTGCGTCGCCACGGCGCCCACACCAGCCTTGGCCCACGGCACGATCCCGCCCACGTTGGGGAACTTGGACTGCACCGCGACCCCGAGGTCGCCCGTCGTCGAATCGTAGGCGACAATGCTGTAGGTGTGGGCCCGTTTGGTGAGGTCGGCCGGTGCGACCATGGGCTGCTGCAGAGCGACGATCAGGGCCAGCATCGTGTCACTCCTTCTTCCCGAACTTCTTCTTCAAGAGATCGAGCTGCTCATCCGCCGCGCGCTCGCGCGCCACGCGGTCCATGTCCGCCTTGAGCAGGTCATCCTGAGGATCCACACCCGGGCGGGCTCCGCCGGCCGCCTGCACCTCGCGCCAGGCCCGCTCCGTGCTCGCGTCCGAGGCCGTCCCCGGCCCTTCGGCTGACTTCAGCTGCGCGTGCATCTCGCCCAGATCCCGTTCGGCGAGCGCCAACTCCTCCCGCTGGGCCGCCAGCTTGCGCTCCAGCACGCCGACGCGCTCGCGGTGTCGGCCCGTGAAGCGCTCGGCAATCTGGACCGTCTCCTGGTCCTGGATCTCCGCCGCCAGTCGCCCACGGCGCTCGGCATCAGCCAACCGTTGGCGTTCGGCGCCCAGCTCGGCCTCGGTCCGCGCCTGGGCGGCCCGCATCTCCTGCACCGCCACCTTCGCGTCCACGAGCGCTTCGCGCATCTGGTGCGCCAGCTCGCGCAAGTCACCGGGCGGCGCCGCGGCGGCGAGCGCCGCCCGCAACGCGTCCCGCAAGCGTTCGAACACTCGCTCAGCTCTTCCGGATCGTCTTGGCGAAGAACGTGGACAGCACCGACTCGACCGAGCGGGAGCCGCACTTGGGGCAGGCCGGCCGCTTGCGGCCGTGCTCGCTGATCGGCATGGAATGACTGAAGCGCCGGCGGCACCGGGTGCAACGGAATTCGTAGATCGGCATGGCGTAGACTACGCTATTCCGGCCTCCGGGAGAGGTCAAGTTGACAGCGGCGCAGGCCGGCGCAGATTGGGACCCCATGACCGCGACTCGGCTTGGTCTGGTCGCTGTGTTGCTCTCGCTCGCCGGCTGTGACGAGGGCCTCACGCCGCACCCCATCTGTCCGCCCGGGTTCAACGGTGTCTGCGGCACGGTCACGTTTCGGGGCACGCTCCCCGATTCGACCGATGCGGTCTACGTCGTCGCATATGCGGCGTTCCCCGAAAGCGCAGCCGCCCTGTTCACGTTCCAACCGTTCCCGCCGCCGAGCCTCGCGCTCGACAGCGCGGCCCGGGCCGCGCCGCAACTCTACCAGCTCCCGCTGCCCAACGGCACCTACCAGTGGGTCCTCGCCGCGTGGAAGAAGCTCGGCACCCTTACGCCGGCCTCCGCCGACAGTCTCCTGCGTGAAGCCGGCTACTACCGGAACCCCGCGGATACGACCAAGGCCGGCGTCGTGGTCGTGAACGGCGCCACCACCGGGATCGACTTCGTCGTGGACTTCATCAACATGCACCCCGTGTCGTACTACTTCCCGCCGCTCGGGTCCCGACCGTGAAAGTGTCGTTCGCCGTGCCGCTGCTGCTCGCCGCGCGATTGGCCGGTCAGGGGACCGGCGTCGTATACGGCTCGGTCACCGACTCATCCGGCACGGCGTTGCCTCACGCGTTCGTGCGCGTGATCGGACGAGCCGACGGCGTTCGGGTGATCGCGACCGCGTCCGTGGACGCCGGCGGAGCCTACCGATTCGACGCGCTGCCGGCGGGCTGGCTGCGGCTCGACGCGAGACTGATCGGGTATCGCCTGGTCAGCGACACGCTGATCCTCCGCGCCGGCGATTCCACTCGCGTGGACTTCCGCCTCCCCTCGAGCGCCGTGCTCCTGTCGCCGACCATCGTGACGGCCGCCAAACGCTCCCAGCTGCTCGATCAGGCGATCACCAGTGTCGCCCTCGTGGATCAACAGCAGATCACCCAGCGCGCCGTCAACCGCATCGACGAAGCCCTGGACCGGGCGCCCGGCGTGCAGTTCATCAGTGGACAAGTGAATATTCGTGGCTCCTCGGGTTTCGTTGTGGGCCTGGGCAGCCGCGTGCTCTTGCTGGTGGACGGCGTCCCCGCCAACCAGGGCGATCGCGGTGGCATCAACTGGGACGTCATTCCGGTCGATCGGGTCGAACGCGTGGAAGTGGTCAAAGGCGCGGGCTCGGCCCTGTACGGATCGTCGGCGTTCGGCGGCGTGGTCAATCTGATCACCCGCGAGCTCCCCGAAGGGTGGCACGGGCGTTTGCGCGCCACGATGGGCGCGTTCGCCAACCCGCCGCACGGCGTCTGGGGGTTTCGCGATTTCACCGGGTTTCAGAATGGCCTCGACCTCGCGGGCTCCTACGGCCGCGACGCCCTGCGCGGCGGTCTCTCGATCGGCGCGCGGCATTCCGACGGCTATCGACAGCAGGATCGGGCGGACCACTGGCAGGTCACGGGGAAGGGCGAGTGGAAGCCCAGACCCGCGACCCAGGTGAGCCTTTCCGGAGCCTGGGCCAGCGACCAGTACGGTGTGCCGGAGCCGTGGTGCAGCGCGCCTAAGTGTGACGATCGCGGACAGGTGACCCAGCCGTTCAAGATCGACGCCGCGAACCTCGGCAATCGCACTCGCTCCGACAAGGGCTACCTGACCGCCATGGTCACGCGCACGCCGTCGCAGCGGCTCACCTGGCTGGTGCGGGCGAGCTGGCTGCGCACGCGCTTCACCGATGCGTACCCCATGCGGGGATCGTCGCCGGGGCCCACCGACCACTCCCTCGCCAATCGCTACGGTGTCGAAGCACGCCTGGTGAGCCAACCCGATTCGTCCCGCGTCGTGACGGCCGGCGTGGAGGGAGCCATGGCCGACGTGTGGAGCAACATCTTCTCCGGCGACACGGCCGGCGGGACCGGACGGCATACGCAGGGCGAGTACGCAGCCTACGCCGAGGCCGAGCAGAGGCTCGGGCCCACTCGCGTCACCATCGGAGCCCGGAGTGACCTCCAGGTGGTGGACGGAGGCGGGCTCACCGCGTTCGTGAGCCCGCGTATCGGCGCCGTCTGGCCCACGGGCACCGGGAGCTGGCGCGCGTCGGTGGGCCGGGCATTTCGCGCCGCGAGCCCGGCGGAACGGTTCGTGACGACGTACGCGCTTTCGTTCCGCGTGATACCGAACCCGGCCCTCGTCTCCGAAGAGGGCTGGTCGACCGAATTCGGCCGGTCGTGGACCGGCCTGTCCTGGCTGCGGGGGGACGCCGCGCTGTTCTGGACCGAGGCGCGGCGGCTGATCGAGCCGGTATTCACCCCGGCGGCCCAGATCCAGTTTCAGAACCTGCAACGGGCCCGGCTCCTGGGACTCGACCTGTCGGTGATCGCGACCCCCCTCTCGCCGCGGCTCACCACCGGCCTGGCCTATCAGTACCTCGATGCGCAAGAGTTGAAGACCGACACCTCGCCGCACCGCCCGCTGCTGTTCCGCCCGCGCCATCTGCTCACCCTCTCGGCCGACTATGCCATCGATCGCTTCAGCGTCGGCGCGGACTTCCGCTATTCCAGTCGCTATGAGCGAGGCGATCCGCTCTTCGACGACGAGCGGTTCAACGCCCGGGTGTTGGACCTGCGCGCGGGATGGACGACCGGGTCGTTGGACGTACGGGTGAAGGTGGCCAACGTCTTGAACTACATCTACAACCTGGCGCCCCGCACCCTCGAGCCCGTGCGCACGCTGACGCTCGTCGCGACCTACGCGCGTTAGATTTTGGGGCATGAGGTCCTACCGGTTCGGGGCGGCCCTCGCCCTCACCCTCGCCGCGTGCAGCTTCGACCGCAGCCGATCCCCGGTGTGTGGATTCGAGCTGCTGGCCGGCCCGCGGCTGATCCAGGACCGATTGAACGACGCGCGCGCGCTGCTGACCGACGCGCCGCGTGGTCTCCCCGATGTGCTCCCGGCACGCGTCGCGGGCCGGTCCGACACCGCCCACGCCATCCGGGGCGTTGCGCAGGGACAGCTGGCGCTGGTGTACGAGGGCGCATACTTCCCGCCCGGGATTAGCGACTCGACCGTGTATGGCCTGCTGGTCGTGGATGACTCGTCCGAGCGGGTGATCGGCCTGCTGGTGTACGAAGGCATCGCGCCGCCGAAAGAATACCCGCGCATCGGGGTGGTCGTGCACGACGCCGCCGCGGTTCCGCTGTTCGGTGTCCGGGTCAATTGGGCGCGCATCTACAATCCACGTTGTCCGTTGCTGGGCAGCGCCCCGCCATGAGCCGCTGGGTCGCCGTCTCCGCCACTCGCCGCACGGACCTCGGACGGGAGCGGGTCGCGCTCAACTCGAGCTACGTGCGCGCGCTGATCGCCGCCGGGCTCACGCCACTGCTCGTTCCACCGCTGCTCGATCCAGCGCACGTGGGAGCCGTGCTCGACGCCGCGGCAGGCCTGGTGCTGACGGGCGGCGAGGACATGCATCCCGCGAGCTACGGCGAGGCGCCGCACGCCAAGCTGGAAGAGACCGACCAGTCCCGCGACGCGGTCGAGATGGCCCTGTATCGCGCCGCCCGCCAGCGGCGGCTCCCGGTGCTCGCGATCTGCCGCGGCATCCAGGTGGTCAACGTCGCCCTGGGCGGCACCCTGTACCAGGACCTGCCGAGCGAGCATCCGTCGCCGATCAATCACGTGGACCCCAAGGGGCGCCACACGCTGCGTGTGGAAGCGGCGTCGCAGCTGCATGGCGCCGTCGGCGACCCGGGGAGCGTCAACAGTCGCCATCATCAGGCCGTGAAACGACTCGCCGACGGCCTGCGCGCCGTGGCCTGGGCGGACGACGGCGTGATCGAAGGCGCGGAACCGGCGAACGGCGACGAATCGTGGTTGCTGGCCGTGCAGTGGCATCCGGAGGACGACGTTGAAGCCGGACTGTTCCAGGCCTTCGCGCGTGCAGTCGCACGCACCGAAGCCGCTAGACCGCCCGCAGCAGCCGGTCTTCGGTGACGACGTTCGGGAACAGCACGCGATCGGACAACCGATTCAGCGCGTGGCGCACCGCCGGGAACCGCTCGGCCGCGATCCGGTAGATCGCCGCCACGCCATAACGCTCGGCCAACGAGTGCTGCGCGGCGGCTCCAAAGCCCCGCCGCCCCAGCGCATCGTAGTAAGGCAGGTCCGGCCCGCCACGGCGCCGCCGCCGCACCGCGATGAAATCCGGGAACAGCCCCGCGAGCCACAGACTGTAGTTGCCCAGGTGCACCTGCAGATGGAACCGCCGTTCGGCCGTGCCCTCCTCCCGAGCCAAATCGTTCACTATTTCCGCCAGATAGTGGTAGGTTTGGTCGTCGACCGCTCGTGCCCGGGTGCTCCGGTCGGACCGGCCGAACTCCAGGAATAGGGCGGCGAGGTAGTCGGCCAGCGGCCGGTCGTCGATGCCGGCGGCGAGCAGCGCCTGCCGCACGGCGACGTAGGCGAACAGCACCGCCGACGGCACCGCGACGGAGCGGATCGCCAGCAGGGCGTCGAGCAGTCCGGGTTCGTCCAGCACCGCGTCCGGACCTTCCTGAGCGAGTCGCCGCTCGACGCGCGCCCGCGCTCCTGGATCCCGGCGCGCGAGGGCGACGAGAACCAGACGGCAATCGGACCCGCGCAAGCGGGCACGAACGTTCGCGAGGATCATGCGACCAGTCTCATCGCCTTCTACACCTCCGACCCATTCTGAGCCACCCGACGTCCTGGCCCGGCTCACCGATCTGTCGCGAGAGCTGGCCGGCGCCTACCGTCCCGCGACCGTCATCGATCGCTTGGCGGGCGCCCTCAATGAGCTGCTCGCGCCCGACCGCCTGACCATCGTCGCCCTGGACGTCGAGACCAACCGGTTGCAGATCGCGTACCACCGGGGTGGTGATCAACCGCACATCGAGGATCCCCTGCTGCAGTTGCCGCTCCGCCATGGACCGATGGTGTTCAGCCGTCACGTGCGCGAGGAGGCCGCGCGCCACGGCATTACGGTGACGCAGGACGTGGCGGCCTGGATGGGTGCCCCAATTGTCGCCGTGGGACGCGGCATCGGCGTCGTGGCGGTCGTGTCCGAGCGGGCGAACGCCTACGGTCCCAACGACCTCGCTGTGCTCACCGCCGTCGTGGCTCAAGCCGCCATCGCGCTCGAAAACGCCCGGTTGCTCCAGCTGCTTTCGTCCGGGAAGCGCCAGTGGGAGTCGACGGTCGATGCCATCAATCAGGCAATATGCATCATCGACGACCAGGGTGTGGTGCGCCGCGCCAACCGCGTGTTCGCGGATCTGGTGCACACGCAGGTGACCGGGATCCCCGGACGCCCGTGGATCAGCCTGCTGCCACCGGCGTGGGCCGCGGTGGTGTCCCAGGCCCTGATCGAGCCCGGCGCGCATGAGATTCGCTCGGGCGATCGCGTCTACAGTGTCAGCGCCGTGCGCATGGAAGGCAGCGACGACGAGGCGTCGGTGCTGTCGTTCGAGGACCATACGGAGAAGCGTCGCCTCCAGGACCAGTTGATACAGTCTGAGAAAATGTCGGCGATCGGCCAACTGATCGCCGGCATCGCCCACGACTTGAACAATCCGCTCGCCTCGGTGGTCGGCTTCGCCGACTTCCTCGCCGAGTCCGGGGACGTACCGCCGGCCCTGGCCGAGCCGCTGCGGGTGATCCGGCAGGAAGCCGAGCGCGCGGCCACGATCGTGAAGAACCTGCTCTCCTTCGCGCGCCGCCAGGAGGGCGAACGCCTCGCGCAGCCGATCCAGCCGGTGCTCGAATCGGTGCTGGCGCTGCTCCGCAACGAGATGATGGCGCTCAACGTCGAGGCGACGCTGTCGGTGGAACCCGGCATCCCCGACATCGAGATCAACCCCAATCAGATCAAACAGGTGTTCGTCAACCTGTTGTCCAATGCCGCCCAGGCCATCGCCGGTAGCGGGAAACCCGGCCAGATCACCATCACCGCGAAGCGCTGGCTCGACGGCGTGGCCGTGAGCGTGGCGGACGACGGCCCAGGCATACCCGAAGAACTGCTGCCGCGCGTGTTCGAGCCCTTCTTCACGACCAAGGCGCAGGGAGAGGGCACCGGACTGGGGCTGTCCATCTGCCAGGGCATTGTAAAGGAGCACGGCGGGCGCATCACCCTGGAATCGAGCCCCGGGTCTGGGGCGATCTTCACCGTAGAGTTGCTCCGCGGCGGCCGGCCGTCGCGGCCGGCCCAGCCCGCGCCCGTACCGGAAACGCCCGGCGCCCTGCGGATCCTCGTGGTGGACGACGAGCCGCACATTCTGCACTACATGCGCGCCACGCTGGAGAGCTGGGGCCATCAGGTCGAGGTGGCGAGCGACGGCACGGAAGCCGTGGAGCGCGCGCTGGTCGTGCCCTTCGACGTCATCATCTGCGACCTGCGCATGCCGCGGCTGGGCGGCCGGGAGATGTACAACAATCTCGCGCGCGCTCACCCCCACATCGCCCGCAAGGTCATCTTCGCCACCGGCGACACCGTGCGCGGCGATACGCTCCAGTTCCTCGAGGCGCTCGGCCGCCCCTTCCTGCACAAGCCCTTCACGCTGGGCGAGCTGCGCACCGTCCTGAGCACCGTCGCCTCCGGCGACCAGCAGTAGTCCGTGCGCGTCCTGCAGGTGGACGCGGGCCGGGAATGGCGCGGAGGGCAGACCCAGGTCCGGCTGCTGGCGCGCGAGCTGGCACGCCAGCCCGATGTGGAGCAGCGCCTCGTCACCAAGCGTGACGGCGAGCTAGCGCACCGCTCCACCGCAGACGGTATCCATGTTATCGGTGTCGCATGGACTATCAGCTTGGATCCTCGAGCGCTCATTGGCTTGCTCCGAGCAGTACGATCGTTTCGCCCTGAGATCATTCACGCGCACGACAGCCACGCACTGCGATTGGCGTTAGTGGCCCGGAAGCTCGCCGGCCGTCAGAGGCAGCGGGTCGTCGCCTATCGTCTGGTGGATTACCCGATCCGTCGGGGGGGAATCTGGTTTCGAGCCGACCACGTCGTAGCAGTGTCCAGCGCAGTGCGTGGCGTATTGCTTGCGGCCGGGGTTCCTGCCGAACGCGTATCCGTCATCCCGCCGGGAGTCGACCCGGAAGCGACACAGAGCGCCGCTGAACGACCGTTCGATGTTCGCCGACGACTCGGCCTTCCGGCAGGAACCCGTGTTGCGGTGAATGTGGGTGCTCTCGTGGAGCAAAAGGACCAGCTTACGCTGGTGCGCGCGGCGCACGTCGCGCGCGAGCGGGAGCCGGACCTCCATTGGGTAATCGCTGGAGAGGGTGAGCAACGCCCAGCGCTTGAGGCCGAGATTTCCCGCCTCAGTCTTGGCGACCGCGTGCACCTCCTTGGCCACATCGACGGAGCCGGCCCACTGCTGGCCGATGCGGACGTGTTCGTATTGTCGTCTAACGCCGAGGGTCTGCCCAACGTCGTGCTGGAGGCGCTCGCCCTAGGTCGGCCTGTGGTCGCCACTCGAGCCGGCGGCACTCCCGAAGTGCTGCCGCCGGGTGCACTCGTGAACGTAGGCGATGCCGATGCGTTGGCCCAAAAGGTGACCCAGGCGCTGCGCTCGCCCGTACTCGTCCCATTGCCACCGCAATTCACAATCAAGGAGTTAGGGCGCGCCTTCATGGCCTTGTACCGGGCCCTCGTCTAGATTGCACAACCATGATCTACGTCTGCGTACCGGTTCATAACGAGGCGAAGACCGTCGGTCTCGTGCTCTGGAAAGTGCGCCAGGTATTCACCGCCTTTCAGCGCGAGTACCAGTTGCTGGTGTGCGACGACGCATCGACTGACGGCACCGGTGAAGTCCTGGGACGCTACAACCGGGTGCTTCCGATGACGGTCCTCTCGCATCGCGATCGGATCGGCTATGCCCGGAGCCTGGAGGAGCTACTGCGGCTGGCCCTGCAACGCACCGATCGCCCCAAACGCGATTGCGCCATCACCCTCCCCGCCGACTTCGTGTACTCCCCGGAAGCAATGGACGACATGGTGAAATGCATCGAGTCGGGCGCCGATCTGGTGGCAGCTGAAGAAGTGGCCGCAGCCGGCATGACCTCGCGCGCGCAGCGCTGGGCGCGCCACTGGACGCCGCGTCTGCTGCGCGTGCGTGGCGTGCGCGACACGGTGTCGGGGTTCATGGCCCTGAGACTGATCACGCTGCGCCAGGCGCTGCGTCAGGAAGGGGACACGCCGCGAGCCCTGCTGCAAACCGAAGGCTGGTGCGCCAACGCCGAGCTGCTCGCTCGACTGGTGCCCCATGCCCGCCGGGTGGAGACGCTGCCGGTGACGGGCCGTTACGACCTGCGGCAGCGACCTTCGCGCCGCCGCCCCTGGCACACACTCGTGGACGCCTGGCGCGCGCGGCCGCTGATCCGCGGCGTCGGTATCGCCACGACGGCGCTGCTGCTGCTGGGCCGGCCGAGCGCCGGACAGGACTCGACGCACCCCGCCGGCGCAGCGCCACCGGCGATGTCGAGCACGACCAGCGCGGTGCCGTTCCCGATCGGTGAGCGGATGCGCTATTCGGCGCGCTATGGACCGTTCAGCGTCGGGGAAGCAACCATGGAGGTCGCGGGGCTCGACACGGTACGCGGGGTCGAAA
This sequence comes from uncultured Gemmatimonadaceae bacterium, assembly GCA_964599725.1. Taxonomy (GTDB): domain Bacteria; phylum Gemmatimonadota; class Gemmatimonadetes; order Gemmatimonadales; family GWC2-71-9; genus DASTHG01. Next base: position 13,320 of record CAZRGT010000039.1, on the reverse strand, counting down.
CCGTGCGGTTGCGGTTTCACATCAAGGGCGGCGCCCTGTGGTACCGCCTCGACCAGCTGCTCGAGTCGTGGGTGGGGCGCGCGGATTTCCGGTCGCGGCGCTACGTAACCGACACTGAAGAGCGTGGCCGCAAGCGGCACAACCGGTGGGAGATTTTTCCCGACTCGGGATTCTACCGGGAAGAAGGCGTGGACACCACGCGCGCGACGGTGGCAGACCCGCTGGACGACGCCGCCTTCATGTATTGGATCCGGACCGTCCCGCTGGAGGTGGGGAAGCGCTACGAATACCACCGCTACTTCCGCCCCGACCGCAACCCGGTGATCATCGTAGTGGAAAAGCGGGAGCGGATCAGCGTCGCGGGGCGGAAGTTCAACGCGATCGTGGTGCGCCCCATCATCCCGAAAGGACGCGGCATCTTCGCCGAGCAGGCGGAGGCTCACATCTGGCTGTCGGACGATCCGCACCGTCTGATGCTGGCGCTGCAATCGAATTTCTCGTTCGGCACCATCACGCTGAAGCTGAAGGAGTTCGTCGTTCCGGAGCTGCCATGACGCAATACCGCGAGGCGGACCTCAGCCGCCTGAAGACGGTTCCCATCGCGCAGCGCCACAACAAGGTCGACCCTACCCTGCTGGGCCATCCCCCGGGCCCCGATCCGAGCTTTGCCGCATTCTGGAGCTCGCTCCCCGACATCCTGGCCGCGCGCGATCTGCGCTACGTCGCGGAACAGATGGCGCGCGCCGCGGGCCGCCGCGCTGTGGTGGCGATGTTGGGCGGTCACGTCATCAAAGTGGGTCTGGGTCCCTTGCTCGGAGCGCTGATCGAGCGCGGGGTGATCACCCACGTCGCCATGAACGGCAGCGCGGCGATCCACGATTTCGAGCTCGCCGCCTTCGGCGGCACGAGCGAGGACGTGGCGGCCGGGCTCGGCGACGGCAGCTTCGGCATGGCCGAGGAAACCGGCCGCGAGATGAATGCCGCGTTGAACGCGGGGGCCACCGCGCAGCGGGGCGCGGGAGAAGCGCTGGCAGAATCCCTGCGATCCAGGGCGGAACTGCCCGGGCGCTCGGCCTCCCTGCTCGTTGCTTGCGCCGAGCGGGGGGTTCCGGTGACCGTGCATACGACGGTAGGTGCGGAGATCATCCATCAGCATCCAACGGCCGACGGAGCCGCAATCGGCGCCACGAGCCACCGCGACTTCAAGCGGCTGGCCGCGAGCCTGCCCGACCTGCACGACGGGGGCGTGGTGCTGAACCTGGGGAGTGCCGTCGTGATGCCCGAAGTGTTTCTCAAGGCACTGACGATCGCCCGCAACCTCCACCAGGGCCGGCCGACCGGGTTCACGGCGTGCGATTGCGACATGCAGCGCCACTACCGCCCCAGAGTCAACGTGGTCGAGCGTCCGACATTGGGGGGCGGCCGTGGCGTGCTATTGACCGGCCACCACGAGATTCTGCTGCCACTCCTGTGCTGGGGCACGCTCGCCTTGCTGTCCCAACGCACCACGGGGTCACCATCCGGAAGATGATGACCCCGTGCGCCCGAGGGCGAGCAGGGTTCAGGCCGCTGAGTCGCGCTTTCCCTTGATCGCGTCCCGGACCCGGTCCGCCGTGCGCGGGCTGACCAGACGCAGCGCGAGATACAGGAAGAACCCGATGGCGGCGATCCAGAGCACCCACATCGCCAGGCCGAAGACCCAGCCGAACAAGCCAAACACGAGCTTCAGGCCGAGCCAGACCACCACCGCGAAGATCGCGAAACCGATTATGCTCCGAAACATGCTGCCTCCCAGGTTGCCTCGCAGGTCAGCGCTGCCTACGCCCTGATGCCCGCGAGAGTTTCACCGATCCAACTGGCCGTCGTCGGCGGCGGCGTCATCGGGGCCGCCTGCGCCCGTGCCGCGGCACGGCGCGGGATCAACGTCACCCTCTTCGCGCCGGGGCCCGATCCGGCGGCCGCGTCCGCCGCGTCGGCGGGCATGCTGGCCGCTCAGATCGAGCCCGCCGACGCGGCGCTGTTGCCGCTGGCGGTCCGGGGACGGGACCTCTATGAAGACCTCGCCGCCACCCTGAAAGATACCACCGGGATCGACATCGGTTTCCAGCACTGCGGCATCCTCACGGTGGCTTATGAAGACGCCGAAGTGGCCGCCCTGTTCGACCGAGTGGCGCACCAACGCCAGGCCGGGCTGCGGTGCGATTGGTTGGACACAGCCGAGCTGCACGAGCGTTGGCCCGGGATCGCGCCGGGAGCCTGGGGCGCGATGTCCGCACCGGAGGACGGCTGCCTCGACCCGGGTCGTCTCGCTGCGGCGCTCCACGCCGACGCGACGCGGCTCGGCGTGACCGTTCACCCCGGCCCGGTCGGGCGCGTGACCATCACCGCGGGTCGGGTCACGAGTCTCGTCGTGGGACGCGCGCGCATTCCCGTGGAGCAGGTCGTGATCGCGGCTGGCGTTTGGTCCTCGCGGATCCGCGGACTGCCGCGGCCCATCCCCGTGGAGCCGGTGCGGGGTCAGCTCGTCGCCACGGCGTGGCCGGTCGGCGTCCCGGCGGCCATTGTATACCACGGCGAAGGGTACCTGTTGCCGCGTGGCAACGAGGCCATCCTCGGCAGCACGATGGAACGCGTGGGTTTCAACGCGAGGACCACGGTCGCCGGCGTGTCCTCCATCCGGAGGGCTACGTCGCGTCTCTGCCCCGGCCTGAGTGCGCTGCCTGCGCATCGCGCCTGGGCCGGCCTCAGGCCCGTGACACCGGATGCGCGCCCGATCATCGGGGCCGACCCCGATGTGGGCGGACTGTGGTACGCCACCGGACACGGTCGCAACGGCATCCTGCTGGCGGCGATCACCGGGGAGATCGTCGGCGACCTGCTGGCCACCGGTCACACGGACGTGGATATCACCCAGCTCGCCGTCGGGCGATTCAGCAGCGGAGCAGCTGATGGCTGATAGCCGATAACGGGGGCCCTTCCGGCCTCGGCATCGGCCGCCGCCTCGCGTTCGACGAGTGGAAGGGACGCCTATGGGTAGTGTGCGCCAAGTGCGCCAGGTGGAATCTCGCCCCCTTGGACGACCGGCTCGAACGCATCGAGGCGTTGGCCCGCTCGGCACGTGATGGCGCTACGGCGAACGGATGCGGGCACGCAGTCGTGAGCGGGCCAAGGTGGTCGTGCCGCTGACCCTCGCCGCCGTGGGGCTCGGCATCGCGGCGACCGTCGCCGCTGGCGGCGCGCTCGGCGTTGTGGTGTGGAATGTCGGTCGCCTGGCCGACTCGGTGTACGTCGGCATGGTCGGTCGCCGTCGCGTCAACCTGATCGAGCCGCCGATCTGCGACCACTGCGGGACCCTGCTCGAGCTCAAGGCCAGGCACGTGCAGCACGCTCGCGTGATTCCGGACGCTCGTCACGATCTCGGTGTGTTGGTGAGCTGTCCCCGGTGCCGCCGCGAGGCGGCGCTCTTGACCGGCGTGGATGCGCAGGCGGCGCTGCGCCAGGGGCTCACCTATCTTAACGTCCGGCGCTCGAATCGACGCAAAGCGGACGACGCCGCGCGCGTCGTCAACGATGCCGGCGGTCCCGATCGGCTGATTCAGGACGTGGCGCGACGCGAACTCACGTTGCGCTCGCTCCGCCCAGAGCGGCAGCTAGCGCTCGAGATGGCCGTCGATGAGCAGGCCGAGGCACAAGAATTGGAGCGACAGTGGCGCGACGCCGAAGAGCAAGCCGAGATCGCCGATGGAACGCTGAGCGCCAACGCCGAGCTGGAGGAGGAGCTACAACGCCTCAAGCGTCGCCGTGGATCAACCGTCTGGTTGACAAAGCCTATCCCAGCGTGATTCTGGCCACTATCTTCACGTCTCCCCACGAGCCATCCGGAGTGGCATGGCCGCACCCCTGATCCACATCACCCCTCGCGTCCCGGTTCCGCCGGCGCGCAAACCGGCCTGGCTCAAAGTCAAAGCCCCCGGTGGGCCAGCCTATCTCGCCCTCCAGCACATGATGCGGGACCTCCGCCTGCACACGGTGTGTGAAGCGGCCCGCTGCCCGAACATCGGCGAGTGCTGGGAGCACAAGGCGGCGACCTTCATGATCCTGGGCGATGTGTGCACCAGGAACTGCGCCTACTGCGCCGTGGCGCATGGCACCCCGACGGTGCTCGACCTCGAAGAGCCGGCGCGACTCGCCGATGCCGTGGCGCAGATGGGATTGCGGCACGTGGTCATCACCAGCGTCGATCGCGACGATCTGCCCAACGGCGGAGCCGAGATCTTCGCCGCGTGCATCACCGAGATTCGAGGCCGGCTGCCCGACACCTCGATCGAGGTGCTCATCCCCGACTTCAAAGGAAGCGACGTCGCCCTTCGCATTGTCATCGACGCGCGGCCCGATATCCTGAACCACAATCTCGAGACCATCGAGCGATTGTACCGCATCGCCCGACCCGGCGGACGTTACCCGAGGGCGCTCGCGCTGCTCCGTCATGCCAAGGAGATGGACCCGGAGGCGCTCACCAAGTCCGGCATCATCTGCGGGCTCGGAGAAGAATGGGACGAGCTGCTCGGGGCCATGCGCGACCTTCGCGCCCACGCGGTCGATATCCTCACCCTGGGGCAGTACCTGCGCCCTTCCGGTGAGCACCTCCCCGTGGCCCGCTGGTATGCGCCGGCGGAATTCGCCGAGCTGAGGCAGCACGGACTCGCCATGGGATTTCGCCACGTCGAGGCCGGGCCGCTGGTGCGCTCGAGCTATCACGCCTGGGAGCAGGTCACGAGCGCCGCGGCCCGGTGATCGATCTTCCATGACCACGACCGCCACCGCGCCCGCCAAACCGCAGGCCAGTACCGAGCTGCAACGCCGTATGTTGCGAGAGATGCTGCTGATCCGGCGCTTCGAGGAAAAGGTCGCCGAGGCCTATGCGCTCGGGAAGATCGGCGGCTTCTGCCATCTCTACATCGGGCAGGAGGCCGTGGCGGTCGGCGTGTCGGCCGCGCTCGGGCCTCAGGACTACGTGATCTGCTCCTACCGCGAGCACGGTCAGGCGCTGGTCCGCGGCGTGCCCGCGCGCGCCGTGATGGCCGAGCTGTTCGGGAAGGCCACGGGGTGCTCGGGGGGGAAGGGCGGGTCGATGCACCTGTTCGATGCCGGGAAACGTTTCATGGGCGGCCATGGCATCGTGGGCGGCCATCTGCCGCTCGCCACCGGCCTGGCCTTCGCGATCAAGTACCGCGGCGGCGACGAGGTGTGCGTGTGTTTTTTCGGCGAGGCCGCGGTGAACATCGGCGCCTTCCACGAAGCGTTGAACATGGCCTCCGTGTGGAAGCTGCCGGTGATCTTCCTGTGCGAGAACAATCGGTACGGGATGGGCACCGCCTTCGAGCGCGTGGCCGCCGTGACCGACGTCGTGGAACACGCCTGCAGCTACGACATCGCGGGTGAGATCGTGAACGGCATGGATGTGCTCGAGGTCCACCGGGCTACCGAGCGCGCCGTGCAGCGCGCCCGGAAGGGCGGTCATCCGACGCTGCTGGAAGTGCGCACGTATCGCTTCATGGGGCACTCGATGTCGGATCCACTGCACGGCGTGTACCGCACCAAGGAAGAGGTGGAAGGGCAGAAGAAGAAGGACCCGATCACCCAGCTCGTCCACCGTCTGAAGGACGAGGGGACGATCGATCAAGCCGGCCTGGACGCGCTCGATGCCGAAGTGCACGCCGAGGTGGACGATGCGATCCGGTTTGCGGACGAGAGCCCAGACCCCGCAGCGGACGAGCTGGGCCGCCACGTGCTGGCCGACTGACCCGATGCCGACCATCACCTATCGCGATGCGTTGAACCAGGCGCTGCGGGAAGAGATGCAGCGGGACAACACGGTGTTCCTGATGGGCGAGGAGGTCGGGCTCTATCAGGGCGCCTACAAGGTGAGCCGGGGATTGCTCGAGGAGTTCGGCGCGCAGCGCGTGGTGGATACCCCGATTGCGGAGCTCGGCTTTGCCGGCGTCGGCGTCGGGGCCGCCATGGGGGGCCTGCGCCCCGTGATCGAGTTCATGACGTGGAACTTCGCCGTGTTGGCGCTGGACCAGATCGTCAACTCGGCCGCGAAGATGCTGTACATGTCGGGCGGCCAGATCCGGATGCCGATCGTATTCCGGGGACCCAATGGCGCCGCGCTGCAGCTCTCCTCGCAACATTCGCAAGCGTGGGAATCGTGGCTCGCGCACATCCCCGGGCTGAAGGTGGTCGCGCCGGCCACTCCCGCCGACGCCAAGGGATTGCTCAAGTCCGCGATCCGCGACAACAACCCCGTCCTGGTGCTGGAGGGCGAAATGCTCTACAACACCAAGGGAGACGTTCCGGAGGGCGAGCTCCTGGTGCCCATCGGACAGGCGGACGTGAAGCGTCCCGGGTCCGACGTGACGCTGATCTGCCATTCCAAGACCGTGACGGTGGCCCTGAAGGCCGCGGAGCAGCTCGCCGGCCAGAACGTCTCGGCCGAGGTCGTCGATCTGCGCTCCCTGCGGCCGATGGACGAGCCGGCGATTCTGGCGTCGGTCGCGAAGACGCACCGGGCCGTGGTCGTGGAAGAGGGCTGGCCGCACTGCGGCGTGGGCGCCCAGGTGGTCGATATCATCCAGCGCGACGCGTTCGACCAGCTGGACGCGCCGGTGCTGCGCGTCACCCAGGCCGACGTGCCGATGCCGTACAACAGGCAGCTCGAGCGTCTGGCCAAGCCGTCTCCCGAGAAGGTCGTCGCGGCCGCGCGCCGCGTGCTGTACCTCGACTGACCATGCCCACCAAGATCGTCATGGAAGCGCTTTCGCCCACGATGGAGGAAGGCCGCCTGGTCAAATGGACCAAGGGGGTGGGCGAGGCGGTGAAGACGGGGGACACGCTGGCCGAGGTCGAGACCGACAAGGCCGTGATGGAGCTCGTGGCCCGGACCGACGGACAGCTGCTGCAGCAACTGGTCACTGAAGGAGCGACGGTGCCGGTGGGCGATGTGGTCGCGTACGTCGGTGCGCCAGGGGAGAAGGTCGCGGCGCCGCCTGAGAAGGCCACGGGGAGCGGGGACCCTGAAGGACACGGGCGGGGAGCGGTCCCAGTCGCGGTCGCACCTGCCGCGGCGTCTCCGGCCCTCCCGGCGGTCGCGGTCGTGGCAACCGATGCGGCACGGGTCAAGGCGTCGCCGCTCGCGAAGCGCATCGCCAAAGACGCCGGTGTCGATCTCAGGCTGCTCCGGGGCTCGGGGCCGGGTGGTCGGGTAGTGGCTCGTGATGTGGAGGCGGCACCACTCCCCGCTCTCCGCGTCCCAGCGCCGAGCGGCGCTGCCTACGAGGACGTCCCGCTCACCCAGATCCGCAAGACCATCGCCAAACGGTTGGGGGCTTCGCTGGGCCCGGTGCCGCATTTCTTCCTCACGTCCGAGGTCGACATGGAGCGAGCCGCCGAGGCTCGTGAGGCCTTGAACCAACAGCTCGGCGAGACCGGGAAGGTCAGCTTCAACGACATCATCCTGAAGGGCGTGGCGCTGGCGCTGGCCAAGCATCGCGGCTGCAACGCCTGGTGGCAAGACGATCACATCCGCTATTGGAACGAGGTCCATCTCGGGATGGCGGTGGCGATCGAGGACGGCTTGATCACCCCCGTGGTCTGGAATGCCGACCGGAAGCCGCTGTCGGCGATCGGCTCGGAAGCGCGGGCCTTGGCGCAGCGGGCGCGCGAGCGGCGGCTCAAGCCCGAGGAGTACACCGGGTCCACGTTTTCGGTCTCGAATCTGGGCATGTTCGACATCGACCAGTTCACCGCGGTGATCAATCCGCCCGAAGCCGGCATCGTGGCGGTGGGCTCGATCGTACCGAAGCCCGTCGTCCAGGACGGCCAGGTGACGGTGCGGCGGCGGCTGCGGCTCACCATGAGCTGCGACCACCGCGTGATCGACGGGGCGACGGGAGCGGCGTTCATGCAGACCTTGAAGCAGATGCTGGAGAATCCGCTGGCCATGGTGCTCTAAACCGAGCCCAACGGAGGATCATTCGTGGCGAACCAATTCGACGTCGTCGTGCTCGGTGGTGGGCCTGCCGGCTACGTGTGCGCCATCCGCGCCGCCCAGCTGGGACTCGCGACCGCTGTCGTGGAGCGTGAGAAGCTCGGCGGCGTGTGCGTCAACATCGGCTGCATCCCCACCAAGGCGCTGCTCCACTCGGCCTACATCGCCCACCTGCTCAAGACATCCGCGGAGTTCGGGGTCGACGCGGGAACGGTCAAGACCAACTACGGGACGGCGATGCAGCGCAGCCGCAAGGTCGCCGACCAGAACTCCCGCGGCGTCGACTTCCTGATGAAGAAGCACAAGATCGCGGTATTCAAGGGCAGCGGGGTGCTGCAACCCGGCCGGAAGGTCAAAGTCGGGAGCGACGTGCTCGAGGCGAGGAAAGGCGTGGTCATCGCGACCGGCTCGCGCGTGAAGGGCATCCCGCAGATCGGACTCGACATCAACAAAACCACGGTGATCTCGTCGGACGAAGCGCTGTTGATGGAGAAGGTCCCGGCGTCGCTCGCCATCATCGGGGCGGGCGCCGTGGGCATGGAGTTCGCCGACATCTTCAACGCGTTCGGCGTGCCCGTCACCCTGATCGAAGCGCTGCCGCGTATCCTGCCCATCGAGGACGCGGACGCGTCGGCCGAGCTCGCCAAGAGCTATCGCAAGCGCGGCATTACGGTGATCGCCGGCGCCACGGTCACCAAGGCGACGCTCGCCCAGGACCAGGTGACGCTGAACGTGGAAGCCAGCGGCGCGTCCCACAAAGTGGAAGCCGCCGCGGTGCTGATGGCCGCGGGTCGGGCCGTGAACACCGAGGACATCGGGCTCCAGGAGTGCGGCGTCCAACTCGATCCGCGCGGTTTCATCAAGGTCGACGGTACTCTCCAGACCACCACCCCGGGCTATTACGCGATCGGCGATGTCGCCGGTCCCCCGATGCTCGCCCACAAGGGCAGCCGGGAAGGGACCGTCACGGCCGAGATCCTGGCCGGTCGAAAGCCACACGCGATCCGGTACGACAACGTGCCGAGCGTCACGTACTGCCACCCGGAAGTCGCGAGCATCGGCCTGACAGAGGACCAGTGCAAGGAGAAGAAGCTCGACTACATCGCCGGCAAGTTCCCCTTCTCCGCCAATGGCCGGGCGCGCGGCACCGGTGAGACCGAAGGGTTCGTGAAAATCCTGCGCGACAAGAAGTACGGCGAGATTCTGGGCGCCCACATCGTGGGCAGCCACGCCTCCGAGATGATCCATGAGCTTGTGGTCGCGCGAGAGAACGAATACACGGTTGAGGAAGTCGAGCTGGCGGTCCACGCGCACCCGACGATGTCCGAGGCCATCTCCGAGGCCGCGCTCGACTCGCTCGGCCGGGTGATTCATATCTGAGCGAAGCGCAAAAGGATCCCCTGGCGGTGGGCCTCGGCGCCCTGGCCACCGGCGTGGGACTGGGCGGCGCCGCCGTTGCGCTCGTGCTGATCCTGATCAGACTGCTGCAGCGAATGGAAGTCGGACGCTACGGCGAGAGCGTGAGTGCGATCGACCCCACCTGGGCGCTCCTCGCAGCGATCGTGGTCGGGGCCTTTTTCGGCTGGCGCCGGAGCATGCCGCTTGAGAGTCCGTGGCAACGCGGCGTGATCACTACGCTGTCGGTGTTCGGCGCCCTGTTTCTCGCCATCCTCGCCGCTCCCATCTGGCATTTCCTGCAATTCTCCGGACTGCTCCTGCTCTTCGTGGCGTGTCTGGCGCTTGGCGTGTCGGGCAGCCGCTGGTCGGTCTCCGGAGCGGGGCCATGAGCCGGGTGCTCGACGTCGTATGGCTGGGCCGCGTCCCCTACGGAGAAGCGCTCGAGCTGCAACGCCGCCTCGCCCTGGACCGGATCGCCGGCCGATTGAGCCAGGATCGGCTGTTGCTGCTCGAGCACCCGCCCGTGGTGACGATGGGACGCACATCGCGGGCGGCGCACGTATTGCGATCGGACGGCCTCGACGTGTTCGAGGTGGAGCGCGGTGGCGACGTCACCTACCACGGTCCGGGCCAGCTTATCGGCTACCCGATTCTGAATCTCACCGGCTTCCGCCAGGACCTGCATTGGTACCTGCGCACGCTGGAGCAGGCCCTAATCGACGCGTTGGCCACACTCGGCATCGGCGCACAACGTCGTGCAGGGTTCACCGGCGTGTGGACCGGTGGGCGCAAGATCGCGAGCATCGGGGTTCACGTGAAACAGTGGGTGACCTGGCACGGGTTCGCACTCAACGTCTCGACCGACCTCCAGGCGTTCGACCGCATCGTGCCGTGCGGCCTCGCAGGGGTCGAGATGACCTCGGTGGAGCGGGAAGGGGGACGGGGAAAAGCGGTAGGGTCGCTATGGGATCAAACGATGGCGGCCGTCGTTGAGGGTTTCGAATCGGCGTTCGACGTCAGCGCGTCAGCCGCCGCGGCCCAGAGCCCATGAAGGACCGCTTGCCCCCCGGCCAGGTGCTGACCATCAAATGGCCCGTCCTGCACTATGGCCTCGTGCCGAGCGTGGACCTCAAGACGTGGACCTTCGAGGTCTCGGGGTTCGTGGAGCACCCGTTCACGCTCAACTGGGATGCGGTGCTCGCGCTTCCACAGAAGACAGTGCAGTGCGACATCCACTGCGTGACCACCTGGAGCCGGTTCGACAACAGCTTCGAAGGCATCCCGGTGCAAGCGCTGCTGCAACGCGCAGGAGTGAAGGCGGACGCGCGGTTCGTCCTGGTGTCCTCCGAGCAGGAGTTCACGACCAATCTGTCGCTTACCGACCTCGACCGGCCCGACAACCTCATCGCTCTGAAGCACGACGGGGACTGGCTCACGCCGGAGCATGGCGGTCCGGCGCGGCTGCTGGTGCCGCATCTCTATCTCTGGAAGAGCGCCAAATGGGTGCGCGGGCTGACCCTGCTCGACCAGGACGTGCCCGGATTCTGGGAGCAGAACGGGTACCACATGCACGGGGACCCCTGGACCGAGGAACGCTACGGTGGCCGGGGGCTGACGCAGCACGACATCAACCGGATCAGGAACCTCAGCAAGAAAGCGTAAGCAGCGCATCCACTTCTCGCGCCGCTTCGGCCTGAACTCTCCCCTCCGTTTCGAGGTCGCGCGCGGCGGCGGCGAGCGCCGATTCCGGCGCGCCCGACCGGAGCGCCGCATCCCCCGATAGCCGGCTCACGACGGCGGTCGCTTCGAGCATTCGCTGCACCAGAGCGTCGCGGCCCTGCTCGCAACGCGCCAGCGCATCGAGTCCCGCGGGAGTGGCGGTGAGCCGGTCCGATTGGGCATCGCACGCATCGAGGTGCCGCTCGAGCGCGGCGAGCTCCCGCGCCGCCGCGCAGGCGGCCACGACCAGCGCTCGGACGAGCTCCGCCTCGACCGGCGCCGACGCTGCCCGCCGCAGGAGATCGATCAGGAGCGCGCGCGCCGCGCCGGTGGGAAGCTCCGCCAACGCGCTCACGGCTTCCCGTTCCGCCTCAGGCGGCAGCATGCTGCGGCCGGCGGGCGCCGGATTCCACACCGGCGTCCGTCGACCGACGGTCGCGGCGCTCACCAGGCCCATCACGACGATCGGCGTGGTGGCAAACAGCACCGGGGCCGCCGCCAGCACACCGGCCACGAGGCCACCCGCGGTGACCACACCCGCCAACACGACCATGGGCGTCGGGACGTCGGTCCGCCACAGCGTCGAGAGCGATTCGGTCCGCGCCGGGATCCCCTGCTCCGCAAGCAATTCGACGACCCGTCCTCCGGCCGCTGCCGGGATCCGCAACAGCGGTCGCTGACCCTCCGCCGCTGCCTGATGACCGGCACGGGACGCGCCGGACATCCGCGCCTCCAGTGTTTCGAGCAGCGCGCGGCGCGGTGTCCCGTCCGACGTGCGTTCGACGAACACGAGGACATCGTCTGTCCCGCCGGCCCTTCGGGCGCAGCGCGGGCAGACCCCCAGACCGAACGGGTCCGAGGCCCGGCAGATCACACACGTGAACCTCGGCGGCGGCGCCATTTCCTCCTCAGCGTCCGGAGCGAGCGCAGCCGAGAGCAGCGCCAGGGACGGAAAGCGATCGTGGGGATCCGCCGCCGTGGCCCGCGCCACCGCCGCGTCGAGCCACGTCGGCACCTCGGGGCGACTGCCGCGCGGGTGGTGGCCGCCCACCAGGGACGCGGGACCGGCGCGCGGGGCGCTCCGCGGCGGCAGCGTTCCGGTCAGCGCGAAATACAGCGTCAATCCCAACGCGTACGCTTCGGCGCGGGCATCGCCGCGCACTCCGGCCAGAATCTCGGGCGCGGCATAGTCGAGCGTCCCGACCATTCCGCCCGTCTGGGTGAGCGTCACCTGCCCCGACAGCCGCGCAGAACCGAAATCGGTCAGGCGGGCGCGCCCGTCCGGGGCGAGGAGGATGTTCTGCGGCTTGACGTCGCGGTGCAGGATGCCATGGCGATGCGCGGCCTCGAGGGCCGCGGCCGTGTCCCGGCCGATCCGCGCCACCGCCTCAGGGGCGAGCGGCCCGCGGTCGCGAACGCGCACGGCCAGATCCGGGCCGTCGATGTACTCCATGACCACGAAGCTCCATGGCCCGTCGGCGGCGACGTCGAACACGGTGACGATGTTAGGGTGACTGAGCTGCCGCACGGCCTGGACCTCGCGCCGGAGGCGCTCGCGCGCTACGCACGCTGCTGCAGGCGGTGGGACGAGCAGCTTGATGGCGACATCGGCGCCGACCCGCCGGTCCCGCGCCCGGTAGACGACCGAGTACCCGCCCCGCCCGATCTCCCCGGCGATTTCGTAGCGATCCTGGAGCACCGTCCCAGGGGTGAGATAGGTCGACTCGGCCACCGGAAGGGCGGCGGGGTTAACGGAGCCGCGCGAGCACGTCGCGGGCGTTCCGGGTCCAGCCGTCATCCTGGGAGTAGTTCTTGAGGAACGATTCGAGGCGAGAGCGCGCGAGGGAACGCTGCCCCAGAGCGTACTCCGACATCCCCGCGTGGTAGAGCGCCATGTATTGATTGGGCCAGTACTCGAGCACCAGCTCCATGAGCGGCCCCGCCGAACGATCGTCCCCCGCATCGGCCACCGGGTGACCGACGTCGAACACGATGCCGGCGGTGCGGTATTGATCTTCCGATGGCAGGCGCTCGATCACCGACCTCGCCGAGTCGATGCGGCCGGCCAGCGCGTAGCACGCGGCGCTATAACCTTGGCCCTCGGCAGTCTGAGGCGCGGGATGCTGTCGCTGGGAAACCTCAACCTCGACCGC
>CAZRGT010000038.1:0-23553 GCA_964599725.1 uncultured Gemmatimonadaceae bacterium | reverse complement strand
TGCATTACAATGCATTGCATATGGATGACCAACTGACATTCCGGATTCCCAAGGAGCTGTCCCGCGCCCTGACCCAGTCGGCGCGGGAGCGCCGCGTGCCGAGAGCCCAGCTCGTGCGGGAAGCGCTTCGCGAATACCTGGGAGCCGTCCCACGACTGCGGCCGGGCGAGGCGTGGAAGCGCATCGCCCGCTACAAGGGAATCGCAGCATTGGACTACGCCGCCATCGAAGCGGACCCCATCGCCCGCCAGATCAGGGACCACAACTGGCGGGAATGACGGCGTGCCCCGCCGCGAAGTCCTCCTCGACGCGGGCCCGCTCGTCGCCCTCTTAAGCCCCCGCGATCCCTGGCACGCCCGCTCCGCCGATGCTTGGCCCCGGCTGACCGATTACTGTGTCACTACCGAGGCCGTGCTGGCCGAAGCCTGCCACTTGATGCTCCGCGGAAAACAGGCTGCGGCGCTCCCGCTCGAGGTCGTGCTCCATGCCGGGATCCCGGTAGTCACGCTGGATGACGCGGGGCGCCGCTACGCGGCTCGACTGATGCGCGACTACGCCAACCTCCCCATGGACTACGCCGACGCATGCCTTGTAGCCGTCGGGGAAACGCTTGGGATCGAGCGGGTGTTCACCATCGATCGCCGAGGATTTGGCACATACCGGATGACGAGTGGAAAGCAGTTCGAGATCGTGCCGTGAAACGGAGCGTCGTCGCGTCATACGCCGCTATTCTCGCACTCGCCTGCGGCCCTTCGAGCCCCTGCCACTCCGGGGACGCGCGGCGTCGGCTGGCGCGCTTCTCCGACGCCTACGCCGGCCACTGGATCGTAGCCCGCGGCGACAGCCTCACCTTCCCCGAGATGGGCGACCGGTTCCGGCTGCACGCCGTGGTGCTCGATACCGACACGGTGTCGATCGCCAAGCAGTGCCTGTACCGGGGCCAACTGATGTTCGCCGAACCGCGGGCGGATACCCTCGCGGTGAGCTGGTTCGGCGTGCCCGAGCACGTCACGGTGTTCGGGTGGCCCGCCGAGCTGGGCCCGTTTGCGGGAATCAACGCGTCGTGGTGGCGCGGGGACTCGCTGCACGGCGCGATCCTGTGGGACGAGCGCATGGGCGTGCAGATGCGCCCGGGCGGCACGGCGCAGTTCTGGGCCGGCCGCGCCACGCCGCGCTGACGATTATCTTGCTGCGAAAAGGAGCCCTCCCGTGCCGCTTTCCGCCGCGGAACACACCGCGTTGATCGATCGCTACGAGCGGGGCCCCGCCCTGCTCAAGGCCGCTCTGGCCAAGTTCCCGCCCGAGGCACTGCAATGGCGTCCCGCCCCGGGGAAGTGGTCGGCGCACGAGGTGATCGTGCACTGCGCCGACGCCGAGACCAACTCGCACGGCCGTATTCGTTATGTCCTGGCCGAGGAACAGCCCGTCATTCAGGGCTACGATCAGGCTCGCTGGGCGCGGGAGCTCGATTATCACCAGCTGCCGATGGCGGCCGCGCTCGCGACGGTCGAGGCCGTGCGCGCCAACACCGTGCCGCTGCTGCGGCGCACCAGCGACGCCGCGTGGGCCCGCATGGGTACGCACACTGAATCGGGCCGCTACGGCGCCGAGGATTGGCTCCGGGCGTACGCGGAGCACCTGGAGACCCACACGCGCCAGCTGGAGCGGAACCTCGCCGCCTGGAACACCCGATGAGAGGCTTCGTCGCGCGCCTCGTGATCACGGCGCTCGGCCTGTGGGTGGCGAAGACGATCATCTCCGGGATCGCGATCCTGGGCTGGGGCAACCTGATCGTGGCCGCCGTGCTGCTCGGCATGGTGAACGCGTTCGTCCGGCCCATCTTGATCATTCTCACGCTGCCGATCACGATCCTCACGCTGGGACTGTTCCTGGTCGTCGTGAACGGAATCTCGCTCGCGCTGGTGGCGTGGCTGATGCCGGGCGTGAGCGTGAGCGGACTGTGGGCCGCGACGCTGGGGGCGATCGTCGTGAGTCTCACCAGCTGGTTCGCCAACAGCTTCATCGGCAGCTCGGGGCGGATCGAGCGCTTGCGCGCTGTCGAGGTCCCCGGACGCCGGGTCGATTGACCGAACGCCGCTTCGCGCTGCTCGGCAGCCTGTCCGGCGCCATGGCCGTCCTGGCCGGAGCGTTCGGCGCCCACGCCCTGCGCCCGCGCCTGCCGGTCGATCTGCTCGCGGCGTTCGAGACCGGGGCCCGCTACCAGATGTACCACGCGCTGGCCCTGTTCGTCGTCGCCTGGGCGGTGACGCAGTGGCCCACGAAACTGGTCCGCCTCTCCGGATGGTTGTTCATCGCCGGCACGGCGCTGTTCTCGGGCAGCCTGTACCTGCTGGCGCTGACCGGGACGACCTGGTGGGGGGCGGTCACGCCCGCCGGCGGCGTGCTGCTGCTCCTCGCCTGGGCTTCCCTTGCCGTGGGCGTGTGGCGCCGCTGACACGCCCACCACCATCTCACTCGAGCCTCGAGCGACCATGACGATCACGACCTCCATCCTCGCCGCGTTGCTGGTGCAAGGCCCGCTGTCGTCCACGCCCACGCGTCCGCTCGGCACGTTGCGCGAGCAGGCCGCCGTGCAGCAGGAATGGCTCCGCTACCGGCTCGACTCCGTGCTGCCGCGTCTCATGCGCCAGTATCACATCCAGATGTGGATCGTGCCGATGCGGGAGTACAACGAGGATCCGGTGTTCTGGTCGCTCGTGTCCGCCACGACGTTCGCCGCGCGGCGACGCACCATTTACGTCTTCACCGACCGCGGTGCCGAGCGTGGCATCGAGCGGCTGGCGCTGGGCGGCAGCTCGCAAGGCGGCCTGTATCAGGCGGTGTTCGCGCGGGACACGATCGATCCCACGACCGGCCGCCGTCCGGAGCTCGTGGGTCAGGGCCAATGGGACCTGCTGCGCCGCGTGGTGGAGGAACGCGATCCGCAATCGATCGCCGTGGACATCTCGCACACGCACGCCTTCTCGGACGGCCTCTCGGCCGGCGAATGGGAGCAGCTCCAGGCCGCCCTTCCCCCGGCCTACCTCGGGCGTGTGGTGCGCGCCGAGAATCTGCCGCTCGACTATCAGGCGATCCGCGCGCCGGCCATGCTCCCCGTGTACCGACGCCTGCAGGAGCTGGTGTGGGCAATCATCGACACCGCGTTCTCCAGCACGGTGATCACGCCCGGCCGCACCACGACGGACGACGTGGCGTGGTGGATGCGCCAGCGCGTGAACGACCTCGGCTTCGGCACCTGGTTCCACACCGACGTGGACGCACAGCGGCGCGGTGTGGACCTCTCCGACTCCGCCGGCGTGGTGATTCAGCGCGGCGACGTGCTGCATTGTGACTTCGGCATCACCGCCATGGGGCTCAACACGGACACGCAGCACATGGGCTACGTGCTGCGGTCGGGGGAGCGCGACGTGCCCGACGGGATCAAGCGCGCTCTCGCCAATTCGAACCGGCTGCAGGACCTGCTGCTGGTGGAGATGCAGCCGGGCCGCAGCGGCAACGAAATCCTGGCCGCGGCCCGCACGGCGATGCAGGCGGCCGGGATCGACGGCACCATCTACACGCACCCGATCGGCGACCGCGGGCACGGAGCGGGCCCGCTGATCGGGTTGTGGGATCACCAGGAAGGCGTCCCGGGCCGGGGAGACGTTCCGCTCACGCCGTCCACCTGGTTCTCGATCGAGCTGCAGGCGACGACGCCGGTGCCGGAGTGGAACAATCAGCCGGTGCGCTCCGCGCAGGAAGAGGACGCCGAGCTGGGCGCCGACGGCACGATGCGCTGGGTGCTGCGCCGCCAGACCACATGGCACGTGGTGCGGTAACGCCGCGGGCGGACGCCCGGCGCGGGGCCGGCGACATCGAAACGCCGGCGCTGCTGCTCCACCTGGACGTGGTGGAGCGCAACCTCACCCGCATGGCGGAGCGGGCGCGGCGGTTGGGGGTGGCGCTGCGGCCCCACGCCAAGACGCACAAGTGCCCGGAGCTGGGGCGGAGGCAGCTCGCGCACGGTGCGGTCGGGCTCACCGTGGCGACGCTCGCGGAAGCGGAGGCGTTCGTGCGCGCCGGGTGCACCGATCTGACGTGGGCCTTCCCCATCGATCCGACGCACATCGCGCACGCGCGGCGCCTCGCCCGTCGCGCCACGCTGCGGGTCGTCACCGACGATCTCGAGACGGCGCGCGCGCTCGCGGGCACGCGGTTGCACGTGTGGCTCAAAGTGGACTGCGGCTATCATCGCGCCGGCGTGGATCCGGATTCGTCGTACGCCATGGAAGTGGCGCGCGAGCTGGGCCGGGAAGACGGGCTGGTGTTCGACGGCCTGCTCACGCATTCGGGCCACGCGTACAAGACGAGGAACAACGCAGAGGCAGCTCAGGTCGCCGAGCAGGAGCGTCTGACGCTGGTGCGCTTCGCGCAGCGGTTGCGCGCCGCCGGCATCACCGCGCGCGCGTTGAGCGTCGGCTCGACGCCCGCGATGTCGGCCGCGACGGACCTGACCGGGATCACCGAAGCGCGGCCCGGCAACTACGTGTTCTACGACCGGACCATGGTGCTGATCGGCTGCTGCGCGCCGGCGGACGTCGGCGTCAGCGTGCTCGCGACCGTAGTTTCCCACCAGCCGGCAAGCGGGCACCTGGTGATCGACGCCGGCGCGCTGGCCTTGTCCAAGGACACGGGCCCCGCGCATCTCGACCTGCCCACCTCGTTCGGCGCGGTGCGCGGCCATGATTCCCTGTCGGTCGCCTCGGTGTCGCAGGAGCACGGGGTCGTGCGCGGGCCGATCGACGTATTGACCCGCTTCCGGGTGGGTGACCGGCTCGAGATCGTCCCCAATCATTCCTGCCTGACCGTGGCCCACTACGACCACTATCACGTGATGCGCGACGGTCGCGAGCTGGACCGATGGCGCATCGAGCGCGGGAGGTGACGCATGACCCGATTGGTGGCACGCCATGTGACGCTGACCGTCCTGCCGGTGGTGATCGGTATCGCAGCGGGATGGGTATTTGCGGCAGGGCAGCAGAAGTGCGGCAGCCTCGTGGGCCCGCTGTTTGCAGCCAAGTGTGGCCGCATGCTGGTCCAATACCAACTGTGGATCCAGACCGGGGTGACGGTGGCCCTGGCGGCGCTCGCGACCGCAGTGGGGGTCTGGCTCGAGCGGAGACGCACGAGGCGCGCCGCGCCGCCGGCCGCCGCGACGTGAGCGGGCATCGTGCCTGGAGTCTCGGGCGCACCGTACGCGCCTGGCTCACGAGTCGACTCTTCATGCGACAGCTCGGCGACTTCCTGCTGCTCTGGGTGGTCTTCAAGGCGGCCAATGCCGCCACTGCCGCGAACGCCGGGCTCGCGCTACTCGCGTTTCATCCGTGGGCCGAGGCCGCAGCATTGGGATTCGAGTGTGTCGCGCTCCTGGCCTTCCTGCGCCGCGCGCGGGAGAGCGTCCTGATGGCGAACCTGGGACTCGACGTCCCACTCGTCCTGCTGCCCTTTTGCCTGCTGCACGTCGCAATGAGTCTCACCGTGGCAGCGCTGGCGTGATGGCCCGCACACCGCCCCGTCTTGCCGCCGACTCGATCACGTACCGCTTCGGCCGGCGCACGGTGCTCGACGCCGCATACGTCGATACCGTCGCCGGTGCGGTCACCGCGCTCGTCGGCGTGTCGGGTTCAGGGAAGACAACGCTGTTCGAGATCATCGCCGGCCGGCGACGGCCGCACGGTGGGCATGTGCGCTGGGACGGCGCGCCGGTGCTCCGGCCCAGCGCCGCCGCGCTCAGCCGGCTGGGCCTCGTGTACGCGCCGGACCACGCGTGGCTCAGCGCCCGGCTCCCGGTGCGGGTGCAGCTCGCGCTCGCGGCCCGCGTGTGGATGGGCGGCGCCGACGCCGACCGCGCCGAGCACGAGGTCGAACCGTTCCTCGATCGCCTGCCCTCGCGTTTGTCCACTGGCGAGCAGCGGCTGTGCGAGCTCGCCCTGGCAGCGACCTGTCGCCCCATCGTCCTGGTCGTAGACGAGCCGTTCCGGAGCCTCGAGCCGCTGCAGCGTGAAGTGGTCGGGCGCCTGCTGCGCCGGCTCGCGAGCGACGGGGTCGCGGTGCTGTTCGCCGATCACGACGCCCAGCTGGTGCGACAGATCGCCGACCGTGTGTTCGCCATCGAGCAAGGTCGCACACGACCGGTGACGGCCTTTCGCGAGCGCCCCGTCAGTGAGTGGTATCACGCCTGGGCGCACCCCGCGTCGTATATTTGACGCCCGCCATGGATCTAGCCCAGCACGTCGCCGCGAATCTCGAGATCTCCACCTCCACCGCCGAACGCGGCGTGGGGTCGATTCTCAACGCGGTGCGGATGGTGGTGCCGCGCGAGACGTTCGAACGCGTCAAGGGCATCGTCCCCGACGCGGAGAGCTACATGGGGCGCGCGCTGATGAGCGCCGCGCGCACGGGCGAGATGCCCGGTCCGACCGGTCCGTCGGGGCTGATGCGGGCGCTGATGACGGCCGGCATCAAGCACGAGGACATGCCGCGGCTGGGTCGCATCGTGCTCGAGTACCTGCGACCGGTGATGGGGGAGCAGTTGGTGAAGCAGTTTCTGGCGGTGGCCCCGGCGCTGCGGGATTGAGTCACGCCTGACGGACGTGTGCGGGCGGGGAAGGTGGCGGCTACCTTTCCCCGCCTATGCGAACCTCCATCTCGCTCGCGGGCGCGCTGCTGCTCGGTCCCGCGCTGCTTCACGCCCAGACACCCCGTCCCGATCCGACGGTGGCGAGCGCCCAAGCTTTCATCGCTCGCGCCGAGTCGACGCTGAACGAGCTCTCGATCCGCGCGTCGCGCGCGGACTGGGTCGCCAACACCTACATCAGCTTCGACACCGAGGAGATCACGGCTCAAACAGCCGAAGCCCTCGGCGTGGCGACCCAGCGGTTGGCGACCGAGGCGCGCGCCTACGAGCGGCTCCGGCTGCCCGATGACCTGCGCCGGAAGTTCGTCCTGCTGCGACTCCTGTTGGCGGCGCCGCCCCCCGCCGATCCACGCGAGGCGGCGGAGCTGACCCGGCTGACGAGCAGCCTGCAGGCCGACTATGGCAAAGGCACGTATTGCCGGGAACAGCAGTGCCTGCAGCTCCCCGGGCTCGAGGAAATCCTGGTCACGAGCACCGACCCGGCTCAGCT
Source organism: uncultured Gemmatimonadaceae bacterium (assembly GCA_964599725.1). Classification (GTDB taxonomy): domain Bacteria; phylum Gemmatimonadota; class Gemmatimonadetes; order Gemmatimonadales; family GWC2-71-9; genus DASTHG01. The sequence continues at coordinate 16,366 of CAZRGT010000038.1, read as the reverse complement.
GCTCGACGCCTGGCAGGGTTGGCACCGCGTCGCGGCCCCGATGCGCGAGCGTTATACGCGCTTCGTGGCCCTCGCCAACAGCGGCGCCCGCGGCATGGGGTTCCCGGATGCCGGTGCGATGTGGCGTTCGACGTACGATATGGCGCCCGATGCGTTCATGCGCGAGGTCGATCGGCTGTGGGAGCAGCTCAGGCCGCTCTACCTCCAGCTGCACGCGTTCGTTCGCGCGCGCCTGGTGGCGCAGTATGGGCCCAGTGTAGTCCGGCCCGACGGCCTGATCCCGGCCCATCTCTTCGGCAACATGTGGGCGCAGGAATGGGGCAACATCTACGACCGGGTCGCGCCTCCCGGCGTGCCGCCGAGCACGGACGTCACGGCCCTGCTCGCGGCCAAGCACGTCGATCCGCTCGGCATGGTGCACTACGGCGAGCGGTTCTACACCTCCCTCGGATTCCCCACCCTGCCCCAGACGTTCTGGGAGCGGTCGATGTTCACGAAGCCCCGCGATCGGGACGTGGTGTGCCACGCAAGCGCGTGGGATATCGACAATCGGGAAGACCTGCGGATCAAGATGTGCATCCGGCCCACGGGGGAGGACTTCGTCACCATCCACCACGAGCTGGGACACAACTTCTATCAGCGCGCGTACGCGGGGCAACCGTTCCTGTTCCAGAACGGCGCGAACGACGGGTTCCACGAGGCCGTCGGCGATGCGATCGCCCTCTCGATCACGCCCGAGTACCTGCGCCAGGTGGGCCTGCTGGAGACGCTGCCGAGCCCCGCGAGCGACACCGCGGCGCTGTTGCGGGTGGCGCTCGACAAGATCGCATTCCTCCCGTTCGCGATCGCGCTCGACCGGTGGCGCTGGGGCGTCTTCTCCGGCGAGATCTCGCCGGATCGCTACACCGCAGCCTGGTGGGATCTGAAGCATCGCTACCAGGGCGTGGTGGAGCCGCTGCCGCGCAGCGAGCAGGACTTCGATCCCGGCGCCAAGTACCACGTGCCCGCGAACGTCCCCTACATCCGGTACTTCATCGCGCGCATCGTGCAGTTCCAGTTCCACCGCTCGTGGTGTCGCGCGGCGCAGTGGGGCGGACCGCTGTACCGGTGCTCGATCTACGGCAACGCCGCGGCGGGCGAGCAGGTGAACCGGATGCTGTCGGCGGGCGCCAGCCAACCATGGCCGGAGATTCTGTTCGCGGCCACCGGCGAGCGGGAGATGGACGCGAGCGCCATGGTCGAGTACTTCCAGCCGCTGCGGGCGTGGCTGGAGCGGCAGAATCAGGGAAAACCGGTCGGCTGGTAGCACCGAGGTACGCCCGTGCCGCGGTTTTTCGCGGCTGAGAGCCGCGATCAAGCAAGGCGTAGCCGCCGTCACCCATCGTGGATTTTGTCGCGGCTAAAGCCGCGTCTCGGCTATCTGTCACTCAGAGTGACACCCATTCGTCGATTCATCCCAACCCGGAATGGCCTCCTTCGGGTGGTGCCGCGCCTGGCCGAGCACGTACGCCCGCGCCGCGCCGAGTGCCCGTGGGCTCACGGATTCGATGTCGTATCCCTTGGCCCACCGCAGCGGCCGCGTCCCCGCTTGGCCTTCCCGGTTCGCGAGCACCGAGCTGCCGCCCTTGAGGCGCTGCAGCAGTCTCGAGATGCTGGTGGTGGGATGCAGCTGCAGCAACAGGTGCACGTGGGTGCTGACCATCCCCAACGCGTGCACGCCGGCCCGCTCCTGCCGCGCGACGGCCGTCAGATAGCGCGCCAGAAACGTGGCGACGCGGGCATCGATCGTCGGTTGTCGGTCCCGGGTGGTCCAGATGACGTGGACGTAGATCCGATCGCGCATGCGATGGGAGTTTGTATCGCTGCGGCGGCGGGACATAACCCAAACGGTGCGGACATGCCCATTTTTTCGCGGCTAAAGCCGCGGCTCGGCTATCTGTCGCGTGAAGCGACGGTGCTCGTCACCATCGGTGACAGACAGCCGAGTCGCCGCTCTCAGCGGCGAAAAACACGCGGGATCGACCGCCCGATCCATGACGGTGCGGGCGTCAACGCTGACGGTGCGGACGTCAACGCTGACGGTGCGGACGTCAACGCTCCGGATGTCATCGGTCGGAGCCCCCTCCTTTTTTCGCGGCTAAAGCCGCGGCTCGGCTATCTGTCGCGTGAAGCGACGGTGCTCGTCACCATCGGTGACAGACAGCCGAGTCGCCGCTCTCAGCGGCGAAAAACACGCGGGATCGACCGCCAGATCTATCCCCTCGCGCCTTTCCCCCTAGATTCCCCCCTCCCATGGCACGCCCCTTGCCCACATGACCCGCAGGCTCGCCCTGACCAGGACCGCTTGACCGACGTGCTGATCGACTCCGCCTGCCCCGATGACCTGCCGGCGATCGTGTCGCTGCTCGAGCGCGGCGGCTTGCCGCGCGCCGGCATCGAGCGGCATGTCGGCACTGCCGTCGTGGCCCGCGACGGCACGCAGGTCGTCGGTTGCGCCGCGGTCGAGCTGTACGGCACGGCGGGGCTGTTGCGCTCGGTGGCGATCGATCCCGACGCCCGCGGACAGGGGCTGGGGCTCCGGCTTACGGACGCGGCGCTCGCCCTGGCACGGACGCGAGGCGCCCGCACCGTCTACCTGCTCACAGAGACGGCCACGGAATTCTTTCCGCGCTTCGGATTCCGACCCATCCCCCGCGACCAGGTCGCGCCCGCGGTGCGGCAATCGGTCGAGTTCAGGGGCGCCTGCCCCGATACGGCGCAGGCCATGATGGCGGAGCTGTAGGCGGGTGAAGGATCGTCCCTACTGGTGGGACACGGCGCCACGGCCCGATCTCGGACCCCCCGCCGACCTGCCGGCCCGCACCGACGTCGCCGTGATCGGCGGCGGCTACACCGGCGTCTCCGCGGCACGGACGCTGGCCCAGGCCGGGATCGACGTGACGGTGCTCGAGCGCGCGACCCTCGGCGCGGGCGCGTCCACCCGCAACGGCGGCTTCGTGCTGCCGGGATTCAAACGGGGCGCCGGCGCCCTGGTGCAGCGGCTCGGCGCCGTGGCCGCCCGTGAGTTGTACGACGCCTCGTGCGCGGCGGTGCGCTTCGTGGCGGAGTTCGCCGCCGCGGAAGCCCCGGACTGCGACTACCACCAGTCCGGACATCTGATCCTCGCGGCCAAGCCGGCGCATTACACCGCGTTCGGGCGCGAGCGCGACGTACTGGCGAAGGTGTTCCAGCACGACACCGAATTGATACCGCCCGACCGCCTGCACAAGGAAGAGCTGGGGGCCGAGGCGTATTGTGGCGCGCTGCTCGACCCGCTGGGCGGCGGCATCAATCCGGCAAAGCTGTTCTGGGCCCTCGCGACCTCGGCGAAACGCGCGGGCGCCCGATTCGTGGAGGCGGTCGAGGTGCAGCACGTGCGGCGCTCCTCAGGCGTGTTCATGCTCCGCACCAGCCGCGGCGACCTCATGGCGCGCGACGTGATCGTCGCCACCAACGGCTATTCGGGACCCGTCGTCCCCGCGCTGCGGCGCCGCATCGTCCCCGTGGGCAGCTACCTGATCGCCACCGCGCCGCTCGGCGCGAGCGTCGCCCGCGCGCTGTTGCGCCGCGACCGTGTGGTGAGCGACACGCGCAATCTGCTGTCCTATTTCCGGATCTCCACCGATATGCGCATGCTGTTCGGCGGCCGCGTCGCGTTCGGGCCGGTGCGGGGCTTCGACGGTGCGAAGCGGCTCACCGAGACCATGTGCGCGTTGTTTCCGCGCCTGCTGGGCACCGACATCGATTACCACTGGTCCGGCACCGTGGCGATGACGATGGACCAGCTGCCGCACGCCGGCGTGCGCGACGGGCTGCACTACGCCCTGGGCTACAACGGACACGGCGTGGCCCTGGCGACCTACCTGGGCGCACGCGTGGGCCAGGCCCTGGCGGGCGGCGACGACCTGCGCCCGTTCGCCGACCGTCCGTTCCGTGCGGTCCCAATGCACTTTGGGCGACCGTGGTTCCTGCCGCTGGTGGGGGCGTACTACCGGCTCAAGGATGCCCTGCGCTGACTTGCGGCCGGGAGCGGAAAGGGGTAAGTGCTAGGCTGCCCATTTCCGGGGGTTCCCGTGATTGCGTCGCTCCGTCGTCGCCTGCCGCCGCTCGCGTTGCTGGTCCTCCTCGTCGCCGCCTGCGCCAAAGAAAAGCGTCCGGCCGCGACCCCGCTCAGCCCCGACGCCACGGGCACCCTGACGGTGCTCGATTGGGCCGGCTACGAAGACACGTCGATGTTCGTCACGTTCCACCGCGCCTACCCCAAGGTGACCGTGAGCGTGGCGTTCGGCGAATCGGACGCGGACATCTTCGGCAAGATGAAAGCCGGCGCGGATGCCTGCGTGTTCCATCCCTACAGCGGCTGGCAGCACTTCTACGTGCGCGACGGCCTGGTGGCCGAGCTCGATACGACCCGGCTGGCGCACTGGGCGGAGATCCCCGCCCGGTTCAAGGCCCTGGGGCAGGTCGACGGCAAGCAGTACTTCATCCCGTGGGACTGGGGCTATACCTCGATCCTGTACCGGACCGACAAGGTGCCGGGCGGCATCGACTCGTGGGCGGCGTTGTTCGACCCGAAGTTCAAGGGCCGCATCTCGATGTGGGACGACGGACCCGGGGCGGTCACCATCGCCAGCTACGTGAAGGACTGGGACGAGACGAAGCTCACCGACGTGCAGCTCGCCGAAATCGAGCAGATGTGGACCGGCCAGCGCGCGCTGAACCGGTTCTATTGGACCGGTGAGCCGGAGCTGGTGAACGGCATGGCGTCGGGCGAGATCTGGCTGGCCTACGCGTGGCAGGGCGCCTACAACACGCTGCTGGGCCAGCACGTCCCCGTCGCGTACGCGCAGCCGAAAGAAGGGCGCAACAGCTGGGTCGGGCTGTACGGCATCTCGTCCACGTGCCAGACACCGGATCTGGCCTACGGGTTTCTCGACGAGAAGCTCACCACGGCGCAGGGCGTCAGCCTGATCAGCTCGTTCGCCTACGGCCACGTCAATCCCGCGGCGTACCAGGGCGTCACCGATTCAAACATCGTGACCGCGCTGTCGCTCGGCGACCCGTCGGTGCTCGAGCGCACGAAGTTCACGCCGCTCGTGACCGAGGCCGATCGCAACCGCTTCGGCCTGCTCTGGGCCCGGGTGAAGGCCGCGCCATAGTGCCGCGGCGGAGCCGCGGGCGGTTGTGGGCGCTGATCGCGGCGCCCTCGCTGTGGCTCGTGCTGTTTCTCGTCGCCCCGCTGCTGCTCCTGGCCGCGTACAGCTTCCGCACCGGGGTCCAGGGCGCGCTGTTCCGGGATTGGGCCCCAACTCTGGAACAGTACCACACCCTGTTCGCCACGCCGGCGTTCCTCCGGCTGCTGGCGGTGTCGGCCGGGATCGCGCTCGTCGTCGCCGTGCTCGCGACGCTGCTCGCCTATCCGGTCGCCTACTACCTGGTGTTCCGGGTGCGCGAGCGGGCCGGCCTGTACGTGGTGCTGCTCCTGATCCCGTTCTGGATCAGCTACCTGCTCCGGGTCATGGCCTGGAAGGTGATCCTGGGGGAGGGCGGCGCCGTCAATTCCCTGCTGCTCTCGCTCGGGCTGATTCACGAGCCGATCTCGGCGCTGTTCTACAGCCGGCTCGCCGTGATCGTCACCCTGGTCTGCGTGTGGACGCCGTTCGTGGCGCTGCCGATCCTCGCCACGCTGTACCGCATCGACCGCGCGCTGCTCGAAGCGGCGGCCAGTCTGGGCGCCACGCCGCGGCAACGGTTCTGGCGCGTCACGCTCCCGCTGTCCCTGCCGGGCGTGATCGCGGGCGCGGTGATGGTGTTCATCCCTACGGTCGGCGAGTACGTGACGCCGTCGCTCGTGGGCGGCTCGAGCGGCGCCATGTACGGCAACATCATTTTCGATTTCTTCGGCCGCTCGGTCAACTGGCCGCTGGGGGCGGCGCTGGCCGTGGTCATGCTGCTGCTCACGCTTCTGCTGGTCGGCGCCACGTCGCGCATCTCGCGCGTCGAGCGCTTCATCGGCTAGGCCCGTGCCGCGCCACGGCTGGGTCCTGCCGTCGTATTACTGGGCCCTGCTGGCCCTGCTGTACCTGCCGATCCTGGTGCTGCTCGTGTTCGCCTTCAACGACAGCCCAATCCTCGTCTTTCCGTTGCGCGGCTTCACGCTGCAGTGGTTCCGCGAGCTGTTCGCCACCGAGGCGCTGATGCGCTCGCTGCGCAACAGCGTCGTGGTCGCGGCGGGCTCGAGCGTGGTGGCGACGGCGCTCGCGACGGCGGGCGCGATCGCGTTCGTGCGCTTCGAGTTCCGGGGCAAGGGCCTGTTCATGACGGTGGCGCTGTTGCCGCTGTACGTCCCGTTCGTGGTGCTGGGCGTCGCGCTGCTGCTGTGGCTGTCGACGATCGGAGTGCCGCGCAGCCTCCTCACCATCGCCGCCGCCCATACCGTGGTGGGGTTCCCCTACGCGCTCCTGATCCTCGTGGCCCGTCTCGTCGGCTTCGACCGGCACCTGGAGGAGGCGGCGATGAACCTGGGCGCCAACTACTGGCAGACGCTGCGGCGGGTGGTGCTGCCGCTGATCGCGCCGGCGATCTTCGCCGCGTGGCTCACCGCGTTCACCGTCTCGTTCGACGAGTTCGCTATCGCCAACATGGTGGTGGGACGGGAGCCGACGCTCCCCGTCTATTTGTATTCCCAGCTGCGCATGACGGCGCGGCTGCCGCGGGTGATCGCAATGGCCGCGCTGATCATGGCGATCACGCTGACGATCTTCTTCGTCCTCCTATGGCTGCGCCGGCTCATGGCGCGGCCGGCGTCGATCAGGCCCGTCCGACCGTGACCCCCGCCGTCGAGCTGCGCGGCCTCACCAAGCGTTTCGCCGACCAGCTGGCGGTGGACGACGTCTCGCTCGCGATCGGGGCCGGTGAATTCTTCTCGCTGCTCGGCGCCTCCGGCTGCGGCAAGACGACGACGCTGCGCATGATCGCCGGCTTCGAGATGCCGACCGCGGGTCAGGTGCTGCTGGCCGGCGAGGACATCACGGCACGGCCCGCGCACCTGCGTCCGGTGGGCATGGTGTTCCAGCACTACGCGTTGTTCCCCCACCTGTCGGTGTTCGAAAACGTCGCGTTCGCGCTGCGGGTGCGGCGCACGCCCGACACCCTGGTCACCAGCCGGGTGGGCGAGGCGCTCGAGATGGTACGACTGCCGGGGCTCGAGCACCGCCTGCCGGCGCAGCTCTCGGGCGGCCAGCAGCAGCGTGTGGCGCTGGCGCGGGCGCTCGTCTCCCGCCCCGCCGTCGTGCTGCTGGACGAGCCGCTGGGCGCCCTGGACCTGAAGCTGCGCAAGGCGATGCAGCTCGAGCTGAAGGCGCTGCAACGCGACGTGCGCACCACGTTCGTGTACGTCACCCACGACCAGGAGGAAGCGCTCACGATGTCGGACCGGATCGCGGTGATGGACCGGGGGAAAGTGGTCCAGCTCGCCGACCCGCGGACGATTTACGAGCAGCCCGCGAACCGATTCGTGGCGGACTTCATCGGCGTGTCGAACTTCCTCCTCGGGAGACTGCGCGTGGCAGGCCCGGAGGCGATCATCGAGCTGTCGGGCGGGCAGCTGGTGCGCGGCGTCGCGGCGAGCGATCTCCCGGTCGGGCGGGTGGTCACCGTGGCGGTGCGCCCGGAGCGGATGCGCCTGACACCGGCGACAGCGACCGAAGCGGGGGGCGGGGGGGAGGCCGCGACGACCGGCTGGAATCAGCTCGAGGGGACGGTGCGGGACGTCGTCTACACGGGCTCGGACGTTCAGTATTTCGTCGAGCTGGGTCCGAGCGGCGTCGTGATGGTGCGGGTGCCGAACGATGCGCCGGTGGAGGGCCGGGTGCCGGCCGCCCGAGGAGAGCGCGTCGGGGTCGGCTGGGAGCCCGGAAACGCGGCGGTGCTGGTGGCGTAGGGGGAGCTACCGCGGCTTGGGCCGCAGCTCGTCCAGGCGCATGCCGGCCGGCAGCCCTTGCGGGAACCGGGCGAACCCGGCGAGATCGCGCCAACTGAGCGGCGTCAGCTCGCGCTGCGGATCGTGGGACTGCCGCGCGCCGGCCACGGAGCCGGTGATGACCCACGCCGGCGCCGTGAAAATCAGGAGGATGCCGTTGGAAAGCGTCGAGAGCACGCCGAGCGCCGTGTACCCGGCCACCGCGCCCCAGCGGGAGTCGTAGCCGGTGACCTTTCCGCTGTGGACGGCGGCTGTCGGCACGACCACGCCACCGGTGTCGCCCAGCACCCAGACGCTGTCCCCGGTCACCGCCACCAGTTCGCCGTTCACGGATCCCCGGCGGTCGCCCTGACGAACCCCGAGCTCGATCCAGCCGCCATAGCCGTCGGTCTGGGCCTGCTCGGGCGTGGGGAGGAAGCGCGCCGGAGCGGTGTGGCTGGCGCAGCCGCCCGCGACCAGGACCAGAACCGACGAAACGCGCGCCCAACTAGTGGCGGACATAGCGGCTGTTCCAGAAGACGCGTTCGATTTCGGGCTCCTGCCGCTGGTACGCTGGCGCCAACGCGCGCAGCGCGCCCGCGGGATCGAGCATCACCCGCGCCGCCAGCAGCCCGTTCTCCTCAGCCAGCCACTCGCGGCGCATCCACTCGAGATAGTAGCCGCGCGCGGCGAGGAAGAGCTCGTAACGAGCGAAGTCCGTGGGCAGCCGGTAGGCGAGCTCGTACGCGTCGCCCGGCAGCGTGACGAGCGGGCGGACCGAGTCGGTGAGCGCGCGCCACGCGTCGCGATCGGCGCGACCGTCGCGCCGCACGGTGTGCGGCGGGATGCGCTGCGGCCGGACGGTGTCGCCCAGCGTGGCCAGCGCGACGTAGTCGAGTCGCCACAGCCCGCGGGTGAGACGCAGCCGCACGCGCCGCGACTGATTGGTCGGGCCCACTGGCAGCGGGACGATCTTCGTGTCGGGCGCGAGCGGCCCCGCTTCGCCCACGCTGCCGACCAGGGTCCACCCGAGCCCTGAGTCCGGGACCAGCACATCGATTCGCCCCAGCGCCCGCCCGAGTCCCCCCTGCCCGCTGCCCGGCTGCGCGGCGGCGAGCCAGCGCCCCGCCTCGCTCCCCATGTAGGCAAGGGCCTGATAGAGGAGATACGTGGTCATGAGCGACTGCCGCGCCGTGATCACGAGGCCCGGCGCGCCCGCGGGCACGGCCGCGAACTCGAGGTCGATCGTCTCCCGGGTCGCGAGGTCGACGGAATCGGCGCGGCTCGAGCGCTCGCGCCCGTCGAACGCCAGCAGGATCGCCCGACAATCCCCCTCGGCGGCCGCGCACCGGGACGGCGGCGTGAGGGCGGTCGCGGCGCGAAACAGCCCGTCGGGGGTGACGAAGACGCGGCCGCCCGCGGGGCGACGCGCCGCGAGCAGATCGGCGAAGCGGATCACGTGCGTTTCCAGCGCCTCGTTGGTGAGACGGAGCGTGAGCTCCCGGCTGCGAGGCCGCGTGCGGTACAGCATGTCCACGTCGGTTGCCTCGAGGCCGGGGGCGATGCTCGCCGAGAAGGCCTCGGCCTGGAGCGCCTCGCCCGCGGAGTCCGGCGCGTAAAACGTCGGGCAGGAGCCGAAACACGTCTTCGGGTTCGCGGCACAGATGCCGGCCACCAGGGCCGTCACCCCGACCATCACGGTGAGCGCGGTCGACGCCCCGCTCGCCTTCACGACGTTGGTCTCGAACAGCGCCACCGAATCGCCCGGCAGCCGGAACTCCCCGTTGGCGACCTCCGAGCGATTCCGGTCCAGCAGGACGCCGGCGCCGCGGATGGCCGCCGCGCCCGAGTCGGCGTGCCAGTCGGAGAGGACATACAGGTAGCCGCTGCGCAGGTGCGCCTTGAGATAGGGGGATTTGCCGTCCAGCGTGTGCCCGGTCCCGGGCAGGACCAGCGTGCGGTCGAGTTGCTTGACGCACGCCACGGCAAGCACGCCCACCATCACCCAGAGCCAGGGGCGGCGCGCGCGGGCCAACGGGGAGACGTTCATGGTGACCTCGAAGCTGGGGACTGACGGCTCTACAGGCCCACCCACCATCCACCCAACAGCGCCCCGCCCGCGCCGATGAACGGCAGGGTCCACGCATACCACTGCGGCTGCCCGGCGCGCACCGCCCCGCCCTGCGCCGCGGTGCCGACGCCCAGGACCAGCACGATGGTGGCGAGACCGACGGCGTGCCAGTGCGGCGCCCCGGGCGCCAGGTGTGCCGCGACCCAGCCGCCCAGCACGGCGCACGAAAAGCCGGTGAGCAGATTCACGGTCAGATAGGCCGGGGTGGGTGGCTGCGCCGGGTCGACGTGCATCAGGCGAACGAACAGCGGCGTGCTCACGAGTATGAGCACGACCGTCGTCATGAATCCCGCGCCGACGGCAGCCAGGCTCTTCAGGACGAACATGGGAGGCCTAAGGTGCACGCTTCCCGGGCGACCGGCAACTCCCGCCTAGTGCTTCAGGCCCGTTTTCTCCGCGAACTCGCGGGCCGCTGCTTCCTGCTCCGGGGTGAGCTTTTCGGGCAGCTGGACGCGCACCTCGACGTACTGGTCGCCCCGTTTGCCGTTCTTGTCGATGCCGTGGCCGGCGATGCGGAATTTCTGTCCGTGCTGTGTGCCGGGCGGGATACGCAGCACGACGTGCTTGCCTTCGAGCGTGCGCACCTTGATGCGCGAGCCCAGGAGCGCCTGCGCCAGATTGATGGGAACGACGCAGATCACGTCCAGTCCCTCGCGGCGGAAAAACCGGTCGGGCTCGACCTGGAACTGCACCACCAGATCACCTTTGCCCTTGGCCCCCTGTCCCTTGAGGCGCACCTTGACGCCGTCTTCCGTGCCGGACGCCACGGTGATCATGATCCGTTTCTCGACCTGCACTTCACCCGAGCCCTGACACGTGCCGCAGCGCTGACTCGGCACTCTGCCTTTGCCGCGGCACACCGGGCAGGGCCGGTTCACCGCGAAGCCGCCCTGACCGAACGAGATCGTGCCGCGGCCCTTGCACTCCGAGCAGGTCGAGATCGTGGCCCCGGGGGCCGCCCCCTTGCCGCCGCAGCCGGGGCACACCTCGGTCATCGGCAGCACGATGGGGACCTTGCCGCCCAACGCCGCGATCCGGAACGGGATCGTGACGATGGTCTCGACCGTCTCGTCGGCTTCTCCGTCCTGCGCACCCCGTTTGCCGAAGATCGAGCTGAACAGATCGCCGATGCCCCCGAACGAGCCCAGGTCGGAGATGTCGAAATTGACGTCCGGCGTCCCCGGCCCGCCGCCGCCCGGCCCCCCCCCCCCGCCCCCCCCGCCCCGCGGCCGCGCCCGCCCGCCGCCGGTGAACGCGCCGTACTTGCGCAGCATGTCGTACTTCTTGCGCTTGTCGGCGTCGCGCAGCGCGTCGTGCGCCTCGTTGATCTCCTTGAAGCGCTCGACGGCCTGCGGATTGTTGGGGTTGCGGTCGGGATGGTGCAGTTTGGCGAGCCGCCGAAACGCCTTCTTGATCTGATCGGTGGTGGCGTTCTCGGGGATACCGAGGATCTGGTAGTAGTCGCGCGCGGGAGCCATCAGCTATCGGCCATCAGCTCTCAGCTATCGGCTGTGACGGTGGCGATCCCGCCCAGGTGAGCACGACGACGCGCGCCGGTCGAATCAGCGTGTCGCCCAGCTTGTAGCCCGGCTGCAGCACCGCGCCGACGGTGTGGTCCTGAGCGGGATCGGTCGCCGGTTGCATGGTGACCGCCTCGTGCAGGTTGGGATCGAAGCTCACCCCGGGCTGGTCCAGCCGCACGACCCCCAACGCGTCGAGCGCTTTCCAGAACTTGCGCTCGACCATGTCGATGCCGTCGTGCATCGTCTTCGCATCGGTCTGGGCCGGATCGACGTGGGCGAAGCGGGCCAGATCGTCGAGCGCGTCCACCAGCCGCTCCAGCAGCTCCGCCTGCGCGCGGACGCGCAGCTCGGTGCGCTCGCGCACGCCGCGCTTCTTGAAGTTCTCGAATTCGGCCGCGAGCCGGAGGTACTTGTCGATCGACTGCGCCAACTGGACGCGCGCGTCGCCCAGCTCGGATTCGAGCCGCGCCACCGCCTCGGGCGCCGGCTCGACCAAGGCGCCGCCGTGATCGGGAGGGAGCGGCGACGGCTCGGGCGGGTCCGCGGAACGAGAGGGCTGGTTCGTGTCTTTCGTCATGACGGGTTCACCCAAAGCAACCGACGTGCCGGTCGAAACCCGCCGTTTTGGCGGACCGATCGCGACGGCGGAAATGATTCACGGACAACAAGATACCGAGTCGGTTACCGGGCGAGAAGGGGGATTCCTGATAACCCAAGGCTCACGAAACGGCTCCTACGGTGAGGCATGCGAATCGGTTGCAGGACATTGGGGGTGGGACTACAGGCCGTACCGCGCGAGAAACTCGACCACGTCGCCCGTGACCCGCTCCGCCGCGGGATCGTTCAGCAGCTCGTGATACATCTCGGCGTACCAGCGCACTTCGACCGGGCCGTGCTGCGCGTCGGCGAAGGCGCGGGCGGCGCGCGCATCGGCGACGCGATCGGTGCCGCCCAGGAGAAACAACAGCGGCGATTCGATACGGTGCCCGTCGATCGGCACCGCCCGCTGCGCCCACTGGATCTCGCGCCAGGCGCCGGGCGTCATGACGTGGTGCACGGCGGGATCGGCATCGTAGGCGGCGGCCACCGCGGGATCATGACACAGATCGGCCGACCGGGTGCCGGTCGCGATGCGCAGCGACGGCCACAGGTCGGCGAGCACCCGGGCGAGCGCCCGCTTCGCGAGCGGGACCTGCTGCGCGGTCTTCAACCAGGGCGAGGAGAGCACCGCGGCCGCCACCGGATCGGACGGCTGGGTCTCGAGGTAGCGCAGCACGACGAGCCCGCCGAAGGAATGCCCCAGCAGCACCTGCGGCACGTCGTGGCGCAGCCGCACCAGGCGACGGAACGCCTGCAGGTCGCCCAGCAGCTGGCTGAAGCGCGACAAGTGACCGCGCAGGCCAGCCGAGTCGCCCTGACCGCGCTGATCGAGCAGGTACACCGCGTAGCCGACTCGCGACCACCGCTCCGCCGCCCGCTGCCAGCGGGTGCGGTGGTCGGACCAGCCGCATACCCACAACAGCGCGGCCTTGGGAGGCAGCCGGGGGGGGGGGCGGCTCGTAGGCGTCGTAGGCGAGCGACGCGCCGTCGGGGGCGATGAGGTGGGAGGGAGGGGGGGCCATCAGGCCTCGAGCAGGGCCTGTCGCAGCAGGTCGAGCGCCGCCTGGGCGCTGCGGGCGCGAATCTCGTCGCGCGCGCCCAGGAATTGGCGCTGCAGTGCGCGCGTCTCGCCGCCGTGCCGGGCGGCGAGCCAGACGAACCCGACCGGCTTCTCAGGTGTGCCGCCCGCGGGGCCCGCGATGCCGGTGACGGCGAGCGCGCCGTCCACGCCGAAGCGGCGCGCGGCGCCCTCCGCCATGGCGCGCACCGTCTGCTCGGAGACAGCGCCGTAGGCGTCGAGTGTCGCTTGCGGAACGTCCAGCAAGGCGGCCTTTACCTGGTCCGAATACGCGATCACGCCACCCACGAACGTATCGGACGCGCCGGGAATCGCGGTCAGTCTCGCCCCCAGCATCCCGCCGGTGCACGACTCCGCGACGGCCAGCTGTTGCTGGCGGCGCCGCAGGAGATCGAGCACCACCCCGGCCAGGTCGGCCGGCTCCTCGCCGTAGCAGCGGTGCCCCAGCTCGCGTTTCAGTCGCTCCACGGCGTCACCGAGCAGCCGGTCCGCCTCCTCGGGCGCCAGCTGCCACGCCGTGAGCCGCAGATCCACTCCGGCGACCGACGGCAGATAGGCGAGCGTGAGGCTGCCCAGTCCGTCCTCGATGGCCGCGATACGCTCCGCCAGCGCCGACTCTGGTGTCCCCGTGGTGCGCAGCATGCGCGAGCGCACCACGACCGGCGCCTCCCTCGCGGCCTGCGCCCGCGCCACGAGCCGCGGCAGCACCTGCTCCACGAGCAACCCGCGCATCTCGACCGGGACGCCCGGGAGCATGATGACGAGCCGTCCGGCCGCGTCCTCGAGCCAGATGCCCGGCGCCGTGCCACGCGGGTTGAGCAACGCCACGGCGCCCTGCGGCAGCTCGGCCTGGATGCGGTTGCTGGGCGTCATGGGCCGCCCGAAGCGGCGAAACCGCTCCTCGATCTGCTGCAGCACCGCTTCGTTCAGCACGAGCGGGACCCCGAACACGCCGGCCACGGCCTGCTTGGTGAGATCGTCGCGCGTCGGCCCGAGACCGCCGGTCGTGAGCACGGCCCCGGTCCGGCCGAGGGCTTCGCGCACGGCGAGGGTGACGGCGCCGGCCTGGTCGGAGACGGTGGTGCGACGGGTGATCTCGATCCCGGCGGCGGAGAGGGCCGTGCCCAGGTCCAGCGCGTTGGTGTCGAGGGAGTGACCGAGCAGCAGCTCGGTCCCCACGGTGATGACCTCGAGCTTCACTCCCGGCCCGTGAGCAGCGCGCGGTAGCGGTACAGGTAGACCATGAGCGAGTACACGGTGAGGATGACGGCGATGCCCAGCGTCACGGCCACGACCCAGCCGTGGAATTGATCCCAGAAGTCCCGGAACCAGCCGGCGAACTTGTGGGCCGCGAGCCAGTCCTTCCAGGCGAACCAGCCGATGGTGGCGGCGATGAACACGTTCTGCACCACGGCCTTGAGCTTGCCGGCGCCGATGGCGGGAATCACCACGCCGCGCCGCCTGGCGAAGAAGCGGAATGCCGTGATCAACACCTCGCGGCCGACCAGCAGCAGCAACACCCACACCGGCAGGCTGCCCCACCAGCGGATGCGGTAGTCGACCAGGATCGTGGGGTGACGGGTGATCCAGAAGATCGGCACCAGCATGGCGAACAGCAGCAGCTTGTCGGCGATGGGGTCCAGGAGCTGGCCCAGCTCGCTCACCTCGTTGCGCTTGCGGGCCAGCCACCCGTCGAAGATGTCGGTGACCGCGACCGCGATGAAGGTGACGAAGGCGATGACCTTGGGCCAGTAGCCCGAGATGAACGGCAGCAGGGCGATGACGGGGGTAAGGCCGATGCGCGCCAGGGTCAGGATGTTGGGCAGCGTCCAGCGCACGGCAGCTCCCCGATCAGCTGAGCGTTTTCAGGACGAGCTTCGAGATGCCCCGCAGGGTTTCAAACACGCCGTCGCCGCGCACCGCCACGGCCTCGTGCCAGGAGGCGCGGCCCAGCCAACCGTCGCCCACTTTTTCCACCACGTTTTCGCCCGGGTGCGCGGGATCGGGGATGACCTTCTGCTGCGCGAGGTCGTCGATCGGCCACCCGGGATTCAGAGCCGACTGGAGATCCTTCACCGGGGAGGCGTTGGGCAGGTCGCGCTTGTTGTACTGGACGATGAACGGAATCTTGGTCAGGTCGTACCCGTACTCGCTCATGTTGTCGTACAGGTTCTGCATCGACTCGACGTTGGCTTCCATGCGCTCGATCTGGCTGTCGGCCACGAACACGACGCCGTCCACGCCCTTCAGGATCAGCTTGCGGCTGGCGTTGTAGTACACCTGCCCCGGCACGGTGTACAGATGGAACCGGGTCTTGAAGCCGCGGATGGTGCCCAGGTCGACCGGCAGGAAGTCGAAGAACAGGGTACGCTCGGTCTCGGTGGCGAGCGAGATCATCTTGCCGCGCGTGTTGGGTGCGACTTTGGTGTAGATGTGCTCCAGGTTGGTCGTCTTGCCGCCCAACCCGGGGCCGTAGTAGACCAACTTGCAGTTGATCTCGCGGGACGCGTAGTTGATCATCGACATGCGTGCGTCTCCCGCTCAACCGAAGAGTTTGTCAATTTCGTCGTCCGCCCCTTCGAGCAGCCCCCGGGGTTCGCCCGGGGTGCCCACGCGATCGAACATCGCCTGGAACACGTGGTTCAAGGCCTCCACCGTCGCCTTGGACTTGAGCTTCACCAAGCCGAGCGTCGCGCGCTGATCGAACAGCACCACGAGGATCACGCGCCGCGCCACGTCGGCCAGGTACATCGATTCTTTTTCGCCCTGATGGACCAGCGACGCGAATTCCGCTTCGCCGATCATCTTGGCGAGCTGGTCGTTGGCGGAGAAATCGGCGGCGGTGAGCGAGGCGAACGCGGTGGGATCGAAGCGCGGCGGCTCGCCCACGGTGGCGACGAGCTGTCCGGTGCGATCGACGAGCAGGGCGCAGCGGGCGTTCGAGTCGCGCAGGAACGCCTGCAACAGATGCTGGATCTGCTTGTAGTCGTTTTCGTTGAACGACCAGCTCGCCGCACCCGTCATCCCGTGCCCTC
>CAZRGT010000037.1:0-5422 GCA_964599725.1 uncultured Gemmatimonadaceae bacterium | reverse complement strand
GGGGGGACGGGGGGGACGGGGGGGGGGGCGGAGCGGACGCGGCGGCCGCCGCGGGCTTCGGGGCGCCGAGCCCCGGACGCACCTGGGTGCCGGAGGGCGGTGGGGCCGGCGCCTGGGCGCGCACCACCTCGACCGTGGCGCGCCCTGTGGCCTGCGGCACGGGCGGCGGGGCTTGCACCGCCGCCTCGCGGTAGATCACTGCCGCATCGTCGGTGAGCAGATTGATCCACGGCAGGACCGAGTGTTTCTTGCCGCCCGCGAACCCTTCGTCGCTCTCGATCAGCTCGTAGAAGGGCATCGACGAGGTGGACGCCGTCTCCCCCGGCCTGGGCCGGAACAACCCGGCCACCGGACCTTCGTGCTCCGAGCCCAGCACCAGCGCCAGGTGCCAGGGGCGTTTGAAGTATTGGAGATGCGTCTCGACGTCACCCGGCGCCAGCTCGACGTTGAGCGGCGGATGGCTGTGATACCAGCCGATCAGGTGCCCGTCGGTCTTGCGCAGCTCTTCCTGGATCCGGTCCCACAACCGCGACACGATCACCAGCGTCTTGTCGCCGTACACGGCCTGATTGAGCCGGATCGTGGCATCGATCACCACGTAGCGCACGCGCGAGGTGGGACACTCGAACAGGTCGCCCACCAGAAATCCCATCATGCCCTGCCGGCCCGCCGTCTCGTAATGCGCGTTGATGGCGGCGATCGCCTTCTGATCGAAGAACGTCGGATAGGGACCGGAGGGCGGCCGGCGCGGACCCGCGCCCGGCGACGTCGGATGCCACAGCACCGACTGCGCCAGCGGCAGCACCCGCTGGAGATGGAGCCCCATCGCCTCCGACGGACGCTCGTCGCTCATTGCAGCACCGACTGAAGGATGTCCGCCGCGCGCGCGATGTCGCCTGCCGCGACGTCGAGGTGCGTGACGGCGCGCAGGCGCCGCGGCCCCAACGGCGCGACGCGCAGGCCCGCCGCCGCGAGGCGCGGGATCACGCTCTCCGACGTATCGCCGTCTCGTACCAGGTCGATCATGACGATGTTGGTCTCCGGCATCTCCACCCGGACCGCGGGGCTTTGAGTGAGGCGCTGGGCGAAATCCCGCGCATGACGATGATCCTCGCCCAGGCGCGGCAGGTGATGCTCCAGCGCGTACAGACCGGCCGCCGCGAGGACGCCCGACTGGCGCATCCCGCCGCCCAGGCGTTTGCGGACCTCCCACGCTCTGGCCCGGTGCCGGGCATCGAACGCCAGGCACGAACCCACGGGACAGCCCAACCCCTTCGAAAAGCTGACCATAACAGTAGTCGCCCCCCGCACGAGCTGTGCCGGAGGAATATCGAGCGCCGCCGCGGCGTTCCACAGCCGTGCACCATCCAGGTGCACGGCCAGGCCGGCTTCCTGCCCCACTGCCACGATGGCCGCCATCGCTGCCGGAGGCAAGACCCGGCCGCCGGCGGCCATATGGGTGTTCTCGACCGCGATGGCCGTCGCCCGGGGGACGTGGGGTGACGCTGGTCGCAACGCCTGGCGCACCAGGTCGCCGC
Source organism: uncultured Gemmatimonadaceae bacterium (assembly GCA_964599725.1). Lineage (GTDB taxonomy): Bacteria > Gemmatimonadota > Gemmatimonadetes > Gemmatimonadales > GWC2-71-9 > DASTHG01. The sequence goes on along the minus strand of CAZRGT010000037.1, from coordinate 3,884 downwards.
TCAACCGCCCGTCCGGGGTCGCGATGGCTCGCAGCTGGACGCCCGCCAGCGCGGCGACGCCTGCCAGCTCGTAGTGCACCAGGTGCGCAGTGGCCTCGACCAGGAGCTCCGTGCCGTGCGCGGTGACGAGCGCGATGCCGGTCTGGTTCGCTTGCGTGCCCGACGGGAAGAACAGCGCGTCCTCCATGCCGAGCAGCTCCGCGGTGCGCTGCTCGAGCCGGCGCGTGGTGGGGTCGCCGTCCAGCACGTCGTCGCCCACTTCCGCATCGGCCATGGCGCGCCGCATCGCGGGCGAGGGCTGGGTCACCGTGTCGCTGCGCAGATCGATGACGGCGGGCGCGGCGCTCATCCGAGCTGCACCCGCTGGTGGCGTCGCATCCGCGCCAGATCGTAGGACTCGGCGATTTCGCCCCCGATCAGGAACACGCAGCTCGTGTAGTAGACCCACAGGATCAGGAGCAGGAAGGCGGCCGCATTCGAGGTGGTGGCCAGCTTGTCGAGCGTGACGAAGTTCGCCACGTAGAGCGCGTACAGCCGCTTGGCCAGCTCGAACGCCAGGGCGCAGATGCCCGCCGCCACGAGCGCCGTGCGCCAGGCGATGCGCCGGCTGGGCAGCACCTTGAACACCGCCAGAAACAGCGTCGTGCTGAACGCGAACGCCACGATCTCGAGGCTCAGGCGGTACAGCCACTCGACCACGGGGCCGCTCTCCAGCTGTCGCGTCGTGCTCGCTTCGAGCGCGGGCAACAGCGCCGACAGGAGCAGCAGCGCGCCGGTGAGGAACACCATCGCGAGATCGAGCAGCTTGGCGAGATGAAAGGGACGCCGCTCCTCGGTGTCGAACACCTCGTTCAGCGCCGCGCGCAGCCCGCCGAACAGCCGCGTCGAGAAATAGAGAAACAGGGGCACGCCGACCAGCGTCAGCTGGCCGCGGCTCGCCACGACCTGGGCCAGCACGGTCTCCACGTCGCGCACCGCCGCGCCGCCGGCGCCACCCGCCGCCGGCATGAAGCGGCCCAACAGCTCCGTCAGGTCGAGCTGCTGCGTCGTGATCTGGTGCTGCACCAGCGAGCCCACCACGCCCAGCAGCAGCACGAGAAACGGAATGGCGGTGAGGATCACGTCGAACGACAAGGCGCTCGCGAGGAACGGGATGTTGTCCTCGTAGGCCGCTTCGAGCGTGCGCTTGGCCACGCCCCACACCGACTGATGCCAGCCCCTCGCGCCGCGCGCCATTGGGGACGCGAATCTACTCCCCACCGAGGTCGACCACCAACCCATCGTACGCCGCCTCGATCCCCGGCGGCAGCGACGCCTCGAGCTCCGCGTGCGGCGTCTCGTGCGTGAGATGGGTGAGCAGCGTCCGACGCGCGCCGATCGCCTGGGCCGCGGCGATCGCCTCGGGAATCGAGAGATGCAAGGGATGCGGCCGCGGCAGCAGGGCGTTCAGCACCAGGAGCTCAAGGCCGCCCAGCCGCTCGCGCACCGCGTCCGGAATCGACTTGGCGTCGGTCAGGTAGGCGAAGGAACCGATGCGATAGCCGTACACCACCTGATCCCCGTGGGGCAGCGCGAGCGGCAGCACGGGGATGCCCGCCACATCCGCGGGGTGATCGGCGGCGAGCGGCAGCGCCGCGAGCTGCGGCTTGCTGGTCCCCGGCCGCGGCGAGTGGCTGGCGTCGAAGATGTAGCTGAAGCGCGCCGTCAGCTCGGCCAGCGCCTCCGGGGGACCGTAGGCGGGCAAGCCCTCCTTGCGGCGCGCCGTGAGCGGGCGCAGGTCGTCGATCCCGTGCACGTGATCGGCGTGCGTGTGGGTGAACAGCACCGCGTCCAGCCGGTCGACCCCCTGCGCCACGAGCTGCAGCCGCAGCTCCGGTGGCGTGTCGATCAACAACCGCCGGCCGCGGGTCTCGACCAGCGCGGCCGTGCGCGTGCGCCGGTCGCGGGGATCGGTCGAGGTGCAGGTGCGGCAGGCGCATCCGACCTGCGGCACGCCGAACGACGTGCCGGTGCCGAGCAGCACCACCCGCACCTCAGACCTCCTCGACTTTGATCAGGTTGGTGCTGCCCGAGACCTCCCACGGGACGCCGGCGGTCATCACGATCCGGTCGCCGGGCTTGGCGTAGTCACGCTTCAGGATCAGGTCGCGCACCACCGCGAGCATCGCGTCGTAGCTGGGGACGCGATCCACCAACACCGGCGTCACCCCCCACACCAGCGCGAGCTGGCGGTAGGTGAGCGGCACGGTGGTGACCGCGAGGATCGGCACCGGCGGGCGGACGGCCGCCACTTTGCGCGCGGTGAAGCCGCCCTGCGTCAGCGTCACGATCAAGGGCGTGCCGAGCATGCGGGCCACGGCGGCGGTCCCCTGCGCGATCGCGTCCTCGACGGAGACCCCCTGGCGCGATTCCGCGCGGCGCCGATCGTCGCGCCCCGGCGCCTGCCGCTCCATCTCGCGGATGATGCGGTCCATGGCGCCCACCGCCTCCACCGGATACTCACCCGTGGCGGTTTCGGCCGAGAGCATCACGGCGTCGGTGCCGTCCAGGATGGCGTTGGCCACGTCGGAGGCTTCGGCGCGGGTCGGCCGCGGCGCGTGCACCATCGATTCGAGCATCTGGGTCGCCGTGATCACCGGTTTGCCGTGCCGGTTGGCTTCCCGGATCAACCGTTTCTGCACCAGCGGCACCGTCTCGAACGGCAGCTCCACCCCCAGGTCGCCGCGCGCCACCATCACGGCGTCGGTCGTGACCAGAATCCGCTCCAGGTCGTCCAGCGCGGCGGCCTTTTCGATCTTGGCCACGAGCTTGATCGTCTTGGGGACGAGCGCCCGGAGTGCCTCCAAGTCTTCGGCGCGGCGCACGAACGACAGCGCCAGGTAGTCGGCGCCGTGCTTCACGGCCTCGACCACGTCCTCCCGGTCCTTGGCGGTCAGCGCCGGGGCGCTCACGGTGAGATCGGGGAGGTTCATGCCCTTGTGGGAGGTCAGCTCCCCCCCCACCACGACGCGAGCCACGACTCGCGGGGGAGAGACTTTGGTGACTTCGAGCGTGAGCAGGCCATCGTTGAGCAGGACCTTCGCCCCCACCTTGGCATCGCGGGCGAGGTCGTCGTACGTGGTGGGCAGCTCGTCGCCGCGGGCGACGTCCTCGGGGGCAAGCACCACCGTGCGCCCGGGCTCGAGCAGCCGGGGCTGTTTCAACTGCCCCACCCGGATGCGGGGGCCCTGGAGGTCGACCAGCACGGCGACGGGCTGGTCGCGCTGCTCGGCCACCCGCCGCACCATGGCAATCCACTCGGCCCGTTGTGCGGCGGTGCCATGCGAGGCGTTGATGCGGATGACGTTCGCCCCCGCCTCGAGCACCGCCGCGATCTGCTCGGGTCGCGCCGTGGCCGGCCCCAATGTCGCAACGATCTTCGTACGTCGAATCACGGCCGTCTCGCTCTCCGTTCCCCCCGTGTGCCTCATCCCCCGCCGGTCGGTCCTCACCCCCTGTCCCCCTCTCCGCAAACGCGGAGAGGGGGCACGAAGGCTGCCCTGCTAGTACGGTACGCACTCATCTCATCACAGGAGATCCGATGCTACTCATTCGCGAAATCATGCACTGCAAGCCCGGCAAGGTGCGTCCCATGGTGGAGAAGTTTCTCGCCATGAACAAGCTGGGCGTGAAGTCCGGGATGCCCAAGATGCGCATCATGACCGACTTCTCCGGCGAGCGCTACTGGACGATCGTGGCCGAGATGGAAGTTGCCAACATGACCGAGTTCGAGAAGTTGATGCAGGGGAGCGGGCAGAGCAAAGAGGACGAGAAGGCGTTCGAGGAGATCATGAAGGGTTATCACGACCTGGTCGATCATGGGCGGCGGGAGATCTACAAGATTG
>CAZRGT010000036.1:0-8271 GCA_964599725.1 uncultured Gemmatimonadaceae bacterium | reverse complement strand
CATCGGCCAGACCGCGCGAAGCCTCGCCGGCGACATAGTCGAAATGGGGAGTGTCTCCGCGAATGACAGCGCCAACAGCGACGACAGCATCGTAACGCTCGGTTGCCAGCGCGCCGCGCACTGCCAGCGGGAGCTCCCACGCACCAGGGACCCAATAGATGTCGATGTCCTCGAACGCCGTGCCGTGACGCACAAGCGCGTCGAGCGCGCCGTCCACGAGTGCGCGGGTGATCGGCTCATTGAATCGGCTTGCGACGACCGCTATGCGCCGGCCCTGGCCGCGCGGCGTACCACTCAGCTCGGCCATTCAGGACGCGAGAAGGTGGCCTAGTTTGTCGCGCTTGGTGTCGAGGTAATCGGAATTCTCAGCCGTTGCCGGCTGAACAATCGGTACCCTGTCCTCTACGGCGAGGCCGTAACCTTCGAGACCGATGAGCTTGCGCGGGTTGTTAGTAAGTGGACGGAGCTTCTTGACGCCGACATCGAGAAGTATCTGCGCACCGATACCATAGTTGCGGAGATCGGGCTTGAAGCCGAGCTGCTCGTTGGCCTCGACGGTGTCGGCGCCCGTGTCCTGCAGCTCGTACGCCTTGAGCTTGTTGAGCAACCCGATGCCGCGGCCTTCCTGATCGAGGTAGACCACGACGCCGCGTCCCACCGCGGCGATCATGCGCATCGCGCTGGTGAGCTGCCAGCCGCAGTCGCAGCGCCCCGAGCCGAACACGTCGCCGGTGAGACACTTGGAGTGCATCCGCACCAGCACGCCCGGCTGATCCTTCACGTCGCCGTACACCAGGGCCACGTGCTCGGCGGCATCGATTTCGCTTTGATAGCCGATGATGCGGAACTCGCCGTAGCGCGTCGGCAGCCGCGCCTGCGCCACCGGGCGGACCAGCCGCTCGTGCGCCAGGCGGTAGGTCACGATCTGCGCGATCGTAATGAAGGTGAGCCCGTGCTCCGAGGCGAACCGCTCCAGCTGGGGGCGGCGCGCCATGGTGCCGTCTGGATTCAGGATCTCGCACAACACGCCGGCGGGATACAAACCCGCCAGGCGGGCCAGGTCCACGCTGCCCTCGGTCTGGCCGACGCGCTGCAGCACTCCGCCGGGGCGCGCGCGCAGCGGGAAAATGTGGCCCGGCCGACGCAGATCGGTCGGCACCGTCGCGGGATCGATCAGCACCCGGACGGTCGCGGCGCGGTCGGCCGCCGAAATGCCGGTCGTGACCCCGAAGCGACCCGCGGCGTCGACGCTGACCGTGAACGCGGTCTCGTGCGCTTCGGTGTTGTGCTCGGCCATCTGGGGCAGACCGAGCGCCTGGCAGCGTTCGGGCAACAGCGGCACGCAGATCAGCCCGCGCCCGTGGAGGGCCATGAAGTTGACCATCTCGGGGGTGATCCGCTCGGCCGCGCCGACCAGATCGCCCTCGTTCTCGCGACCCTCGTCATCGGCGACGATGACGAGCTTCCCCGCGCGGATGTCCGCGATCGCCTGCTCTATGTTCCCGAACGGCATAGCTGCCTCACGTATTTTCCGATCACATCGCCTTCCACGTGCACCCGGTCGCCCGGTTTCAGCCGGCCCAGCGTGGTGTGGCTGCGGGTGAACGGGATCAACGACACCTGCACCAGCCACGGTCCCGGCAGCGCGTCCACGGTGAGGCTCACGCCGTCCACCGTGATCGAGCCCTGCGGGATGCACACCGCGCGCACCGCGTCCGGCAGCCGCAGTCCCACGAGCACCGCATCGCCGCGCGGCGTCACGTGGTCGACGGCGGCGATGCCGTCCACGTGTCCCTGCACCAGATGCCCACCCAACCGGTCGGCCGCGCGCACCGCCCGCTCCAGATTCACCGCGCGCCCCGAAGCGTAATCCCCGAACAGCGTGCGGTCGAGCGTCGTATCGACCGCGCGGACCGCAAACCCGCCGCGGATCACCTTCTCCACCGTGAGGCAGGCGCCGTTGACGGCGATGCTCTCACCGCGCTTGAGGCTGCGGAACGGCGCTCGAATTTCGAGCACCCTTCCCCCTTCCCGCTTCCCCTTCGCCTCATCCCGAGCCGTCTTCACGACCCGCCCCACCGCGGTCACGATGCCGGTAAACATAGCCGTCGGTCCAAGACCAATAATGTATCGGCGCCCAAGGGCCGCCGCTCCACGGGGATCCACCGCGGCGCCTCCGCGAGCCTGGCGTCGGCCACGCCCGGAAAAGCGGGGACGCCGCCCGCGCCCAGCCACACCGGCGCCTGCAGCCAGTAGAGGCGATCCACCAACCCGTCGGCCAACAGTCCCACGCCCAGGGCCCCGCCACCTTCACACAGCAACGATTCGATGCCCGCCTCCCGCAGCAGCACGAGCCCCTGCTCCAGCGAGCGCGGCTGGAACACGCGCACGCCGCGGGTCTCGAGCGCCTTCACGTTGGCGGCGGGCGCCTCTTCGGAGGCGATCACCCAGGTGGGCGTGTCGCCCGCGGTGCGCACCAGCTTTGTTTCGGGGCTCAAGGCCGCGCGGCGGTCGAACACCACGCGCACCGGCGGACGACGCGGCACGATCCCACCGCGCACCGTCAGCAAGGGATCGTCGCGCCGCGCGGTCTCGGCGCCGATCGCCACCGCGTCGAATCCGGCCCGCAGCCAGTGCGCCCAGTTCTGTGCCTGCGGTCCGGAGATCCACTGGGAACGGCCGCCGGCATCGGCGATGCGCGCGTCGATCGAGGTCGCGAGCTTGAGCGCCAGGAAGGGGCGTGTCGTTTGCTCGCGCACAAAAAGAAACGGGGCAATGAGCGCGGCGGCCGCGTCAGCCATCACGCCCGTCTCCACCACGATGCCCGCCGAGCGCAGCACATCCGCCCCCCCGCGCGCCGCCCGATCGGGGTCGCGCAGCGCCACGACCACGCGGCTGACTCCGGCGGCGCGAATCGCGTCGACGCAGGGGGGCGTCTTGCCCTGGTGCGCGCACGGCTCGAGCGTCACGACCATCGTGGCCTCGCGGGCGCGTTCCCCCGCCTTGCGCAGTGCCACGATCTCGGCATGATCGCCGCCGAACTCGGCGTGCCAGCCGTCGCCCACCACCAGACGCTCGCTCACCACCACGGCGCCCACCAGCGGGTTCGGCGCCACCCGCCCCCAGCCGCGGCGCGCGAGGTCGATGGCCCGCTGCATCGCCGAGCGCAGCAGCGGATCGTCGGCGGCGGAAGACGGAATGGGGACGGTGGGTGCGTTGGTCACTGGTACCTCACCCCCTGGCCCCCGGGACCTCTCCCACTGGGCCTGTACCTCTCCCCCTGGCCCCCTCTCCGTTCCGGAGAGGGCCTCACCCCCTCACCCCCTCTCCGTTCCGGAGAGGGGGAACGGAGGGTGAGCACCGCCACATCGTCCCCCCTCTCCCGAAGGGAGAGGGGGACGGGGGGTGAGGCACAGGATTCGGAGCGTAAGCTAGCGCTCAGCAAAACGGACCCCGGTCTTACCCGGCACGACCTCGCCGATGATCCAGGTAGTGATGCCGGCGCGCGTGGCGGCGCGGCGCACGTCGTCCACGTCGTCGCGCGCGGTCACTGCGATCATGCCGATCCCCAGATTGAACACGCGCCGCATCTCGGCGATCGAGACGGCGCCCGCGGTCTTCAGGACGCGGAACAGGGCCGGCCAGGCCCAGCTGCCCGCCTGGACCACCGCCTCGCAGTGCTCCGGCAGCACGCGCACCAGGTTGCCCGCGATGCCGCCGCCCGTGATGTGTGCTAGAGCATGCACCCGGGACAGCATCGGGAGGACGGCCGTGGAGTAGCTCGTGTGCACGGCGAGCAGCACGTCGGCGACGGTCGAGCTCGATTCCGGGAAGCGATCTTTGATGCCGAGCTTGAGTGTTTCGAACACGATGTGCCGGGCCAGTGTGTAGCCGTTGGTGTGCAGGCCGCTCGACGCGTAGCCCACGAGCGCGTCCCCCGCTTGCACCTTGTCGCCATGCAGCGCGGCGGCTTCCTCCACCACGCCCACGATCGTGCCCGCGAGGTCGTAGTGCCCTGCCTCATACATGTCGGGCAGCTCGGCGGTCTCGCCGCCCGACAGCGTCATCTCGTGCGCCACGCAGCCGCGCGCGATGCCTTCGACGATGGCGGCCGCGATCTCGGGGACGAGCTTGCCGCTCGCGATGTAATCCTGGAACGCGAGCGGCTTCGCGCCATGGACCAGGATGTCGTTGACGCAGTGATTGACCAGGTCTTCGCCCACCGTGTCGTGGACGCCCGCCAGCGCGGCGACCAGGACCTTGGTGCCGACGCCGTCGGTCGACAGCACGAGCACCGGCGTCTGGTAGCCCGAGGGAACGCGCACCATGCCACCGAAGCCGCCCAGCTTCCCGGTGGCGAGCGGCGTCCGCGTCCGGGCGACCAGGGCCGCGATGCGCTGCTTGGCGTCGTCCGCGGCACTGAGATCGACGCCGGCCGCCGCGTAGCGGGGGGGGTCAGTCGAGGTCAAAGTGCACCAGATCCTTGAACGCGCGCACCCGCGCGCGGACGTCGGCGGGTGTCACCTTGTCCAACCCCTGGATTCCGAACGCCTCGACGGCGAAGCTGCCCAGCGCCGCACCGTACACCATGGCGCGCCGCAACGACGGGTCCGAGTGATCGTTCACACTCGCCACGTAGGCCATGAACCCGCCGGCGAAGGCGTCGCCCGCGCCGGTGGGATCGAACACTTCCTGCAATGGATAGGCCGGGACTTTGAAGGTCGCGTTGGCGTCCACCAGGAGCGCGCCGTGCTCGCCCTGCTTGATGACGACGCGCTTGGGGCCGCGCTCCAGGATCCAGCGGGCGGCCCGGTAGATGTTCCAGTCGCCCGACAGCTCGCGCGCCTCGGTGTCGTTCACCATCAGGATATCGATGTGGCGCAACAGCTCGAGCACCAGCTCGCGCTTCGAGTTGATCCAGTAGTTCATCGTGTCGCAGGCGACCAGCGCGGGCTCGGTGACCTGGTCCAGGACGCCGAGCTGCAGTCCGGGGTCGATGTTGCCGAGGAACACGTAGCGCGCCTGCTGGAATCCCACCGGGATCTTGGGGCGGAAATCCGCGAACACGCCGAGGCGCGTGTCGAGGGTTTCTCGGCTGGCCAAGTCGTAGGAGTATTTCGCTTTCCAGCGGAACGATTCCCCCGGGACCTGCTCCACGCCCGCCAGGTCCACGCCGCGCGACTCCAGCTGCTTCAACACGCCGAGCGGATAGTCCGACCCGATGACGCCCACCACCTGGACCGGGTGCAGGATCGCACCCGCCGCGGCGAAGAACACCGCCGAGCCGCCGGGCGCGTCGGCGGTCTGGCCAAAGGGGGTGGCCACCGAGTCGAGCGCGATCGATCCCACGACGAGCAGGCTCATGGCTACATCCGGTCCGGGGCGCTGATCCCCAGCAGCGAGAGTCCGTTGGCCAGTACCTGGCGCACGGCGCGCGCGAGCACCAGGCGGCTCGCTTCTTCGGGCTCGCCCAGCACGCGGAACTTGTGGTACCAGGCGTGGGCCATCCGGGCGAGCGACTCGAGGTACCCCGTGATGCGGTGCGGCTCGAGGGCGGCCGCCGCGCCTTCGACCATCCCTGAGAACTCGGCCAGCGCTTTCATGAGATCCAGCTCATCCGGCTCATCGAGCAGCGAGAGATCGACGCTGTCGGGCGTCGCGGTCTCGAGCGCCTTGCCCGCCACGCGAAAGATGCCGCTCATGCGGGCGTGAGCCATCTGCACATAATAGACCGGGTTCTCTTCGCTCTGGCTCTTGGCCAGGTCCACGTCGAACACCAGATGCGACTCGCTCCGTCTCATAAGGTAGAAGTAGCGCAGCGCGTCGCTTCCCACCTCGTCCACGAGATCGCGCACGGTGACGTAGCTGCCAGCACGCTTGGATATTTTCAGCTCCTCCCCGCCCTTCATCACGGTCACCATCTGGTGCAGCACGTACTCCGGGTACCCTGGCGTGATGCCGCGCTCGAGGGCCTGGAGCCCGCCGCGCACGCGGGTGACCGTCGAGTGGTGATCGGCGCCCTGCACGTCGATGGCGCGATGGAAGCCGCGCTCCCATTTGTCGGCGTGGTAGGCCACGTCCGGCACGAAATAGGTGTAGTCACCGCCTTTGCCCGCGCTCTTTTTCATGACGCGGTCTTTGTCGTCGCCGAAATCCGTCGTGCGCAGCCACAGGGCGCCGTCCTCCTCGAACGTGTGCCCCACGGCCACGAGCCGCTGCACCGTGGCATCGACGTTGCCCTTCGTGTACAGGGACGACTCGAGGAAATAGACGTCGAACTTCACGCCGAACGCCTGCAGGTCCTTGTCCTGCTCCTTGCGCATCTCGCCCACGGCAAAGCGGCGGATCGCGTCCAGGTTGTCGCCGTTCTCGTCCTCGCGATGCGCCACGACGTAGCTCAAGGCGATGTCCTTGATGTACTCGCCGTGGTAGCCGCCCTCGGGGATCTCGACCTTCTCGCCCGCCAGCTCCTTGATGCGCGCCTGCACGCTCCGGGCCAGGTTCATGATCTGCGTGCCGGTGTCGTTGTAGTAGTACTCGCGGGTCACTTTCCAGCCGGTCCATTCGAGCAGCGCGGCGATGGCGTCGCCGATCGCGGCCTGGCGGCCGTGGCCCACGTGCAGGGGGCCGGTCGGATTGGCCGAGACGAACTCCACGTTTACGTTGCGGCCGGCGCCGGTTTCGCTCCTGCCGTAGCGTGGTCCAGCCGCGATCACCATCCCGACCGCGCCCGCGACCTGTGCCTCGGCCAGGAAGAAATTGATGAACCCGGGCCCCGCGATCTCGGTTTTCTTGATCAGGCCTTGGGGCAGCTCGAGCGCCGAGACGAGCTGCGTGGCCACGTCGCGCGGTTTGGCCTTGAGGTCTTTGGCGAGCCAGAGGGCGAGGTTGGTGGCGACGTCGCCGTGGGCGGGGTCTTTGGGGCGCTCGAGCTGGACCTGGGCGTTAGGCGCGCCGAGGGAAGCCGCGGCCCTGGTGAGGGCGGCGCGCAGGGTGTCGTGCGCCGTCACTTGCGGGGTGGGTCCTTCTTGGGCTTCGACTCGGGTTTCGATTCAGGTTTTGTTTCGGACTTCGTTTCGGACTTTGTTTCGGCTTTCGTTTCGGATTTCGACTCAGGCTTCGTTTCGGCTTTGGTCTCAGCGGGCTTCTCCTCTCCTTCTTTCTTTTCACCGGCCCGTTTGTAGTCGGTGATGTAGAAGCCGGAGCCTTTGAAGACCAGGGCCCCGCCGCCCGACAGCTGGCGTTCCGCCTCTTTGCCGCAGGTTGGGCAGGTGGCGTGACGCTTGTTGCGGATCGTCGGGAAGATCTTTTCGAACAAGTGCCCTTTGGGGCACTTATACTCGTATGTTGGCATTGGGAAAGAACTTAGCTGGATGGAGCGAGACGGTCAATCTGGCGCGCACGATTGTGCAGGAGTGAGCGTTATCCTTCACAGCCAGGTTGTTTATGCGACTGCGAGTCGCAGCGTTTTCCGCAGCGGAGCGTAGGGGCTCGGGTTGTATCCCCAGGTAGAATCGACGGATAGCCAAGCGACGGCGATGAAACAGCATTCTCATGCGGCGAGCCGCACTTGCATTTCGCGATTATGCGGACCAGTCCAAATACAATGGGGAGTTTATTGAGGTCAGTCTAATTCTCGTTAGGCGCACCGCGGATTCCGGAAGGAGGCTCGGATGACTCGCACTTTAGTCGGTATCATCGCGCTCGCATTGATTGCATGCAATGCCCCCACAGGTCCTCTGACTGTTAACGCCACGCGCAATCAGTCTCTGCGCCTGGTCAACAACACGCCTGAGCCTGTTTACTATTTCGTGGTGGAGCGCGACGCAGCCGCGCTGATCAACTGGGCCCCGTGCACCGACCCGGCGCAGTGTAAGACGGTGCCGCCGCGAGGGGCGCGCTCAGTGCCCTATGACGAGATCGCTTCTTACACGCCCAGTGCGCGGCAAGCGATCGTGTACTGGTGGCACCTCCGCTCGGAGGAAGCGGATTCTTTCCGTCCCGATAGCGTCCGCGCGTCGGTGGTTGACCTCTAGGCGCTGGCGCCTAACGAGCGCTTGAAGCTGGCGCCGCGCGTAAATTGGGGAATGGATCTTTCTCTTGCGCGGCGCAGCTTAAGCGCGTGCCGTGGAGGTTGTAGGAAAACTGGTTTGCTGACCGGAAATCGGCTGGCGGGAGCGGTGCGAATCGGTGGATGGGGCCTGCCGGCGACGCGAGTTTAGGTGCGGCGCATCGGCGGTGGCGGGAGCTCGCTACGCCGCGTACCCATGA
>CAZRGT010000035.1:0-68104 GCA_964599725.1 uncultured Gemmatimonadaceae bacterium | reverse complement strand
GGTCGCCGTCGTGGTGCCGTCCCCGGCGAGATCCGAGGTCTTGGTCGCCACTTCCTTCACCATCTGGGCGCCCATGTTCTCGATCTCGTCGTCCAGCTCGATCTCCTTGGCGACGGTGACACCGTCCTTGGTGACCGTCGGGTTCCCGAACTTCTTGTCGATGACGACATTACGGCCCTTGGGTCCGAGGGTGACCTTCACCGCCTCGGCCAGCTGGTCGACACCGCGCTTCAGGCGCGACCGGGCTTCCGTATTGAACACGATGTACTTCGCAGCCATCTATGCCTCCGCTCAGCTGAGTTTGGCGATGACGTCGGCTTCTTTGATCAGGATGATCTCTTCGTCATCGAGTTCGACCTGCGTCCCGCTGTACTTCCCGTAGACGACTCGGTCCCCGACCTTCAACTCCATGGGAACCTTCTCCCCCTTTTCCATCCGGCCGGGCCCGACCGCGATGACATCCCCCTGAATCGGCTTCTCCTTGGCCGTGTCCGGGATGTAGAGCCCCCCCTTCATCGTTTCGGTCTCCTCCATCGGCCGGATCGCCACGCGATCGGCGAGCGGGAAGACCTTCACTTTCGTTTTCGTCGCAGTTGCCATGACGCTCTGCCTCCAGCTGAAGGAGAACCATGTAAGGCATTGTAAAATAGGGTGATTAGCACTCTACTGAGACGAGTGCCAGTATACAGCCAAGAGCAATTTCTCTCCGCATCGCCTCCCTGTCAAGGGCAGCGAAAACGGGCGCAAGCTCAAGTCAAACCGATGGTTCTGGGACCCGTCGACGCCTAGAAACCGAGCGAGTCGAGAATCGCCTCGACCGATACGGCGTCCCCCGGCAGCCAAGCCAGCGCGAGCACCGCTGTGGCGACGACGGCGCCGGTACGCGTGTCGGCGAGTTGCACGTGGAGCGAGGACCCGGTCGCGCCCAAGACATCGCGAAGTGTGAAATGCAACATCGCCGCCGTCGGGCCGCCCCCCCCTCGCACCCGGTCCAGCACCGTGAGACCGCGGCGGCGGAATGCCCGCGCCAACTGCAGACTTAAACTGTCCCGCCCGGACACCAGCACGGCGTAGCCCCGCACCGTATCGGGCATGTGATAGCGCGTCGCCGTCGCGCACGCGAGGACCACCAAGCCCCCGAGCGCTCCCAGCTTCACGGAAGTATGCGGCGGGCGCCCACCCATCGGGGAATCCAGTACTTGCCGTCCGGGTCGTCGCCCTCGAGACGCGACAACCGGACACCCGTGGTCGAGCTGTGGAGGAACTTCCCTTCTCCCGCGTACAGGCCCACGTGGGTGACACCGCCGCCGGGCTGAGCCGAAAACGCCAGGATATCGCCGGGCCGCAGCGAATCGAGCACCGGCACAATTGCCGACCCCGCCTGCGCCTGGTCCCGGCTGATGCGCGGCAACCGGATCCCGTGACGGCCGTACGCGTACTGGATCAGACCTGAACAGTCGAACCCGTTCTGTGCCGTTCCCCCCCATTGATACGGGCTGCCGATCACGTCCAGCGCCGTCTGTACCACGGTGCCGGCCGGGCCCACGTTCAGCCGAGGAGGTCGCACCGGATCACTGCGCGGGCGGGCCTTCGACGCACGCCGGCTGGAGCCGCCCAGCACGATCGTGATGCCGACCGTCGTGCTCCACCACCGGTGCGGCGCGCCCGGACGCCAGAACCCGCGCGGCCCCCGGTCGCTGACCCGATAGCGCTCTTCGGCGTCGATCGCGAGAAACCGGAACGGGCGCCATTCGAGGCCCGCCCCGGCGCTCCACAAGGCCGCGAGTGCCTGCCCCGCCGTATCCGTCGCAGCACCGAGCGCCGCGCTGAACACGGCATAGGGCCCGACCACCGTGCGCCCCCGCAGCACCTGGACCTCGTAACCCGCGCCGTAGAAAGCCCGACCGGATCCGCCGCGCTCGTGCACGATCTGCAGAGCGATGCCGTGCCGCAGCACCGATCCCCACGGTCGGTCGACCCGGGCCTCATAGGTGACGGTGCGCCCCGCCTCCCAACCGCCGTACAGCAAACCCACCTCCCGCTGGGCCACGACGAGCCGCGGCCACAGCAGCGAGATCAGGGCGGCCGCAATCAGTACCCGGTTAGCGGTCGGCAATGGAAGGCGGCTCCGCCGAGAGACGGGACACCATGTGGTGGGCCAGAAGATGAGGGACGCGGCGCATGAATCTCACCCAGGCCCACAGAACGGCGAAGCCGCAGATCGCGGCCCCTGCCAGGGCGGGCGCGAGCGCGGTGAGCGGAGCGGTCGCGCCGGCCCCGAAATGCGCCCCCACCCAGAGCCCGAAAAACGAGGCTCCCCAAGCCCAAAGCGGCGTGAGGAGCCAACCGATTACCACCAGCGCGTGCGCCAGCCAGCGCGGCACTCAGGCCTTGCGCACCAGGGAGATGAGCGCCAACGCCGTCAGGGACACCGTGTATCCCGCACCGGTCAACACCGGAAGCGCGACGGGACACCCGATCAACTTCCCCGCCCCGGCGAGCACGACGGCGCCGATCAGCGCCGGCCCCCCGATCCCAGACAGGGTCGCGGCTTCGCGCGCGTGGCGGGCCGCCGTGACCAACCCGCCCATCCAGGCCAGGAGCGTGCCGAGCATCCACCAGATCGGGAGGTACCACCAAGTGCTCCCGCCGCCGATTGCATCCCAGGTCCAGGGATACGCCCGCACATTGCGCAACAGCACGATGTCGATCGCCATGAACACGACCGTGCCCCACAGTCCGATCGCGGCCGCTCCGGCGACCCCTTCCGTGTTGCGCGACACCGCCCAGTGCGCCGGCAGCAGGCTGACGAGCACCCCCGCCCCGAGCACCACGACGGAGAACACGAGATCGCGAGCGAGGCCCGCCGCCAAGAGGCGTGTCACGAGCAGGGAGACGATCACCGCGACGCCGGTGACGATCCCGACTTTGGTGCCGCTCACGAGCACGTGCTTGAAGTCGGATCGATCCGTCGTCGCCATGGCGCTGGTGGTCATCGCGAGCTCCCTCGTCGGTATCCGGTTGGTGCGGCCTAATCTAGCGCACCGGCCCTACCAGCCAAGGGCCAACGCTTCGGCGGCGAGGCGGAGGCCCAGCAACGTGAGGTCGGGCTGCACCGATTCGATTTCCCTGGTCAGCGGGGCCACAAGGGTCGCCAGACCGCCGGTCGCGACCACCAGCGGCCGGTCCTGGCTCCGGGTCGGCCATTCATCCCGGATGCGACGGATCATTCCATCCACGGCGTCGGCCGCTCCCCACATGACGCCGGCCCGGATGCAGTCTTCCGTGCGCCGGCCGATGACGTGGTCGGGAGCCGTCAGCTCCGTGGCCGGCAGCTTGGCGGTGCGGCGCACCAGCTCGTCGGCGGCCGTGCGAATCCCCGGCATGATCACGCCCCCGATGAAGCGCCCATCCGCCGTGATGCAGTCGAACGTCGTCGCCGTACCGAAATCGACCACGATCGTGTCTCGCTGGAACAGCCGGACCGCGGCGAGCGTGTTCACGATGCGGTCGGCGCCCACAGTGAGCGGCTCGTCTACATCCAGCTTGATCGGCAGCGGGGAATGCCCGTCGATCTGCACCGGCGACACGCCGGTCGCCGCCGTGACCCCCTCGCACAGGCTCTGGGTCACGAGCGGGGCCACCGAAGCGACGATGACGGCTTTGATCCCCGACGGCGAATACCCCGCGTTGGTCAGGTACGCGGAGACGAGCGCCGCCCATTCGTCCGGCGTCCGGGCCACCGTGGTCGTGACCCGCCAGTGACCCGCGAGGCGGTCAGTCGTGAACAGGCCGACCGTGGTTTCCGTGTTGCCGACGTCCAGGGCGAGGAGCATGGCCGCTAAGATAGCGCGTCAGGCGAGCTCGACGTGGCCCTCCCGAACGGCGGTCGCCTGGGCGACCGATTTCACGAGCAAGGCGCCGTCGGGTCGCAGGCCCGCGGCCCGACCGGGAACCGGGCGCCGCAGCTCACGGTCCCGCAGCCAGTCCCGGGTCGCGAACGCCGCGCACTCGGCTTCGCTCAACTCCGTGCCCGAGACCGCGAGTCGGGTGATTGGCGGCACCAAGCGGTCCAGCACATCGAGCGGACGAACGCCCGGGACGACTTCAGCCAGGGCGATTGCCGTAGCGCGCAGCGACGGGGGGAGCTCGTTGGCGACGTTCATGCCGAAACCGACGGCCAGCCATTGGAGGATATCGCCTTGCCAGCGCCCCTCGCACAGCACCCCGGCGAGCTTGCGATCGCGCAGCAGCACGTCGTTGGGCCACTTCAATCGCGCTGCGGGAGCCCCGATCAGCTCGTCCACGACGTCCGCGAGAATCAGTCCCGCCCGGATCGAGACGATCCCGAACCTCTCGGCACCGCTCGCCGGCCGCAGCAATACGCTCAGCCACACGCCGCCCGGCGGCGAAGTCCAGGTGCGGCCGTCCCGCCCACGGCCGGCCGTCTGCTCGAGCGCCACCACGACGGTGCCAGCGGGCGCGCGCTCCTCCCCCAACTCATGAACGACATCCAACGCCGATCCGACCGACGACAGGAGGCGGCAGTGGGGCACGCGCCAGCGGCGCGCCAACGTCCCGGCGGGAAGACCGTCGAGCGTCACCCCTGCCATAGCGCATAGACGAGCGTCAGCACACCGACGGCCCAGCAGTACGGCGCAAACGCATAGAAGCGCCCGCGGCGCAGCAGCGCCACCAGGAACCGGATCGCGAAGACGCCGCTCACGAACGCCAACACGAAACTGACGATGAGCGGTCCGAGGCCAATCGCGGCGACGTTCACCATCGCGTGCCGGCCCTCGAGCAGGGCCGCCCCCGCGATCACCGGAACCGCCAGCAGAAAACTGAACTCGGCGGCGGCGGCGGGGGTGAGACCGGCCCACAACGCCGCCGCCACGGTCGAACCCGAACGCGAGATCGCCGGCAGGATAGCGAACGCCTGCCCTGCCCCGATCCCCAGGGCGGCGCCCCACCCGGGCACGGTCTTGTCGCCACCCACGTGGCGCGTGGACCACAGGATGATCCCCGTCACGATGAATTCAATCCCGAGCCAG
Source organism: uncultured Gemmatimonadaceae bacterium (assembly GCA_964599725.1). GTDB lineage: Bacteria > Gemmatimonadota > Gemmatimonadetes > Gemmatimonadales > GWC2-71-9 > DASTHG01. Next base: position 63,050 of record CAZRGT010000035.1, on the reverse strand, counting down.
GAGAGCGAATGGAATCGTTCCTCGATGGCTTTCTGGAAAAACAGACCGACGACCGCGGCCGGGATGGTCGCAACGATGAGCAGCGCGATGTAGCGGATCCGGTCCGGTGACCGTTGGAACAGGCCGACGACGAGCTCCCACAAACGACGCCCGTAGACGATGAGGACCGAGCCGAGGGTGGCCACGTGCAACGCGACTTCCACGAACACCCCGGGCGGTTTCACGCCGGTGAGCGCTTCCGCCAGCACCAGATGACCCGAGCTCGAGACGGGGAGGAATTCCGTGAGTCCCTGCACCAATCCCAGCACGATCCCCTGCCAGTAATTCACGCCATCCTCCCCAGGACGAGAGCCGCCAACCCGATCACCATCGCCGTCTTGAGCAGGACGCTGGCCCGTGCGAACCGGTCACGCCGTAGCCCGTGGGCCGCGAACAGGACGACGAGCGCGGCAATGGCGGCCACGGGGTAGTAGAGGCCGGCATAGCCGGCCAGGGACGGGAGCAGAAAGGCCAATGGAATGAACCCCACGCAGAGCCACCAGGCGACGCGCACGGCTCGCGACCGGCCCAATCGGATCGGCAGCGTCCGCCGACCGAGCTGACGATCCCCGGCTTCGTCCTGCAGGTCCTTGACCACTTCGCGTCCCAGATGGATCCACGCTGCCAGAGCCCACGGCACGAGACCGGCGCCGGGTTGACCCACCGCCAGCGCGCCGTACAAGGGCGGCAGGCCGGCCACCGCCGCGACCGCGAGATTCCCCGGCACGCCCGCTCGCTTGAGGCCCGGTGAGTAGGTGAACATGAGCGTCAGTACGGCGAGTCCCACGAGCAGCTGGGTGCCGGACACGAGAGCGGCCGCTCCGAGTCCTACCAGGAGACCGAGCCACACCACCAGGTGGCCGGATTCCCGCTTGACCCGTCCCGCCGCAATGGGCCGCGCCCCGTCGGGATGGTTGACGCGATCCGCCTCGGCGTCGTGCAGGTCGTTGGCGACGGTGCCCGCCGCGCCGAGCCCGATCCCGGAAATGGCGGCGAATACGAGCAGCTTCGGGAGCGCGAGGCGACCGAGCGCGATCCAGCCGCCGGCCACCACGCCGGCCACGGCGATCAGCAGATTGGGTCCGCGGACGAGCCGCCACCCATCAATCACGCAGCACGTCCTCGTACACCCGCTCGTACTGCGGCACCACCTTCTCCGCGGAGAACAGCGCGGCGCGGGCCACCGCGCCTCGGCGCAGGACCTCCAGACGCGCCGGATCGCGCAACGTCTCGAGCGCCCGATCGGTCATCGCCGTCACGTCGCCAACGGGGGCGAGGAACCCCGTCTCGCCGTGCACCACGACCTCGGGAATACCGCCGGCGTCGCTCGCGACCACCGGGACGCCACACGCCATCGCTTCCAGCGCCGCGAGCCCGAACGATTCCGTCTCCGACGGCAACAGGAACACGTCGGCTCCACGCAACAGATCGGCGACGTCGTCGACGCGGCCAAAGAAACGCACATCCCGCTTCACGCCCAGGCGTGCCACTTCGCGCTGCGCCGCGTCGCTGTCCGGTCCGTCACCCACCAGAATCAGTTTCGCCTTGAGCACCTTGCGCACCCCGGCGAATATCCGGACCACATCGAGCAACCGTTTCACCGGCCGGAAATTCGAGACGTGGATGAGCACCCGGTGGTCGGCGGGCGCCAGCTGGCAGCGCGTCGCGGGGTCGGCAGCCGGGTAGTACTCGGTCGGGTTGATGAAGTTGGGGATGACCTGCACTTCGCAGCCATCGCAGCCGAACGTCTTGTAGGTTTCTTCGCGCAGGAACGTCGAAACCGCCGTCACGCGATCCGATCGCTCAATCGAAAACTTGGTCAGGCTGAAGTACGACGGGTCCCTGCCGACCAGCGTGATGTCGGTGCCGTGCAGCGTCGTCACGATCTTGAGATCGTGCTCGTCGGCGAGCATCTGTTTCGCGAGCCACGCCGTGGCGGCGTGCGGGATGGCGTAATGCACGTGCATCACCTGCAGCTCCTCGCGCAACGCCACCTCGTGCTGCTTGACCGCCAGCGCGAACGTGTAGGGCGAGTGCTCGAACAGCGGGTAGTCAGCCGGCACCACTTCGTGGAAGGTCACTCGCTCGGTGACGCCGCGGAGCCGGAACGGGCTCGCGTACGAGATGAAATGGATCTCGTGGCCACGGCGTGCGAGCTCAAGTCCCAGCTCGGTCGCCACCGCGCCGGAGCCGCCGTAGGTCGGGTAGAGGGTGATGCCGATTCTCATGGCTCTAAGCTATCAGCTCTCAGCTATCAGCTTTGACGGTGCGCCAACGAGAGACGATGAGATCGGCCAGCTCCTGTGCAGGCTTCGTTGCATCCAGCGTCCAGACACTTTCAGGTTGTCGGCTGAGAGCTGACGGCTGATAGCGCAGTTGATTTCGAAACCACGTCTCCTGCCGCTTGGCGTAGGCCCGGGTCGATCGCACGATGGCGTCGCGCAACTCGGCGGGCGCCAGACCCCCGGCGAGCATGGCGACCGTTTCCCGATACCCCACCCCATCCAGTCCGGCCGCATCCGGCGCCGTGCCACGGGCCAGCTCGGCGCGCACCTCCTCCACAAGGCCGGCAGCCAGCATCGCGTCTACCCGCTCCGCAATGCGGCGGCGCAGCAGTTCCCGCGGCAGCGTCAGCACAATGTACCACGGCCGCATCACGCCCGTCGCGCGGGCCATCTGTTGCCACAGGGACAGGGGACGCCCGGTCAGCAGCGCCACCTCGAGCACCCGCGCCGCCCGCTGCCGCCCACCCCCCGAGAAACGTGGATCGAGCCGCGACGCCCAACGCACCAGCGCCGGACCGGGCATCCCGGCGGCCCACACGTGCAGCCGCTCGCGACGCACCGGATCGAGCGGCGGCTCGTGGAACAAGCCATCGGCCAGCGCCCGCACGTAGAACCCCGTGCCCCCGACCACCAGCGGCTGTCGCCGCGCCGCGCGGGCTTCGGTGAGCCACCCGGCCGCGTCGCGCGCGAACCGGCCCGCACTGTAGCGCGCTCCGGGCTCGACCAGATCGAGGCCCGCATGCGGCACGTGCGCACGCGTCTCCCGATCCGGTTTCGCGGTGCCGATGTCGAGTCGTTGATAGACCTGCCGGGCGTCGGCGGAGATGACCGCAATCGGGAGTCGATCGGCGAGGGCGATCGCCACCGCGGTCTTGCCGACGGCGGTCGGGCCGACGAGCACGGGCACCAGCGGGCGGGACGACTCAGCGCCCAAACCGTCGCTCCAATTCCCCTTTGGGCAGCTGCACGATCGAGGGGCGGCCGTGCACGTCGTGCGCTGGGAGCGAGGCGTTGAGCAGCCGCCGGACCAGCTCGCGGGCTTCCTGCGGGTCGAGATGGTGCCCCGCCTTGATCGCGGCCCGGCACGCAAAGCTCGCGGCAAACCGCTCCAGCCGATTGGCCCAGCCGCCGAACCGGCCACCCGCCAGGTCACCCACCAGCTCCTGCAGACAGCGCGCCGCTTCGAACCGGGGATGGGGGTTGGGCGCCGTGTGCACCACGACCGTGCGACCGGAAAACGATTCCAGCTCGTACCCGACGCGCCGCAGTAGCTCGCGGTGCGCCTCGATCGCCTCGAGCTCCGCCGCGGTGAACTCGAGCGTCAGCGGCAGCAGCAGCCGCTGCGCCGGCGCGCCGTCGCCCGCGAGCTGCTGCATCACGCTCTCATACAACACGCGTTCGTGCGCCGAATGCTGGTCGACGATCGCCACACCTTCATCGGTCTGGAACAGCACGTAGGTATCGAACACCTGGAGCAGCTCGGGTCCGCGCAGTCGCCCGGTCAGGGGCTCCGTCGCGAACAGATCCACCGGCACGCCGGCCGGAATCGTGCCGGTCCCCTCCCAGGGTGCGGCCTCGAGCGTCGGGGGAGCACTCGCTCCCAGGGGCGCCGCGGCATCGAGCGGCGCCAACGCGAAGCGCACCGCCGTTTCGACCGCCCGCTCCACCTCAATCCGATCCCGGAAGCGCACTTCGGCCTTGGCGGGATGGACGTTGACGTCCACCGCGTCTCCCGGCAGGTCGAGAAAGAGAATGAGCGTGGGCCGGTCACCCGGAGCGATCGCCGAACGGTAGCCGGCTTCGGCGGCGCGGAGCAGAAACGGATCCTTCACCGGCCGTCCCCGCACGAATACGTACGCTTTGCGTCCCGCCGGGCGTGCCTGCGAGGGACGTTGAGCGAAGCCCGTCACTTCGAGCCCGCGTTCCCGATGGGACAGCGGCAGCAGCGTGTCGGCCAGCTCCCGACCCCAGAGCGAGTGGACCCGGTCGATCGGGCGCTGGGTCGCGGGCGCTTCGAGCAGCGTGCGCCCGTCACTCGTGAGCGTGAAGGCCACCTCGGGCCGCGTCAACGCCAGCACCGTCAGAACCTCGCTCACGGCTCGTGTTTCGGTGCCCGCCGCCCGGAGGAATTTGCGGCGCGCCGGCGTATTGAAGAACAGTCCCCGGACCGTGACGGTCGTCCCGGATTGACGCACGGCCTCCGTCTGGCTCTCGACGGTACCGCCCGACACCTGCAATCGAATCCCGCCATTGCCCCCGGCCGAAGTGAGGAGCTCGAGGCGCGACACCGAGGCGATCGCGGGCAGGGCCTCGCCGCGAAAACCGAACGTGCCGACGCCGATCAGATCGGCCGCCGTCCGGATCTTGCTCGTGGCGTGCCGCTGCAGCGCGAGTCCCGCTTCGTCCGGCGCCATGCCCGCCCCGTCATCGCTGACGCGGATCAGCGTCCGGCCACCATCCTCGATCTCCACGCGCACGGCCAGGGCCCCGGCGTCGAGCGCGTTTTCCACCAGCTCCTTGACGACCGACGCGGGCCGCTCGACCACTTCGCCAGCGGCGATCTGATCGGCCACTGGCCCGGGGAGGACCGCGATCCGCCCGTTCACAACCGCGCGACCTGACCGGAGAGTACCCAGCCGTTGATGCCGTCGGCGCGCCGTACCCGGAGCCAGCGCCCCCCCGCGAAATCGTCCACGATCAACACCCCGGCGCCGGGCTCAAGGACCGCGCTGGCGCTGGACGCTCCGTAAGGAGCGGCGCGGACCGCCGTGCCGGCGGTCACGACCACGGCGACCGGAAGCGCACGCCGCACGGTTTCCCGGCGTCCCAGCACGGTCGCCCCAATCGCCACCGCCGCCAGCGCGGCGACTACCGTCCGCCGCCGGAACAGACCGGCGGCAATCCACCCGACGATCCAGCAGGCAGCGATCAGGAGCCAGCATTCCCCGGGAGTGACCAGACCCACCACGAACAACCGCTCGCTGGCTGCATCCGGTGCCGCCAGGCGCTCGCGTGCGCGCCGGATCACGCCGTTTCTGGGCGCCAGGCGCTCGGCCCGGATCCACGCAGCGATCGCTTTCCCATCCGCCCCACTGCGATACAGCGTGGCACCGAGGTTGTACCAATGGGCGGCATCCAGCGTATCGGCGGCAGCGCGCGCCGCGAAGGAGTCGGCCGCCGCGCGCAGCGCACCCGCCCGGTACAGCGCTTCCGCGCTGGTTCCCTGCGCGCCGGCCCCGGCGACAGCGCCGAGGGCCAGCAGCAGCACGGCGAACCCCGCGTGGGCCACCACCCGCCGTCGCTGGCCGGACCGCGCGCCGGACTCCAACGCGCGCAGTACTTGATCCACCTCGGCCGCGAGCTCCAGCGGGTCACCGGCGCCGCGCGGGCCGTAGCGCGCGGCACGCAGTCGTTCGCGCAGCCGGCTCACGTGGTCCGCCACGGCCAAATCCACTCCGGCCGCCCGCAAGGCCCGCGACAGGCTCTGCCCGTCCCGCATCGCGGCGTCCGGGACGTGGGCCGCCAAGAGCGTCGCGAATTCGTGCTCGAGCCGGCCGAGGCGAGTCACCTGGGTTGCGCGCGGCGCCGAAGCGGACGGAAGCCACCGGCGACGGCGCCTCCACCACACCACGAGCGGGGGCAGCCCCGCGGCGGCCAGCCATCCCCACGGACTCACCACCCCCGCCACCCGATCCGCCCAAGCGGATCCCGCTGATGAGAGCAGCGCCGGGAGGGCCCGCGCCGCCCTGGGCTCGGCACCCGGGACCACGATCAGCGAGCGCGGCGCGACATCGATCACGCGATAGGCGTGGGCCGCCGGTTCGAAATAGGGATAGCGGACCTCGGGAAGCAGGAACGTGCCGGCGGAGTCCGGCACGATCAGCGACCGGAACGTCTTCGTCCCGGCCACGCGCCCGGCGGGAGACTCGATCCGCACCGTGGTTTCTGCCGGATAGGAGCGGAACCCCGCCGGCCAACCGAGCAACGGGGCCGGCCACAAAGCGACATTGCCGGTGCCGCGCAGCGTCACGGCGGCCTCGAGCGGCTCCCCGACGCGCGCTTCCGCCGGCGTGACGGCGACCTCGAGTCGCAGATCCTGTGCGACGACACCCTGATCGTCGGCAGGCTTGCCCGCCTCGGGGAGTGGCCACACGGTCAACGCGGTCGAATCGGTGGTCAACGTAAAGCGCTCTTCGGTACTGAAGAACGAGAAGCTGACCGGGACGGCGTATTCCACCGATCCCGGCGGAACCACGAGACGCCCCGCCGCGAGCGAAAACATGACCTGGTGCACGGCGTAGAGATCCATCCACTGCCCCCGCACCTGACGGGAGAGCACGACGCCGCTCGGCATCGACGGCGGATAGCCCCAGACATCCTCCGGCGTTTGCAACGTCAAGAGCGGCAGGCGCCGCAGCCGCTCCCGCATCGCGCGCGGGAACCAGGCGACGAGCAGCACGTCGAGCTGGGTGCCGACCCGCACCGTGTCCGCGGGAACGATCACCGTGGCGCTGACCTGGTCGGCGCGTGCGGGTGGCCGAGCATTCGCGAGCAGTGCGCGCGCGAGGGGAGTGAGCGCCGTCGCCGGGAACGCCGCGGCGCTGTCTACGACGATGGTGATGGGTTTGGTAACCGCCACCGCTCTGCCGACGCGCACCCGGACGGAGCCGATAGTCAGCGTCCCCGAGCGCTCGGCGCGGAGCGTAATCGAGCGCGCCACCGCGCGGGCGACCCCCTGAATCCCGCCCCCCTGGAGCGTGACTTCGGTGGCTTCCCGCGTGCCGATCACGGCGAATCCGGCGAGCGACGGCAGCTCGAGGCTCGGAGGTTCGGCGGTTTCCGCGCGGACCTGGATCGTCAGTGTCACTTGCTCGCCGACGGTCAACCGAGCGCGGTCCACGGAGGCCGTGACATCGAGCCGCTGCCCTTGCGCGAGCAACGCCAGAGCCAGCACCACGGAGCTCACCAGTCTCTGACCCCCGGCTCTTCCGCACGGCGCGTCCGCCCCATGCGCTCACGTCGAGTGCGCAGCTCTTCCTGACCGATCGAGCGGAGGATTTCCTCCGCCTGCGACCGGGTCATCCTCTGAGACGCGCTGGATGCGGGCGGCGGCTGACTGCTCCCCTGCCCGGACGGATTCCCGCTCTGCCCCGAGCCGCTCGGCGGCGGCCGTTGACTGTGCCCCCCCCCCTGCGTTCGGCGGCGCTGCGCCAGCTCCAGGTTCCATTTGGCGGGGAGATGACGCGGACGCAGCAGCAGCGCCTCGCGATAGGCGCGCTCGGCCTCCCCCAGGTGGGCGTCGCGATTGAGGCTGTCCACCTGCGCCATCCGCAGCGCCAGCAGCCCTTCGTTGTAGAGCGCCCGGAACCGGAGATTCGGATCGAGCGAAGCGGCCGCGTGGGCCAACGCGCTGCGGGCGGTTTCGAAATCGGCTACCGAAAGGGCGGCCGTCCCCACATTGAACCACGCCGTGTCGCTGGTGGCGCGCCCGGTCAATTCGGCCAGATACGCGTCACGCGCCGCCGCGGAGTCTCCCCGATCCCAGGCGCGTTCCGCGACGCTGCGTCGGCGCGGCGGCGTCTGCGCCTCTGCCGGAGTGCCGGTCGCGGCCAGCCCCCACAGCAATCCCACGAGAGCGGCGGTGCGACGCGACCACACCTGAGCGAAGAGCAGCACGACCGCGCCGAGCAACGGGATCCAGCCGCGTGGGCGCCCATGCTGCGTGCTCGCTTCGGTCGAGCGGCTGCGCTTGTAGGACGCGACGAGGTCCCGCACCGCGCCGGCCTGATCGGGGAGATCGGCGGCCACGATCGCGCCCTGGGCCGCGTCGGCGATCGACTCGAGCAGGTCATCGCGCCGTTGTGTCTCGACGATCAGACCTCGATCGTCCAGCTGGGACCCTTGCAGCACGCCATGCTCGTCGCGGCGCGGAATGCGGACCGGATCCCGACCGCCTTCCGCGACCAGAATCATGTGGGCCCCGCCGTCACGCAGGCGTTGCGCGGCTCGCAGCGAGGCGACCAGCGAATCGTGCGCCTCGCCGTCGGTGAACACGACGAGCACCCGATCAGACAGTTGCGCCTCGGCATTCAGGAGCTCGCCGCCCATGTCGAGTGCCGGCGCCACCGACGTGCCGCCCTCGGACGCCACTTCCGGATCGAGCGCGTCCAGGTAGAGGGTCAACGCCGACCCGTCGACCGAAAGCGGGGAGAGGATGTGGCTCGCGCCGGCGAACGCGACGAGCCCGAGCCGGTCACCGTCCAGATCCTGGGCGAGGCGGCGGGCTTCGCGCAGCGCCCGCGCCAACCGGCTGGTCCCGCCGGCGTCCTCGGCGAGCATCGAACGCGAGATGTCGATCGCCATCACGAGATTCAGCCCTCGCGTTTCGGCCTCGAGTCGCTCCTCGCCCCAGCGCGGCCCGGCCAGGGCCACCGCGCTGAGAAACGCCGCCAGGCTCACGCCGGTGGCACCGAATCGCCCCGCGTCGCGCGCTCGCCGTGCCGTCTCGACGGACCAGCCGGCCGCGCGCCGCACCCGCACGCGCCGCGCCCAGGCGGCGACGAACCAGACCAGGCCGCCGATCACCGGAGCGAGCAGCAACACCATCGGGGCATCGAATTGCATCAGGGCACCCGCACGACCATCGTCGCCGACACCACGAGCTCCAATGCCAAGGCAAGCAGCCCGAACGCGAGCGGCCAGCGCAATGCCTCGTCGAAGCGCCGGTAGATGACGTGCTGAACCGTCGTCTTTTCTAGGTTATTGATCTCCGCAAAGATGTGACGCAGCGATTCGGTGTCGGTGGCGCGGAAGTACCGGCCACTCGTCGAGGTGGCCACTTCGGTGAGCAACTGCTCGTCGATCTGGACCGGCAACATCTGGTAGCGCAACCCTTGCCCGCTCTGGCCGGTCGGCACCGGCGCTTCCCCTTCGGTTCCCACGCCGATCGTGTAGATGCGAATCCCGAACGAGAATGCGGCGCGGGCCGCGGTGCGCGGATCGACCGTGCCACGGTTGTTGACGCCGTCGGTCAGCAGGATGATCACCCGACTCTTCCCTTGCGCCCGCCGCAACCGGTTGGCCGCCGTGGCGATCCCGGTTCCGATAGCCGTGCCGTCTTCCAGTGCCCCGATGTGAAGATCGCGAATCGCCGCCTCGAGCACCGCGTAGTCACTCGTGACCGGGACCTGGGTGAGCGCCTGACCCGCGAATGAGACCAGGCCAATGCGATCCGACGTCCGGGCCCGCACGAATTCGATCGCCGTTTCTTTGGCAACGTCAAGCCGGTTGTGGGGACTGAAGTCCTCGGCGAGCATACTGCTCGAGAGATCAATGGCGAGCACGATGGAGATGCCCTGGCTCCGGACCTCGGCCCGGGCGGCTCCGACCCGCGGACCGGCCGCCGCTATGATCCACGCGACGAGACAGGCGCTGCGCAATGTCACCGGCAATCGCGCGACCCACAACCGCTGCGGCAATCCGGCCGCAGGCCGCGCGTCGGAGAGCGTCGTCCCCGCCAGGCGCGCCAGCCGACGGGCGCGCCACCACCACCACAGCGGCACCGCCAGGAGAAGCACCAGCAGCCACGGCCGTGCGAAGCTCATCGCTCGAGGGCTCCGGCCAGTGCGCGCGCCCGGTCGGCCCATCGCGCCACGTCCGCTTCCGATCCGGTCGCGAACGCCACCTGATCCAGCGCTCCCAGCACGGTGGCGAGGTCCGGAACCGCCTGGGGGCGGGCCCGCTGGAGCGCCGCGAGACAATCGGCCGTGGACAGCCCCAGGTGGGCATCGGGCACCGCCGCCGCCAGCGCCACCCGCAGTCGTCCTGCCGCGCGCGCCGCTACCGCGCGACATTCTCCGGCGTCGAGCCAGCGCGCGTCCGCGATTTCTGGCTTGGGGGAACCCACCGTCGCGAGGGCGAGCCGGCGCGGACGCCGCCGTCGCCACCACAGCACCGCGGCCAGCGCCGCCGCGGCGCCCGCGATGGCCAACAGCACCGGCCTGGGATCGCGCCGATCCGCGCGCAGCGGATCGAGCGCCGGTCTGGGCGCGGGCGCCGTCGCCGTATCCGGAATGACCCGTTGGACGACGAAACTCACCGTCCCGCCGGGAACGGAATCGGCCTGCGCGTCGGGACCGAGACGCCAGATCGACGGGATCGACACCGTGTGCAGGCCCGGCGTCCAGGCCGTCACGGGATAGCGCACCGCCCAGTCCTCCCCGGCGCGAACCACGGTCGGTTCTCCCAGGAGTTCGATCTCGGTCGCGCCATCGAGCCGACCAGGCCGCAGCCGCCAACCGGCCGGGAGCGGGAACCGGCGCTCGAGCCAGACCGTGTCGCCCACGGTCGGCCGCGCCGGCACGGTGCGCCACTCATCGCCGGGATTCTGGCCGGCGCTGTCCCGCGAGCCGGCCACCATGGCGAGGGCCACGATCCAACGCCGCGACATACTCAGCGCGTGAGCCGTCGCGCGCGCGCGTGAAAGGCGCGCCGCAGCGCCACGCCATACGGCACGTCGGTTCGCAGCGACACGCAATCGACCCCGGCCTGCTGCAGGCGCCGAGCGCGCTCCTGGACCAGCCGCTCGGTGGCGACGAGCAAACGCGTCCTCGTCCCCGGATGGCTCGTGTCGAGCAGCACGCGTTGTCCCGTTTCCGCGTCCGAGAAGTCCACCCACCCTGCTTCAGGCAGCGAGATCTCACGCGGGTCGTCGATCGTGATGGCCACGAGGTCGTTATGCTGCGCCAGGCGCGCCAGCGGATCTTCCCACCCGTCGGCGCGGAAGTCCGAAATCACCACCACGATCGCCCGATGCCGCAGCAACTTCGCCGCGTACCGCAGCGCCTCGCCGAGGTTGGTGCCGCGACCGCGCGGCGCAAACGCCAGCAGGTCACGGATCACCCGCAACGCGTGCGCCCGGCCCTTAGCCGGGCGCACCACGTACTCCACGCGGTCGGCAAACATCAAGGCGCCCACCCGGTCGTTGTGGCGCGCGGCGGCGAGGGCCAGCACCGCGGCGACCTCGACGGCCACGGCGGCCTTGGCATGCGGCTGGCCGAAATGCAGCGACCCTGACTGGTCCACGATCAAGAGCAGCGTCAGCTCCCGCTCTTCGGCGAAGCTCTTGACGAAGGGGTGACCGAAGCGCGCCGACACGTTCCAGTCGATGGCGCGAAAGTCGTCCCCCTCCTGATACGCGCGCACTTCCGCGAACTCGATGCCCTGACCGCGAAACACCGAGCGGTACTCCCCGGAAAACAGCGTGTTCACCAGGGCGCTGGCCCGGAGCTCGATCTCCTGGACCTGTTTCAGGATCTCCGCCGAGACCGACCGGCGGCGGATGCGAGTGGGCGGGGCCTCGCCGCGCCGGCGATCGGGACCGGCCGGCCTCACGGCACCCGCACCGCTTCCAGGATCTTGGCGATCACCCGATCGGCGTCCAAGTCCTCGGCTTCAGCTTCGAAGCTGAGCAACACCCGGTGGCGCAGGACGTCGAACGCCATCGACTGGACGTCTTCCGGCAGCACGTACGCCCGCCCGCGCAGGTAGGCGTGGGCCCGCGCGGCCTGGGCGAGGTAGATCGACGCGCGGGGGCTGGCGCCGTAGGCGATCACCGGCTTCAGCTCCGCGAGCCCGATTGCCTGCGGCTCACGCGTCCCCCGCACGACGTCCACGATGTAGTCCACCACCTTCTGGTCCATGAACAGCTCGGCGATCGTGCTGCGCGCCGCCAGGAGGTCCTCGGCATCGGCGACGCGGGTGACCTCGATCGGGCGGCCGGAGGCCATCCGGGCCACAATCTCCTTTTCCGCATCGCGCGTGGGATAGCCCACCCGCACCTTCAGCATGAATCGGTCGAGCTGCGCCTCTGGCAAGGGATAGGTGCCTTCCTGCTCGATCGGGTTCTGGGTCGCGAGCACCAGGAACGGTTCGCCCAGGTAGAACGTCTCGCCGCCGATCGTGACCTGCTTTTCCTGCATGGCCTCGAGCAGCGCCGATTGGACCTTGGCCGGCGCCCGGTTGATCTCGTCGGCCAGGACCAGATTGGCGAACAGCGGCCCTTTGCGCGGATAGAACTCCTGGGTGCGCTGGTCGAACACCATGGTTCCGATCACATCGGCGGGCAGCAGATCGGGCGTGAACTGGATGCGCGAGTAGGTGATGCGCAGCGCCTCGGCGACGGTGCGCACCGCCAGCGTCTTGGCGAGGCCGGGCACGCCCTCGAGCAGGACGTGCCCGCCGGTGAGCAGGCCGATCAGCAGCCGCTCCACCATCGTCTCCTGGCCGACGACCCGCTTGGCCACCTCGCGGGTGATCGCCGTCGTGAGCGCCGCATCGGTGGCCGGCGCGGTACGGGCGGTCATGGCAGCGCCGCCTCCGCCGCCCGTCGCACCGTCGGCTCCTTGTCGTGACTGTACAGTTCCAGCAACGCTCGCGCCTCCGTGGAGTGAATATGGCCGATCCCTTCGATCGCGGCCGCCCGCAGATGCGGCGTGCGGCGTTGGAGAAAGCCGCCCGGCTCCGCGTACTTGGCGAGCACGCCCAGCGCTTCGGGCGATCCCAGCCGGCCGACGGCCGTCAGGATCCCCGCCAGTACCCCTTCATCTTCCTCGTGCTCCAGACGCCGCACCAGCACGGCGGTGGCGGTCGCATCCCCCCCGACGCCGATCACGCGCGTCGCCGCAGCCCGCACGGGGGCGCTCTCGTCGCGCAGGGCCGCCACGGCCGGCCGCGCGATCTCCTTGCCGCCGATTTCCGCCATGGCGTACAAGGCGGCCTCCCGCACCGCATCCTGCGGGTGGCGCATCAGTCCGGCCAGCAGCGGGATCGCCTCGGGGCTGCCCGTCAGACCCATGAACTGCGTCGCCGCCGCGACGAGCGCGTCGTCCTTGTCGGCGATCGCGGCTTCGAGCGGCTCCATGGCGCGGTCCGCCGCCACGCGGATCGCCGCGCGGTATGGCTCGCGCAGCTCCGCCGGTGCGGCGAGGTAGGCCCGCAGCACGGGCCCGATCGACCAGGGCGCCAAGGCTCCGACCGCGCCGACCAGAAAGCCCCGTTCCGTGGGCGGGATGCGGGGCTCGCCCAGACGCGACACCATCCGGTCGACGAGCGCGGGCTGAGCGAGCGCCTCCCCCACCGTCCCAAGCTTCTCGACCGTCGCGGCGTCGTCGATGCGCGACAACGCACGGTCCAGCCCGGCGACGATCTCCGCCACGAGCGCGATGTCGCGCAACTCGAGCACTTCGGGAATCAGCGCCTGCAACCGGTCACCGGCGTTCCGCAGCCCCTCCGGGCTCTCGGCCGTCAGCAGCGCGGCCACGAGCCGGCGGCATTCGACGTCCGGCGGCAGCACGTCCGGCCGGAACATGGCGCTCGAGCGTCGAGCGTCAGGCCCCCGCCCTTTTTGCCAGCGGGGCGGCTCCGTCGTCGGCGCGAGCCGATCCGAGAGCGTGGGAAAGAGATGCGCGCTCGATGGGCGTGGCGTCGTGGTACGGCGGCTCGTCTGCACGGTGACCCGTCCCAGCGTGGCGTCGTCGGGTGGCGTCGTCCCGGTGGCCACGCCGTACAGCGCGAGGACGTGCTCGGGCGTGGCCCCCGGATTCAGTTGAATGCCGCGCACGCCGCGCGCAAACAGGAGCGACGCCAGCTCGGACAGATGGGTGTTGCGGGGCAAGAGGTGTTGCCCCCGCCAATGCATGCCGGTGGCCCCCACTTTCCAGTCCACCGTGCCGAGCGCGGCGACGCCCGGCAGCTGCGCGGCGAGGGTGCGCAGCGCTTCCTGCACGGCCGGGTGCGTGCTCGGGTAGAGGCGCACGAGACGGAACGCCGTCCCCATCGCGCCCATGCACCGTTCCAGCGTCGCCAGATCCGACATGCTACCGCTTGATGCGCTCGCCGTGGTCTTCGAACCGGAACACCCAGGTGGCGAACGCCGCCGGGTCGATGGGCTGATCCGGATCGATCGCGGTCCAGTCCACGTCGCTGCCCGACTCCATACGATGGTCCGGCCGCAGACGCTCATCAGCCTGCCGGACCATTTCCCCGGCCCGGCGCACCCACTGCCCGAACTGGGCCGGTCGCAGGTCGACCCAGCCGCGCGGGGCCGCGGCCAGCGGATCCCCTGCGACCGGCGGTACGATCACCACGCTGCCGCGGTACACCTGTCGTCCGTCGGGCGTCACGATCGGCAGCCCGACCGAGACGATTTGGCTACGCAGCGCGCCGTCCTCGCGCAGCCGCTGGTGGGCCCGCTCGGCGAACGCGGCGGGCTCGGCCGCGGCGAGCGCGCGGACGCTGGGCACCAGCAGGCCGCACAGGTAGGCTTCGTACAGCATCTTGGTGAGCCGAGGCGGGCCGAGCATCTCATAGGCAATCGACCGGGTGCCGCGGGCGCGCTCCAGCGCGTCGAGCCGGCTCAGGGCCTGGGCGCGCAGAATGCCGGCCCGATACGTCGGGCCGGCCGTCGCGCTGTCCAGCGCGGCGACGATGTCGCGGCCCGTGGGACGCCCTTCCAGCTCGAACACCACGTATTCGGCGACTTCTTCGGGCGTGATGAATTCCATTTGCCCGAGGGCGGTCACGGTCGCGAACTCGTCGCGGGCGAACAATCCGTTCTCGCCGGTATTGATGTACACTCCTTCCAGCGGGTGGCCGAGATCTTTCCACACTGCGGCCCCATCGCAGAACGCATCCGCAAGCGGCACCGGCTCGTCGCAGTCCACCTGCGGGATGGGCTTGCCTTTGCGCCACACCGGACCGGCGCCGATCTCGCGCCAGGCGATGGTGGCGGTCGGTTTGATCTCGATCGTGGCGGGCGCGCCAGGCGTGCGTCCCATGAGGAAGAGCAGCAGTGATTGCGCGCCGGCGACGGCCGACTTCGTCATCAGCGTCCGGCTCGGTCGTTCTTCGGAATGCGTGTACGGTATGTTGAATCCCATCCCCCCCGTGCCGCTGGTGCCGATCTTCACGTACGCCTGTGCCCCTGCCCGACGCAACGCCTCCAGCATCAGCTGCATGTGCCGGATCAGCTGCGGCATGGTGAGCGTCAGCAGGTGGGCCTCGACCGCCGCCAGATCGAGCGTCCCCGTCCGCGCCGCCGCGAGCAAATCGCGCGCGCTCTGGAAGATGTCCTGATACGCGAACGCGGTGGCCGTATTGATGCTGTCGACCACGGCTTCGGGGCGGTACCTGGTCAGGATCTGGTACAGCAGGCTCCGCTCCAGCACCGCTTCGGTCAGTTCGCCGAGCAGGTCGCCCAGCACCAGGGCGCGATGCGCGGGATCGGCGAGCAAGGCGCTGCGTTCCAGACGCGCCAGCGGCGCCGGCAACAGCACGTTGCCCCAGTCGACCTCGATCGTGGCCGAACCCCGATAGGGCTCGAGGGCGTGCGCGGCGGCGCGTACCTCGTCTTCGAACAGCGCGACGAGCACCAGCCGCCGGGGCGACTTCTCGAGCAGCCGGCGCGCCACCGCATGCCCCACCAGGCCGCTGCCGCCCAATAACACGACCGTGGTGTTACGCAGCTCCATCGGCGTCCTCAATCGCCGCACGCTCGCGGCGGGTGAGCGGCCGGCACTTCCCCTCGGGGAGCGGCCCCAACCGCACCGGCCCGTAGCTGGTCCGGTGCAGCCATTCGACCTTGAGTCCGAGGGCAAGAGCGAGCCGACGCACGATCCGGTTGCGCCCTTCCCCGAGCGTGAGCTCGATCTCCACGCTCCGCCCCGCGGCGCGGACGCGCGAGCGCAGCACGCGGACGGGGCGCCCGTCGATCGGCACCGGCCGCGCCAGCGCGCGGGTCACTTCCTGCACCGAACGGCCGTGCGTTCCGAGCTGGTAGGTGCGCGGAACCTCGAAGCGTGGATGCATCAATCGATGCGCGGCATGGCCGTCGGTCGTGAGCAACAGCAATCCCGAGGTCATGGCGTCAAGCCGACCAACGTACGTGAGCCCGGGAACGTGCGGGAGGAGGTCGAAGACGGTCGGCCGGCCTTTGGGATCCCCGCGACTGACCACGGTTCCAATCGGCTTGTTGAGTGCAAACCACGTGACCGCCGGCGCCGCCCGCACGGCCGCGCCATCGACGGTGATGCGCTGGCGCTCGGGATCGACCGACGTCCCGATCGTGGCGAGGGCGTCATCGACACGCACCCGGCCGGCGCGGATCAGATCCTCCGCCTTGCGACGCGAGGTCACGCCCGCGCGCGCCAGAGCGCGCTGCAGGCGCATGGCGGTCATTCGGGCTCGACCGGCGCCGGCGGGCGAAGCGCGACGGACAACTCGTCGAGTCGCGGCAGCTCGTCCGTGCCCTTGAGTCCCAGGATTTCCAGAAACTGGGGCGTCGTGGCGTAG
Source organism: uncultured Gemmatimonadaceae bacterium (assembly GCA_964599725.1). Taxonomy (GTDB): domain Bacteria; phylum Gemmatimonadota; class Gemmatimonadetes; order Gemmatimonadales; family GWC2-71-9; genus DASTHG01. The sequence continues at coordinate 46,377 of CAZRGT010000035.1, read as the reverse complement.
AGCAGCGGCCGCCCCAGCCCCTCGCCGCGGCTCGTGACCTCGATCAGTCCCCGCTCCACGAGTTTGTCGATCACGGCCTCCGAATCGACGCCGCGGATCTCATCCACTTCGATCCGCCCGACTGGTTGCCGGTAGGCGATGATGGCCAGTGTCTCGAGCGCCGCGTGGCTCAGCCGGCGCGGCCGCAACGCGAACTGCGCCCGCTCGATCGCCTCGGCGTATTCGGGGACCGTCAGGAACTGCCAGCCATCGGCGATCTCCACCAGCTCCACGCCGTGGTCGCCGGCCGCAAAGGCGGTGCGCAGCTCCTGCAGCGCGGCACGCGTGCCCAACTCCCCCGCCTCGGGGTCCAATGTCGCCAGCTCGTCCAGCCCGAGCGGGCGCGCCGCGGCGAACAGCGCCGCCTCAAGCAGCTGCGCGAGGGGGCTCACGGCGGATCGCCATAGGGGCAAAGGGCTCCGGCTGCGCGATCCTCAGGGCACCGCTTTTGGCAAGCTCCAGGAGCGCGATGAAGGCGGACAAGACTTCCACGACATCCGGATGCGCGCCCACCACGTCGCGCCAGCTGAATTCGGCGCGGGCGGCCAGCAGTGCTTCGATCCGGGCGGTGGCGCCCTCGACGTCGAGCGGCCGAGGCACTACCCGATGCAGCGTCGGCTCGGGAATCAGGGCGATCACCCGTTCGGCGGCCGCCAGGAGATCGTTCAACCCGATCACCAGCGGCGCCGGCGGCACTTCGGGGCCGGGCGGCTCGTAGCCGCGCCCGAAACGCTCGGCGCGCACCGCCGCTGCCCGGGCCAGCCAATCCACGAGCTCGCGGATCTGCTGATACTCGAGCAAGCGGCGCACCAGCTCGGAGCGCGGATCTTCCCACTCGTCGTCCCCCAACCGCCGTGGCAGCAGCGTCTGCGCCTTGATCCGCAACAGCCGGGCGGCCATTTCGAGGTAGTCGGCCGCCTGGTTCAGACCCAGCTCGTTGATCACGGCGAGGAACTGATCGGCGATGCGCGCGATCGGCAGATCGGTGATGTCGAGCTCGTCCTCGCGGATCAGATGCAGCAGCAGGTCGAGCGGTCCCGTGAACTGCTCGAGCTCGACGACGAAGCCGCCCCCGGATCCCGTCACGGGCGTCGCGGGAGGGGAGGTGGTCACAGACTCACCCCCGGCAACGCGAACCGGCCGACGAGCCCCGCCCCGACCTTCATGAGCTGCAGCGCCGGCCACAGGAGGACGCCGATGACGCCGGGCAGCAGATAGGTGAGGGCCATGATGGGCAGAAACCCGAACCGGCCGAACTGCCGGTAGCGCAAACCGGCTGCCGGAGGCAGCAGGTGGTAGAAGACGTGGCTGCCATCGAGCGGCGGGATGGGGATCAAGTTGAAGAACGCCAGGATCAGGTTCAGCTGAATCCCCCAAGCGGTCATGCGCTGCAGAATCAAGAATGTCTCGGCGCCGCTCGACAAAGACCTACCGAGGATTCCGACCAGCGCGAACATGCCGGTGAAGAACACGAACAAGGCGAGATTCACCGCGATCCCCGCGAGCGACACGATGACGTCGCCCCGAATGTAGTTGCGGTAGTTCCGCGGATTGACCGGAACCGGTTTGGCGGCTCCGAAAATGAAACGGCCCTGTGTCGAGACCCACAGCACGATCGGCAGGAGCACGGTCATGAGCGGGTCGATGTGCTTCAGGGGATTCATCGTCAGCCGCCCGAGCATGTAGGCGGTGTCGTCGCCCTGGCGATACGCCGCTTCGGCGTGGGCGTACTCGTGGGCCACCATCGAGAACAGCAGCACCGGGGCCCAGATGAGAAAGTCGAACGAGATGGGGCACTCCCCAAGGGCTCGGGTCGGCCTAAAATAGCCCCGAGGGCGAGGTCCGGTCAACGGCGTAGCGCCTTGACCCCCCTCAACTTACCGCCTATTTTGCGCGCCTCAAACCGGAGAACACACCAGTGCCGAACCTCAAGTCCGCCAAGAAGGCGATGCGCCAGTCTCGTCGCCACGCCATCGTCAATCGCGCACAACGCTCCACCCTCCGCACCGCGCTGAAGCGGGTCCGGGCGGCTGGAACGAAGCAGGAAGCGACACAGGCGTATGCCGCCGCCGTGAGGTTGTTGGATCGAGCAGCCCGGAAGGGGTTGATACACAAGAACAACGCGGCGCGAAATAAATCCAGGCTCGCCAAATACGTAGGGACGAAAGCGTAAGGTTGTAAGACACGTCTTGCCTAGAGGGCGGCGAGTTCCGCCCCACAACTCTCGCAATACCACTCCGTCGGCAGGTTCATCGTCCCGCACTCGCGGCACTTCAACGTGCGCAGGGGCTCCGGGTCGTCGCTCACGGGTGACGCGGCGGGCGCCGGTACGGGCGCCGCACGATTCCCGGCGGGCTCGGCCGGCTGGAACTGCGCCCCGCTGGCGCGCCGCTGCCCCGCGATCGGTCCCGGACTCGCGATGCCCCGTTTTTCGTCCTCGGTCACCGACTTGAGGAACGCCAGCTCGTCGATCATCGTCGGCTTGTCAGCCGCCCTCGGATCCGGCTTGGGCGGCCCGGCCGGCGCCGGGGCTGCCTGGGGCCGCGGCGGAGGACCGACGCGCGGCATCGAGGCGGTCACCGCGGGGGCGGCAATGGTCTGCCGCGGTCCCGCCGTGGGCGTCGCGACGCGCGGGGGGGGGGGGGGGCGCCGGGGGGGGGCGGCGGGGGGGGGGGGGGGGGGGGGGGGGGGGGGGGGGGGGGCGGGAGCGGAGACGGGGGGCGGGGGCGGCGCGGGCGGCGCGGGCGGCGCCGGCGGACGCGTCCGCACCAGTCGCTCCAGCTCCTCGAGCTGCGAGATGTCCTCGTCGACGGCACCCAGCTCTTCGCGAACCGACACGAGCTCGGCCAGCGATTCCTTGTGCACCTGCGTCCACTGCGATTCGTCGTACTCTCCCACCGCGTGGCGCAGTTCCGCTTCGGCGAGCCGCTCCGCAGCGTGCGTCTCCTTGGCCTGCAGCTCGCGCCGCAGCTCCTTGCGCTGCGCCGACATGAGCCGCGCCGCTTCGGCATGCACCTTGAGCTCTTCGGTGACCGCATTGAGCCGGGCTTCATAGTCGGAGCGGACCCGGCTGCGCACCGTCGAGGGCGCAGCACCGCCGGCCGCGTCGATCCGCGCGATCCACGCCTCATACTGGCGCCGCTCCTCCAGCAGACGCTGGATGGCGGCCGTGCTCTTGCTCGGTGCCTTAGACATTCCGCTCCTGCACGGGGCGCGCGCGCAGCGCGTCGAGCTGCGCTACCGCGCCGGGCTTCAATTCCGTGACTCGGCCGAGCAGACGCGCGCCAAACAGAATGCGCGCCCCATGCTCGAGCGTCTCCATGCGAATCCAGGCTTCTTCGAGCGTCCGGCCCATCGTCACCGCCCCGTGGTTGGCCAGCAGCAACGCGTTATGGCCCTCGAGGAACCGCTCTACTGCGTCGCCTATCGCTTTCGTTCCCGGCGTCGCGTAAGGCACCAGCGGGACCGGACCGACTAGCAAGATAAGCTCCGGGAGCACGAATGACGTAAGTCCTTCTCCTGCCACGGCAAACGCCGTCGCGACCGGCGGATGCGCATGCACGACGGCGCCAACGTCGGCTCGCAGGCGCAGAATCCGCAAATGTAAGTCCAACTCGCTGGTAGGGTTGCGTCGGCCATGGAGACGACGCCCCGAGAGAGTGACCTCGACCATCTGCGCGCCGCGTCACCGCCCGGCCACGCCCTCCCGCTCGTGCGCCACCCGACCCGCCACCAGCGTCAGCACCGCGCGTCCCACGAGCTCCCGGTTCGCGAACGGCGTATTCCGGCTCTTCGATTGGAAATCCGCCGATCGGACGACCCAGCCCGCGTGCACATCGAGCACACAGATATCGGCCACGACCCCGGGGGCGAGCGAGCCGCCCGGCAGGTGAAACAGGCCGGCGGGGATGGCGCTCATGCGCGCCACCAGCTCGGGCAGCGTCAGCACGCCGCCCAGCACCAGCTCGGTGTGCGCAACGCCGAACGCCGTCTCGAGCCCGACGATCCCGAACGGCGCGTCGTCGAAGGCCGCTTCCTTCTCGTCATAGGCATGCGGGGCGTGATCGGAGGCGATGCAATCGATCGTGCCGTCCTTCAGCGCCTCGCGCAACGCCACGACGTCCGCCGCTTCGCGCAACGGAGGGTTCACCTTCGCGTGCGTGTCGTAGCCTTCGCAGGCGGCGTCGGTGAGCGTCAGGTGATGGGGTGTCACCTCGGCACTCACCCGCACGCCCCGCGCCTTGGCGTGGCGAATCAGCTCCACCGACCCTCGCGTAGACATGTGGCACAAGTGCACGTGCCCGCCCGCGAGCTCCGCCAGGAGCAGATCGCGGGCGACCATGATCTCTTCCGCGGCCGCGGGGATTCCCTTCAAGCCGAGCCGGGTGGAGACGAGCCCTTCGTGCATCGCACCGCCCGCGGCGAGGGTCGGCTCCTCGCAATGATCGGCCACGGGAATGTCAAACGTGCGCGCATACTCGAGCGCGGTGCGCATCAGGTGGCCGGACACGACCGGCCGGCCGTCGTCCGACACGGCCACCGCGCCCGCGCCCACCATCTCCCCGAACTCGGCCAGCTGCTCGCCCTTCTGACCGACGGACACGGCGCCGATCGGGTAGACACGTGCCAGCCCGGCACGCACCGACTGGCGGACGATGAACCCCACGGCCGCCTGGTTGTCGGTGACCGGATCGGTGTTCGGCATCGCACACACGGCCGTGAACCCGCCCGCGACCGCCGCCCGGGCCCCCGAGGCGACGGTCTCCTCGTCTTCATTCCCCGGCTCGCGCAGATGGACGTGCACGTCCACGAGTCCGGGCGCCACCACGAGGCCACGGACGTCGCGGACGTCGGCGCCATCGGGCGTGGGCAGCCCCGGCCCGACGGCGGCGACCTTACCGTCGGCCACCAGGACGTCGGCGACCTGGTCCGTCCCGCGGCCCGGATCGATCACGCGCCCGCCGCGCAGCAGCAGGGGCCGCGTCATTCGGCGCTGCCCCCCTTGGCCGCGTCCGCCAGCTCGGGACGCCCACCGGCCAGGAGATACAACACCGCCATGCGGACGGCGACGCCGTTGGTCACCTGATCGAGGATCACGCTGTGCGGACCATCGGCGACGCGGCTGTCGATTTCCACGCCGCGGTTCATGGGACCGGGATGCATGATCGTGAGCGGCCGGGGCGCCCGCTCCAGCCGCTCCAGGGTGACGCCGAACACGCGATAGTACTCGCGCAGGCTGGGGATGAACCCGTTCTCCATCCGCTCGAGCTGCAGGCGGAGCACGTTCAGCACGTCGGCCCACTCGATCGCTTCCTCGATCCGCCCGAACACCCGGACGCCCAGCTGCTCGATCCCACGCGGCAACAGCGAGCGGGGGCCGCACACGGCGACCTGTGCGCCGAGCTTGGTCAGTCCCCAGAGATTGGAGCGGGCGACGCGCGAATGCAGGATGTCGCCGACCAGGCAGACGTTGACGCCTGCGATCTTGCCCAGCTTGTCGCGGATCGTGAGCATGTCGAGCAGCCCCTGCGTGGGGTGCTCGTGTTTCCCGTCGCCGGCGTTGATGACGTTGGAGCGGATGCGATTGCCCAGGAATTGCGCGGCCCCGGAGGCGCCATGCCGCATCACCACCATGTCGATCCGCATCGCTTCGAGGTTCCTCGCCGTATCGACCAGGGTTTCGCCCTTCGACACGGAGGAGCCCGAGGCGGCGACGTTTACGGTGTCGGCCGAGAGACGCTTCTCGGCGAATTCGAAGGAGATGCGGGTCCGGGTGGACGCTTCGAAGAACAGGTTGACGATCGTCTTGCCGCGCAGCGCCGGAACCTTCTTGATCGGTCGTTCGGAGACTTCTTTGAATGGCTCGGCCGTATCGAGAATGAGTCGGATCTGGTCGGCGCTCAAGAACTCCAGTCCGACCAGGTCCTTCCCGAGCGCCACGGTCATGGGCGCTCCACCACGATCACCTCATCCCGCCCGTCCAGCTCCTCGATGAACACGTCGACCCGCCCCCCCGGTCCTACCTGCACCGCCTGGCCCACCACGTCCGCCTGAATCGGCAGCTCGCGGCCGCCCCGATCCACCAGCACACACAGCGAAATGCGCTTGGGACGGCCGAAGTCGGCCAGCTCGTCGAGCGCCGCCCGCACGGTGCGCCCGGTGAAGAGCACGTCGTCGACAATGACGACGTGTTTCCCCCCCAGATCCCCCGGCAGCCGGGTCTCGCCGATGACGGGCTTCGGTCCCACCAGCTCCAGGTCGTCGCGGTACAGGGTGATGTCGATCGCGCCGCGCGGGACCTTCACCGCTTCCTTCTCCTCGATGATCCGCGCGATGCGCTCGGCCAGCTCCACGCCACGACGCTGAATCCCCACCAGCACGAGGGCGCCGGTCCCCTCCGCCAGATCGACGATTTGCAGGGCCATACGCTGAAGCGCCCGCGCGAGCGCGCGGGCGTCGAGGAGTGATGTGGTCTTGGTCTGGGCCCGGGCCATGTCCGGGGCTAGAAGGTACCTAGCCGACAACCGGGGTCAACGGCGGACGGCCGGCGAGCACGGCGTGCACGTTGGCAAGCGCGAGTCGCACCATCGCGCGCCGGGTCTCGAGCGTGGCACTCCCAATGTGCGGCAACAGGACGGTGCGCGGAGCGGCGAGCAGGCGCGGCAGGATTTGCGGCTCGTCGCTATACACATCGAGGCCCGCGCCTCCGAGACGACCCTCTTCCAGAGCGAGGGCGAGGGCTTCCTCCCGTACCAGGTCGCCCCGCGACGTGTTGACGAGAATCGCTCCGGCCTTCATACGCGCCAGATTCTCCGTATTGATGACCCCCTTCAGCTCCGGCACGGCCGGGACGTGCAACGACAGCACGTCGCTGTCGCGAACCAACGGACCCAGCTCCACCCGCTGCGCGCCCGTGTCCGCTTCAAACTCCGGTTTCCGAGTCCGCGCCGCGTAGAGGATCCGCATCCCGAACGCGCGACCCCGTCGCCCCACGGCCTGCCCGATGCGACCGGCGCCGAGCAAACCCAGCGTCCTGCCCGCGAGCTCCATCCCGAGCAGCTGCGTGGGATGCCAGCCGGTCCATTGCCCGGACTTCACCAGATCCACACCGGCCAGCACCCGTCTCGCACACGCCAGGATCAGCGCCCACGTGAGATCCGCGGTCGCCTCCGTCAGCACGTCCGGGGTGTTCGTGACCACCACGCGGCGCAGCTCCGCGGCCACCACGTCGATGTTGTTGTATCCCACCGCGACGTTGGCGATGATTCTGAGCGTTGGGAGACGCTGGAGCTCGGTGCCGCCAACCCAGCGCGACAAGAGTGGGACGAGGGCCACCCAACCCCCGCCGGGGGTGGGCTCGTCGGCGGCGAGCCAGGTGACCTCGAGCCCGGTGAGGTCAGCCGGCTCAAGGAGCTCGCGGGCCTCGGTGGCAACGAGAACGGGGTGCGCCACGATGCTTGCCGGCGATCGCCTACTGAGGCAGCGCGATGGAGCGTCCGGACACACGTCTCGCCATCATGCTCCCTCCTTGCGAAGTTTGCCGCGATCGACCTTCCCCAGATGCGTCCGCGGCAGCGCCTCCAGAAACACGATCGCGCGCGGGACCTTGTACCCGTCCAGCTGGCCCGCGACGAACATGCGCAACTCTTCGCCCAGCCCGTCGGATGGCCGGTCCTTCACGACGACAAACGCGTGCGGCTTGGTGAGCCCGCCGGCGCCGATCACGCCGACCACCGCCGCCTCGCGCACGGCCGGGTGCCGCAACAGACACCCTTCCACTTCCTGCGGACTGAGCCACTTCCCGGTCACCTTGAGCATATCGTCGGCCCGGCCGTGATAGCTGATGTAGCCGTCGGGATCGCGGGAGATCAGGTCGCCCGAGACGTACCATTCGCCGCGAAACGCGACTCGCGTCTTCTCCATCTGCTGCCAGTAGCCGATGGCGCGCGAGCTGCCCCGGACCCAGAGCAGGCCCACCTCACCGTCGGGCAGGACGCGGCCGTCCTCGTCGCACACGCGCACCTCAAACCCCTCGACCACCTGTCCCAACGTGCCCGGGCGCGCCGCGCCGATCCGATTGGTGATGAAGATGTGCCACATCTCCGCCGTGCCGAGGCCGTCGAGCAGCTCGACGCCGAAGGTCCGCTTCCAGCGATCGTAGAGCTCCACCGGGAGCGCCTCGCCGGCGGACGTCGCGAAGCGCAGCGAACGCAGGTCCTGCTTCCCGGCATCCGGGTGCGACACCATCTGGTTCACCATCGTCGGCACGTTGACGAGGATCGTCGGCCGGAAGCGCGCGATCTTTTCGAACAGCACGTCCGCCGTACAGCGCTCCGGGAACAACACGGCGGCCGCCCCGACCGAAAAGGGAAACAGGAGATTCGCACCCGTGGCATAGCCGAAATACAGCTTGGGAACCGAGAGCGTCACGTCGCTCGCGCGATAGCCCAGGGCGCCCTTGGCGTAGCACTCGGTAGTATTGGCGAACGACGTGTGCGCCTGGACGACCGCCTTGGGCTGGCCCGTCGTGCCGCCGGAGAAGAGCCAGATCGCCGCGTCGTCCCGGTGGCTCGGAAAGGTGTCGAGGGCTTCGGGCAGCGCGGCGAGGCGCGCCGCCACGACCGGATCGTCGACGACGAGCACATCCTTGAGCAGCGGGGCGTCGCGGGCGGCGGCCCGAAACGGGACGGCGGTGTCGCGAACCGTCACGGCGAGACGGGCCCGCGTGTACGCGTAGAAGTACGCGATCGCGTCCGCCGCGAGCTGCGGGTTGACCATTACCACGACCGCGCCAATCTTGAGGGTGCCGAAGAGCGCGGCAACGAAATCCGGGCCGTCCGGGAGCGCCAACAGGACGCGCTGCTCGGGCTGCACGCCGGCGTCCAGCAGCAGCCGGCCGAACCGGTTCGCGCGCCCCTGAACCTCCGCGTAGGTGAACGCACCCTGATCCGTAACGAGCGCCGTAGCCCGCCCATGCCCTTCGCGCACCCGCGCGTCGAGGAAGTAGTCGGCGATGTTGAATCGCTCCGGCGGCTGGAACCCCATGCGGAGATGATGCGCTCCGCCACGCCCCCCGGTCAACCTGCCCGATGCCGGTCCGCGAGCTCGCGCAGCTGACCTGGCAGGAGGTCGGCGGCACCGACCGCGAGCGCGTCGTGGCGATCCTCCCCATCGGCGCGCTCGAGGCGCACGGCCCGCATCTCCCGCTCGCCACCGACATCCTGATCGCCGAGGCAATGGCCCGGACCGGCGGAGAGAAGCTCTCCGTCCGCGGCATGGACATCCTGCTGCTCCCCGCCCTGGCCTATGCCCCCGCCCCTTTCGCCGCGGACTTTCCAGGCACGCTGTCGCTGGACCCGGCGGCCGTCACCGCGCAGATCGTCGGCATCGCCGACAGCCTGTCCCGTCACGACTTCGACCTCCTGGCACTCGCCAACGCGCATCTCGACCCCGCCCATCTCGGCGCCATCCGGGCGGCGGTGGAGCAGATTCGACAGGACCGGCGGATGCGCATCGCCTTCCCCGATGTGACCCAGCGCCTCTGGGCTACCCGGTTGACGCCCGAGTTCCGCAGTGGGGCGTGTCATGCCGGGCGGTACGAGACATCGATCGTGATGGCGCTCCGACCCGAGTGGGTGAGAGAGGACGTGCGCACAAAGCTCCCGCCCAATGCCCGCTCGCTCTCCACGGCCATCGCGGCCGGACAGAAGAGCTTCGTCGAGGCCGGTGGGCCCCGGGCCTATTTCGGCTCGCCCGGCGAGGCGACCGCCGCAGAAGGCCAGAGTACGATTGCGATCTTGGGGGCCATCCTGGAGGAGTCGGTCATGCTCGAGCTCGTGCGCAGCGCGGGATGACACTCGCCAGCCGCGGCGCGGTTGTTACCGGCGGCGGACGCGGCATCGGCGCCGCGGCCGCCCGCGCGCTCGCGGCGGCGGACGCCCGCGTTCTCGTGGCGGCACGGCACGAAGCCGAGGTCGAGGCCGTGGCCGCCGAGATCCGCCAGGCGGGCGGAACGGCATGGGCCACTCGGTGCGACGTCGCCGACCCCGTGAGCACGACCGCGCTGGCTCGCACCGCCGCAGAACGACTCGGCATGGTGGACATCCTCATCAACAACGCGGGAACGGCGTCATCCGCCCCGCTGCACCGGACCTCGTTCGAGGAGTGGCAGCGACTGCTCGCCGTCAATGCAACCGGTACCTTTCTCTGTACGCAGGCGTTTCTTCCAGGGATGCTGGAGCGTGGGTGGGGAAGGGTCGTGAATGTGGCCTCGATCTCGGGTCTCGAGGGAGCGAAATACATCGCGGCCTATTGCGCCGCCAAACACGCCGTCGTGGGGTTCACCAGAGCCATGGCGATCGAGACGGCAGGCTCGGGCGTAACGGTCAACGCGGTGTGCCCGGGATATGTCGACACCCCGATGACCGACACGACCCTGGGACTCGTGGCAGAGCGCATGCGCAAGTCCCGCGCCGAGGCCCTGGCGGCGATCCTCGCGCACTCGGGCCAGCCGCGGCTGGTCACGGCCGAGGAGGTCGCGGCGACCATCCTTGCGCTGTGCGACGAAGCGGCCGGGGCGCTTACCGGCCAGACCCTCGTGCTCGACGCCGGAGCGCTGCGCACATGAGCTTCGAGATCATCAACCCCGAATCGCTGGGTCGACCCAGCGGGTGGAACAACGGCATGCTGGGTCCCGCGGGAGGTCGCGTGCTGTTCGTCGCGGGCCAGGCCGCTCCCACCGCCGGTGGATTGGTCGCCCAATGGGAGGCCGCGCTCGAGCGCGTGCTGGCCGTCGTGCGGGCGGCGGGCGGCGCCGCCCAGGACATCGGCCGGATGACGGTGTTCGTGACCGACCGCACCGCCTACCTCACGCAGCTGAAGCCCCTGGGTGAGGTGCACCGGCGACTGATGGGCCGGCACTACCCCGCCATGGCGCTGGTCGAAGTGAAAGCGCTGGTGGATCCCCACGCGCTGGTCGAAATCGAAGCGACGGCGGTGCTATGACAATCGCTCCGCGATCCTTCCTGTACGCCCACGACGTCAGCACTGGCGTCGCGACGATCACCTTGAACCGCCCCGAACGGCTCAACGCGCTGACGTTCCAGGTCTATGAAGAGCTGCGTGACACGGTTCGCTCGCTCGATACGGCCGAAGGCGTACGCGCCGTGGTGATCACGGGCGCGGGTCGCGCCTTCTGCTCCGGCGGCGACGTGGAGGACATCATCGGCCGCCTGTTCGAGCGGGACGCCGATGGGCTGCTCGCGTTCACCCGACTGACCTGCGACGTGATCCTCGCCATCCGCCAATGCCGGCGTCCCGTCATCGCGGCGTTGAACGGCACCGTGGCGGGGGCCGGAGCGGTGATCGCGGCCGCCTGCGATTTCCGCATCGCCGCGGAGTCGGCCAAGATCGCCTTCCTGTTCACCCGGGTGGGTCTGTCGGGCGCCGACATGGGCGCCGCGTGGCTCTTGCCCCGGCTGGTGGGTCTCGGCCACGCGACCGAGCTGCTCATGACGGGCGACTTCTGCGATGCCCGCCGGGCGAAAGAGATCGGCCTGTATCACCGCGTCGTGCCGCAGGATCAGGTGCTGGCCGAGGCGCGGACGCTGGCGGAGCAGCTGGCCCGCGGCCCGTCAGCGGCCCTGGCCGTCACCAAAGACGCGTTGAACCGGGAAGCGGCGATGGATCTGCGGGCGGCGTTGGAGCTCGAGGCGCAAGTCCAGGCGGAGCTGATGCGCCACCCCAATTTCCGCGAGTCCTACGAGGCGTTCGTCGCCAAACGCGAGCCGCGCTTCACGTGACCGACCTGCGCGCGATTCGCGCGTTCCTCGAGCCGCATCACCACGAGCTGGCGGAGCGCATCGGCGTATTCGCCGGCCGTGAGCTTGCCCCCCTGCCCGCGCCGGCCGACGATGCCACAGCCCGCGCCCAGGCCCGCGAGATCCTCGATCGCCTCGGCCGGGCCGGTTGGTACGCGCCCATCGCCGAGCAGCAATGGCGGAGCTGCTGCCTCGTCCGGGAAGCACTCGCCGCCGCCTCACCGCTCGCGGACGCCGTGTTCGCGCTGCAGGCGCTCGGCGTGGTGCCGATCCTGCTCGCCGGCAGCGAGGCGCTGCGGAAGCGATGGGTCCCCGCGGTGCTCGCCGGTGAGGCGATGGCGAGCTTCGCGATGACCGAGCCCGAAGCGGGCTCCGATGTGTCGGCCATCGCCACCGCGGCCCGGCGCGACGGCGCGCAGTACGTGTTGGACGGGACCAAGACGTTCATCTCGAACGGCGGACTGGCCGACTTCTACACGGTGTTCGCCTCGACCGACCGTGCCGCCGGCAACAAGGGGTTGTCGTGCTTCCTCGTGCCGGCGGACGCGCCCGGGTTCCGGTTCGTGCGGCCGTTGGTGTTGTCGGCGCCGCATCCGCTGGGCGAGATCGCCTTCGAGTCCTGCCGCATCCCGGCCGACCACCGCCTGGGCGGCGAAGGTGAGGGCTTCAAGATCGGCATGGCCACCCTCGACCGGCTCCGTCCCACGGTCGGCGCGGCGGCGTGCGGCATGGCACAGCGGGCGCTCACCGAGGCCCTGCGCCACGCGGCCACGCGCCGGCAGTTCGGGAAACCGCTCGCCGAGTACCAGTTGATCCAGGACAAGCTGGCGCGCATGGCCACGGACCTCGCCGCGGCGCGGCTGCTCGTGTACCGCGCGGTGTGGGAGAAGGATCGGGGGGCGGATCGGGTGACGCTCGAGGCCGCGATGGCGAAGGCGTTCGCGACCGAAGCCGCGCAACGCATCGTGGACGACGCGGTGCAGATCCTGGGTGGCCGCGGCGTACTCGCCGACCACCCGGTCGACCGCCTGTACCGCTCCGTCCGGGCGCTGCGCATCTACGAGGGGACGACGGAGATCCAGCAGCTCGTGATCGCGGGCCAGCTGCTCAAGGATGCGGGACCCAACCCGTGAAGATCGTCTCGATCGGCGGCGGCCCGGCGGGGTTGTACTTCGCGATTCTCATGAAAAAAGCCGACCCCGCCCACGACGTCCTCGTGTTGGAGCGCAACCGGCTCGACGACACGTTCGGCTTCGGGGTGGTGTTTTCGGAGGCCACGCAGGAAAATCTGCAAGTAGCCGACCCGGAAACCTTCGAGGCGATGGCCAGGGCCTCGGCCCGATGGGACGATATCGACATTCACTACCAGGGGGAGCTGCTCCGCTCGACCGGCCACGGGTTCTCCGGCCTCTCGCGCCGCGCGATGCTCGAGATTCTGGCCGAGCGCGCCGTCGATCTGGGGGTCCGGATCGAGATCGGGACCGACGTGTCGGACCTGACGCCGTATCTCGAGGCTGATCTGGTCCTTGCGGCCGACGGCGCCAACAGTCTGGTGCGTGACCGCTTCGCCAAGACGTTCCGCCCCTCGGTCGATTGGCGCCCCAATCACTTCGTCTGGCTCGGCACCACCCGGCCCTTCCCGGCGTTCACTTTCTATTTCAAGCCCGACCGGCACGGCCTGTGGCGGGTGCACGCCTATCAGTACGAGAAGGGGCACTCCACCTTCATCGTCGAAGCCCGCGAGGAGACGTGGCGGGCCGCCTGCCTCGACCGGGCCGACGAGCACGAGACGATCGCCTTCTGCGAGGATCTGTTCGCCGCTGAGCTCGAGGGCCACAAGCTGCAGCAGAATCGCTCCATCTGGCGCCGCTTCGGGACGGTGAAGAACGCGTGCTGGCATCACGAACACGTCGTGCTGCTCGGCGATTCGGCCCACACAGCCCACTTCTCGGTGGGTTCGGGCACCAAGATGGCCATGGAAGACGCCATCGTGCTGGCCCGCGCGCTGCACACCCATCGCGCCGTCCCGGCCGCCCTGACCGCGTACGAGGCGGAGCGCCGGCCCCTGGTGGAGAGCCTGCAGCGGGCGGCACAGGTGAGCCTCGAGTATTTCGAGAACACCGAGCGCTACATGGAGCTGGCGCCGGTGCAGTTCGCGTTCAACCTGCTCACCCGATCGCTCCGCATCACGCACGCCAATCTCCAGCTGCGCGACCCGGCGTTCGTGGCGGGCGTCGACCGCTGGTTTGCCGGCCAGGCCGCGCGACAATCGGGGATCGCGGTGCCGCTCGATCCGCCGCCGCCGCCGCTGTTCACGCCGTTCCGCCTGCGCGAGCTGCGGCTCGAAAACCGCTCGGTGGTCTCCCCGATGTGCCAGTACTCGGCCGACGATGGCACCCCGAACGACTGGCACCTGGTGCACATCGGCACGCGCGCCATCGGCGGGGCCGGGCTCGTCTTCACCGAGATGACCGACGTGTCGCGGGAGGGACGTATCACTCCGGGCTGCACCGGCATGTACAAGCCCGAGCACGTCGCCGCGTGGAAGCGGATCGTGGACTTCGTGCACGCCCACAGCCGGGCCAAGATCGGCCTGCAGCTCGGGCATGCGGGGCGCAAGGCCTCCACTCAGGTCATGTGGGAAGGCGACAACGAGCCCCTGCCCGCGGGCAACTGGCCCATCATGGCCGCGTCCCCGATTCCCTATTATCCGCACAGCCAGGTGCCCCGGGAAATGACGCGAGCCGAGATGGAGCAGGTGCGTGACGAGTTCGCCCGGGCGGCCGGCATGGCCGAGCTGGCCGGGTTCGACATGCTCGAGCTGCATTTCGCCCACGGCTACCTGCTCGCCAGCTTCATTTCGCCGCTCACCAACCGGCGCACCGATGCCTACGGGGGCGATCTCCCCAACCGGATGCGCTTCCCGCTCGAAGTGTTCGACGCCGTGCGCGCCGCCTGGCCGGCCGTTAAACCGATCTCGGTGCGCATCTCAGCCGTGGATTGGGCGCCGGGTGGGAACGAATCGGCGGACGCCGGTGCGGTGGCGACCCTGTTCAAGGACCACGGCTGCGATATCCTGGACGTCTCCGCCGGCCAGACGGTGGCGGACCAGAAGCCGGTGTACGGGCGGCTGTTTCAAACGCCGTTTGCGGATCGCATCCGCCACGAGGCGGGGATGCCCGTGATGACCGTCGGCAACATCTCGAGCTACACCGACGTGAACACGATTCTCGCGGCGGGGCGCGCCGACTTGTGCGTGCTCGCGCGCGCGCACCTGTGGGACCCGTACTGGACCCGCCACGCCGCCCGCGAGCTGGGTTGGCCGGTGCATTGGCCCGACCAGTACGACACGCTCGATACCTACAAACCGCGCTTCCTCTAGGAGCGACGATGCCCCCCCCCGTGACGTACGCGAGCTACCTGCGCCTCGACGAGCTGCTGGCCCTGCAACGGCCGCGCGAGGGCGAGCTGGAGCACGACGAGAGCCTGTTCGTCATCATTCATCAGGTCTACGAGCTCTGGTTCAAGGAGATGCTGCACGAGCTCGACTACCTGATGCGCCTGCTGCATGAGAACGACACGCCGCGCGCCCTGCACACCCTCAAGCGCGTGCTCACGATTCTCAAGGTGCTGGTAGCGCAGATCGACATTCTGGAAACGATGACGCCGCTCGGATTCCTCTCGTTCCGCGACCGGCTCGAGTCCGGAAGCGGCTTCCACTCGTTCCAGTTCCGGGAGCTCGAGTGCGTGCTGGGGGCCAAGAACCCGGCGGCGATCGAACGGTACGCCGCGGGCAGCGAGCATCGGCGGCGCGTGGAGATCCGCTACCGCGCTCCGACGCTGTGGGATGCATTCCTCGCCTACCTGTCGCGCAACGGTTTTCTCGTCCCCAAGGCGCTGCTCAGCCGCGACGTCACCCAGCCCCCCGAACCGAGCCCGGCGCTGCAGCAGGTGCTGATCGAGGCCTATCGGACCAATCCGGTCGTGACCTCGGTGTGCGAGCGGCTCATCGACCTGGACGAAGGGTTCCTGGAATGGCGCTACCGGCACGTGAAAATGGTGCAGCGCACTATCGGGACCAGGCGCGGCACCGGCGGCTCGGCCGGCGCCGAGTACCTGATGACGACGCTCAACCAGCCGGCGTTTCCGGATCTGTGGGCGATCCGGACCGAGCTGTGACGGTCACTCCGGACGCCCTGTACGCTACGCCCAATGCGCTCGCGCGGCACTACGCGCGCTTCCACGTAGCGGAGCGGCTGCTCCTGACCGGCCACTCGCACCAGGCCTGGCCCGACGTCGGGTTCGAGGCGCAGCAGCACGCGTGGCTGGATGCCGCCGAGCTCGTCGACGAGAAATGGGAACGAGCCTTCGCCATGGCGGACCGGGTGCGGCGCGGATTCGCCCGCTTGCTGGGTGAGCCGAACGCCGACATCGCTCTGGCCGCGAACACGCACGAGCTGGTGGTCAGGTTCCTCTCCGCCCTGCCGCTCAGCCGCCGACCCCGCCTGGTCACGACGGACGGCGAGTTCCACACCATCCGGCGGCAGCTCGACCGGTTGGCCACCGCCGGCATCGAGATCATGAAGGTCCCCTCGCATCCCGCGGGAACAGTGGCCGAGCGCCTGGCCAAGATGGTGACCGATCGGACTGCCGCCGTGCTCGTGTCCGCCGTGTTGTACGAAAACGCCCAGATCGTGCCCGAGCTCCGCGTCGTGCTCGAGGCCTGCCGCCGTTTCGGCGCCGAGCTGCTGGTCGATGCCTATCACGCCCTCAACGTGGTGCCGCTCTCCCTCGAGGCGGAGGGCCTCGAGGGCGCGTTCATCGTGGGCGGCGGCTACAAGTACTGCCAGCTGGGAGAGGGCAACTGCTTTCTGCGAGTGCCCAAGGACTGTACGCTGACGCCGGTGATCACCGGCTGGCTCAGCGAATTCCGGTTGCTCGCGTCGGCGCATGCGCCGGGGCAGGTCGAGTACGGCCCAGGTCCCGACCGGTTCGCGGGAGCGACCTATGATCCGACCAGTCATTACCGTGCGGCCGCGGTGTTCGATTTCTTCGAGACCCAACATCTCACCCCGGCGCTGCTACGAACCGTCAGCCAGCACCAGATGGGGCTGCTGGCACGGGGCTTCGACGCCCTGGCGCTCGATCCGCGCATTATCGACCGAGACCGGACCGTGTCGCTCGAGCGCTTGGGGGGGTTTCTCGCGCTCACCGCGCCGCACGCTGGAGACCTGTCCCGCGCCCTGCGCCAGCGGGGCGTGTGGACGGACTATCGCGGGGTGACACTGCGCCTCGGGCCGGCGCCGTATCTCTCCGACCGGCAGCTCGAGGAGGCTCTCAGCCGCCTCCGCGACGCGCTCCCGGCCGGTGCATCTTAAGCGTCATGTCCGACTCTCTTCGAGTGGTGTCGGCGCCCCAGTATCGCGCTGGCGTGACCTCCGCCGGAGAGCGACTGGCGAAGCCGCAGCGCTATTCCTCCAAGCTCGCCTTGGTGCTTCCCGGTGGAGGCGCCCGGGCGGCATATCAGGTTGGGGTGCTCGCGGCCCTTGCCGAACGGCTGCCTGAACTCGAATTCCCGATTCTCACCGGTGTCTCCGCCGGCGCGATCAACACGATCTACCTCGCGGCCCATCCGGGGCCGCTCACTCAGGCCATCACCGGCCTGCGTGCCGCCTGGCGAAGACTCACCACGGAGCGTGTGTTTCGTGTGCGCCCCGGGAGCCTCCTGAGGGCAGCGACGCGCTGGTTCCTCGCCTCCCTCATCGGGCGGCGGACCGGGCCGACGCCAGTGCGCGGGATCCTCGACACGCAGCCGCTGCGCGAATTCCTCGAAGCGACGATCGACGTCCGCGGGATTCAGGCAAACATCGACGCCGGACGGCTGCGCACCGCCGCGCTGAGTGCGACCGCGATCAGCTCAGGTCAGTCGGTCACGTTCGTGCACGGCCGCGGCGACGAGCCCGCCTGGGAAGGACCCCAGCACGTGGGCCTGCGCGGCCCGCTGCATCTCGAGCACGTCATGGCGTCGGCGGCGATCCCGATTCTGTTTCCTGCCGTGCCCCTCACCGGGGAATTCTACTGCGACGGCAGCGTCGGCCAGGCCACCCCGCTCGCGCCGGCGATTCACCTCGGTGCGCGGGCGGCATTCGTGATCGGGATGAAGACGCGCTCCCGGGAGTCGAGTCTCGTGGCCGCCACACGGCCGTATCCCAGCGTGGCGGAGGTCGCAGGTCTGCTGCTCGATACGATCTTCCAGGACCAGCTGGAAGCGGATGCAGACCAGCTCGCGCGCATCAACAGCCTGCTTGCGGCTCTACCGGCCCACACCCCGGCGCCGCTGGCGTTGAGGCCAGTGGATCTCCTGATGCTCCGGCCGCGGCGTGACCTGGCGAGCCTGGCCCGCGGACTCACCACGGCCCTTCCGAGAGAGGTGCGACGGATCGTCGAGGGGATGGGCGGTCGGCGCGAAGCGGCGGCTGAGTTTCTCAGCTATCTGCTCTTCGAATCGAGCTACACGTCACAACTCATGGAGCTCGGCTACGAAGACGTGGAGGCACAATGGCCCGAAATCGACCGGTTCTTCGCGAAACTCGAGCGCCATCGTGACGATACGGACTGACGAGGTTGCACGGACAGGGTGGGATTCGAACCCACGGTACCCTTACGGGCACACCGGTTTTCGAGACCGGCCGTTTCAACCGCTCACGCACCTGTCCTGAAGACTAGACGTACAGGGGTTCAGACGCTCAGGCGCTCAGAAGAATCCGCCGACCCTGTGCGTCTGAACGTCTGAACGTCTACACGTCTAGCATTCACGGACAGGGTGGGATTCGAACCCACGAAACGGTTACCCGTTTACACGCTCTCCAGGCGTGTGCCTTCAGCCGCTCGGCCACCCGTCCAACTCACCGAAGGCATAAATAAGCGGACCCCAAGGGTTTCGCCACCGCCGGCGCGATGAACCCCGGCGCCGGTACGACTCGTACCACCTGAAGCCCCGCTGCGGCGAATCTCACGGGGACTTCACCGCCGATCGACGATCCTGAAGCACGAGGAGGTAGCCGACATGAACACACTGCCCGCCAAACCCGAAACCGTCGAGCCCACCGAGGTCGAGGTCATCCCCACCTGGCGCGACCTGGGAGACCGGTTCCGCGACGTCCTGAAGGACATCGGCAAAGACATCGGTGCGATCTGGAAAAAGGAAGGCAAAGAGCTGGAGCGCGAGCTTCAGGTCAGGCTCCTGCCGGCGCTCCAGCGCGCCAAGCAGGAGATCGACAAGCTGATCACGCGGCTGGAAGAGCGGACCAGGAAGCCCTGAGGGAGATCACAGCGGCTCGAACCGCGCGGTGAAGTGTCGCAGCCAAGGGCCCTGCTCCACGATGCGGTAGCCGCGCAGCTCGTTCTTGCGCCGCGCCACCTCGGCGATCACCTCGCCCACGTAGTCGATGTGGCTCTGGGTGTAGGTCCGTCGTGGGATCGCCAGGCGTACCAGCTCCATTGGCGCCGGCGTCTCCGCGCCGTCCGCGCTCCGCTTCCCGAACATCACCGAGCCGATCTCGGCCCCGCGCACCCCTCCCGTGCGATACAGCTCCACGCCGAGGGACTGCGCCGGATACTGGGAGGGTGGGATCTGCGGGAGCAGCGACCGCGCGTCGAGATAGACCGCGTGTCCGCCGGGGGGCTGGACGACGGGTACGCCCGCGGCTTCGGCGCGCTCGGCGAGGTAGGCGGTGGAGCGCAGCCGGTAGCGCAGGTACTCCTCATCCAGCACCTCCTCCAGACCGGTCGCTATGGCCTCGAGGTCATAGCCGGCCAGTCCCCCATAGGTGGGAAACCCTTCGGTAAGGATCAGCAGATTCCGGCAGCGGGAGGCGACCTCTGGATCGTTCATCGCCAGGAATCCGCCGATATTGGCCAGCCCGTCCTTCTTCGCCGACATGGTGCAGCCATCGGCCAAGCGGAACATCTCCTGGGCGATGCGGCGCACCGGCCAATCGGCGTACTCGGGCTCCCGCAGCTTGATGAAGTAGGCGTTCTCCGCGAAGCGGCACGCGTCGAGGTACAGCGGCAGCCGGTGGCGGTCGCACACCGCCCGGACCGCCTTCAGGTTCGCGAGACTGACGGGCTGGCCGCCGCCCGAGTTGTTCGTGACCGTGACCATCACGACCGGAATCCGCTCGCGTCCACTGTCCTGGATCGTGGCCTCGAGCGCCGCGACATCCATGTTGCCCTTGAAGGGGTGCCGCGTGGCCGGCTCCCGCCCTTCGGGAATGAGGAGGTCGCGCGCCTCGGCACCGCAGTATTCGATATTGGCCCGGGTGGTATCGAAGTGCGTGTTGTTGGGGACCACCTGTCCCGACTTGACCATCACCGAGAACAGGATGCGCTCGGCAGCCCGGCCCTGATGGGTCGGGATGACTTCCGAGAGTCCCGTGATATCCTGCACCACCGTCTGGAACCGGTAGAAACTGCGGCTCCCGGCGTACGATTCGTCTCCGTCCATCATGGCCGCCCACTGCCGGGAGGACATGGCTCCGGTGCCCGAGTCGGTCAGGAGATCGATCAACACTTCGTCGCCGTGAAGACCGAACAGGTTGAATCCGGCACGTCGCAGCGCAGCCTCCCGCTCGTGCACCGACACCTGCCGGATCGCCTGGGTGGCGTGAATGCGAAACGGCTCGATAATGGTCTTGAACGGCATCGGGGCCTCGGCGAACTGGCCCGTTCAAGCTAGCGGCGGTCCTTGAAGAAACCCTGAAGCAGGCGCCCGCAGGCGTCGGCTTCGACACCGCTGGTGACGTCGACCTGGTGGTTCAGCCTCGCGTGTCGAACCAGGTCGCCGAGGGTGCCGCACATGCCCGCCTTCGGATCATACGCCCCGAAAACGAGGCGTCCCACCTTGGCGAGCACGATCGCGCCCGCGCACTGCGCGCACGGCTCGAGCGTCACATAGAGCGTACAATCGGTGAGCCGGTCGGTTTCAAGCGCGCCGAGCGCGCGCTGAATCGCGAGCAGCTCGGCATGGGCGGTGGGATCGTTGCGGATTTCGGTCTCGTTGTGCGCCTGCGCCACCACCACGCCCGCCCGGACCACGACGGCCCCCACCGGGACCTCGCCAACGAGCACGGCCCGCTGCGCCTGCTGCAACGCAGCCGTCATCCCCTCGACGTCGGCGGGGGTGGAGGGCCGCCCCGTCCCGCTTCCCGCGTCCCCCTTCCCGTCAGTCACGGATTGGCTCGCACGAACTCCCGGTCGGGGTCCGATCGAGGATGAGTGGCGGCCCACCCTTCACGCGATCGTTACCATTATCGAGGACGTGGACAATCTCCCATTGCCCCAGACACGTGAGAGTGTCGCTTTCTGGGATCAGATGCCACAATAGCCTGGACACCTAGCCCTCGATAGAACATCTCGAAATCGTTCCAGATTGTTGCTACGATTTCCCTTGACAGCTGAGTACAGCTAGGAGAAGTAGGGTTCTTGAGATCATCAAGATGCAGAAATAGCGCAGGGGGTGTGCCAACCGAATCCGGCGCAAACACCTCCGGCGAGAAAACGTAGTAGCCATAGCTGGCTACATCCTTTAGATCCACCCACATGTCGTTTACGTACTGCTTTACCGGCGTAACCCCACCCATGATCGGACTGACCTGAACTCCATTGCGGTATAGACGCACAGCTCGAAGATCACTCCTGTATCGAATCGTTTGCTTGCCCCCTGCCCCCGTTAGGAGCAGACGTCGAAAGACGGAGCCACTCGTCTCTCCAAGCTTGGGAGTAACTGTAAAGGATACGACCGGAACACGGTCATCACCGACATATTGATCCCAGTCACGGTAGTCGAGCATTTCAGAATACCGTTCCGGTTCGCTCAATCCACTACGCGCCTCTCTTCGTTTCCGGTCTTTCCCAACGTCCGCCTCGAACGCCTTCCTGCGAACGTAGGCGATTGGAGGAGTGGTAACTTGCAAGATAAACCTCCCGACATCGATGTCATCAAACAACGAATATCGTTTCGGGGAAGTAGAATCGGCGAAGGCCTTTAGCACTGTGACGCTGAACCGCGTCGAAGGCAACAGGGGAAGTCGTGTCGTGTCCGGAGAACCAAGTGCGTTGAGCTCACTTCGAGATCTCGCAAGGAATGGTAACGCACGAGTAATGACGATTGAGCCTGAAACCCCTGGGCCTCCCTGCGATGAGAAATCGCCGAATGTATTCACTCCAACAACGTCCCCAGCGAGATTGAAGAGTGGGCCGCCCGAGTTCCCATGGTTGATATTCACATCCGATATGATGGCCCCCTCACGCACGCTGCTCGCAATGCCCGATGTTAGGGTTTGTTCTTGATGCAGAGGGAAACCAACGGCAAAGAGTCGCTCTCCTGCGGCGACCAACGGCTGCCCAAGCTCAGGATGCGCAAAGGCAAGTACTGGCTTCCCAACGATCCATGCCGGGGAGACTCGAAGAACGGCAAGATCTTCCTCATTGTCTCGGAGAATCACCTGAGCCCTAACCCGGGTAAGCGAATCCAGCACGACCGTAGCAAGGGTGTCGCCGGCCACAACGTGCGCGTTAGTAAGAACCAGCCCAAGTGAATCGACGAGGAAACCGGACCCGTGACCGAGACCGGCTTCGACGCGGAATACTCCTTCACGAACCAGCGCGTAAATACTCATTTCTGGCGCCAATTGCCTCGTCCGTTCAACTTCTGTACTCGTCGAATCGACAGTTGCGTTGGCGTTTGTGAGTTCGACATGAGTTACAACACCGGAAAGAACCGCGACAGGAACGGACCAAGTGTATCGCTTGCCGTCCAGAACAGCCGGACTAGCGCTGGCAAGCATGTACGAACCGGGGTGAACCGATACTGATGCAGCCCCGTCAAGGCCAGTGCGAGTACTCAATGTGGAGTCTGTGCCAACCGGCCTGAAGGTTAATGAGTAAAGAGGAACAGGCTTCACTACCAGGTTGTCCCCTACTAGCGCCACAAGGATCGTGACCGTACCGAGCGCTCTTCGAGAAGGTGTTACAGGTTGCTGAGCCGGAAGATCGAATCTGAACCAGAGGCAGGAGAGCAAGATGCAGGTTGATCTACTCCCAACACCCATACGCACCCCCAGCGCGAGTTACGGCCAAAGGTACCGGTCGAATTATCCACAAACTAGAGCACCGGAGATCTCGTCCGTGACAAACTGCGGGGGAGCCCAACCTCCACTCCCTGCCCCTCCGCGGCAGCGATGCCCTCGCTATCCGCCGGGTCGAGTGGCGGACGACCGCCTTCAGGCACGGACCGGCTCGCGTACGCCCCCAGCCGGGATCCGCTGGAACGTGAGGCTGTTCCCATCCTTGGTCCGATCGACCCGCACGGTGTCGCCCTCGACGTACTCGCCTTCCAGTACGGCCATCGCGAGCGGGTTCTGCAGCAACCGCTGGATGGCCCGCTTCAGCGGGCGGGCGCCGTAGACGGGATCGTAACCCTCAGTCGCCATTAACGATTTCGCGCCGGGCGTCACCTCAAGGGTGAGCTTCCGCTCCGCTGCGAGCTTCGCGACGCGGGCGATCTGGAGGTCTACGATTCGCGTGATCTCCTCCTGGCCCAGCGGCCGGAAGATGATCACGTCGTCGACCCGGTTCAAGAACTCCGGCTTGAAGCCTTGCCGCAACAGATCGAGCACCTTGGTCTCAACCTGTTCCCAGTTGGTGGTGCCGTGCTCCAGGATGTAAGTGGAGCCGAGGTTCGACGTCATGATCAGCACCGTGTTCCGGAAGTCCACCGTGCGGCCCTGCGAGTCGGTCAGCCGGCCGTCGTCCAGAATCTGGAGCAGCACGTTGAACACGTCGGGGTGCGCCTTTTCGATCTCGTCGAACAACACCACCGCATAGGGGCGGCGTCGCACCGCCTCGGTCAGCTGTCCGCCCTCTTCATAGCCCACATAGCCCGGCGGCGCGCCGATCATGCGGGAGACGGCGTGCTTCTCCATGTACTCGGACATGTCGAGCCGCACCAGCGCCTTCTCGTCGTCGAACAGGAACTCGGCCAGCGCGCGCGCCGTCTCCGTCTTGCCGACCCCCGTGGGTCCGAGGAAGATGAACGAGCCGGTGGGTCGATTCGGATCCTGCAACCCGGCGCGCGCCCGGCGCACGGCATTCGCTACGGCGGCGAGCCCTTCGTGCTGGCCGACCACCCGCCGCTCCAGCTCCGCCTCGAGCTTGGTGAGCCGCTCGCGCTCGGATTCGAGCATCTTCGATACCGGGATGCCGGTCCACTTTGCCACGATCTCGGCGATGTCCTCGGCGTCCACCTCTTCCTTCAGGTACTGCGCCACTTTCTGGATCTCGCCGAGGCGCTTCTCGATGGTGGCGATCTCCTTCTCCAGCGCCGGGATACGGCCGTAGCTGATCTCAGCCGCCTTTTGGAGGTCGCTACGCCGGGTGGCCTGGTCGGCCTCCATGCGCAGCTGCTCGAGCGCGGCTCTCTTGTCCTGCAGCGCCGTGATGGCCTCCTTCTCGGCCTGCCACTGCGCCTTCATGGCGTTGGAGCGCTCGCGCAGCTCGGCCAGCTCGGCCTCGACCCCCGCGCGGCGCTCCTTCGAGGCCTTGTCCCGCTCCTTCGCGAGCGCCGTCTTCTCGATCTCGAGCTGGACGATCTTGCGCTCTACCTCGTCGATCTCCTGGGGCAGCGAGTCGATCTCGATGCGCAGGCGGCTGGCCGCCTCATCGACCAGGTCGATCGCCTTGTCGGGCAGGAACCGGTCGCCGATGTAGCGATGGGACAGGGTCGCCGCGGCAACCAGGGCGGTATCGGTGATGCGCACACCGTGGTGCACTTCGTACTTCTCCTTCAGCCCGCGCAGGATCGCGATCGTATCCTCCACCGAGGGCTCGCCCACGTACACCGGCTGGAAGCGGCGCTCCAGCGCCGCGTCCTTCTCGATGTGCTTGCGGTACTCGTCCAGCGTGGTGGCCCCGACCACGTGCAGCTCGCCGCGCGCCAGCGCGGGCTTGAGCAGGTTCGACGCGTCCACCGCCCCCTCAGCCGCTCCCGCCCCGACCAGCGTGTGCAGCTCGTCGATGAAGACGATGAAGCGCCCCTCGGCGGTGATGATCTCCTTGATCACCGACTTGAGCCGCTCCTCGAACTCGCCGCGATACTTGGTGCCCGCGATCAGCAACCCGATGTCCAGCGCTACGAGGTGTTTGTTGCGAAGGCTCTCCGGCACGTCGCCGTTGACGATCCGCTGCGCCAATCCTTCCACGATCGCCGTCTTGCCGACGCCCGGCTCGCCGATCAGCACCGGATTGTTCTTGGTGCGGCGCGACAGCACCTGCATAACGCGCCGGATTTCCTCGTCCCGGCCCACCACCGGGTCGAGCTTCCCCTTGCGGGCCACCTCGGTGAGATCGCGCGTGAACCGCTCCAGCGCCTGGTACTGCTGCTCGGGCTCCTGGTCGGTGACCCGGTGCGCCCCGCGCACAGCCTCGAGCGCCGTGCGCAGCTCGCCCTGGTCCACACCGGATGCGGTGAGCAGCTGGCGAGCCGTCGCGCCTTTCTCTTCAGCCAGCGCGAGCAGCAGATGCTCGGTCGACACGTACGCGTCGCCCAGGTCCTTCGCCAGTCGATCGGCCCGGTCCAACACGCTGGACAGCTCGCGTGAGAGCGTGGGCTCGACCGCGCCCGACTGTTTGGGAAAGCGGTCGATTTCCCGCTCGGTGTCGCTCTTCAGCTGCGCGACGTTCAGCCCGGCCTTCTGCAGCAACGGCACGACGATTCCCTCGTCCTGCTCCAGCAGGGCGAGGAAGAGATGAGCATCGTTCACCACCGGATTGCCGCGCTTGCGCGCATGAGCCGCCGCCTGTTGCAGCGATTCGGTGGCTTTGATGGTGAGGCGTTCGGGTCTGATCATGGCGTCGCGCACCTTAGCACGGAGTGTGCCGGACTAATTATGCCGGACTGGCAGAGAATAAGTCAAAAACGTCCAGGAAAATCGTCTAGGGCAGACGTCAAGGAAAGGCGTAAATGCGAAGAACCGTCGAGCGTGTACCCGACGGTTCTCCCTGACGAATTCCCTTGACGTCTCTTCTCGACGCATTCTCTCGACGCCTTTTGCCTTCACTTCATAATGATCATCTTCTTTGTAAACCGCCGCCCGTCGACGACCAACTGGTAAATGTAGATCCCCGACGCCGCCTGGCTGCCGGAATTCCGGACGTTGCCATCCCAATACGCACTGAAGTCGCAGCTGGTCGTACCGGCACACGACATCTCCACGTTGTCGAGCGGCTCGCCCGTGCCTTGGAGAATAGGCACGGCCACGAGCTGCGCCAGCACGTTGTAGATCCTCAACGAAACCGTCGGCCGGTGACCACCGGAAAACAACTCCGTCCCGAGCGAAAACGGGATCGTGGTCGCCGGGTTGAAGGGGTTCGGGTAATTCTGCTTCAACTGCACTGTGGCGGGAGGAGGGCCTTGTTGACTCCACGCGGCTCTCGCGTCCACTCCTACCGCCAACACCCCGAGCCCCACAACTGCCCAGGCGTGCCGCCTCATCACCACTCCTTCGTCCAGACGTAAAGGTGCCTTGTAACCCTTCTCCTTGCGTTGCAGGGACGTTCTACGGTTACCGCTACCGGAACCTAGGTCCCCCGGTTCCGGCCTGTCAAGCGAGCGAGCACCCGGGCATCCCCCCGGCGCTCGGTGATACCGCGCCGATCCGCCCATTCCAGCAGCGGAATCAGGTACTTCCGCGTCAACCCGAAGCGGTCGCGCAGGGCGGCCGGGGTCGCCGAGCCCAACTCCCCCAACGCGGCTTCGAGCGCGGCGCGAAACTCCACGAGGGCGGCGGGCACCGCGTATCGCTCAAGATCGACCTGTTCTACCCCGCCTTCCCGCACGAGGTGTGCCAACAGCGCCCGCACCGGCAGTGTCGAAAACTCACGCTCCAGCTCGACAACCGTCGGCACCTGCCAGCGGGCTTCTGAGACCCGCCGAACCAACGTCGTCCTGGCATCGTACGCCGTCCCGTCGAGCACCGGTTTCCAGCCCGGACGGCGCGCCACCCCCCCTTCGACCTCGAGCAACTGCTTGCGGATCGCCAGTTCGATCACGACATCCACGATCGGCTCGGGAGTCCTCACGCCCGGCTCCCCCATCGTGGCCCGCAACGCCTGCAGTGACATTCCCGGATCCAGGGGATGCGCGTCCAGATGGGTCGTCACGACCCCGGCCAGACGTTCCGCCTCCGCTGCCGCCACAGAGCGTGAAACCAGCCACCCGGTTGAGCTTAGCACACTCTTCCCCGCCGCCGCGATGATCCCGCTCACACTCTCAGGGAGGATGCCGAGGCGCACAGGAAGGTCGCCAGCCTGCAGTCCCGTGAGACCGGCTTCAGCGAGCCATGCCAACAGACGGTGCTCCGGGATCTGCGAGACGTCCAGGCGACGCGCCGCCAGGGCCGGCCGCCGCGGCGGGAACGGATCGAGCACGATGCCCCCACCGATCGTGGTCACCGGAGACAAGCTGCGCAGCACGAAGCGATCACCACCCCGCGCCACCAGGGGAGACTCGAACGCCAGGCGAATTCGGCCCCGGGATCCCGGCGTGATGGCCGGAGTTTGCGTCGCGCGCGCCAGGACCTCCGCCGTCCCCAGATGGACCCGGAGCCGGGACCGGGGGTGAATCGGCCGCGCAGCCGACGGCAGCAGCTCGATCGCCGCGTCCACCATCCGGGTCGCCGTCCATCCCTCACCCGCCACGGCCACGTCGCCGCGCTTGAGCTCCGAGCGATCCACGCCCACCAGCGCCAACGCGGTCCGGCGACCAGGCACGGCGCGTTGCGCCCCCTGCCCGTGCACCTCGATGGAGCGTACCCGCACGGCGCGATCGAGCGGCAGGAGATGCACCGAATCACCAACGGCCACCGATCCACTCCAGGTGGTCCCGGTAACCACCGTGCCGGCCCCCGCCACGGCGAACACCCGGTCGATGGGCAGCCGGAACAGGTCCGCCTCGGGGCGCGGGCCGAGCCCCTGCGCCACGGCGCGCAACGCCGCTCGCAGCTCGTCCAGTCCGGCGCCTGTGACCGACGACGTCGCGACCGGCGCCTCCCAGCGCACCCGGCTGTCCCGCAACCGGTCGGCAACCTCCGTCCCGACGAGGGCGAGCCAGTCGGCATCCACGAGGTCCCGCTTCGTGAGCACCGGAATGCCTCGCGTCACCCCCAGCAGCTCGACGATAGCGAGATGTTCCTCGGTCTGCGGCATGATGCCTTCGTCGGCCGCGATGACCAGCAGAGCCACGTCGATGCCGGTCGCGCCCGCGAGCATGTTGCGGACGAACCCCTCGTGGCCGGGCACGTCCACGACGCTGGCCTCCAGCCCGTCGCCTACCGCGAGCGGGGCGAACCCGAGATCGATCGTGATGCCGCGTCGCTTTTCCTCTTCCCAACGGTCGGTGTCCACCCCCGTCAGCGCCTTGACGAGAGCGGTCTTGCCGTGATCGATGTGGCCGGCGGTGCCGACTACGAAGCGGCGGACGGCGACACCCACGCGCGACGCTCCCAGAATTCGAGCGCCGGCAGTGCCGTGCTGCCCGAATCGTCGAGGTGGTAACGGATGAAACGGGAGGCGAGCCGCCGATGGGCGGCGGCATGCAACCCGTCGAGACGCGGCAGCACCGCCTGAGCATCGACCAGGGCACACAGGTCGTGCCACGCCTGCGACGGCAGCCGCGTCGAGCTGGCCGGCGGCTGCGTGCGCACGCACGCATCGCATAGCACGCCGCCGTCGGCGGTGCTGAACAGCACGGGTGTCGCGTCCGGTTCGATGGCGGTCCCGTCCCGCACGCAGTGGCGCAGCGCCGGCTCGAAGCCGAGCACACCCAGCAGGCGCCACAGCGCCCGGACGGCGGCGGCGTCGACGTCGGCGAGTGCCGCCCGCACCAGGGCGTCCAAGCCGGCGGTCAGCGTGTCGTACGCGGCGGGCAGCGGCGCCGGCGGCGCCATCCGCACCATCAGCTCGGCCAGTGCCGCCGCGGCGGCGAAGCGGTCCAGATCGGCGGCCAGCTCGCGCCGCAGCTGCTCCGCATCGAAGGCGGCAAGGGTCTGGAGCTCGCGACTGTCCCGGTGGTACAGCTGCGCCACCCCTTCGCTCAACAGCTCGAGTCCCGCCCCGAAACGACTCCTGGGCCTGAGCGCTCCCTTGGCGATGGCGCTCTGGACGCCGAGCTCACGGGTGGCGAGCCGCACCACTTTCGAGGTTTCGCTGTAGCGGTAGGTGCGCAGGACGACGGCGGGGGTGACGACCAGAGACATGACGCGAAAGCTAACCGCGCGCGCGGCGTGTCACGGGACAATTTCGAGACTGACGCCCAGGAACAGGCCGCGCCGTGGGGAGCGGAAATGGGTTACCTCCTGGTAGCGCGCGTCGAAGAGGTTGGTGATGCGGCCGCTCAGGAGCAGGCCCGGACGCCCCGCATGCGCCGAGATGACGCGATACTCCGCGCTCGCATCTACCACGGTATGGGCCGGCAAGGTCACGGGCATCGCCGGAAAGGCGGCAAAATCCTGATCGTCCCGAGCGCCCGTGTACCGGGCGGCCAAGGTGACGGCCCCTCGCCGCGCTACCAGGCGCTGCAGCCGCACGGCGGCGGCGTGCGCGGGCCGGCGCAGCAACCGTTGCCCCGTGGCCAGGTCGCGCGAGCGCAGCACCGTGTAATTGGCTTCGATCGACATCCCGGCGCCCAGCGAAACGTTGCTCCACAGCTCGATGCCGCGGGCGGTGGCGTCGCCGGTGTTGACGTAGTTCACCGAGTCACTCCCAACCGGCACGGGACTGTACTGGATCAGATCCCTGAATCGCTGATCGAAATACGTCGCGGACAGCACGAGGCGTCCGCGGAGCGTGGTCCGCTCCGCGCCCACCTCCCAGCTCGTCGATCGTTCCGGGCGAAGGCGCGGATTGCCGCGCGCGAAGCCGCCGGCAAAGTTCTCGAAAAACGACGGCTCCTTGAATCCACTCCCTGCCGAGGCCCGCAATCGAGTCGCTCCGTCCAGCCGCCAGGCCGCCCCCACCCGCCCCGTCGCATGGCGGCCGAATTGCTGGTTGTCGTCCACCCGGGCACCCATTGTCAGCGACAGCGAGCGACCAACCCCCATCAGCGCCTGGGCATAGAGCGCCGCGTTGTGGCGCGCGGTATCGAGCGTCGTGCCACCCTGGCGCTGCCGCTCCAGCTCGATCCCCGTCGTGAGGACGGTGGCGCCCGCAAGGTGGACATCGCCGCGCGCCCCAACCACTAGCCGGCGTAACACATCGCGGCTGTGCGAGCAGCAGAACGCAGCCGTGTCCCCCGGACTGTCCGGCCCGTCGTCGTAACGGCTCTCCTCGCGGCGATACCCCAGGCTGACGTGTGCATCGACCCGGGCCGAGACCGAGCGGACCAGTTCGAAGGCCACGGAAGGACCGCGGTCGCTGGTGTGCTGATCCGAGTCGGACGGGACCCCGATGAAATCCGTGGGAAAATGAAACACGCCCTCGGTATAGCGCGCGCTCACGCTCGCGTGCGTGCGCGCATCGAGCTGGAGCCGCAGCCGGGCGCCAGCCACATCACGGCGATCGTCGTTGTTGAAGTCGTAGATGCCACTCGTGGTATGCCGCGCCGCGCTCACCGCGTATTGCAGCGCCGCGCCGCCTCCGGACAGGCTGGCTTCGCCCCACGCGCTGCCGTAGCGGCCGACCCCCGCGGCCAGCCGTCCGGCGGAACGGCCGGCCCCGGACCGGGTGAACACCTGAACCACGCCCGTGACCGCATCGGAGCCGTACAGCACGCTGACCGGCCCGCGCACGATCTCGATCCGGTCCACATCTTCGGTGCCGAGGTGGGCGAAATCGAAGAAGCCGCCGGGCTGGTTCTGCGGGACGCCGTCCACCAGCACCTTCACATAGTCGCTTTCACCGCCGCGCACAAACAGCGAGGTTTGCCCCCCGAAAGAGCCCGTGGCGACGATCGATGCTCCCGGCACGAGTCGCAGCGCGTCGGCGACCGTGGTGATGCCCCGGGCCCGCAGCGCATCGCCGGAAATTACCGTGACGCTGGCCGCCACGGCGCTCGCGGCGATCGGGACGCGGGTGGCGGTGACGACGATCGGTGCAAGGGTGACAGTGTCGGAGGATTGGGCTGACAGATACACAGGCGTCAGGGAGAAAGACGTAAGCGGGATGAGCGTAGGGAAAAGGCGCAGGTGCATGGTTGCTCCGTCGTTACCGATCCCGCCGCAGCGGGGTGATTTGGGGACGATCCTCGAACGAGCTGATGGCGAGCGGCCACCCGAACACGGCTTCGGCGACATCCTTGCGCAGCACGGCCTGCGGTGGCCCGGCGGCGGCCAGCGTGCCACCGGAAAGCAGCGCGATCCGATCGGCGAAGCGGGCCGCGAGGTTGACGTCGTGGCTGACGAGCAGCGCACCCAGGCCCTCGGTATCCACCAGGCGTCGGATCAGCTGGAACAGCTCCATCTCATGACGCACGTCGAGCGAGGCCGTGGGTTCGTCGAGCACCAGCAACCGCGGCTGTTGCGCCAGCGCGCGCGCGATCCGGACGCGCTGGTACTCGCCACCCGACAGCGTCCACAGCCAGCGATCGGCGAGGCCGGTCACGTCACAGCGCTCCAGCGCCCGCTCCACGGCCGCGCGATCCTCTTCGCGCTCCGTCGCCCACGGCCCGAGATGGGGATAGCGACCGAGACGCACCGTGTCGCACACGCGTTGCGGAAACAGGTTGTCCTCTCGCTGCGCCACGACCCCCACGACCCGCGCGAGATCGCGACGCGGCCAGTCGCACGCCGCCCGTCCCAGGATCGACGTGCAGCCGGTCAGCGGGGCGTGCAGCCCCAGCGCGACCCGCACCAGCGTCGTTTTACCGCTGCCGTTCGGTCCCAGAAGCGCCAGCAGCTCCCCGCGCCGGAGCTCGAGCGACACGCCGCCGAGCGCGTCCGTCGTCGCTCCCGGGTAGCGGAAGCGGACATCCTGGACGTCCAGGATCAAGCCGCGGTCCATCGCTTCAGCAACAGCACGAAGAGAGGCACCCCCAGGAGTGCCGTCACGATCCCGACCGGGATCTCACGTGGAGCCACGGCGACCCGGGCGAGCGTGTCGGCCAGCACGAGCAGCGCGCCCCCGATCAGGAATGCCGCTGGCAACAGGGCCCGATGACGCCCACCCACCAGCCCGCGACCGACGTGCGGCACGATCAACCCGACGAACCCGATCACGCCGGCGACCGCCACCGCCGCCGCCGTGAGCAGCGAGGCCGCGAGGTAGACCCGGCGCTTGGTGGCGGCGACCTCGGTGCCCAGATAGCGCGCCGATTCATCCCCGAGCACCAGCAGATCGAGCGGCCGCGCCGCCGCCAGCAGCACGAAAATCGGTACCGGGATGTAGAGTCCGATCAGCCGCACCGTCGCCCACGAGGCGCTCGACAGGCCGCCCCACAGCCACAGGTAGGCGTTGCGCAGCTCCGTCGCTTCGGCCAGCGAGACAATGGCGGTCGTCACGGCCCCCGTGAACGCCCCGACCGCCACGCCGCCGAGCAAGAGGATGCGCGGATCGAGCTCCGCTCCACCGACGAGACCGAGACGGAACACGAGTCCCAGGGCCAGCAGCGCCCCGGCGAACGCGGCCAGGGGCAGCGCCCAGGGGCCGCCCAGGTGCAGGGCGATGGCCAGCACCGCGCCGAGTCCCGCACCGCCCGAGAGTCCGAGCAGAAACGGGTCGGCGAGCGGGTTGCGCACCAAGGACTGGAGGCTGGCCCCCGCAACACCGAGCGAGCCGCCCACCAACACGGCGAGGAGTGCCCGCGGCAGCCGCAGGTCCCAGACGATCGGCGAACGGGCAAGCTCGGCGAACGGGACGTGGGCCGGCCCGAGGCCGATGGCCGCCGCGAGCGCAGCCACCAGGACCGCCCCCATCGCGAGCCATTTCATCGCGAGAGCAGCCGGCGCAACCACGCCACGGCCTCCGGCGCGCGCGCCGATGGGTGCCCGAACAACTCGGCGGGCAGCAGGAGGAAGCGGCGCTCGCGCACGGCCCGCACTACGCGCCATTCCGGTCGCGCCGCGTACGCCGGGGGCGCCGGGGGCGCCATGTCGTCCGTTTCGCGCACCACGGCAATCCAGTCGGGATCACGGGCCACGATGGTTTCGAGCGACACCGTCGCTGACGGCGTCGCGATGTCGTGGAACACGTTCGTGGCTCCGGCCAATCGGGTGAGCTGATCCAGGAAGCTGCCGCCGCCGATCACGATTGGTGGGTTGTCCCACACCACGTAGGCCAGGCGCGCACCCAGATCGGGGGGCGGCCGGGGGGGGGAGGGGGGGGGGGCGGCCAGGGCGGAGTCGATGGTCCGGGCGATCGCCGTAGCGGCGGCTGCGTGGCCGGTCGCTTCGCCCAGCTGCCGCGCCGTCGCGGCGATGTCCTCGAGGCGGTCATGGTGGATTACCAGGGCACGCACGCCCAGCGCCTCGAGCTGGCGCGCGGCGGCGTCGGTATGGGGCGAGCGGTACAGGACGACCAGATCGGGATGGCGCGCGACGATCGCTTCGACGCTGGGGTTGAGGCCGTCACCCACGCTGGGCACGGCCAGCGCCGCCGGGGGATACTTGCAGTACGCCGTACGGCCGACGACCTGCGCGCCGGCGCCCAACGCGAAGAGCAGCTCGGTGATCGAAGGGGCGAGCGAGACGATGCGCCGTGCCGACCCCGCCGGCACACGGCTGGATGAGTGCCCGCAGGCACCCACCACGACAGCGAAGAGCAGCCAGCGGTGCATACAAAAACCCATCCCCGACGGAATGGAGATGGGCGAGCGACTGCGCCTGAAGTGCGCAGCGCCACCATCCCTCCCGCGAGGGAATTGCAGGTGGCGCGAACAGGGAGGTCTCCTGGCTTCGGGCGCTTCGACCAGGCCTTCCCGGTTTCCCAGTGGCGTTTGGCCGTTACGACTGCCCGTTACAGTGGCGGGGCCGCGCCGGACTCGCACCGGCTTCCATGGATCCCCGTTCGCGTATGAACTGAGCGAGTGTAATGGAGACAATCATAAGGCGCAAGACATCAGACATCAGACGTCTGAGAGTCTGGGGTCAACCCTGATTTCTGACGTCCAACGTCTGAGGTCTCCTTTTCAACGCCACCCACAGCCCGGCCCCCAGCGCCGTCGCGATCGCGATCACCAGGAACGGGATCAGCTTTTCGGCGCGCAGCGGCGCCTTCGAGAAGGCAACCCGCACGGGCGCGCCGGCGGACACCGAATCGGCGCGGTAGCGCGCGAAGAACCGCGTTTCGATCTGCTGCACACCGCCCGATCGCAGCCCGGGAGCGGTGGCGCGCGACAGCGTGTCCTCGAGCAACAGATCGAGCTCGGCGGTGGGTTGATCGACAGGAAGCGCAAACGCCTGGACCGACCCGGCCAGCGTGTAGCCATAGGACAGCTGGTGGAATCCTTTCGGCTGCACCGGGCCGTACAACAGCACCCGGTCGCCCCGGCGGACCACCGCATCCGCGGAGAAATCCCCGGA
This sequence comes from uncultured Gemmatimonadaceae bacterium, assembly GCA_964599725.1. Lineage (GTDB taxonomy): Bacteria > Gemmatimonadota > Gemmatimonadetes > Gemmatimonadales > GWC2-71-9 > DASTHG01. Next base: position 11,951 of record CAZRGT010000035.1, on the reverse strand, counting down.
CTGCACCTCGAACTGCAGCGCCTCGGCGGGGATGGCGCCCGCCCAGACAGGCTGCAGCGAATCGGGGGCGATGCGTGTGGCAGACGACGGATTCACGAGCTCCAGGAGCTCCAGCACGTCGCGCGAGCCGTCGGACCGGGGGCGTGCGATGGTGACCAGCCGCCGCTGCACCGCGATGGGCGGACCGGTCGAGCTGGTATCGTAGACCACCAGGGGGTCAGCCACCACGGCCCGCCCCGGCACCACACGGATCGGCTGCGAGAAATAGGCGAGTCCGGCGTACAGGGCGCTGGCGACGTAGACGGCGAGCGTATCCACCGCGGGAATGCGGAGGCGCCACCGCCCCGCCCCATCGCTCTGGACCGAGTCGACGGGCGCGCCTTCGCGCATCGTGACCTGATGCAGCACCACCCAGCGCCCGGCGACCGGCGCCCCGCGCGGTGCGCCGCGGCGCAGGACACCGGACACGGACGTTCCCTGAGCCGCTAGGCGCGTGCCCGCTCCGCCCATCCCTCCGAGCAGGAGGAGCAGGACGGCGAGCGCGCTACGGCGTGAACTTGCCGAAGTCCTCAGGATCGAGCTTCTCGAGGTAGTTCTTGAGCGCGTCGGCGTCGAGCGCCTGGGGACCCGTCTCGGTGCTCGTCAGCTCCGATGTATCGATGGTGGTGTTCTCGAGCAGCTCGTCGCTCGTGAAGATGGGCGCCTTGAGGCGCAACGCCACCGCGATCGAGTCCGATGGGCGCGCATCGATGTTGATGACGGCGTCCCCTCGATAGATGTGCAGCTCGGCGTAGTAGGTGTTGTCCTTCACCTGCGTGATGATCACCTTGCGCAGGTCGGCGCCCAGCCCGACGATCACCTGCTTCAGGAGGTCGTGCGTCAGCGGGCGCGCGAACTTCATCCCCGCCAGCTCCATCGCGATCGCACTCGCTTCCGCGGGCCCGATCCAGATCGGCAGCACGCGCTCGCCGTGTTGCTCCTGCAGGATCACGACCGGGGTGTTGGTCGTCCTGTCCAGCCCCAGATGAGCCACCCGCACCTCGATCGTCGCCGCCATCACGTACCCTGATCCCAGGACGCGAGGTAGCGCTGCTGCTCGGGCGTGAGCGTGTCGATCGGGACCCCCATGGCGGCCAGCTTCAGGCGAGCGATTTCCTGGTCGAGCTCGGCCGGGAGGCGATGCACGTCTTTGGTCAGCTTCGCGGCGGACCGGACCACGTGCTCCGCCGCCAGCGCCTGGTTGGCGAAGGACATGTCCATCACGCTCGCCGGGTGCCCTTCGGCGGCCGCCAGATTCACGAGCCGCCCTTCGGCGAGCACGAACAGCCGCTTGCCGCCCAGCACCCATTCGTCCACGAACTCGCGCACCCGCGTCGGGCCCTGGGCGGCGCGTCCCAGCTCCTCGAGGTCGATCTCGACGTTGAAATGGCCCGCATTGGCGATCACCGCCCCATCTTTCATCCGACGCATGTGCTCCAGCCGGACCACGTGCACGTTGCCCGTGAGCGTGACGAACACGTCGCCCAGCGGCGCGGCCCCCGCCATCGGGACCACCCGATAGCCGTCCATTTGGGCCTCGAGCGCCCGCATCGGATCGACCTCGGTCACGATCACGTTGGCGCCCGCCCCCCGCGCCCGCATCGCAAAACCGCGGCCGCACCACCCATATCCGGCGACGACCACCGTGCTGCCGGCGATCAGGAGGTTCGTGGCGCGCAGGATCCCATCCAGCGTCGATTGGCCAGTGCCGTAGCGGTTGTCGAACAGGTGCTTGGTGTCCGAGTCGTTCACCGCGATCACCGGGAACTGCAACACCCCGTCCTTCGCCATGGCCTTGAGCCGGACCACGCCGGTAGTCGTTTCCTCGGTGGATCCGATCACCCCTTTGACCAGCCCCTGCCGCTCGGCCGGCGTGAGCGTTTCCACCCAACGGCGCACCGGCGGCGCGAGATCGTCCAGGCGGTTCAGCGCGATCATGTGCAACGCACCGACCAGGTCGGCGCCGTCGTCCATGGTGATGTCGGGCCGGTGCGCCAGCGCGGCGCGGATATGGTCGTAGTAGGTCGCCGTGTCCTCGCCCTTGATAGCGAAGACCTTGATGCCGTGGTCCTTGACCAGGTGCGCGGCGACGTCGTCCTGGGTGGACAGGGGGTTCGAGCCACACAGCGCCACGTCGGCCCCACCCGCCTGGAGCGCCACCATGAGATTGGCCGTCTCCGTGGTCACGTGGAGGCAGGCCGAGAGCCGGCGACCGGCGAGCGGCTGCTCCTTCGCGAACCGCTCCCGCAGCTGGCGCAGCACCGGCATCGAGCGCTCGGCCCACTCGGTGCGGCGGCGCCCGAGGTCGGCCTGCGAGAGATCCTTGACGTCGGAAGCGGTGTGCGGTGCCGTCGTGGTCACGCGGTGGCCTTTGCGGTGTGATAGTGTTTGGAGCGCTGCACGGCGAGCCGCAGGTCTTCCACGCGGTTCGTCTGCTCCCATCCGAACAACAGGACGTCCCGCCCCCCGACCGCCTTCGTCTGCGGCGGCCGCCCGAAGTGTCCGTAGGTGGCGGTGGGCCGGTAGATCGGGTGGCGCAGCTCCAGCGCCGCGATGATGCCGCCCGGGGTGAGGTCGAACACCTCGCGCACGGCCTCTTCCAGCGCTTCCGCCGGCACCGTGCTGGTCCCGAAGGTGTCGACCATCACGGACACCGGTTGCTTCACACCGATGGCGTAGGCCACCTGGCACTCGCAGCGGCGCGCCAGACCCGCGGCGACGATGTTCTTGGCCACCCAGCGCACCGCGTACGCGGCGGAGCGGTCGACCTTGGACGGGTCCTTGCCGCTGAACGCGCCGCCGCCGTGGCGGGCCATGCCGCCGTAGGTGTCGACGATGATCTTGCGGCCGGTGAGCCCGGCGTCCCCCTGAGGACCGCCCACCACGAAGCGCCCGGTGGGGTTCACGAGCACGTCGGCGTCGGCGACGGGGAATCCTTCCCGGTCGAGGACCGGCCGAACCACGTGCTCGAGCACGCCGGCGCGCAGATCGGCATTCGTCACCTTGTCGGAATGCTGGGTGGAGATCAGCACCTTGGCGACCCCGACCGGCTTGTCGCCTTCGTAGACGACGCTCACCTGCGTCTTGCCGTCGGGCCGCAGCCAGGGCAGCGCGCCCGCCTTGCGCACGGCCGCGAGCTGCTCGGCCAGGCGATGGGCCAGCACGATCGGCAACGGCATCAGGGACGCGGTCTCGTTGGTGGCGTACCCGAACATCATGCCCTGATCGCCCGCCCCGCCCGTGTCCACGCCCAGCGCGATGTCGGTGGACTGCTTGTCGATCGCGGTGAGCACGGCGCAGGTCTGCGCGTCGAAGCCGAAATTCGCGTCGGTGTACCCGATCGACTGGATCGTGCCGCGCACGATATCGGGGATGTGGACGTAGCAGTTGGTGGTGATCTCACCCGCCACCACGGCCATGCCGGTGGTCACCATCACTTCGCACGCGACCCGTGCCTCGGGGTCGTTGGTGAGGATGGCGTCGAGCACCGCGTCCGAGATCTGGTCCGCGATCTTGTCCGGGTGTCCTTCGGTGACGGATTCGGACGTGAAAACGTGGCGAGTGGGGGGCATTATGGCCTTGGGGTGCCTCAGGTTTTCAAGCTAGCCCGGCGCCCGGTCACGGGCAACAGGGCTTCGGGATCCAGCTGGGCCGGATCGATACATTCGGCGATCGCCGAGCGCAACGCCTCGAGCACGTCGGTGTCCCGCCTGGCGTCGAGCGCGGCCTGCGCGCCGGCCTGAGTCGCGCGGCGCGTCAATTGACGCACCAGCCAGCGCAGCAGCGGCAGCGCCGGGGGCGCCACGGACAGTGTTTCGTAGCCCAGCCCGATCAGCAGGAACGCCGACAGCGGATCCGAGGCCATCTCGCCGCACACGCTGGCCGGCTTGCCGGCGGCGCGCGCCGCGTCGGCGACCTGCTTCAGGAGCCGCAGCACGCTCGGATCGTGCGGCGTGAAGCGATCGGCGAGACGCGCGTTGCCGCGGTCCACCACCAGCGTGTACTGCGTCAGGTCGTTGGTGCCCACGCTGAGGAAATCGCTCACCTCGGCGAAGCGGTCGGCCATCACCGCCGCCGCCGGCGTCTCCACCATGACGCCGACCGGCACACTCGCCGCGGCGCGCACGCCCTGCTGCGCCAGCCGCGCGCCTTCCTCGACGACCAGCTCGCGTGTGCGCTCGACTTCGCTGAGCCGCGTCACCAGCGGGATCATGAGCTGCAGCTCGGCATCCGCCGCGGCGCGCAGCACGGCGCGGATCTGGGCGCGGAACAGCTCCGGCTGGTCGAGGCAGACGCGGATCGCGCGCCAGCCCAGGAACGGGTTCGCTTCGTACGGCGCCTGGAACGCGGCCGGGAACTTGTCGCCGCCCAGATCGTAGGTGCGGATCACCACCGGGTGACCGGCGAACGCTTTTCCCACGCGCGCGAAGTAGCGCGCCTGATCGTCTTCGGTGGGCAGCGCGGTGTGGCCCGTGACGAGGAACTCCGTGCGCAACAGGCCCACGCCTTCGGCGCCGTGCTCCCGGGCCGCCTCGATTTCCTCCGGCAGATCGACGTTGCCGCGCAGGGCGATGCGGAGACCATCCTTGGTGATCGCCGGCAGGCTGACGCCCCGCTCCAGCTCGACATCCCGCTGCTGCCCCCGCGCCACGCGGGCTTGGGCCGCCGCGATCTCCTCGGGCGTGGGATCGAGCAGCACCGTGCCGCGCGAACCGTCGAGCAGCAGCATCGTCCCGGTCTCGATGCGACCCAGGGCGCCCGCGAGGCCCATCACGGCGGGCATCCCCATCGAGTGGGCGAGGATCGCCGCGTGGGAGGTCCTGGTGCCTTCTTCGCTCGCAAGGCCAACGACCTGGGTGCGGTCCAGCTGGATCGTCAGTCCCGGCGCGATCTCGCGCGCCACCACCACCGTCGGCTGGGTGAACGTCTCCAGCTGGTCGTCCTGGAGGTGCAGCAGGTGGCGCACCACGCGGACCATGACGCCGTTCAGGTCGGCGATGCGGTCCTTGAGCCGGGCGTTGCCGACGCTCATCCACACGTCGCGCTGCTCCAGCGCCTTGAACTCGAACGCCTTCTCGGCGGTCAGATGGTTCTCGCGGATCAGGTCTTCGATGGCGCCGAGGAAGTCTGTGTCCTCGAGCATCAGGATCTGGGCGTCGAAGATGCGCGCCTCGTCGGGGCCGACGCGGGCCTCCGTGCGCGACTTCAAGTCCTGCACGTGGCGTTGCACGTCGCGCACGGCCGCGCGCAGCCGGCGCACTTCCTTGTCCACCTGCGAGCGCGGCACGACGCGATGCGGCACGTCGGGCAGGGCCGACTGCACCAGCACGGCCCGGCCCATGGCGATCCCCGGGGACACGCCGACGCCGCGCAGCAGGCGATCGGTCATGCGTCCTCCAGGTCGGCCTCGGAGCCGGTCAGGTGCATCTCGTTGAACCCCGCGGCGACGACGGCGAGCAGCGCGTCCATCGCCGGCTCAGCATCGTCGCCTTCGGCGCGGATGTGCATCGAGGACCCCCGCTCCGCCACCAGCATCATCACGCCCAGGATGCTCTTGCCGTTCACACTGACGCCGTCCTTGCTCACCTGCACGGCGCTCTTGAAGCGGCTGGCGGTCTTGACGAACTCCGCCGCCGGCCGCGCGTGCATGCCGAGCGGATTCACGATCGTGGCGTCGCGCTCGATCAGCGCCATAACGCCCCCACCAGAGCGGCCGCGAGGACGGCCGCGAGCCCGAGTCGCGGCCCGGTGAAGAGTCCGGGCTTGAGGCGCAGCGCCCCGGCTCCCACCGCCGCGATCGCGAGCAGCGCCAGGACGTTCACTCCCGGCAGCGGCCGCCCCAGCCAGCGCACCACCAGCGGCAGCGCGGCGCCGACCACCAACGCCATGGCGGGCCCGACGAGGGTGAGCGAGCCCTGCAGCACCGGATGGCGCAGCGCGCCGGTCACGTCCGATCCCGCGCGCCAGCCCGCCCGCAAGGCCCACCAGCGCAGCGCGACGTGTCCCAGGTTGTAGATCCCGAGAAACGCCGCGACGGCGACCCAGCCCGTGCCCAACGCGATCCCCGCGAGGGCGGCGCCGGCCAGGAGCGGCAGCCACCCGGCCCAGACCAGCCGGTCGCCGAGCGAACCCAACGGACCGATGAGGGCGGCGCGCAACCGCTCGATCTGCGCCGGCGGCATGCCTTCGTGCTCGACGCGTGCGACGGCGCCGACGGCAAGGCCGCAGAGATATGGATGGGCGTTGAAGAATTGGGCGCCGCGCGCCACGGCCGCACGGTAGGCGGCCCCGTCGCCCGGCCCGCCGGGGAGGTCGCGCAGCAACGGCTCTTCGGCGACACCCATGCCGATGCCCACCAGGCGCTCGTAGTTCCACGAGCCCTGCAACACGAACAGGCGCAGGAACGCGGCGCCGAGCGGCGGCTTCACGCCAACCACACGAGCCCCAGGCCGGCGGCGAGGCCGGCCGCCAACCACGGAAGATTGGTCCGCCTCACAAGCCGCAGCAATCCCATGCCGCCGGTGGCGAGGGCGGCCCCACCGGCTGCGACGCTGGTCGCGACGAGCAGGGGCGCCGGCAGCGCCGCCGCGCCAAGGCGGTCGCCGAGCGTAGCGATCGCAAGGCCGAAAGCGGTCACCGCGGCCGCACGCATCGCATCGCGCACCAGGCCGCCGCTGTGCACGCGGGCCAGTGTGCGGGGATCGCCCGCTTCGAGCGCCGTGGCCGCTTTACGCACGACGCGCGCGTTGACGGTGCGCAGCCAGTGAAGCGAGACGCCGCCCGCCACCGCCAACAGCAACCCCACGCCCACCGCGATCCCGAGCGCGGACGTGCCCCCCATGCCGTGCGCCAGCGCGACCGCGGCGATGGTCGCGGGACCGTACTCGGGATAGCGCACGGCCCCCACCGGCAGGACGTCGAACTGAAACAGCTCGAGCACGACGCCGACGCGCAGGCCGGTTTCGACGTCGCCCAACACGAGACCGGCAACCGTTCCCGCCACGAGCGGCCGCGCGATCATCATCTGCGGCCCGCTCACCAGGTCCACGCCGACGAGGGTGCCCCACACGAGCAGCGCGGCCAGCGTCGTGAGGCTCACAGAAATTCTCCGATCGGCACGGCGCGCGTCGTGGGCACATCCTGCGCGGTGACCAGGATGCCGTTCGCGGCCAGGCGGCGCAGCTTCTCCGCCTCCTCGTCGGTGAGATAGACGTAGCGCAGCCGCTCCGTGCGGCCGGCGCGGTGATGGACGCCGCCGATGTTGACCTTCTGGATCTGCCCCGTGCCGGCCAGTGCCGCCATGATGTCGATGTCGCCGGCCAGCAGAATGCCGGCGCGGTCGTCCTGCTCCCACTCTGTGAGCCGGCGCTCCGCCTCCGCGAGCGAGACGAACAAGACTTCGATGCTGGCAGGCACGCCCATGCGGTAGAGATCCTGTTCCCAGGTACTGTTGCGCACCTCGTCGTCCACCAGCACGATGAAGCCGACGTTCAACGGCTGACCCCAGCCCACCACCACCTGGCCGTGAATCAGCCGATCGTCGAGGCGGACCAGGGCCAGGCTCACGCGGCGGGGGCCGCGGGGGCGGCGGGGGCGGCGGGAGTGCGAATCGCTTGCCCACCGGCGTGCACGGCGCGACGCGCCGCGTCGGCGGGGGAGAGATCGCGGTGGAACACGAAATCGAGCAGCATGGCCAGATTGACGCCGGTCACGACCGCGACGGACGCGCGGCCGCGCGACAGGCGCAGCGCGCTCGTCAGGCAGGACCCACCCGGCAGATCCACGAACAGCACCGCGGGCCCCTTCCCCATTGCCTGATCGATGCGGGCCGCGAGCGCTTTCGGATCGCAGCCTTCGTTACTCACGGCCTCGAGCGTCCCGTCCACACCGCTGATCGCCCGCACCGCGGCGACGAGCGCCGCGGCCAGATCGGCGTGCGAGACGACCACGCCGCGCAACGGCTCACTCATAGTCTTCTTCCAGGTAATCCCGGATCTGGGCCTTCTCGCGCATACGGCGAATCAGTCCTTCGTTGAAGGTTTTTGCCGAGTCGATGCCGCTGTACCGCAGCAGGTGGTTCATGGCCACCACTTCGCAGATCACCGTGAGGTTCTTCCCGGGATTGAGCGGGACGGTGACGAGCGGCAGGTCGACGTCCAGAATCTTGGTCTGCTGCAGATCGAGCCCGGTGCGGTCATACTCGCGCGACGCATCCCAGTCCTCGAGCTGCACCACGACCTCGATCCGCTTCTGCTGCCGCACCGAGCGCACGCCGAACAGCACTTTGATGTCGATCAACCCGATGCCGCGAATCTCCATGTGATGCCGGGCCATTTCGTGGCCGCGACCCATCAGGATGTCCACGCCGTGCCGCTTGATCTGCACCATGTCGTCGGCCACGAGGCGGTGTCCCCGCTCCACCAGGTCGAGCACACACTCGCTCTTGCCGATCCCGGAGCGGCCGAGGAACAGGAGTCCCACGCCGTACACGTCGGCCAGGGAGCCGTGGATCGAAGTGTCGGGCGCGAATGCGTCGTCCAAAAACGGCTTCAGGCGCCGGTAAAACTCCGCCGTCTTGAGCGAGGTGCGGATGACCGGCACCCCTTTGGCCTGTGCCAGCTCGAGCAGCTCGACCGGCGCTTCCTGCGATTTGGTGATCACCACGCACGGCAGGTCGTACCCGAGGAAGGTCTCGAGCGTGCGCCGCCGGGCGGTGGGCTCGAGCGAGGCCAGGTAGCTGATCTCGGTCTCGCCCAGGATGTGGAGCCGGTCGCCGACGAAGCGGGCCGTGTACCCCGCCAGCACGAGCCCCGGGCTCGACGCCTCCGCGCTCGGGATCTCGCGATCGAGTCCCGTTTCGCCGGTGAGCGCCTCGAGGTGCAGCGGCGCGCTCTTGCGCGCCAGCAGGTCTCGGACGCGCGGCTTGCTGCTCATTCCGCCTCGCGCGACACGGCGCGGCGCTTGTCGAGCTGGCGCCGGACCCGCGCCACCGCGCGGTCGAGGGCGGTGCGGTGATCGAGGCCTTCGGCCCGGCCCACCAGGACCCGGCCGCGCACCGTGTGCAAACGCAGCTCCACGATCGCCACGCCGTGATCGTCGCCGAACAACACCCGCGCGTCGTGGGCTCGGCTGGCCAGCTTCGCCAGCCGCTCGACCAGGCTGCGGGCGCGCTGGCGCAGATCGTCGGAGACATCGCGATGACGCGCGGTGACGGTGATGCGCATGGGCCCTACCTCCCGTTGGCGATGACGCGCTCGAGATGCGCGGCCGTGGCCTGGGCGGCACGCTCCCAGGTGAGCGGCGCGGCGAAAAAGCGGGCCGCCGCGCCCAAGCGCGCCACCAACCCTGGATCCCGGGCCAGCTCGAGCATCCGCTCGGCGAGCGCCCGGTGGTCGCCGTACGCCACGAGATACCCGGTCTCGCCGTGGCGCACGGTCTCGCGCAGTCCGGGACTGTCGGACGCGAGCGCCGGCGTGCCGCAGGCGGCGGCCTCGATGTTCGAGATGCCCCATCCTTCCTTGGGGCTCGGAAACACGACGGCCCAGGCCGTGCGCAACAACCGCCGCTTTGCTTCCTCGGACACGAAACCCAGGAATCGCACGCAGTCGGCGATCCCGAGCTCCCGCGCTAGTGCTTCGAGCCGGGGGCGGTCGTCTCCCGCCCCCGCGACCTCGAGCACCAGTTCCGCCCGCTGCTCGTGAGCTAAGGCGAGCGCCCGCAAGGCGATATCTACTCCTTTATAACGCTTCAGGCGCCCGACGTACAGGAACGTGGGCCGAGGGGCGCGCGGAATCGCGGGATCGGGGCAATACCAGAGGGCGTCGATCCCGGGGTAGATGACCTCGATCCGCTCGCGCGGGACGCCGCGGTCCGACAGATCGTCTCGTGTGCTGTTGCTGATGACGTGGAACCAGGCGCGCGCGTACGCACGCGGGATGCGGCGCTCCGCCGTCCACACCGTCGCGGCCACGGGCCAGCTCGCCTCGGCGAAGGCGGTGGTGCCGAACAGGTGCGGCACGATGGCGCAAAACGGTAGGTTCGTGAGCGAGGGCAGGAAGAGCGGGAGCTTGTTGATGTCCTCGACCACGACGTCGTAGTGGCCGGCCCTGAGCGCCCGGCCCACGGCGCCCCGGGCCTTCAGGGCGAAGCTGTTGCGCCCCCCCACCCGCCGCACGTGGATGCCGTCGATCACCGTTGCCTTCGGCGCACCGGGCCAGCCGCTCACGATCAGTTCGACCGTGTGGCCGGCCGCCACCAGCCGCCCGAAGATCTCGTGCAGGTGGATCTCGGCGCCCCCCGCGTGCGGGTTGGCCCGGTCGTTCCAGTTGACGACGAGAATCCTCACAGCGCGCCGAGCTCGCGCGCCACGGCGTCGAGCACGCCGTTCACGAACGCGGGCGATTTCCCCCCGCCAAACCAGTGCGCCAGCTTCACCGCCTCGTCGAGCACCACCCGTGGCGGCGTGGCGCCTTCGTCCAGCTCGGCCATCGCGAGCCGGAGGATGTTGCGCTCGATCACGCCCACCCGCTCGAGACGCCAGTGCTCCGCGATGCGGCCGAGTCGCGCGTCGTACTCCGCCTGGCCCGCCGCGGCGCGCGCCGCCAGCTCGGCGCCGCGATCGTAGCCCTTTGGGATCTTGCCGCCGGCGCGCGCCAGGCGCGTGACGACGCGGTCGATGGAAGGACGGCCGGACAGCTCCCAGGCGTACAGCAGCTGCAGCGCGCGGGCGCGCGCTTTAGTCTCCGGCCGTTGCACGGCGCAACCGGTGCAGAACATCCGCCGTCGCGAGCGCCGCTTGGGCGGCCTCGTAGCCCTTGTTGCCGGAGGCCCCGCCCGCCCGCGCCAGCGCCTGCTCCTGGTTCTCGGTGGTGAGCACGCCGAAGCCGACGGCGATGCAGTGCGCCAGCGCCACGTTCCCCAGCCCGCGCGCCGCTTCGCCCGCCACGTACTCGAAGTGCGGCGTCTCGCCGCGGATCACGCAGCCGAGCGCCACGATGGCCCCGTAACGCCCGGACGCAGCCGCCACCTCGGCGGCGACGGCGAGCTCGAAGGCGCCCGGCACCCATTCCACATCGATCTTCGATTCAGGGACGCCGGCCTCGCGCAGGGCGTTCTGCGCGCCGTCCAGGAGACGGCGCGTGATCAGCTCGTTGTAGCGGCTGACGAGCACGGCGACGCGCGGCGGCGCGGAAGGTCCCGCCACGGTCTAGTGGGTGAGCAGGTGGCCGAGCTTGTCGCGCTTGACGTCCAGGTAGGCGCGGTTCTCGTCGGATGGCGGCGGCACGATCGGCATGCGCTCCACGATCTCGAGCCCGTACCCCTCGAGCCCCACCAGCTTCATCGGATTGTTGGTGAGCACGCGGATCGACGACAGCCCGAGGTCGAGCAGAATCTGCGCCCCGATGCCGTAAGTCCTGAGATCTGGCTTGAACCCAAGCCGCTCGTTGGCGGTGACGGTGTCAGCGCCGGCGTCCTGCAGCTCGTAGGCCTTCAGTTTGTTGAGCAGCCCGATGCCGCGGCCTTCCTGATCGAGGTAGACCACGACGCCGCGTCCCACCGCGGCGATCATGCGCATCGCGCTGGTGAGCTGCCAGCCGCAGTCGCAGCGCCCCGAGCCGAACACGTCGCCCGTGAGACACTTCGAGTGCATCCGCACCAGCACGCCCGGCTGATGCTTCACGTCGCCGTACACCAGGGCCACGTGCTCGGCGGCATCGACGTCGCTCTGATAGCCCACGATGCGGAACTCGCCGTAGCGCGTCGGCAGCCGCGCCTGCGCCACCGGGCGAACCAGCCGCTCGTGTGCCAGCCGGTAGGTCACAATCTGCGCGATGGTGATGAAGCTGAGCCCGTGCTCCGAGGCGAAGCGCTCCAGCTGGGGCCGGCGCGCCATCGAGCCGTCGGGATTCAAG
>CAZRGT010000034.1:0-27208 GCA_964599725.1 uncultured Gemmatimonadaceae bacterium | reverse complement strand
GCAAAGTTTGAGCGCACCAAGCCGCACGTGAACGTGGGCACGATCGGGCACGTGGATCACGGGAAGACGACGTTGACGGCGGCGCTGACGAAGGTGGCGGCGGACAAGGGGTGGGGGACGACCTACGTCAGCTACGACCAGGTGGCGAAGGCGTCGGAGAGCCAGGGGCGGCGGGACCCGACCAAGATTTTGACGATCGCGACCTCCCACGTGGAGTACGCGACGCCGAACCGGCACTACGCGCACGTGGACTGCCCGGGGCACGCCGACTACGTGAAGAACATGATCACCGGGGCGGCGCAGATGGACGGGGCGATCCTGGTGGTGAGCGCGGTGGACGGGCCGATGCCGCAGACGCGGGAGCACATTTTGCTGGCGCGGCAGGTGAACGTGCCCTTCATCGTGGTGTTTTTGAACAAGTGCGACGTGGTGGACGATGCGGAGCTGCTGGACCTGGTGGAGCTGGAGGTCCGGGAGCTGTTGAGTTCCTACGAGTACCCCGGGGACCAGATCCCGGTGATCCGGGGGTCGGCGTTGAAGGCGATCGCGGGGGAGGCGCCGTGGGTGGGGAAGATCGAGGAGCTGCTGGCGGCGCTGGACAGCTACGTGCCGGTGCCGCAGCGGGAGGTGGACAAGCCGTTCCTGATGCCGGTGGAGGACGTGTTTTCGATCACGGGGCGGGGGACGGTGGCGACGGGGCGGATCGAGCGGGGCAAGGTGAAGGTGCAGGACGAGGTGGAGATGGTGGGGTTTGGGACGGACAAGAAGGCGGTGGTGACGGGGGTGGAGATGTTTCGCAAGCTGCTGGATGACGGGCAGGCGGGGGACAACGTGGGGCTGTTGCTGCGCGGGGTGGAGAAGACGGAAGTGGAGCGGGGGATGGTGTTGGCGAAGCCGGGGAGCATCACGCCGCACACGGCGTTTGACGCCGAGGTGTACGTGTTGACGAAGGAAGAGGGCGGGCGGCACACGCCGTTTTTCAAGGGGTATCGGCCGCAGTTTTACTTTCGGACGACGGACGTGACGGGGAACGTGGAGTTGCCGGCGGGAGTGGAGATGGTGATGCCGGGGGACAACACGAAGATGGCGATCGAGCTGATCACGCCGATCGCGATGGAGGAGGGGCTGCGGTTCGCGATCCGCGAGGGCGGGCGGACGGTGGGCGCGGGCGTGGTCACGACAATCAAGAAATAGACGTCGTCAGTCATCGGTCGTCCGTGTTCGGACCGACCGATGACCGATGACCGATGACGGAGTCAATAGATGCCGCGCGAGAACATCATCATGGAGTGCACCGCCTGTAAGAGTCGGAACTACTTCACGACCAAGAACCGGCGCACGCACCCCGAGCGGGCGGAGTGGAAGAAGTACTGCCCGCAGTGCAACAAGCAGGTGCCGCACAAGGAATCGAAGTAGCGGTGGCCACCGAAGCCGTGGCTGAGAGCCGCAAGGGGGTCGTGGGTCGGTTCATGGATTTCCTGCGGGAGGTCCGTGGCGAGATCCAAAAGGTCACCTGGCCCACTCGAGACGAGCTGCGTAAGGCCACGATCGTCATCGTGATCTTCGTCGCCATCCTCGGGTTCGTCATCGGCCTGCTCGATGCGCTGCTGCAGCTGATCTTCGTGACCGGGATCGCGCGGCTGTTCCGGTGAGCGATCACCGCTGGTATGCGATCCAGGTGACCGCGGGACACGAGAACAAAGTGCGGTCGCTGGTGCAACGGCGCATCTCGGATGATCCGCAGCCGGAGGCGGAGCGCCTGATTCGGCAGGCCTTGGTCCCTACGCAGGAAGTGGTGGAGATCAAGAACGGGAAGAAGGTGACGGTGGAGCGGAAGATGTACCCCGGGTACGTCCTGGTGGAGATGGTGCTGAACCAGGAGACGATCCACCTCATCAACGGGATCCAGGGCGTGATCAAGTTCGTCGGCACGGGACGCTTGCCCATGGCGCTGCGTCCCGACGAGGTCAACCGGCTGCTCGGGATTGCCGAGCCGGTGCCGGAGGAAGAGCCAAAAGAGGAGATCCCGTTCCTCGTGGGCCAGGTGGTGGAAATCACCGAAGGTCCGTTCTCGGAATTCAGTGGAACGGTCGAGGAAGTGCTGTCGGACAAGGGCAAAGTGCGGGTGGCGGTCTCGCTGTTCGGACGCCCCACCTCGGTCGAGCTCGACTACTTGCAGCTGAAGGCGCACTAGCCTTCCCCCCACCACGGGGACCGTGGCAGTTCGCCTCGGGCGAACGCGAGGAAAGGTCAATCGATGGCCAAGCCTATCACCGCCGTGGTGAAGCTGCAGGTGCCGGCCGGGCAGGCGACGCCGGCGCCGCCCGTGGGGACCGCGCTGGGTCCGCACGGCGTCAACATCATGGACTTCGTGAAGCAGTTCAACGCGAAGACTCACGGCGCGATGGGGATGGTCACGCCGGTCGTGGTGACGATCTTCAAGGATCGCACCTTCACCTTCATCACCAAGACGCCCCCGGCCGCCGTGCTGCTCAAGAAAGAGGCCGGCATCGAGAAGGGGTCCGCGACTTCCAATCGCCAGAAGGTGGGCCGGGTCTCGCGGGCGCAGGTCAAGAAGATCGCGGAGCTGAAGATGCCGGATCTGAATGCCTCCACGCTGGAGGCGGCGATGAAGATGGTGGCGGGGACCGCACGCTCGATGGGGCTCGAGGTGGTGGACTGATGCGCGCCCACGGCAAGCGGTATCGGGCCGCCGTCGGCACGGTGGAGCAGCGGTTCTACGCGCCGCGCGAAGCGGTCGAACGGGTGCAGGCGGCGGCGTCCGCGAAGTTCGACGAGTCGGTGGACGTCGCGGTCCGGCTGGGGGTCGATCCCAAGCACGCCGATCAGATCGTGCGCGGGACGGTGTCGCTGCCCAACGGAACCGGCAAAACGGTGCGGGTGCTCGCGATCGCCGCCGGGGACAAGGCCAAGGAAGCCGAGGCGGCCGGGGCGGATTTCGTGGGCGTCGAGTACATCCAGAAGATCAAGGACGGCTGGCTCGACTGCGACGTGATCGTCGCGACGCCGGACGTCATGGGCCAGCTCGGCGCTCTGGGCAAGATCCTGGGGCCACGCGGCCTCATGCCGAACCCCAAGGCGGGGACGGTGACGCTGGACGTCGGACGGGCGGTCAAGGAGCTGAAGGCAGGCAAGATCGAGTTCCGGGTGGACAAGGGCGGGATCGTCCACGCGCCGATCGGCAAGCGGTCGTTTGCGGCGGAGGCGCTGGAGCAGAACTTCCACGCCTTCATGGAGGCGATCGTCCGGGCCCGGCCGGCCGCCGCCAAGGGTCACTACGTTCGCTCGGTCACGGTCTCGAGCACGATGGGCCCCGGGGTGTCGCTCGATCCAGCGGGGTACCACGTATGAAAGCGACCAAGGCGCAGAAACAGGAGACCGTGACGGCGCTCGCCGGCCGGCTGCAGCGCGCGGCGACCGTGTACGTCACGGATTTCACCGGCTTGAACGTCGCCAAGGTGACCGAGCTGCGGCGTCGGCTGCGCGCGGCCGGCGTCGACTACGTCGTCGTGAAGAACACGCTGGCGCGCCGGGCGTTCGACGCCGCGGCGGTGCCCGCGCTCTCCGACCACCTCGCCGGTCCCACGGCCCTGGTGCTGGCGGGCCGCGATCCGGTCGGGGCGGCGAAGGTGTTGACTGATTTCGCCCGGGAGCACGACAAGCCGGCGATCAAGATCGGATTAGTGGAAGGGAAGACCGTGTCGCCCGACCAGGTCAAGCGGTTGGCGATGCTGCCGTCCAAGCAGGAGCTGCTCGCCCAGCTGGGTGGCGCGTTGCAGGCGCCGATGGCGGGGTGGGTCGGCGCGATGCAAGGCTTGCTCCAGATGATGGTCGGCGCCCTCGAAGCGCTCAAGACCACGCGCGCCGACGGCGCCGCGTCCTAAACGGGTAGGAGACGAGACACATGGCCACGCAGACCAGTATGAGCAACGACGAGATCCTCGACGCCATCGGGAACAAGTCGGTGTTTGAGTTGGCGGAGCTGATCGAGGCGTTCAAGACGAAGTTCGGCGTCACGATCGCGGCACCGGTGGCGGCGGCGCCGGCGGCCGGGGCGGCGGGTGGCGCGGCCGCCCCCGCGGTCGAGGAGCAGAGCGAGTTCATGGTGATCCTGAAGAGCGGCGGCGAGAAGAAGATCCAGGTGATCAAGGAGGTCCGCGCGATCACCAGCCTCGGATTGAAAGAGGCGAAAGATCTGGTCGAAGCCGGCGGGACGGTGAAGGAAGGCATCTCCAAGCAGGAAGCCGACGACATCAAGAAGAAGCTCGAGGCGCAGGGCGCGGTCGTCGAACTGAAGTAGCCCGCGGACGCCACGCGCCATGGGGGCGCGCGGCGACGACGTGGTCTTCTTCGGCTCAGGCGATATGCGCGAACTGCTCAACACCTGCTCACGTGGTCGAGCCTATGTGCTCCGCCCCGGATTCCGACTGTGGGTCCGGGGAGGCGGGGCCTTTCGCGTTTTCTGTGAGGGGCGGACATGACGAAGACCGTACCGGTGGTGTCGTTCGGGAAGCTGGAGGCGGGGATGCCGATGCCGCATCTCCTGGACATCCAGACGCGCGCGTTCCAGTCCCTGTTGCAGCCGGACGGCAAGGGGACCGAGCGCGCCGACGTCGGGCTGGAGCGGGTGTTCAAGGACCTGTTCCCGGTTCAGGACGTGAACGGCAACTACTCGCTCGAGTTCGTGAAGTTCGCGCTCGGGGAGTCCAAGTACACCGTCGAGGAGTGCATCGAGCGCGACATGACCTACTCGGTGCCGCTCAAGGCGACGCTGCAGCTGGTCGTGATGGAAGAAGTGGGCGAGACCACCAAGACCAAGCGTCCCAAGAACATCATCGAGAAGGAAGTCTACCTGGGCGAGCTGCCGATCCTGACGCCGCTCGGCACGTTCGTCATCAACGGCGCCGAGCGGGTGATCGTGTCGCAGCTGCACCGCTCGCCGGGCGTCGTGTTCGAGGAGAGCGTGCACCCCAACGGGCAGCGGCTGTTCTCGGCGCGCATCATCCCGTTCCGCGGCTCCTGGGTCGAGTTCACGATCGACATCCATGATGTGATCTACGTCCACATCGACAAGAAGAAGAAATTCCCGGCGACGGCGCTGCTGCGCGCGTTCGGCTACGGCACCAACGCCGAAATCCTGAAGCTGTTCTACGCCACGAAGGACATCGACATCACAGGCAAGCTCGAAGGCCGCGCGCAGAAGCGCGAGGTCCTGGGCACGCTGCTGGCCGTCGACGTGCCCGACCCGGAGAACAAGAAGGGCGAGCCGCTGGGCCGCGTGGGCGACGAGCTGACGCTCGACAAATTCAACACGTTCCGCCGTGCCGGCATCCAGAAGGTGAAGGTGTTCGCCGGGTACACGAGCCACGACCTGCGCGATGAGGCGCCGCCCACCAGCACGCGCGAGCGGACGGGACCGCAGATCCTGGCGACGGACGTGGCGGATCCCGAGACGGGCGAGGTGCTCGCCGAAGCCGGTCGTGAGCTGTCGGATACGCTGCGCAAGAAGCTGACCAAGGCGGGCGTGCACCTGGTGGACGTGCTGCTCCCGGCCGGGCGCAGCGAGTCGCCGCTCATCAAGAACACGCTGCTCAAGGATCCGACGCACTCCGAGGGCGAGGCGTTGGAGCAGATCTACACCCTGCTGCGTCCCGGCGAAGCGCCCAATCTCGAGACGGCGCGGCAGGCGCTGGAACGACTGTTCTTCCACCCCAAGCGCTACGACCTGGGCCGGGTGGGCCGCTACAAGATCAACCAGCGGTTGAAGCTGCACGTCGCCAAGGATCACACAGTCCTGATGGAAGAGGATTTCATCGCGATCATCCGCTACCTGATCGAGCTGCGCGAAGGGCGTGGGTACACCGACGATATCGACCACCTGGGCAATCGCCGGGTGCGCTCGGTGGGCGAGCTGATCGCCAATCAGTTCTCGGTGGGCCTGTCGCGCATGGCCCGGCTTATCAAGGAGCGGATGAGCATCAACAACGACCCGGAGCGGATCACGCTGGACGACCTGGTGAACGCGCGCACGGTCAGCGCCGTGATCCAGGCGTTCTTCGGCAGCTCGCAGTTGTCGCAGTTCATGGACCAGACGAACCCGCTCGCCGAGCTCACGCACAAGCGGCGCCTCTCGGCGCTGGGGCCCGGGGGCTTGACGCGTGAGCGCGCGGGCTTCGAGGTGCGCGACGTGCACTACTCGCAGTACGGTCGCATGTGCCCGATCGAGACGCCGGAAGGCCCGAACATCGGCCTCATCACGAGCCTGTCGTGCTACGCGCGCGTCAACGATCTCGGGTTCATCGAGACTCCCTACCGGGTGGTGAAGGACGGCCGGGTCACCGATGACGTGCGCTGGCTGTCGGCGTCCGAGGAAGAGCGATACGCCGTGGCGCAGGCCAACGCGCCGTTGACGGAGGACGGCCGCTTCGCCGAGGACCTCGTGCTGTGCCGCAAGCGGGACGACTACCCCGCGTTGCCGCCGGCCAAGATCGAGTTCATGGACGTGGCGCCGGAGCAACTGGTGTCCATCGCGGCCGCGCTGATTCCGTTCCTGGAGCACGACGACGCGAATCGCGCGCTGATGGGCTCGAACATGCAGCGGCAGTCGGTGCCGCTCCTCTTCCCGCAGGCGCCGCTGGTGGGCACCGGGCTCGAGGAGCGGGTGGCGCGCGACTCGGGCGCCGTGGTGATCGCGCGTCGGGCGGGGAGCGTCACCCGGGTCACCGCCGACGAGATCATTATCGACACGGGCGACGACGAGCGGCGGGCCACCGACAACCCGCTCGCCCGGCTGAAGCAGCACGATCGCTTCCGCCTCAAGAAATTCTGGCGTACCAATCAGGACACGGCCATCAACCAGCGGCCGCTGGTCCACGTGGGCCAGAAGATTCGCGCCGGGCAGATCGTCGCCGACGGCGCCGGCACCGAGCGCGGGGAGCTCGCCCTTGGCGCCAACGTCATCGTCGCGTTCATGCCGTGGTACGGGCACAACTTCGAAGACGCCATCGTGCTCTCCGAGCGACTGGTGAAGGACGACGTGTACTCGTCGATCCATATCCAGGAGCTCGAGCTGCACGTGCGGGACACCAAGCGCGGCCGGGAGGAGATCACGCGCGAGATTCCCAACGTCGCCGAGGAATCGTTGGTCGACTTGGACGAACGGGGCATCGTCCGCATCGGCGCCCACGTGAAGGCGGGCGACATCCTGGTGGGCAAGATCACGCCGAAGGGCGAGACCGAGCTCAGTCCGGAAGAGAAGCTGCTCACGGCGATCTTCGGCGAGAAGGCCAAGGACGTCAAGGATTCGTCGCTCAAGGTGCCGCCGGGGATGGAGGGCGTCGTCATCGACGTGAAGATCTTCTCCCGGATCGAAGATCAGGTGGTCGAGAAGGACCGCGGCGAGCGGATCGGCGAAGTGCGCCGGCTCGAGGGAGAAGAGAAGGCGCGCATCTCGGAAGCGATGACGGCCGAGCTGCGGGATCTCCTGGCCAACCAGGAAGTCGGGCTGATGCTCAAGGCCGGCACTGTGGAAGAGTATCTCCCGGCCGGAACCAAGCTGTCGCGGGCACAGCTCGCCGAGATCGATTTCACCGACGTCGACCTGAAGACCCTGCGCGTGGCCGCGAAGCCGGTGAACGAGCGGTTGCGCGGCGTGTTGGACGCGGCGGGCGGCGAGCGCGCCAAGATGGAGGAGAAGTCGGAGGATCAGATCGACAAGATTCTCCAGCCGGACGAGCTCCCGCCGGGTGTGATCCAGCTGGTGAAAGTGTACGTCGCCGAGAAGCGCAAGATTTCGGTGGGCGACAAGATGGCCGGACGGCACGGCAACAAGGGCATCATCGCTCGGATCGTGCCGGAGGAGGACATGCCGTTCCTGCCGGACGGGTCGCCGGTGGACATCGTGCTCAATCCGCTGGGGGTGCCGTCCCGCATGAACGTCGGCCAGATTCTGGAAACGCACCTCGGCTGGGCCGCGCGCATCCTCGGCTTCAACGCCAAGACGCCCGTGTTCCAGGGCGCGGACGAGATGGAGATCGGCGTGCTGTTGCGGCTGTCGGGACTCACCTGGGCGGCCGAGGCGCTGCGGCTCCCGGTGCGACCGCCGGAGGTCGACACGGATCTGGTGCGCCGTATCGTGTCCGACCTGCGGCGCTTGCCGCACACCAACGGTGACCGGCCGGACGTGTCGACCGCCGGCGTCGCCTCGCTCGGGTCGCGGGCGCTCACGGCCGAGACGCGCGAGGTGTACCACAAGTTGGTGGACTTCCTCAAGTTCGCGGCCAAGGAGCTGGCGGAGCGCGAACTGTCCCAGCGGCGGGCCGAACGGGAATTCCATGAGGTGCGGCTGGCCGGCGAGGCGCTCGGCAAGATCGAGAAGGCGGCGCTCAAGGCGGGTTTGAAGGAGAGCGACAAGCTGCTCGAGCGCGACAAGCCGGCGGAGGTGCTGGCGAGCACCGCCCTGCCGGCGCTGGCCGCCATGCTGGGCCCCGCGTCGGAAGCCGACATCGATCAGGCGGTCAACGAGTTATTGCGCACGGCCGGGCTGTCGCCGGCCGGCAAGGCCCGCCTGCGCGACGGCCGCTCGGGCGAGTACTTCACGTCCGACGTCACGGTCGGCGCGATCTACATGATGAAGCTGTCGCACCTGGTGGACGACAAGATTCACGCCCGCTCGATCGGGCCGTATTCGCTCGTGACCCAGCAGCCGCTCGCCGGCAAGGCGCAGTTCGGCGGTCAGCGGTTCGGCGAGATGGAGGTCTGGGCACTCGAGGCGTACGGGGCGGCGCACACGCTGCAGGAGATCCTCACCGTCAAGTCGGACGACGTGAACGGTCGCAGCCGCGTGTACGAAGCCATCGTCAAGGGGCAGAACCTGCCGAAACCCGGCATCCCCGAATCCTTCAACGTGCTGGTGAAGGAGCTGCAGGCCCTGGGTCTCCGGGTGACCCTGGGTACCACCGAAGACGTCGAAGAGTAAGGGGAAAGGGAGCCAACCGATGATCGATTTCCGGAGCGGACGCGAGCCGAAAAACGCGAGCTTCGATTACATCCAGATCCGGATCGCCTCGCCTGAGGAGATCCGCGGCCCGAAGGACGCCAAGGAGCGCGAGCGGCTGGAGCTGCAGGGGCAGCGCGCGTGGTGGTCCTGGGGCGAGGTCACCAAGCCCGAAACCATCAACTACCGCTCCTTCAAGCCCGAGCGGGACGGGCTGTTCTGCGAGCGCATCTTCGGTCCGGTGAAGGACTGGGAATGCCACTGCGGCAAATACAAGCGTATCCGCTACCGGGGCGTGATCTGCGACCGCTGCGGCGTCGAGGTGACGCTGTCCAAGGTGCGCCGCGAGCGCATGGGCCACATCGAGCTCGCGGTGCCGGTGGCGCACATCTGGTTCTTCAAGACGCTGCCGTCGCCGATGGGGAACCTGCTCGACATGACGCTGCGCGACCTCGAGCGCGTGATCTACTACACGAACTACGTGGTGATCGAGCCGGGCGAGCAGGAGGTGGAGGATAAAGAGCTGCTGGACGAGGACCGCTACCTCGAGCTGCGGGCCAAAGCCAAGGCCGAGGGGGACGGGGCGTTTAGGGCCGAGATCGGATCTCCCGCGGTGCGGGCGCTGCTGGAGCGCATCAACGTCGACAAGCTGTCCGACGAGCTGCGGGAGGTCGTGGCCACGGAAACGAGCCAGCATCGCAAGAAGCAGATGCTGAAGCGGCTCAAGATCGTCGACGCGTTCCGCAATTCGGGGAACGCCGGCGAGGCGCGCAACAACCCGCAGTGGATGATCCTCGACGTGGTGGCGGTGATTCCGCCGGACCTGCGGCCGCTCGTGCCGCTCGACGGCGGGCGCTTCGCCACGTCCGATCTCAACGATCTGTACCGCCGCGTGATCAACCGGAATAACCGGCTGCAGAAGCTGATCCTGCACCGGGCGCCGGAGGTCATCCTGCGCAACGAGAAGCGCATGCTGCAGGAGGCGGTGGACGCGTTGTTCGACAACGGGCGTCGCTCCAAGGCGATCCGCGGGCGCGGCAAGCGGCCCCTGAAGTCGCTGTCCGACATGCTGAAGGGCAAGCAGGGGCGGTTCCGGCAGAACCTGCTCGGCAAGCGCGTGGACTACTCGGGCCGCTCCGTGATCGTGGTCGGTCCCGAGCTCCGGCTGCACCAGTGCGGCCTGCCCAAGGCAATGGCGGTCGAGCTGTTCAAGCCGTTCATCATCCACAAGCTGGTGGAGAAAGGCATCGCGGAGACGGTCAAGCGGGCGAAGAAGATCGTCGAGAAGGAGTCGCCGGAAGTGTACGAGATCCTCGAGGAGATCATCGAGGATCATCCCGTGCTGCTGAACCGCGCCCCGACGCTCCACCGCCTCGGCATCCAGGCGTTCGAGCCGGTGCTGGTGGAGGGGAAGGCGATCCGCATCCACCCCCTGGTGTGTGCGGCGTTCAACGCCGATTTCGACGGCGACCAGATGGCCGTGCACGTGCCGCTCTCGTTCGAGAGCCAGATCGAGTGCCGCGTGCTGCTGATTTCGTCGAACAACGTGCTCAAGCCGTCCGACGGCCGGCCCGTGGCGGAGCCCAGCCAGGACATGGTGCTGGGCTGCTACTTCCTCACGAAGGAGCCGACGGATTTCGAATCGCTGCTGCCCAAGGCGCCCCGCGTCGGCTCGATGCCCGAGTTGGAAATGGGGCTCGCGGTCAAGCGGTTCGTGTTCCACAGCCCGGTGCACTACTGGTACGTCCCGCCGGTGGACGCGGGCGAGGCGCGGTGGGTCAGCACCACGGCGGGGCGGGTGCTTTTCAACAGCATCCTGCCCGACATGCTGCGCCGCGATCTGGGCTTCCAGAACAAGGCGATGCGCAAGCACGACCTTTCCGAGCTGGTGTTCGAGAGCTACCGCCGCGCCGGGCTTCCCCCGACGGTGCAGTTCCTGGACGCGCTGAAGGAATTCGGCTTCCGGTACGCCACGATGGGCGGTGTGTCGATCGGCGTGGAGGATCTGGAGATCCCGGCGGAGAAGACGTCGCTGTTGCACGACGCCGAAGCGCGCGTCGAGCGGTTCCAGCGCGCCTATGCGACCGGCCAGATCACCTTCGGCGAGCGCTACAACAAGGTGATCGACGCCTGGACCCACGCCAACAACGACATCGCCGAGGCGATGGTCGCGACGATGCGGAAGTCGAAAGGGGGGTTCAATCCCGTCTACATGATGTTCGACTCGGGCAGCCGGGGCAGCCGTGACCAGATCCGCCAGCTCGCCGGGATGCGCGGTCTTATGGCCAAGCCCCAGAAGAAGTTGACCGGCGGCATCGGCGAGATCATCGAGAGCCCGATCAAATCGAACTTCCGTGAGGGGCTCAGCGTGCTCGAGTACTTCATCTCGACGCATGGCGCCCGCAAGGGTCTCGCGGACACGGCGTTGAAGACCGCCGACGCGGGCTACCTCACCCGCCGCCTCGTGGACGTGGCGCAGGACGTCACGGTCACCGAGGAGGATTGCGGCACGATTCTCGGTCTCGAGATGGCGGCGCTGAAGGAGGGGGAAGACATCATCGAGCCGCTGCGGGAGCGACTGGTCGGCACGATCGCCCTCGAGGAGGTGACCGACCCGCACGAGCTCGATGAGCACGGGGAACCGAGGGTGCTGGTCGAGGCGGGCAAGCAGATCGACGAGGACACCGCGCAGCAGATCGAGGACGCGGGCATCGAGATGGTGAAGATCCGGTCGGTGCTCACGTGTGAGGCGCGGCGCGGCATCTGTCGCATGTGCTACGGCCGCAATCTGGCCACCATGGGCCTGGTGGATCTCGGCGAAGCGGTGGGCATTCTCGCGGCGCAGTCGATCGGCGAGCCGGGGACGCAGCTCACCCTGCGCACGTTCCACATCGGCGGCACGGCGGCGCGTATCGCGGAGCAGACGGTGCGCAAGACGAAGGTCGAAGGCGTGATCGAGTTCGGCGAGCGCCTGGTGTTGGTCGAAACGCCGGAAGGCCACAAGACCGTCACCAGCTATGAAGGGGAGTTGGTGCTCAAGACCGCCGCCCACGGGCCGAAGGAGAGCGCCACGGGCAAGCTCGCCGTCCACTCGCGCTTCCACGTCCCGCTCGGCGCGACCCTGATGGTGAAGGATGGCCAGAAGGTGGCCAAGGACGGCGTCCTGTTCACGTGGGACCCGTATACAAATCCGATTCTCACCGACGTCCCGGGCATCGTGCGCTTCGTGGACATCATGGAAGACGAGACGGTCCGGGAAGAGCTGGACGAGATCACCGGACGGCGCCAGCGGGTGATCATCGAGGACCGGGACAAGAAGCTGCACCCGCACATCGAGGTCGTGCAGAAGAAGGGCGAGAAGGAGAAGCGGCTGCGCGACTTCGTCATCCCCGAGGGCGCTCAGCTCACGGTGGAAGACGGCCAGGACGTGTACGCGGGCCAGGTGCTCGCCAAGGTGAGCCGCGAGGCGTACAAGACGCGCGACATCACCGGCGGCCTGCCGCGAGTGGCCGAGCTGTTCGAGGCGCGCCGGCCCAAGGATCCGGCCACCATCTCCGAGGTGGACGGCACGGTGCGCTTCGGCGACATCAAGCGCGGCAAGCGCGAGATCTTCGTGCACCCCGAAGCGGGGGAACCGCAGCTGTATGAGGTTGCGGCGGGCAAGCACTTGCGCGTGCACGAAGGCGACCGCGTGCGCGCCGGCGACCGCCTCACCGAGGGGCCCGTCAACCCGCACGACATTCTGAGGATCAAGGGGCCGCGGGCGGTGCAGGAGTATCTGCTGAACGAGGTGCAGGAGGTGTACCGCCTGCAGGGCGTGAAGATCAACGACAAGCACATCGGCGTGATCGTGCGCCAGATGCTGCAGAAGGTGAAAACGGTCGATCCGGGCGATACCCCATTCCTGGAAGGGGAGAACGTCGACAAGCTCCACTTCCGTGAAGTCAACGAGCGCGTCCGGAAGAAGAACGACAAGCCGGCGACGAGCGAGCCGTTGCTGCTCGGGATCACGAAGGCGAGTCTCACGACGCAGTCGTTCATTTCGGCGGCGTCGTTCCAGGAGACCACCCGGGTGCTCACCGACGCCGCGATTCGCGGCGCCAAGGACGACCTCCTGGGGTTGAAGGAGAACATCATCATCGGGCATCTCATCCCGGCCGGGAGCGGCATCTACCGCTACCACGATATCGAGATCGAGCCGCCCGAAGGCTTCGAGCCGCCGCAGCCCCCGCCGGAGACGGTGGCGCCGGGTGTGGTGCCAGTGCCCGAAGAGGCCGTAGTGCATTAGCTGAGGACCGTACTGAACAAACCAGCGCCCGGGAGCGATCCCGGGCGCCGGTCGTTTGTGGGCTGGTCTATCGGCGGCACCACCGGCGCGTATTTTCGGTCTGGAGCCCCATGTCGATGCTCTCGGCGGACAAATCTTCTCCCGATTCAGTGATGGCCCGTCTTCCTCAGGCCATCGCCGGAGGTTTGGAGATCGTCGCCGTCCGCGCGTTGGGGGATGCTGACGAGGCTCGCGACGCGGTGCAGGAAACGCTCGTCCGCGCGCTGGCGGCGATCCGCAACGATCGCGTCCCCCCCGGGGTTCCGCTCGAGGCGTTCGTCTACGGGATCGTGCGGCACGTCATCGCCGATGTGCACCGTCGTCGCGCGCGTGACGGCGCGCCGCCCATCCATCCCGGCGAGCTCCACGCCCCCGATCCCTCCCCACTCGACGCGCTGATCCAGCGCGAGGAGCGCGAGATGGTGGCGCGCGCGCTCACGGCACTGCCCCCCGCCGACCGCGACCTGTTGGAACGGTGCTTCGTCCGGGGCGAGCATGTCGCGGCGATCGCGGCTCAGCTGGGGGAGCCGGCCGACCGGATCCGCAAGCGCAAGTCACGGGCTATACAGCGCCTGCGCGAAGCGCTGCGGCGCTCACGCGGCGGTCACGAAACCGTTCCCCCTCCGATAGTAGCGACATGAGCGAGACATTGACTTGTGTAGTGGCTGCTGATGGCGAGCGCGTGCACCGCTACGTCGCCGGCACCCTCGAGCTCGACGCGGTCACCGATTTCGAAACCCACCTGCTCGGCTGCGCGGAGTGCCAGGCGGCGGTGCGGGAGGGAGCCGTGGTGGGCGTAGCGTTGCGCGGGATGGCGGCCGTCGGGGTGGCTCCTTCGGCACCGCGCCGGCTCGGCCTCTGGTGGGCTGTGCCGCTCGCGGCCGCGGCGGCGGGCGTGCTGTGGCTCGTCGTTGGTCGCGAAGGGCCGCTCGCGCGGCTGGGACGCGTGGCGGAAGCGCCGGCATTCGCCGGGGTCCCGGTGCGCGGCGACGCGGACAGATTCACCCGGCTTGCGGACAGCGGCATGGCTGCCTACCAAGATGGGCGCTACCGCGAGGCCGCCCGGCTGCTCGGCGCGGTGCCGGAGGAGGAACGAACGTCAGGCCTCCGCTTTTTCTTGGGCGTGGCTACGCTGCTTGCCGGGTCGCCGCAGAACGCCGCACGGCAGCTTGCGGACGTCTCCGCGGATAGCCCGTACGCGGCGGAGGCGCATTTCTACCGGGCCAAGGCGTGGCTGCGGCTCGGGCAGGGGGATTCGGCACTGGTGGAGCTCGCCGCGGTCGAGGCCGGAACATCCGTCGGCGCGCACGCCGCGGCGCTCGCCGACAGCGTGAAAGAAGCGCGACACTGACGGGCTCGGCTGCGCGGAAGGTCGTGCTGGCAGCCGCCGGTGGGCTGCTCATCGTGGCGGCGGTGGCTGTCCGCGGCTGGAGCGCGTCACGTCCTCGCCAGTCCGCCACCGACCGCGCCCACGGTTTCTACCTGCTGGCACTGGACCACCGCGCCCGGTTCGATGTCGCCGGGATGATGCGGAATCTTCGGGCCGCGTGGACGGCGGATCCGTCGTACATCCCCGCGATCAGCGAGGCGGTTTCATACCATTTCGATTATTCCCAGTCGCACGTACCCAAGCGGCTGGCCGTGGAAATCAACGCGTTGGCCACGGCGCAGGACGATCCGGGGCTCGGAACGTGTCTCCGCGGTCTGCTCACGCTGGATCGGGCTTGGACGCCGATCGACCTTCCGCCCGACGCTTCCGAGCCCGCCAAAGTCTGCCTCGCCGACTACCAGCTACGACAGCACCCTCGCCGCGGCGAGGAACGCGAGCGAATCGCTCTCGCCCGGTCGCTGTGGACGCGCTACCCGGACACTTACTTCTACGCAAGGACGTTGGCCGAAGCCCTGCTGCGGACTCAAGCCTGGCAAGAGCTGAGTGCCGCGGCATTGGAGATGTCAGACCGGCAGCGCCAGCCGTTCGTACGCCTCGAGGGCTATTCACGGCGCCGTGACATGCTCCATCACTTCGGTCGGCACGAGGAGGCAGAGCGACTGGAGCATGAGGCTGATGCAGTCACCAGGCGCAGCGGCGCCGCCGCCGTCCGACTGGCGTACCTGTCGGGCTTGGTCGACAACCACGCTGCAATGCTTCGCGAGTCGGGGGGCGATAGCAGGGTGGCGACCCACGCTCGCAGTGCGATTACCGCTGCCCGTGAAGAGATGGCACTGCTCGCGATGCGTGCTGACTGGTGGACAGCGACACTGTTCCGAATAGGCGAGGTTGAGCGATTGCTCGACAATGGTGAGTTGACGGCGAGCCTCCGCGAATGGGACGCGCTCGCGCAGCTCGCCGACAGCGTCGGAGCGCCGGACCTCCAGGCGAGGGTGCGGGTGCGCCGCGGTCGCACGCTCGTGAAGCTGGGGCGCATGGCGGACGGCGAGCGGGATCTGCTCGCCGGGCGCAAATGGGCCCGTCGAGCCAATTTCCTGCAATGGCAGTACGAGGCCGAGCACAACCTCCTGCATCTGTACGAGGCGACGGGCCGGGACGAGGAGGCTCGCCGGGCCGGCGAGGCATTCGTGATGCTGACGCGGGTCGGTGCGGCGCTCCCAGTCCGATTGATGGCTCATCGCGACCTCGGCCGGTTCCACATGAGGCACGGGGATCGCGAGCGCGCTCGTGGGTATTTCGAGACGGTCGTGGCCTACACCGACTCGTTGGCGGGTTTCGACTTCTGGGCGGGGGAATACTTCGAGCTGATCGGCGATCTGGATCGGGCTGAGGCCTACTACCAGCGCTCGCGCTCCGACATGGACGCCGCGCGCGCGAACGCCGGGTTGGCCAGACTGGCTGAAGCGACCGGCGACTTCCACCGGGCCGTCCACTACGCTCGCCTCCACGACGAAGCCCAGGAGGTAGCCGTGAATCCGGAGAGTGCTCCGTTGCTGCCCGGCGTGCTGGGGCGGCACGGACGCTGGCGCGAGGCTGCTGCCGCGTTGGCGCCGGCGCGCGATCGTGCCGCCCGGCGGGGTCAGGTAGCCGCGTGGGCGACGCTGACGGGCGAGCTGGGGGTGCTCGAGCTGCGGCAGGGGCACCTCATCGCCGCGGCGGCTCTTTCCGATAGCGCCGCGGCGGCCGCAGCGCAGGTCGCAGAAGCGAGCGTGGCCGTGCACGCCGAGGCCACTGCCGGCTTGGCCCGCGTTCGGTTGGGCGGCTCGCATCGGACCCCGGGGTTGAGCGGGGCCCGGGCCGCGTTTTCCAGGGCCGGGCGGGTGGGGGTCCCGCAGCTCGAGGCCGAGGTTGGCGCGCTGTACGGCGAGGCGCTGGCGGCTGTGGGTCGGCCACGTGAGGCGCTCGCCACGCTCGCGCGCACTGCCGACTTGACGGACTCGATCGCGCTCTCGCTCGCGCTCGACCCCGCCCGAGCCGGCTACCGCTCGGTCCAAAGTCACGTTTCCAACGTCGCGCTGGCCGTCACGCTGGATCGAGCCGGGGACCCGTGGGCACGCGGGCAGTACGTGGAGTGGTCGGTGCGGCGGAAGAGCCGCGGCGTGCTGGAGCGAGGGGGGCGCACGCCGGCGCCGACCTTGGAAGCGATCCAGCGCTCGCTCGGGCCCGGTGAAGCCGTCATCGACTACGTGGTGCTCGACTCGGCGGTCGGCGCCCTGGTCATCACCGACCGTGGCGTGGTCCTGCAGCGACTCCCCGTCCGCACGGACACGCTGCGGAGCCGCGTGGAGGGACTGCTGTCCCGACTCGCCCCGCGCATCGGCACGCAGGTGGACACGGCGCGCTCGTTCTTCGACAGCGCGCTGGCCCAGAGATTGTACGCCGCCCTGCTCGCGCCACTGGAGCCGGTTCTGGGGAGTCGGACCCGGTTGACCATCGTCGCTGACGGCCCACTGCACCTCTTGCCGTTCGACGCGCTGGTAGTCGCGCCGCCCCCACAGATGAGCTACGCGCTCGATCGGTACACCATCACCGTCGCGCCGACGCTCGCGTTCTCGGCGGGGCCAGGCTCGGGGCTCCCGGCCGGTCCGGTCGTCGCCGTGGCTGGTCCCGGCGTCGAGGGTGTCGCACCCGAGCTGTCGGCCGTACTCGAAGGGCTCGGTACCCGAGGCGTTGCCGTGCTGCAAGGAGATCGGGCGACGGAAACCGAAGTACGGCGACACGCACCCGGCGCCGGTCTGCTCCACTTCGCCGCTCACGCACGTCCCAATGATGCCGATCCGTCCTTCGCCCGGCTCAATCTCGTCCCGGCGAACGGCGATGACGGCCGCCTCCACGCTCATGAGATCGAGGGTTTGCGCTTAGCGGGAACTCTCGTGGTGTTGAGCGCGTGCGAGACTGGTGCGGGGCGCCTGCTCGCCGGAGAAGGGGTGCTGAGCCTGAGCCGGGCGTTTCTGCGGGCCGGCGCGAGCGGGACCGTGGCGACGCTCTGGCCGGTCGGTCCGGCCACGACCGAGCTGATGGGCGCCTTCTATCCGGCGCTGGCGCGCGGACAGCCCCCCGCGGACGCCCTGCGCCAGGCCAAGCTCACCCTCCGGCGAAGTCAATGGGCCAACCCGTTCCACTGGGCCGGCTTCACGCTAGTGCAGCGCGGTCCCCATCTGCCTCCGCCACACGCCTTGCCTTCTGTCGACTAAGGATGCAACGCGCCAGGACCTGCCACGCGTTGACCGCAGTTCCCGGTCACGCTTTTCGGCCTTCTCCGACAAGCTCTAGGTAAGGAAGCATCTCACGGACTCCTGGCCGGAGGCGACTCATGCGCGGAACGTATTTGATGCAGTCGAAGCTCTACGGAATAGGGGCTACTCTGATTGCGCTCACTGCGTGCGGCGGTGACGGCGGCACCGGGCCGGGAGCGGTCACTCCTTCCCCGGGCACGTTTTCGGGTTCGACGTCGCAAAGCCGCTCGGTGTCCTTCATCGTCACGTCCCAGGGCATCACCTCGGCGACCCTGAACTATCAACTCTCCGGCACGGGGTGCGGCTACACTGCCACCGTGACCGTGGGGAGCAGCTCGCCCGTGCCCATCACGAACGGCCAGTTCGACACGGGACCCTTCCCGGTCGGCGCCAACGCCACGATGACTGCCACAGGGCGGTTCACCTCGGCGACCCAGGCGAATGGAAACATCTCGATCGTGGATGGGGGCTGCGGCGGGTCCGTCAATCTGACCTGGAATGCCTCGAAGTAGTTGACCACGTTCCAGCCCGAGGCAGGCGTTGCCATGCACAGGGGAGGGTGTATGAATGCATACTCCCAGAGCTGGTTCATCACCTGTGGAACCGCGGTCGCCTTCGGCAGCGGGGGCACGGCCCTCGGTTCAGGGACGTGGACGGCCCAAAAATAGTAGCCCTGCGGTGCGTCAGGACGCTGCCGCCGAGTCTGCGCGCGCGGCTGCCTCCGCCCCCTCGCCGAGCACCAATCCCGTCCCCTCGGCTGCCGCCGCGATCGCCCGACGCAACTCGGCGATGCCGGCGTCAGTGTGGCCGGCCGCCTTGAGCTTCCGGTTCATCTCCACCGTCTTGACCGCGGCCTTGAGGGTGCCGAGCGCCAGGGTGGCGCAGCGGGGGCGTGAATCGGCGACATCCCGCCCCACTAGGTCCATCATCTGCTCATAGCTGAAATCGAGGACCTCGGCGAAGGCCGGCCGCTGCTTGTTGGTCCGCTCGGCGAGAATCGACGCGGCGGCCTGACTGAGGGTACACCCGGTCCCCTCAAAGCTGACCGCCGCCACTCGGGGTTCGGCCGGGTCCGCCTTGAGGTGCAGCGTGATGAGGTCCCCGCACCCCGGGTTGCCGCCCGGCACCGAGACGTCGGCGCCGGGCAGGGCCCCCGCGTGACGCGGCCGCCTGGCGTGATCCACCAGCCAGGCGATCCGCGTCTCGCGATCCATCACGGCTTCTCGATCGCCGCGCGCACCGTGTTGCCCCACTCGGTCCAGCTGCCGTCGTAATTGCGCACCTGCTTGAAGCCGAGCAGGTAGGTGAGCGCGAACCAGGTATGCGAGGAGCGCTCGCCGATGCGGCAGTAGGCGATCACGTCCTGGTCCCCCTTGAGGCCGTTCTCCTGTTCGTAGATCGTGCGCAGCTCGGCGGCAGGCCTGAACGTGTGCGTCTCAGGATTGATGGCGCGCCCCCAGGGGATGCTCTTGGCGCCGGGGATGTGTCCGCCCCGCAATGCTCCTTCGTTGGGATACTCCGGCATGTGCAGCCGCTCGCCGCGGTACTCCTCCGGGCTGCGCACGTCGACCAGCGGCTTCTTGCCCTGGACGTGCGCCGTGACCTCGTCCTGGAACGCGCGGATCCGGGTGTCGTCGCGATCCTTGACCGTGATGTTCCCTTCGGCGTACCTGGGCACCCCAGTCTCGATCGGGCGCCCTTCATCAACCCAACGCAGCCGGCCGCCATCCATCACGCGCAGGTTCTCGAGGCCGAACAGCCGGAACACCCAGAAGGCATAGGTCGCCCACCAGTTGTTCTTGTCGCCGTAGAATACGATCGTCGTGTCTGGATTGATCCCCTTGGCGCGCAGCAGCTTCTCGAAGCGGGGCCGATCGATGTAGTCGCGGAGCAGTGGATCGTTGAGGTCGGCCACCCAGTCGACTTTCACTGAACCGGGAATGTGCCCGGTCTCGTACAACAGGACATCCTCGTCCGATTCGACCAGCCGGACCTTGGGATCATCGAGATGATCGGCCACCCATTGAGTGGAAACCAGCACCTCGGGGTGCGCGTAGCCGCGCGCGGCGATGTCGGGTGCGGGAGCGAGTGTCTGAGGCATAGGATCCTCCTTCACTGTGGAAAACGAATGCGGCCGTCGCTCGGAACTCCCGAGGCGACGGCCGGCGCGCTGCTGGTTCGCGTTTGCGGTGCTGCTAGCCCGAGCCTGCCTCCACTCCGGACCCCCCTGCGGGGGCCGGGCTACAGATACAGGTGCGGGCGCGGTGCATCATGCTACAGGTAAGTAGACCGGCAGACCGGCCTTATGTCAAGTTAGCCGGGGCCCTCGTCGCCCGCGGCAAGGGTCTGCGCCGGGACGCGTGAAAACGATGACGGAGCGTCCTCCCTCTCCCGCGATGGTGCAGCATGGCAGACCCTTGCCTACCCTGCGCCGAGGACACGATCATATGGGCATGGCCGCTCCGACCTATTACACAGCTGACATGGTCCGCGGGCTGCCGGACGACGGCAACCGCTACGAGGTCGTGCACGGGGAGCTGCTCGTGACCTCGGCGCCGCGCCCGTGGCACGAGGAGCTCGTCGGTCGCACGTTTGAGGCCCTGAGGGAATACTTGCGGCACGAGCCGGTCGGTCATGCGTTCGGCTCCCACTCCGACATCTCGTGGGGGCGGTACGTTCGGGTCGAGCCGGACGTGTTCGTCGTCCCGATAGACCAGGCCCGCAGCCTCGAGTGGAGTCAGATGCGCGATCTCCTGCTGGTGGCAGAGGTGCTGAGCCCGTCGTCCATCAGGGGGGATCGCTTTACGAAGCGCCGATTGTACCAGGAGCGGCACATCCCGGTGTACTGGATCGTGGACGGAGACGAGAGGCTGGTGGAGGTATGGACGCCCGACATCGAGTTCCCGGTCGTGGAACGGGATCGTGTGACGTGGCAGCCGGGCCGGCGCCGCACGTGCATTTGCATTGACTCGCCGAAGCTGCGAGGAATCCCCCTCCTCCTCGGAACAACACCCTATCGCACCTGCGCCGCCGGCACGACCACCTGAGCGTTCAGCGCCTGCACGATTCTCGCCCGGGAATCGGCGAAGTGCGCCCGCGTGTACCGGTCGAGGCCGGCGGCTCCCAGGGCCCGTCCGAGGCGGCTGCTCAGATCGGTCAGCGTGAGCCGGGCGAGGGTGCGCGCGTCTTCGGGCGTGCCCGGCGCCGGGTTCACGACCATCCGCAACAGCTCAACGAGATACATCCGCTGCAGGTCACGGCGAATCGAGCCCGTGTTGCGCGCCGCCCCCCCCGTCCTCGCCTCTGCCCAGATGGCGTTGGTCATGGTGCTGAGCAATTCGGGAATGGTCACGACTGGAGTTCCCGGTGCGGCGCGCAGCTCGTTGTCGCGAATCCGCGCGAGCACGCCAGGGTCGAGCAGCAAGCCGACCAGCGTCCCCTGGAACGCCTGGGCCCAATCGTGCAGCGGGAAGTCGATCCGGCCCTCCCCGAACGGATTGGTGCCCCAGTGCCACCACCGCGACGGCGCCAGGCGGTTGAGTAGTTCTGGGCGGAAGCGGTAGGCACTCTCACCCAGCCCCGCGTCGGCGATGAAAGCCAAGGCCTCCCGCTGCTTGGCCGCAGGAACCGCGGTGAACGCCGGGCGCGCGTTGGGATCGCCGCGATGATCGCGCGCGGTGTACACGCCGGCCAGATACTTGGTAGTGACCAACGTCGCGAACCAGCGCTGAAACAACAGATCGGTGAACCCCGCGCGGAGCCGCGGATACCCTTCCCCGGGCGCGATCAACCGGGTTTCCAGTGAGTCGAACAGCCGGTTGATCAAGGCCACTTGGTCCTTGGCCCAGCCGATCGGGTCCGAGGTCTGGTCCCAGCGCGTCACGTTGGGATCGAGACCAAACCCTGCGAACCCCGCGTCTTCGTCGGAGGCGTAGACGTGGGTGGGGTCGGCCGCCTGGCTCGCGACGCGGGCCAATCCGGGCCGCTCGGCGTCTGGTGTGTCGCCCTCGACCGTGGCGTAGCCGTACCCGATCGCCCAGCGATCGTAGGTGCCGATGGTGGTGGAGTAGTAGTCGCCCTGCTTGCTGCGGTCGAGCGCGATGGCGGGCGGGTTGTAATCCATCACCGACGCGGACGTTCCGTGGGTCTCGGTGAACTGCCGGTCGCCGAGTGAGGCCAGGGGGATGGCGGACGTGCCGCGGAAGTTGTGCCGCAACCCCAGCGTGTGACCGACCTCGTGCATCACCAGCTCCTTCATTGCCTGCCCGATGTACTCTTTGGGAACGGGCGCGCCCGGCGGGATCGCCCCGCTGGCGGCGAGCGTGGCGCGCAGCATGGTGCCGTAGCGCGTCAGGCCGCCGGCGTAGCGGCACAGGCGCTGGAGGCGGCCGTTCGGGTCGGCCCGGAGCAGCGAATCCTCGCGGAACACGTGCCGGGTCATGGCGCCGGGTCCCGCGTACTCGCGGTATTCCCCCTGCCAGTACGGGACAAAGGAAGCGGCCACCAGGATGTCGGCGTTCAGGATCTCGCCGGTACGTGGGTCGACGTCCGAAGGGCCGATGGCATAGACCGAGTTGAAGTTCGCCAT
The DNA here is from genome assembly GCA_964599725.1 of uncultured Gemmatimonadaceae bacterium. Taxonomy (GTDB): domain Bacteria; phylum Gemmatimonadota; class Gemmatimonadetes; order Gemmatimonadales; family GWC2-71-9; genus DASTHG01. Next base: position 4,591 of record CAZRGT010000034.1, on the reverse strand, counting down.
CCAGCGGACGGTGCTGTACCGCGCATCCTCGGCGCTCCACAGCGTGTCATCAGGGGCATCGAGCACCTGGATGGCATTACGAATCCCCGCCTGCTCGAAGGCCCGGTTCCACTCAAGAATCCCGGCGTGCACGTAGGGCCGCCATTCCAGCGGGATGGTGCGGTCGAGGTAGTAGGTGATCGGTTGCACCGGATCGCTCACGGCGGCCGCCGGATCCTTCTTCTCGAGCCGCCAACGGTTCACGTAGCGCACGAAAAACGTCTCGGATGTGTCGCGCGAGAAATCCATCATCGCCGAAATGAAGTATCCAACCCGGTCGTCGGCGACACGCGGCCGCATCGGGGTGGCGGGCAGCTCGAGCAGCGAGTAGTGCACCGTCATCGGCAGGTAGCGGTAGTCGGGCACCGTGGCGATCCCGAGGGGCTTGGAGGCGAGGAACGTGATGCGCGCGTCCATCTCGACGTTGGCGGGGAACATCCGCATCCCCTCGAACGCCGAGCGTTCCTTGTCGAGCGATACGCCGCCCCGCACGCTCAGCGCCTGAACGACAACGTCGAAGAAGCCGCCCACGTCCGCCCAATCGGAGAGGAGGAACGGGGTGAGGTCGATCAGGACCTCGTTGGTCGTATCTCGGACGCTCGCGATGGGGAACGAATACGCGACGGATCCGCCGAACGAGTAGGCGACGGTGCGCGCCATTGGGGTGCCGGGGGTCGCCGTCAGGTACGGATTGACGAGCCGCAATTCCACCTTGGTCCCGGTGCGGTGGAACCGGACCAGGTCGGAGCGCAGCGAGGTGCCGCCGTCCAACCCGAAGTCGCCGAGGCCCCGCGCCAGCTGGACGACGAGCAGGTAGTCCCGGTCGAACTGGTCCGGCTTGATGGCGAGGTAGGCGTTGTCCCGCTTCAGATAGGCGGTGAACAGGCCGTGCAGCTGCTGGGCGTCCTTGGTGACTTCCGTCCAGGGCTTCCACGGCAGGTCTTTCTTGCTGGAATCGGCCTGAGCGGTTGGTGTCGGGGCGGGCTTGGCGGCTCCGCTGGCGCACGCGGCACCAGCTGCGGTGAGGACGGCGGCGATCAATGGTCGGACCCAACCGGTCATGGTCAGTCGCTCGGGATGGGGGAAGAGGGAGCCCATTCTACGGCGTGGCGGGGGTGGGGCGGAAGGGGCGTTCGGGCAGGCCGAACCTGTCCCGAGCCTGGGAGCGCGGGGGTTGACCTAAATTGAAGTCCCCGCTTAGCTTTGATGTCTGTTTGGCAACTTTTTAGCTCTGGGGTTCGAGGGGTATGCCGACCATCAATCAGCTCGTCCGGCGCGGTCGCCGCGACGTCGAAAAGAAGGAAAAGGCGCCGGCGCTGTGCGGCAACCCGCAGAAGCGGGGCGTGTGCACGCGCGTCTACACCACGACGCCCAAGAAGCCGAACTCGGCGCTGCGCAAAGTCGCCCGGGTCCGTCTCACCAACGGCTTCGAGGTGACCGCGTACATCCCGGGCGAAGGGCATAACCTGCAGGAGCACTCGATCGTGATGATCCGCGGCGGCCGCGTGAAGGATCTGCCGGGGGTGCGCTACCATATCATCCGCGGCACGCTCGACGCTGCCGGTGTGAACGAGCGCAAGCAGTCGCGCTCGAAGTACGGCGCCAAGCGGCCCAAGCCGGCCGGTCAGTGAGCCGCCGCAAGAAAGCGGTCAAGCGGCCGGTGCCGCCCGATCCCCGCTACGACAGTCAGACCGTCTCCAAGTTCGTCAACAACCTGATGGAGCGGGGCAAGAAGTCGCTGGCGGAGCGCGTGTTCTACGGGGCGATGGATATGATCGAGCAGCGCACCGGGCAGCCGGGCGTGAACGTGTTCAAGCAGGCGCTGTCGAATGCGAAGCCGTCCCTGGAAGTGAAGTCCCGTCGCGTCGGCGGCGCCACCTATCAGGTGCCGGTCGAAGTGCGGCCGGAGCGGCGCACGGCGCTGGCGATGCGGTGGATCATTACGTACACCCGCGCGCGCCGGGAAAAAGACATGTCGGAGCGGCTCGCCGCCGAGCTGATCCTCGCCTCGAAGGGCGAGGGTGAGTCGATCAAGAAGAAGGAAGACACACACCGGATGGCGGAGGCCAATCGGGCTTTCGCACATTACCGGTGGTAAACCGCTAACCGGACAACTCGGGACCCTGGTGTAAGGGATCTTGCATCGAGGGGGAAGTCCCCCCGATGGTGGCGGAGCGAGACCGGCCCAGATGGGCGTCGCGGTCGCCCCGTCTTTTTGCTGAATAAAGGACTGCAATGCCACGGACGACACCGCTCGATCGCATTCGGAATATCGGCATCATGGCGCACATCGATGCCGGGAAGACGACGACGACCGAGCGCATCCTCTATTACACGGGCCGCACCTACAAGCTGGGTGAGGTGCACGAAGGTACGGCCACGATGGACTGGATGGAGCAGGAGCAGGAGCGGGGGATCACGATCACGTCCGCCGCCACGACCTGCTTCTGGCCGCGCCGGGGCGAGCCGTTCCGCATCAACATCATCGATACGCCCGGCCACGTCGATTTCACCGTCGAGGTCGAGCGCAGCCTGCGCGTGCTGGACGGCGCCGTGGCGGTGCTCGACGCCGTGGGCGGCGTCGAGCCCCAGACCGAAACGGTGTGGCGCCAGGCGGACCGCTACGCCGTGCCGCGCATCGTGTTCGTGAACAAGATGGACCGCGTCGGCGCGGACTTCGACCGCTGCCTGCAGATGGTGCGCGAGCGCCTCGGCGCCAAGGCGATCCCGATTCAGCTGCCACTCGGCTCAGGGGAGTTGTTCACCGGCGTCATCGACCTGATCCGGCAGATCGAGATCGTCTACGACGACGACTCGATGGGCAAAAAGTACGTGGAAGGCCCGGTCCCGCAGGCGCTGCAGGCCAAGGTCGCCGAGCTGCGCCACCAGCTGCTGGAAGCGGTGGTGGAGCACGACGACGAGATTCTGCACAAGTATCTGGACAGTCACGCGCTGAGCGAGGACGAGATCCGCCTGGTGCTGCGCAAGGCCACCATCGCGGGCCACATCGTCCCCGTGATCGCGGGCGCCGCGTTCAAGAACAAAGGCGTGCAGCAGCTGCTGGACGCGGTCATCGACTACCTGCCGTCGCCGATGGACGTGCCGCCGATGCAGGGGCACCAGCCGCACCATGATGCGACGCACATCGAGCGCCACGCGTCGGATGACGAGCCCTTTGCCGCGCTCGCGTTCAAGATCGCGACCGATCCCTACGTCGGAAAACTGACGTTCTTCCGGGTGTACTCGGGCGTCCTGGCTGCCGGCTCCTACGTCTACAACAGCACCAAGGACCGCCGCGAGCGCATCGGCCGGCTGCTGCAGATGCACGCCAACAAGCGCGAGGAAATCGAGGACGTGCGCGCCGGAGACATCGCGGCCGCGATCGGCCTGAAGGATACGAAGACCGGCGACACGCTGTGCAAAGAGGACGATCCCATCATCCTCGAGGCGATGCGGTTCCCGAATCCGGTCATTTCCGTCGCCATCGAGCCCAAGACCAAGGCCGACCAGGACAAGCTCTCGATCGCGCTGCAGAAGCTGTCGGAGGAAGATCCGACGTTCCGGGTGCACAGCGACACCGAGACGGGGCAGACCATCATCTCGGGCATGGGCGAGCTGCATCTCGAGATCATCGTCGAGCGGATGAAGCGCGAGTTCAAGGTCGAAGCGAACGTGGGCCGGCCGCAGGTGGCCTACCGCGAGACGGTGCGCAAGCGCGTCGAGTACGTGGAAGGGCGGTTCATCCGCCAGACCGGCGGGCGCGGCCAGTACGGCCACGTCGTGATCAATATGGAGCCGGGCCAGCCGGGCACCGGCTTCGTGTTCGAAGACAAGGTCGTCGGCGGCACCGTGCCCCGGGAGTTCATCGGGCCGGTGGAGCAGGGCGTGAAGGAAGCGCTCGAGAACGGCGTCCTGGCGGGGTACCCGATGGTGGACGTGAAAGTGGAGCTGGTGGACGGCTCCTCCCACGACGTCGATTCGAGCGAAATGGCGTTCAAGATCGCTGGCTCCATGGCGGTGAAAGAGGCCGCGCGGCAGGCGCACCCGGTGCTGCTCGAGCCGATCATGGACGTCGAGGTGGTGACGCCGGCCGACTACATGGGCGAGGTGATGGGCGACCTCTCCTCGCGGCGCGGCAAGATCGGCGGCATGACGCAGCGCGCCGACGCGCACATCGTGGCCGCCAGCGTGCCGCTGTCGGAGATGTTCGGCTATTCCACCACGCTCCGCTCCATGAGCCAGGGCCGGGCCATCTATTCGATGCAATTCAGTCACTATCAGGAAGTGCCGAAATCGAAAGCGGAAGAGATCGTGGCGAAAGTGAAAGGGTAAGCGACATCAGACATCAGACGTCAGCCGCTGATGTCTGAAGTCTGACGTCTGACAGCGCAACGAGGAGATTATGGCGAAAGCAAAGTTTGAGCGCACCAAGCCGCACGTGAACGTGGGCACGATCGGGCACGTGGATCACGGGAAGACGACGTTGACGGCGGCGCTGACGAAGGTGGCGGCGGACAAGGGGTGGGGGACGACCTACGTCAGCTACGACCAG
>CAZRGT010000033.1:0-75952 GCA_964599725.1 uncultured Gemmatimonadaceae bacterium | reverse complement strand
TGCTCGAAGAACGCGATCTGCTCCGTGAGCGGCCAGGAGCGCACAATGTGGCGCAGCGTATGGACCGAGGAGTCGGTGACGAAGCGGGACTCATCGAGGCGAGCGGGCAGGATGTTGCACCGCCCGCCGCCCGAGATGAGGATCTTGCGACCGCCGTCGGGCGTGGATTCGAGCAGGACCGTGTCCGCACCGGCGGTCGCCGCGAAGATCGCCGCCATGGCGCCCGCGGCCCCTGCTCCCACCACCACGATTCGCGCCATGGAATGGGCGGATAATACGTCTTGTCGCGGCGCGTTGCAGGCCGCAGCTTGATCTCAAAGGGAGGTCATCATGACTGGACTGCTCGCACTGTGGCTGCCGATCCTGTTGTCGGCGGTGATCGTGTTTCTGGTCAGCTCCGTCATCCACATGGCGTCGCCCTGGCATAAAGGCGACTACCCCAAGATGCCGAACGAAGACAAAGTGCGGGACGCGCTCCGCCCGCTCGCCATCCCGCCGGGCGACTACATGGTCCCCCGCCCATCCAGCACGGCGGAGATGCGGTCCCCGGCGTTCCTGGAGAAGGTGAAGCAAGGCCCGGTCATGGTGGTCACGGTAATGCCGAACGCCCCGGTGGCGATGGGGAGAAACCTGACCCTGTGGTTCCTGTATTCGGCCGTCGTCGGCGGGTTCGCCGCGTACGTGGCCGGGCGCGCGTTGCCCCACGGCGCCGCGTACATGCAGGTGTTCTGCTTCGTCGCGGTCACCGCGTTCCTCGGCTATGCGGTGGCGTTGTGGCAGATGTCGATCTGGTACCAGCGCGCCTGGAGCACGACGTTCAAGGCGACGGTAGACGGGTTGATCTACGCGCTGCTGACGGCGGGCACGTTCGGCTGGCTGTGGCCGGCTACTTGATGAACGTCCCCGCGCGCAACTCTTCGTAGGCCTGCCGCAGCTGCGCTTCGGTGTTCATCACGATGGGGCCGTACCACGCCACCGGCTCCTCGATCGGCTTGCCGGACACCAGCAGAAACCGGATGCCCTGCTCCCCGGCCTGGACCGTCACCTCGTCCCCGCTGTCGAACAGCACGAGTGACCGGTTCCCCGTCTCCTCGGCGGCTTCCTCGACCACCGGCCCGACCCGATCGGTGCGAACGGCCGTGGGCTGGGAGGCATCGCGGAAGCTCCCGGCGCCGTCGAACACGTAGGCAAAGGCGTGGCGGGAATGCTCGACCGGCAGCGTCTTGCGCTTCCCCGCCGGCACCCACACGTCGAGGTAACGGGGATCGGCCGCGACGCCGTCGACCGGACCGCGTTTCCCCCAGAAGCTGCCGCACACGACGCGGACTCTGGTCCCGTCGTCGTCGGTGACGTCGGGGATATCGCGGGCCACGACGTCCTGATAGCGCGGCGCGGTCATCTTGAGCGAAGCGGGGAGATTGGCCCACAGCTGAAAGCCGTGCATCCGCCCCTGCGGGTCGCCCTGCGGCATCTCCTGGTGCAGAATCCCGCTGCCCGCGGTCATCCACTGGACGTCGCCCGAGCCGAGCGTCCCCTGGTTGCCGAGGCTGTCACCATGGTTGACCGTGCCGGCGAGGACGTAGGTGATGGTCTCGATACCCCGATGCGGGTGCCAGGGGAAGCCCGCGCGATAGTCGTCGGGGCGCTCGTTGCGGAAGTCGTCGAACAAGAGGAAAGGATCGTACTCATCGGTGTCGCCAAACCCGAACGCGCGCCGCAGCCGGACTCCCGCGCCTTCGATGGTGGGCGTCGATTGAACGATTCGCTTGATGGGTCGGATCGACATGTGGGCTCCTGGATGACCACCTGAAGAACAATAGTACCGGTCGGATGGTTCCGGCGCGCGCCGCCGAGTCGTATAATCTGAAGATGCACCGGGGAGTAAACCTTCGCCCCCGCATCGGCATCCCAACCTCGACCTGATGGTGCACCACGCCAATAGACCTGGGAGAAACCCGATGATCCGACACACCGCGATACCCATCATGGCGCTGCTGACGACGCTGGCCGCCACGCACGCCGGAGGCTGGGCGGTGATCACCGTGGAGGAACTGCCCAACGAGCTCGTGGTCGGGCGGCCGGTCACGCTGACCTACTCGGTGCGCCAGCACGGCCGCGAGCTGCTGGGCGGCCTGCGCGGGAGGCTCGAGGCCAAGGGGGCCGGCCAGACGATTCGCGAGGCGGCCGCTCCGGACCGGGATGCGGGCCGCTACACCGTGACGTTCACCGCGCCACGCCCTGGGACCTGGACCATTACGATTGCCAGCGGTTTTGGCAACAACCAGGTCACCCTGCTGCCGATCCCAGCCGTGAATGCGGGACGCAGTACCACCGCCTTGTCCGCGGCCGATCGCGGCCTGCACCTGTTCGTGGCCAAGGGGTGCGTCACCTGCCACGTGCATCCGGACGTCGCGGGAAGCGGTGAGGTCAAAGTCGGCCCGGATCTCACGGGTCGCCGTTTCGACGCCGACTACTTGCGGCGCTTTCTCGTCGATCCCAACATCGCCACGACGCGCGGCCCGGGTGGATTCGAGATGCCCGACCTGCAGCTCGACCCCCAGGAGATCGCGTCGCTCGTGGCGTTCATCAACGGAGCCCGCGAAACGCAGGCCTCCGGGCAGTAGACACCCCGAATGATCAGCCGCCTCTGGCATGGCTGGACCACGCCCGCCGATGCCGACGCCTACGAGCAGCTGTTGCGCGAGGAGATCTTCACCGGCATCACCGCACGTCACATTCCCGGCTTCTTGGGCATCGACCTGTTGCGCCGCCCGACCGGAGCGGCGGTCGAGTTCGTCACCATCATGTGGTTCGACTCGCTCGACGCGGTTCGGGCGTTCGCCGGCGCCGAGTACGAGGTCGCGGTGGTGCCCCCGGCCGCGCGCCGGCTGCTGGAGCGGTTCGACGCCCGCTCGGCGCACTACGACGTCCGGGAGTGCCGCGCGGCGCCCTGATTCCCCATCGACCTTCGCTGCCTTCGGGATGCTGGCGAAACAAGTTGGAGCGGCGCTAGCTTAGCGGGCCCAGCGAACTCGATCTCACCAGGGAGACCCCATGGGACGGTTGGCGACGACATTTGGAATGGCGACGATACTCGCGGCGGCCTGCGGCAAGGGCGAGCGCCAAGCCCCGCAATCATCCGGGACGGCGCCCCCTGCCGCCGCATCGCCGGTCGCGCTCATGGATCCCCAATCCACCGAAATGCGCGCCGAGGCTCCCGCCAGCTACCGCGCCCGGTTTGAAACGAGCGCCGGCGCCTTTGTGGTCGAGGTCACACGGACGTGGGCCCCGGCGGGTGCGGACCGCTTCTACAACCTGGTACGCCACGGCTTCTTTGACGGCACCCGATTCTTTCGTGTCGTCCCGGGCTTCATCGTGCAGTTCGGCCTCAGCGGGGACGCGGCAATCTCGGCGCGCTGGCGCGTGGCCACCATCCCGGACGATCCGGTGCTGCAGCCCAACACGCGCGGCACGCTGACGTTCGCGACGGCCGGACCGAATTCCCGCACCACCCAGATGTTCATCAACTTTGGGGACAACACGCGGCTCGACGCCATGGGATTCGCGCCCTTGGGCCGCGTGGTTGAAGGGATGAACGCCGTGGATGGCATCTACGCCGCGTACGGCGAAGGGCCCGATCAAGGCCTGATCCAGATGCGCGGCAACGCGTACCTCGCCGCCCAGTTTCCGAAGCTCGACACCGTCGCGCGGGCAACGATCGTCACGCCGTAGCACGACCCGGACCCTTCCTGGAGGTGACTCATGCCGGTCAAGAATCTGATCTGGTTCCTGTTCGTCGGCCTGATCGCGGGCTGGCTCGCCGGGAAGGTCATGCGGCGCGGGGGGTACGGCATCGTCGGCGACCTCGTGGTCGGGGTCATCGGGGCATTGCTCGGTGGATGGCTGTTCGGCGTGCTCGGCATCCCCATCCGCGGCTTCGTGGGTGCGCTCATCACTGCGTTCGTGGGCGCCATCATCCTGGTCTGGCTGCTGCGCCTGGTGAAGCGCGCGTGATCGCCCTGACCGGCCTGCTGCTGGTTGCGGCTGCGCAGCGCCCTCCGGCCGCCGACTCGGTGGACCGGTTCGTCATCGCCGAGATGCGCCGCCAGCGGGTCCCCGGGCTCGGATTGGCAGTCATCTCGCGCGGCCGGGTGGTCAAGGCGCGCGGCTACGGGTTCGCCAACGTGGAGCTGCGCGTCCCAGCTACGGATAGCACCATGTTCCAGTCGGGCTCGGTCGGCAAGCAGTTCACGGCGGCGGGAATCCTCCTGCTCGTGGAAGACGGCACGCTCGAGCTGGACGACGCGATCACGAAATACCTGCCCGAGGGCGAGCGGGCCTGGCGCGGCGTGACGGTGCGCCACCTGCTCACCCACACGTCGGGCATTCCGGAGTACGAGGAAGACGACAGCGCCCTCGTCGACTTGCGGCACGACTATACCGAGGACAGCCTCGTCAAGCTCGCGGCCGGACTGCCGCTCGACTTCCCTCCCGGGACGCACTGGAGCTACAGCAACACCGGCTTCATGCTGCTCGGCGTGATCATCCATCGCGTGTCGGGAACGTTCTACGGCGACCTGCTCGCCCAGCGCGTGTTCCGGCCGCTGGGGATGCGGACCGCGCGCGTGATCAGCGAAGCCGACATCGTCGCGAACCGTTCCGCAGGCTATCGGCTGGTGGACGGCCAGCTCAAGAACCAGGAATGGGTGGCCCCCTCCCTCAACACGACCGCCGACGGCGCGCTCTACCTGAGCGTCCGCGACCTGGTGGCCTGGGATCGGGGACTCACCGAGGGTCGAATCCTCACATCGAAGAGTCGCGCCGCGATGTGGACGCCCGCCAAGCTCAAGGACGACGGCGGCGTGGACTACGGCTTCGGCTGGTCCGTGGCCCCCTACCGCGGCCACCGTGCCATCGGCCACACGGGCTCGTGGCAGGGGTTCAAGGCGATGATCCAGCGGTTCCCCGACGACAGCCTGACGGTGATCCTGTTCGCGAACCTGGCCGAAGCGCGGCCGCAGCCGTTCGTGTACGGCGTGGCCGGCAAGTACCGCCGGGCGCTCGCTCCACCCTACGCCCTACCGGCCGATTCTGGTCCTACGGCAGCCGCCCGCTACGTCGCCTTCCTCCACGCGCTGGGCGTTGGGACTGATTCATCCGGGATAACCGCCGTGCGGGGCTTCACCGCCACACTGCTGGACGCATCGCGACGGGACATGGCGCAACTCGCAGATTCGAGCCGCGAAGCCACCTTCCACGGTTGCGATGCGGTCGCCCGGTTGAGTGTCGAGCGGCACGGCGCGCCGATCGCGCGGTCCTGCTACGTCGACTTCGCGACCAAGAACGGCCGCATACTGGCCACCTTCTGGCTCACCGCCAAAGGTGAGGTAGCCGACGTGTCGAGCTTCAGCCACTGAGGGAAACCGCTCACTCCTTGCTCAGGAATTGGCGCACGAACAGCACCGTAGCGTAAAACTGGTAGTCGCGGTTCCCCTTCTTGCGGAACCCGTGGCCTTCGTCGTTGGCCATCAGGAACCACACCGGGCTGCCGTTCTGCTTCACCCGCGCGATCATCTGCAGCGCCTCGGTATGCGGCACCCGCGGGTCGTTCTGCCCCTGCACCACGAACAACGGCTTAGTGATGCGGCCGGCGTTGTTGAGCGGCGCGGTGCGCTCGAAGAACGCGGCCGTGGCCGAGTCCCGCTCGTCTCCGTATTCGACCCGGCGCAGATCGCGTCGGTAACTCTCGGTATTCTTGAGGAACGTGTTGAAGTTGGAGATCCCCACCACGTCGAGCGCGCAGGCGATGCGATCGTTGTAGGTGGTGGCGACGGCGAGCGTCATGAATCCGCCGTAGCTACCGCCCGTCACCATCACGCGGGCGGCGTCGAGATCGGCCTGGCGCCCGATCCAGTCGAGCAATGCCCCGACGTCCGCCACCGCGTCCATCCGCTTCATACCGTTGTCCAGCTTGACGAACGTCTTGCCGTATCCGGTCGAGCCGCGCACGTTGGGCTGGATCACGACCGCCCCCAGCTCGGAGAGGAAGAAGTTGTCCCGACCCAGGAACCCCGGACGCGATTGCCCTTCAGGGCCGCCGTGGATCGAGATGATCACCGGCCGTGGGCCGGTGAAGCGTGCCGGCGGCCGGTACAGGAATCCGGTAATGTCCCGACCATCGGCGCCTGCCCACCGGATCGGCGCCGGCTCGGGGAGCTCGGCGGCGCCGAGCCCGCCCAGCTCGCTCTCGGTCCAGCGAGTGAGGGCCGCGGTGCGGGCGTCGATCGAATAGACGTCCCCCGGGAACCGGGAGGTGCCGAGGGTAAAGCCGAGGTCGCGACCGCTGCGGCGCCAACGCAGCCCGCCGAGCACACCGATCGGGAGTCCCGGAACCTGTCGATAGCGTCGGGTCGTTGCGTCCAGAAGATAGAGCTTCGCAATGCCCGCCTCGTTGGTGACGAACGCGACCTGGCCCCCGTCCGGTGAGACATCGAACTCATCCACATCCCAGGGGATCGCCGCGGTGAGCGGCGTCAGCGCTGCGCTCGCGAGGTCGAGGTAGGCGAGCTGCTGGAACTCGGCGCCTTGGTCGGAGGTGAGGTACACGCCGCGCCCGTCCGCCGCGAACTCGGCACCGCCGTAGGCCACGGTATCCGCGTCCGGCGGGAGCAGCGCGGACTTGGCACCCGTCGCGGCGTCGACCAGCCACAGAAACGACTGGTTGACGGAGAGGTACTGCATCACGAGCAGCTGCCGGTCGTCGGGTGACCAGTCGAGCACGCTCCAGCCGCCGCCGCTCACCTCGAGCACGCGATGGTCGCTGGTCGGGTTGGCGGGATCCATCACGTACAGATCCCGGTCGGCCCCGTTGCGACGCGTCGAGCCGTAGGCGATCCGGTCGCCGGCGTGGTTCCAGGTCACCCCCCCATTCTGGGACCGGCCGCCATCGGTCAGCAGCGTCACGCGGCCCAGGGCGAGATCGTAGCGATACAGCTGGACGAACTCGTTCCCGCCGACGTCCTTGCCGAACACGAAGTAGCGCGCCTGCTGCGGCTCGAAGCGGGCGCCGCCCACCGGCTCGTCGAAGAACGTGAGCTGCATGCGAGCGCCGAGCGGCATGCGGACGACGTGTACCTGGGTGGTGTTGCCGAAGCGCGTGGAGATCAGCATCTCGCGCCGCGTCGGGTGCCAATCGGAAAGGGTCGCGGCCCGGGCTTCCGTGTAGCGCCGCGCGTCCGCCGGGAGACCGGCCGGGATCGCCGGGATCCCCTCGATCACGAGGTTGTCGGGAACCGGCAACGCGGGCGCCTGCTGGGCGCGGAGCGCGCCGGCCAGGAACAGAAGGCACACCAGGGGACGACACAGCCGGTTACCGATCATGGCGCACCTCATCTTGGATGGTATTCTCCCCATGCCGCCCGGAACACATCGCTGATTTCCCCCACCGTCGCCCGCGCCCGGACCGTCTCCAGGATCGGCGTCATCAGCGGCGCATCGGGCGCCTGGGTCGCGGCCCGCAACCCGGCCAGCGCCCGCGCGACCTTCCCACCGTCCCGCTTGGCCCGAGTTCCGGCCAACTGACGCCGCTGGGTGTCCGCCAGCGCCCGGTAGTCCGGGGCGGGCACGGACGGCACGCGCTGATCGTCAGCGTACTGGTTCACTCCAACCAGGACATCCTCTCCCGCTTCCACCCGACGCTGCCGCTCGTAGGCGCTGCGCGCGATCGCCTCCTGGAAGTATCCCTGCTCGATCGCCCGGGCCGCCCCTCCGAGAGCCTCGGCCTCGGCGAGCAGCGCCATCGCCTCTCGCTCGATCTGGTCGGTGAGGGCCTCGACGTAGTAGCTGCCGCCGATCGGGTCCACGACCTCGGGGACGCCGGTCTCGTGCGCCAGGATCTGCTGGGTCCGCAAGGCCAGGGTGGCGCTCATCTGGGTGGGCAGGGCGAGCGCTTCATCGTAGGCGTTGGTGTGCAGGGACTGCGTGCCGCCCAACACAGCCGCCAACGCCTGAATCGCCACGCGCACGACGTTGTTCATCGGTTGCTGCGCGGTCAGCGTGGCGCCGCCGGTCTGGGTATGAAACCGGAGCCGGCACGCATCGTCGCTCGCCCCGAACCGATCGCGCATGAGCCGAGCCCACAGCCGGCGCGCGGCGCGGAACTTGGCCACCTCCTCGAACAGGTCGGTATAGCCGGCGAAGAAGAACGACAGCCGCGGGGCAAACCCGTTTACGTCGAGACCGGCCGCCACCGCGCGCCGCACGTACTCCAGGCCGTCGGCGAACGTAAACGCCAGCTCCTGCGCCGCGGTGGCCCCGGCTTCGCGGATGTGATAGCCGGAGATCGAGATCGGATTGAACTTCATCCCATTGGCCGCGACGTATCGGAACACGTCCACGACGAGTCGCAGAGACGGCTCGGGCGGATAGATGTAGGTCCCGCGGGCGATGTACTCCTTCAGGATGTCGTTCTGGACCGTGCCCTGCAGCTTGTCCGAGGGAACGCCCTGCTCCTCGCCCACCACCACGTACATGGCCAGCAGGATCGCGGCCGTGGCGTTGATCGTCATCGACGTGGAGACCTGGTCGAGCGGAATCTCGTGGAACAGCCGCTCCAGGTCGTCCACCGTGTCGATCGCGACGCCGGCACGGCCCACTTCGCCCAGGGCCTTGGGGTGATCCGAGTCGTAGCCCATCTGGGTGGGCAAGTCGAACGCGACCGACAACCCCGTCTGACCCGCGTCCAGCAGATGGTGGAACCGCGCGTTGGTCTCTTCCGCCGTCCCGAATCCCGCGTACTGCCGCATGGTCCAGAGGCGACCCCGGTACATCGTGGGGTGGACGCCGCGGGTGAAGGGGAACGCCCCTGGGGCGCCGAGATCGGTGACGGGGTCGCCGGACCAGTCCCCAGGGCCGTACAGGGACCGGCGCTCACTCACGCTCCGGCTGCTCCTCCCGCAGCACGCGCGCCGTGAATTCGACGTCCTGCTTGCTGCCGATCACGAGCGGGACGCGCTGATGCAGGGTTTCGGGCATGATGTCCAGAATCGGCCGCAGCCCGTCGGTGGCGAGTCCTCCGGCATGCTCCGCCACCATCGCCAGCGGCGCCGCCTCGTACAGCAGTCGAAGCTTGCCCTGAGGCGACTTACTGTCGGCGGGATAGAGAAAGATGCCCCCCGAGAGCAGGTTGCGGTGAAAATCGGCGACCAGCGATCCCACGTACCGGGCGTTCCGCGCGGCGATCCCGTCTTCCGGCGAGCCGTTCTTGAATGCGGCGACCGCCCGGTGCACCCCCGGCGACCAGCGATTCCAGTTGCTCTCGTTCACGCTGTAGTACTTCCCCACCGGTGGTGTCGCGATGTGGGGATGCGACAGGAGGAATTCACCGATGGTCGGGTCGAGCGTGAAGCCGTGCACCCCCTTGCCCGTGGCATACACGAGTACCGTGCTCGAGCCGTAGAGGATGTATCCCGCAGCCACCTGCGTCCGGCCGGGCTGGAGGCAGTCCTCGAGCGTCCCCGGCCCGCCCTCCGGCGTGAGCCGTCGATGGATCGAGAAAATCGTCCCGATCGGGACGTTGACGTCGATGTTGCTCGATCCATCGAGGGGGTCGTAGAGCAGGACGTACTTGCCGACCGGCAGGCCATCGGGCACCGGCACCGGCTCCTCGTCCTCCTCGGAGGCGAGCACGCAGGTGCGCCCAGTATGCTGCACGCTGTTCCGCACCGTGTCGTTCGCGAACACGTCGAGCTTCTGCTGCAGCTCCCCCTGCACGTTGGTGGTGCCCAGCTCGCCCAGGATGTCGGACAGCCCCGCGCGTCGGACGTTGCGGGAAATGAGCTTCGCCGCGAGACAGAGGTCGTACAACAGGTTGGACAGCTCGCCCGTCGCCTCGGGGAACCGGCGCTCCTGCTCGATGATGAATCGCTCAATCGTGACGACGGAATTCGAGCTGTCCACGGTGGCCGTCAGAGGTGAAGGTGATGGTGCCAAGCCGGTCGGTCCGCAGCGTCTCCACGTGATGTCGCCCCAGCCGCTCGAGCACTTCGGGGGTCGGGTGACCGTAGCTGTTGCGCGTGCCGACGCTGATCACTGCCTGGCGAGGCGCCACCTCGTCCAGCCAGGCGTCGGAGGTGGCCGTCAGGCTGCCGTGGTGCCCGACCTTGAGCAGGTCCACCCGCCCCACCCGGCCGGCCAGCTGCCCCTCCACCGGCACGCCCGCGTCGCCCATGAACAACAGCCGGGTAGCGCCGTAGGTCACGAGCAGCACGACGCTCTCCTCGTTCAGGTCTTCTTGCCGGGCGACCCAGCTGCTGTCGGGACTCAGCACCTGGAAGATCACCCCATCCAGCTCGACGCGATCGCCGGTGCGGGCCGGATGCCAAGTGGCGCCCGCCCGCTCGACATCGGCGAGAAACTCGAGGTAGGACGGCCGGCCGACCGGCTCCCCGGGTTCCAGCACCAGTTTGGGCGGCAACGCTTCAATCACGGCGGGCAGGCCGCCCAGGTGATCGTCGTGGCCGTGCGTCATCACCACGAGCGCCAAGGCGCTGGCGCCCAAGCGCCGGAGAAACGGCAACACCACGCGGCGTCCGGCGTCGCCCTGCGGGGTCCGGGGCCCGCCGTCGATCAGGGCCCACTGACCGGCGGGGGTCCGCAGGACCGTCGCGTCGCCCTGCCCCACGTCGAGAAAATGTACGGTGAGAACGCCGTCTCTGTCACGGGGCGCTCGGAAGAGCAGACTGCCCCAGCTCGCGACGGCGACGACGAATGCGACCCGAGCCGCCACCACCCAGGGATGCCGGGGGCTGTGCCACAGCCACCACGCCGCCAGGAGCACGCCGGTCCAGACCAGGGCGGCGGGCCAACCCGGTATGGAGACGATGTGCCCGCCAGGAACGCCCGCGGCCGCGCCGGCCACGAGGTCGAGGAGCGCGAGCGTCAATCCCGCTCCCGCCGCGAGCAAGGCGCCCAGCGTGGGGAGGACGACCGAAAGGCCCAGCGCGAGGATCGCGCCCGGCACCGCCGCGGCACCGAGCGGAATGGCGACGAGGTTCGCGAGCACCCCGATCGGCGCGACGGTGCCGAAGGCAAAGGCAGTGATGGGCGCCGTGACGAGCGTTGCGGCGATCGCCGGCGCCACGAGTTTCAAGGCCGCCGGGCCCGATATCGCGCGGTCAGCCCAGATCACCGCCCCGATGGCGGCGACGGACAGCCACGCGCCGACCGAATGAATGGCCCACGGGTCGACGAGCAGCACCACGAGCGCCGCCAGGGCGATGATGGCGCGGGGCGCCACGACGCGCTGGCGCCAGCGGGCGATGCCGTCCAGTGCGAGCATGACGCCGGCCCGGGTGGCCGGCGCCGGGAATCCGATGAGCCAGCAGTAGGCGAGCACCGCCAGCGTCGACAGCACGAGCCGCGCGCGCGACGGCACCCCCATCAGCCGAAGCGCCACCGTCAGCCAGGCCGCGAAGAAGCCGACGTGCAATCCGGAGATCGAGAGGATGTGCGCGAGGCCGGAGCGGGCATAGCGCTCGCGCACTTCGGCGTCGAGATCGGCGGTGCGCCCGATGACCAGCGCGTCGACGAGCGGCGCACGCCCGCCGAACAGCGCCGCACTGCGAGCGGCGACCCGATCGCGCAGCCCGCCGCGGCCTCGCGGAACCGGGTCGAGCACCCGGGACGACCGGACCCGGAGCAGTCCACGGCCGGCGTCGCCGATCCAGGGCCCGGCCACGAGCCAGGTGGTTCCCCCCGCCGCCGGCTTTCTCGAGGGCCAGCGTAGCGTGACGGCGCCACCGCATCCATCGCCCTGCACCTGCGCGTCAACGATGCCGCCGTCGCCGGACACGGGATCCAGCAGGCGCACCACGGCGCCGCGCGAGCCCCCTCCCCCTCCCCCCATCCCCTTTCCCCAGATTCCGGCGCAGCTCACGTCGCGCCGGGCGAGCGCCGCGGCACCCCACAGGAGACCCGCGACCCCCGCGAGCCCCAGCGCACCGACGACCGGGGCACGTCGCCCGAGGAGCAACGCGCCCGCGAGCACCGGGACGCCGATCGCCCACATCCCCGCACCCCACGTTCCTGAAAACGCATCGAGGCCGGCCCACAGGCCGGCCCCGAAGCCGATCGCCAACCATACGAGCGGCGGACGCACCGCCGCCTCAGGCGTCTAGGCCAGAGTCAACGGCTTGGCCCCGCAGCGCGGCGCCAACGCCACGCGGCGGAACCCCTCGATGAGGATCACGGTGAGCTTCGCCGTCTCCTGGTCGGTGCCCATCGTCAGCCCGGTGATAATCTCTCCGGCGCGCGTGGACACGTAGTGCGGCGATAGCCGGTTCAACGCGTACACCAGCACGTCGCCCCGGCAGGTGTCGCAGCCACAGAAGGTGGGATACTGCGGCCGCGCCCGCTCGTACTCCTTGTGCGCGGCCTCCATGGTCACGTTGGTTACGCCCAGAAAGCCAGCTCCTGTTCCACCGGCCACGCGGTAAACGTGGAGCCGGTCGTGCCGGTGAACTGCACCCGCCGGTACGTCCCGATCCAATTGGCGGGTCCGTCGACGAGGGCCACTTTGTTGGTGCGCGTGCGTGCCTGCAGCAGGCTGCCGCGCTTCGCGCGTCCTTCGACCAGGACTTCGTGCGCCGTGCCGACCAGCGCCATGTTGCGCCGCCGGGCCACGGTCCGCACCAGCGCGATGAGCCGCTGGAGCCGCTCACCCGCCACGTCATCCGCCACGTGGTCGCGCAGCTTGACGGCCGGAGTGCCGTCTCGCAATGAGTAGCGGAACGTATACGCGTCGTCGAATCCCACCGTCTCCACGAGCGACAGCGTCTCGGCGAACTCGTCTTCCGTCTCCCCAGGGAATCCGACGATGATGTCGGTGGTGAGGGCGATGCCCGGCACGGCCGCGCGCAGCGCGTCCACGACCTCGAGGTAGCGCGCGCGGGTGTAGCGACGCAGCATCCGCTTGAGCACGCGGGAGCTGCCGCTCTGCACCGGGAGATGGACGTGCTCGCACACCGCCTCGGTCTCGGCGATCGCGGCGAGGACGCGGTCGGTGAAATCGGTGGGGTACGGCGACGTGAATCGCACGCGCCGGATCCCCGGCACGGCGCCGGTGGCGCGCAACAGGTCGGCGAAATCGTGCGTGCCGTCGTGGTAGCTATTGACCGTCTGGCCAAGGAGCGTGACCTCGGAGGTGCCGGCGGCAGCGAGGCGGTTCACCTCGCCCACCACGTCCGCCAACTTGCGGCTCCGCTCCGGCCCACGCGTCATCGGAACCACGCAGAAGGTGCATCGATAATCGCAACCCCGTTGCACGGTCACGAACGCCGACGCCCCGGCGGGACGGTCGGCCGGGACATCCTCGTAGTGCTCCCATTCCCGGAACGTCACATCAGCGGCGCGATCCCCGGCGCGCGCCCGGGCAATCAGCTCCGGAAGGCCGCGATAGCCGTCCGGCCCGATCACGAGATCGACCTGCGGGACCCGCTCCAGCAGCTTGGGACCGAGGCGCTGTGCCATGCAGCCCACCACCCCCAACACGGTGCCCGGCCGCTTGAACCGCTTCAGCTCTCCCATCCGCCCCAGCACACGCTGCTCGGCGTGGTCCCGCACGGCACAGGTGTTCACGAGCAGCACGTCCGCCGTCGCCGGATCTTCGGTGCGGACGTAGCCCTCCCGGCCCAGGACACCGAGCAGGAGCTCCGAGTCCGAGACGTTCATCTGGCAGCCATAGGTCTCGATATAGATGCGCGGCACGATCAGGTCACCGTCAGGTCCAGTCTGGGGCGTCCGTCCCAGGCGTGGCTCGAAAGATAGACCGTGAGGTAATCCTGCGTGAGCGCTTCCATCCGGCCGTCCTGGCGGCCGCAGATCACCGCGTCCGCCCGAGCGCCCTGCCGGCTCACCCGATACGCCGATGCTTTCGCCTCACCGCTCGCCCGCAGCTCCTGAGCCCGCTCGCGCACCGCGGCCTCCGGCAACTGCCCCGCCAGCCGGGCCGCCGGTGCATCGGGCCGGACGCTGAACGGAAACACGTGCAGATACGTGAACGGCAACGCCGCGATGTAGTCGAGGGTCGCGCGGTGCTCGGCCGCCGTCTCGCCGGGAAACCCGGCGATCACATCCGCCCCGAGCCCGAACACGGGCAGCCGTTCCGCGAGCCACTCGATCCGCGCGCGATAGGTCTCCGCCGTATACCAGTGGCGGCCCATGCGCTTGAGCACCGGGTTGGCGGCCGATTGCAGCGGCGCGTGCAGATGGGCCGCGACCTGCCGCGGGGCTTCGATCAGCAGCCGCGCGATCCGGTCGTCCACCTCGGTCGCCTCGATGGACGAGAGCCGGAAGCGGACCTCCGGGACGCCAGACACCAGCGCTTCGAGGAGCTCCCCCAGCGACGTCTCCGACCGCTCCCCACTCCCCGCTCCCCCGCCCTTCCCATACGTCCCAATGTGCACGCCGGTGATCACCAGCTCCGCATGATGCCGGGCCAGCGCCCGCGCTTCGGCGATGATGGCCGCCACGGGGCGCGAGCGATTCGCGCCGCGGGCCAGCGTCGTCGCGCAGAACGTGCAATGCTCGTCGCACCCGTCCTGAATCTTGAGCCAGCCGCGCGCGCCGCCCGAAAAACGTCGCAACCCGGAATCGACGCTCGGGTTCGCGTACCCCGCAGCCCGGAGCACACGCTCGGGATCCGCCCCGCCCACCACGGCGCGGACGCGCGGCAACGCGGCCAGGGCGCCGCGATCGAGCGCGGCGGCGCACCCCATCACCACCGTGTCGCGGCCGGCGCGTGCCTGATGACGCACGTAGCGGCGCAGTTTGGACTCGCTCTCGTGCGTGACGGTGCAGGAATTGACCACGGCGAGGTCCGCGGTCTCGGGCTCCTCTACGACGGTGGCGCCCGCGTCGGCAAACGCCTGGCGCACGAGCTCGGTGTCGTACTGGTTCGCCTTGCAGCCGAACGTATGGAAGTAGACGTTCACGGTCTCACCGTGAGCCCGACGAGAGCCGTCCACCCCGTCTCGGTGAGCCCCGCGCTGCGGCGCCGCAGCCGCTCGAGCGCGAAATCGATGATCGCGCGGCCCTGCGACAGGGTCAAGCCGGAGCCCACCGCGACCGCACGCTCGCTCGGCGCGTGGCCGCCGGGCCCGAACGGCAGGTCCCCGCCGCGCACCCCGAATCGCAGCGGCACACCACCAAGCCGCACATCGGCGCCCGCCGACCAGCTGGTCGTGTTGTAGGCGTTCGAGTCGGCGGCGACCGCCCAGGAGCGCCGCAGCATCGAGCCGGCGAAGGTCACGTCCGGCGCCGGCTGCCAGCGAATCGCGCCGCCCACCGTCCGGGGCAAATCGTTCACGGCCACCGTCGCGCCACCCACCTCGCTCGTGAGCCTGGCATCGGTGCGCCAGAACCCGGTGATCGACACGTGGGGGAGCGTCAGGAGGGCGCTGGCTGAGTACCCCGCGCCGTGGTAGGCGATCTCGTCCGACTCCGCCACGCCGCGATAGGTGGAGGTGTCGGTGAAGGTTCGCACCGCGGCGACCCGGGTCGAGCCCGTGAGCAGGTGGTATCCCCCGCCCAGCGCCAGCCGACCCCAGCGCCGCGCGACGACGAAGCGCACGTCCGTCACGCCGCCGTCGCTCGCCAGTATGTCGGTCACCGCCTGCCCCGATCCGCCGAGCGTGATCGTATCCGCGATCGTCACCTTGTAACTGCGATCGAGGTAGGTCGTGAACCCGCCGCCCACCACCACCCCGTGCCCCAGGGTTCCCAGCACCTGAAACAGCGGAAACCGGCTGGTCCGGCGGGAGCCGGTCACGCCGCCGAAGTCATCGTTCAGCACCGTGTGCGCGCCGGCGGCCGTGGCGGTGAGCCGGGTGAGCCCCGCCGTCGACGCTTCGGTCAGCGCCGAGAGCTGATCGAACGCCGCGAAGGCGCCGCCGGTGGCGCGCGCGCGAACGCTCTCGAACCGCCCCGGGATCCCGAGTCCATGAATGCTGAGCGGCGAGTCCTGGCCCACTGCGGTGCCGGTCGCGGCCAAGGCCATCAGGACGAGGGCGGCAGCGCGGGCGGTCCGCATCTCACCGCGCTCCAAACTTGATGCGCGGCACGTAGGTCAGGCGCAGCGCCGGTTGAAACGCCGCCGTCCGCGTCGAGAACACCCGAAGCGTCGTCAGGGTGGCCCCCTCGAAGCCGCTGATCCGCGACGAGTCGCGCCGGTCCAGCGCGAACAGCCCGGCAAATGCGGACGTTGCGGCGGTGGTGTCCAACTGCCAGAACCGCAGCAGCGTGGTCACCTCGATGCGCAGCGTGTCGCTCCCCTTGGGAACGAACAGCGAACTCGTAGCAGTGATCGTGTCCAGGGGCACCGGCGACTTGGCGCCGAAATCGCCCGCCAGGCGGCTCAAGCGGAGAAACACCGTATCGCCGGTGAGCACGGGGGGCGGTCCGGCTTGGACCAGCAGCAATGTCGCCCGGATGATCTGCGCCGAGTCCCGGATGTTTCGGGGCAGGACGAATCGCAACAGAGCGCGGGAACTGGGGACGCCGCCGATCACGAGATTCGAATCGAGCGCCACGGGACCGAGGGTGGAGACGAAGCTGTCGAACAACAGGCCGCTCGTCTGCGGTGGCCGCGCCACCAGCGTGCCGGCCGAATCGACGCGGTTGTACCACACGATCCGTGGCCCTTCTCCTGCCTCCGCGGAACCCAGCACGAGCGTCGCATTGGAGTCCGCGGTGACGCGGACGCCGAACGCGACCTTGCCGCTGTCGGCGAGCGTGAAAGGCGCCTGTGCCGAATCGAGTTTGACGGAGACGACGATCACCCGCCGCAGGCTGTCGCGGCTGAGGATACTGTCCCCCGTGATGGAATCGCGGAGACTCGGGAGTGCCAGCAGGCTGTCGAGGTTCACCACCCGCAGCGGCGCGCCAAACGACGGGGCCAATCCCGCGAACGTGCTGGTGGTGTCCAGCCCCAGCGGGAGGCGGTACAGCTCGAGTCGCAGGGTGCGCGTGGTCGTGTCCCGGCGCAGCCAGGTCAGCGTCAGGCGCGCGGAATCCACCGTGATCGGACCCGTCGTCGTATCGCTCCCGATGCCGGTCCTGAGCCGCGTGGCGATCGGGAACATCTGGAAGATGGGGCGACTTTCGAGCCCCGGCTGGTTCGCCGCGAGCAGCACGAACGCCTCGTGCGCCTGCCGGTAGCCGGTGAACGAAGAATCCCGGACGATGGCGCCGGCCAGCAACGATTCCACCGTAACGATCTGACCGCCTGGGCAATAGTCGGGACAGCTCGGCGGGGACGTCACGTCCTCGACGCACGCCAGCGCCGCCAGGGCGGCGACCGCACCCAGCGCCACGCCACGCCACAGGCGCCGGGCGGGAGGGGGGGGGCTCACGTGAGCGACTCCCGGGTGAAAGCCTCGGGCAGGAGCTCGCGCAATCGCCAGCGGCGCTCCGAAGACGGTCCGACGGCGATGATCTCGAGATCGAGACCGAACTCGGCCAGGACCTGCCGGCACGCACCGCACGGCGTGGCCGGAGGCTCGACCGCGGTCGCCACGGCGAGCCGCGCGAGCTTCCGCCTGCCAGCCGCCACCGCCGCGCCGACAGCCATCCGCTCGGCGCAGATCGTCAAGCCGTAGGACGCATTCTCCACGTTGCACCCCACGTGGATGCTGCCGTCCTCCGCCTCGATTGCGGCCCCGACGTGAAACTTGCTGTAGGGCGCATAGGCGTTCGCCATGACCGCGCGGGCCCGGCGCACCAGCTCGGCGTTCACGTCCATACCTCGCTCAGAAACGACCGACCCGCCGCCAGCGGCGGCACGGCGAAGTACTGCGCCACCGTGGCCCCCAGATCCGCGAAGGTGGGTCGCTCCCCCAGCGCCACCGGCCGCACGCGGCGCCCCGTCACCAACACCGGCACCGCCTCGCGCGTGTGGTCGGTGGATGGCGTCGTGGGATCGTTGCCGTGATCGGCCGAGATGATGATCAGATCGTCCTCCCGCATGCGCGACTCGAGGCGCGGCAGCCAAGCATCCAATTCCATAAGTCCCAGATGAAACCCCCGGATGTCGTTCCGGTGTCCCCAGGTTTGATCGAACTCGATCACATTCACGAACACGAACCCCGTCTCCAGCGTGTCGAGCGTCCGCTCGATCAGGCGATAGGCGTCGCCGTTGGTGGGCGTGTGCTCGCTCGCGATGTTACGGCCGGCGAACAGGTCGTCCACCTTCCCGATCCCCACGCGCGGCACGCCCGCCACGGCCAGCCGATCCAGCAGCGTCTCGCCCACCGGCTCGATCGAAAAATCCTTGCGGCGGGCGCCCCGGCGGTAGTCGCCCGCAGCGCCCTCGAACGGCCGCGCGATCACGCGGCTCACCGCGTGCTCGCCGATCAGCATGTCGCGGGCCACGCCACAGGAACGGTACAACTCTTCGATCGGCACCGTCGCCTCGTGCGCGGCGACCTGGAACACGGAGTCCGCCGACGTATACACGATCCACTTTCCCGTGCGCTGATGTTCGGCCCCCAGCTCGGCGATGATCCCGGTCCCCGACGCCGCTTTGTTGCCCAACCACCCCCGCCCGGTGCGACGGGCGAATTCATCGAGCAGCGCCTTCGGAAAGCCCTCCGGGTAGGTGCGGAACGGCCGCTCGAGCAGCACGCCGCAGATTTCCCAGTGGCCCGTGGTGCTGTCTTTGCCTGGCGAACGTGGCAACGCGACGCCGTACGCGGCGCCGGCGGTGGCCGGCCGGCCCATGCCCTTCAGCGGGCGGCATGCTCCAAGCCCCAATCGCTCGAGATTGGGCAGATGGAACCCACCCACGGCTTCCGCGAGGTTCCCCAGCGTGTCGGATCCGGCGTCGCCATACCCTTCCGTATCCGGCGCGCGGCCGATGCCAAGCCCGTCCAGCACGATGATCGCCGCTCGTTTCATGCGTAGATCCTCGGCAGCCTCGCCCCGAGCCCCGTCAGGATCCCCCGGGGCTGCAGGCCGCTCGCCCCCACGAGGTCGGCGAGGGTGATGCGCTCGCCCTCGTCCTCTCCCAACACGGTGGCCACATCCCCGGGCGCAACCTCGCTCTCACCGGCATCCACCAGCGTCAAATCCATCGTCACCGTGCCCACGATCGGGCAGCGCGCCCCGCGCAGCAGGACATGGCCATGCCCGTCGGGACCGAGTGTGGGCGGTACCCCATCGGCATAGCCGATGGCGAGCGTGGCGATCGTCGTATCGCGCGGCGCCGTCCAGCGGGCGTTGTAGCTCACGCTGTCCCCTGCGCGCACCCGCCGCACGCTCACAATTCGCGCCCGAATGCCGACCACCGGCCGGCCCGGCACGATGGCTCCCCCCGGGCTCCCGCCATACAGGTACACACCCGGTCGCACCAGGTCGAGCGCACAGCGCGGATCACCCAGCGCCGCGGCGCTGTTCGCCACGTGACGCAACGTCGGCCGGCGCGGCAGCCGGCCTAGCGCCGCGAAGTAGCGCTCAAGCTGGCACGTGACCGAGCCGTCGTCGTACTCGGACGAGTGCAGTTGCGTGAACGCGCCTTCGAAACCCGGCGTGTCGGTCAGCGGCGCCAGCCGGTCGATGTCGTCCCAGCGCACACCGGAGCGCGCCATACCGGTATCGATCTCCAGGTGAAACGGCCCGCCCTCGTCCGCCCGCCACGCGGCCAATGCGTCCGGGTGGTCGAACACGGGTGTCAGACGAGACGCGCGATACTCGCCAAAGCGCGCCGGCCACGCCGGCACGAGAACCAGAATGGGTCGGGAGATACCCGCCGCGCGGAGCTCCACCCCTTCCTCCACGGTGGCGACGCCGTAGCCCCAGGGCTCGACCGCTTCCAGCGCCCTGCAGACAGCGGCGGCTCCGAGCCCGTACGCGTTGGCCTTCACGACCGGGAGGAGCCGGGTGCCCGCGGTGCGCGCCACCGTGCGGGCATTCTCGACGACAGCCGCGAGATCGATCTCCACCCACGCGCGGCTGTTCGGCGCGCCAATTGACACGTTCACACGAGTCGATATCATACCCGGCACGGAGGCTAAATGCAAGGCGATTCAGCGCTTGGACGCGCGCTGGCGCTCGTGCGGGAGCTGCGAAAACGCTCCCCATGGAACGCCGCGCAGACCGCGTACACCCTGCGCCCCTACCTGGTGGAAGAGGTGCTCGAGCTCGACCATGCCATCGCGAGCGGCGATCCGATGCAGCTGCGCGAGGAAGTGGGCGACATGCTGCTGCACCTCGCGTTTCAGATCGTGCTGGCCGAAGAGCGCAGCCAGTTCGATGCGGAGACGGTGGTCCGGTCGCTGGAGGAGAAGATGCGGCGGCGCCATTCGCATTTGACGAGCGGTACGGTGGCCATCCCCGCGCCGAGAGATTCCTGGGAGCGCAGCAAGATCCGGGAAAGCTCGAGCGGCCGCAGCGCGTTCGCCGGCGTCCCCCCGCACCTGCCCCCGCTCCTGATGGCGCTTCGACTGCAGGAGCGGGCATCCGGCGTGGGATTCGATTGGCCCGACGAGCGCGGTCCGCAAGCCAAGGTGCGCGAAGAGATGGCCGAGCTCGAGCAGATCACACCCGCCGAGGGCCCGGAACGGGTCGCCGTCGAGATCGGCGACCTGTTGTTCGCCGCGGTCAACCTGTCGCGCAAGCTCGGCGTCGACCCCAACCAAGCGTTGGCGCTCGCCAACGCCAAGTTCCGGTACCGGTTCGAAGCAGTCGAGCGGATGGCGCGTGAGCGCGGCGTCGAGATCGGCCACGCGACCCTCGAAGAGCTGGATACGTTGTGGGAAGAGGTCAAGCAGAGCGGCTGATGGGCTTCAGACGGTTTCGAATCGACCAATCAACGTCTCGCGCTCAGTGAGCGCTTCGCAGCGGCGGTCCAACGCCTCGTACTCGGCACGCCACCGCGCCTGAAACGCCCCAAACGCCGCGCCCGAGGTCCAACGGTCGACAGTCAGGTACGCTCGTCCCTGCACCGGCCGGAGTAGCTCCGTTCCCCGGTACTCGGGGCTACGCTCGAACAGCATCGCCCAGTCACCATCGGCCGAGTACACGCGTTCGAAATCGGCCTCCTTCCCCGCCTGCGGCTCGAACTGCCACACGATCACGTACACGGTCCCCTGCCGTCTCCGAGCGTCCCCTGCCTACGGCCACAGCTTGTACAGCATCCGGGGAAACGCGATGGCCTCCCGGATATGCGGCAAGCCACAGATCCAGGCCACCGTCCGTTCCACACCGAGTCCGAACCCCGCGTGGACAAACGTGCCATACTTGCGCAGATCCAGGTACCAGCCGTATGCCTCCTCCGGTAGCCCCTCGGCGCGGATCCGCCCGAGCAGCTTGTCGTAATCATCCTCGCGCTGGCTGCCCCCGATGATCTCCCCGTAGCCTTCCGGCGCCAGCATGTCGTTGTTCAACACCGTGCGGGGATCGGCGGGGTTTTCCTTCATATAGAAGGCCTTCACGGCCTTGGGGTAGTTGAACACCATCACCGGACGATCGTATTGTTTGGCAAGCAGGGTCTCCGCATCCCCGCCCAGGTCTCGTCCCCACTCCATGGCCGCGCCCAGGCCATTCAGCTTTTCCACCGCCTCGGTGTAGGAGATGCGGTGAAACGGAGGGAGACAGCGCTCGAGGGCCGTCGTGTCGCGCTCCAGCTCCGCCAGATCCCCCTTCCGGCGCTCGAGGCAGCGGCCCACGACGTAGGCGACGAATTGCTCCTGGAGCCTCATATTGTCGTCGGAGTCGTGCCAGGCCACTTCGGGCTCCACCATCCAGAATTCCGTGAGATGGCGCCGCGTCTTGGATTTCTCGGCGCGGAAGGTGGGCCCAAAACAGTAGACTTTCCCGAGGGCGGCGGCGGCGGCCTCCACATAGAGCTGGCCGGTCTGAGCCAGGTAGGCTTTGCCCAGATCGAAGTACTCAGTGGAAAAGAGCGTCCCGGCGTGCTCGCCGATCGACCCGGTCAGGATCGGAGTATCCACCAGCACGAAGCCCTGATCATGGAAGAAGTCGCGGATCGCCTGGATCACCTCGTGACGCACCCGGGCGATCGCCACCTGGCGGCGGCTACGCAACCAGAGGTGACGGTGCTGGAACAGAAACGCGGTGCCGTGCTCCTTCGGGGTGATCGGGAACTCGGGGCTGGCCCCGATGACCCGAAGATCGGTGACGGCGAGCTCCACGCCACCCGGCGCTCGAGCGTCGGCCCGAACCACCCCGCTGACCGCACACGACGTCTCCTGGGTGAGTCGCCCACAGGCTTCCCAGGCGCCGTCGGAGACTTCCTGCTTGGAGAGCACCGCCTGGAGATAGCCGGTGCCGTCGCGCAGAGTGACGAACGAGATTTTTCCGGAGGAGCGGGTGGTCATTACCCACCCGCGCACGGTCACGGCCTGACCCGCCAGCGCGGGGAGCGCCTCGATTCGACGCGTGTCCGACATAGGCGCGGCATACTAGTGGCGGCCTTGTGGGCTGTCAACGCGAACCGAAATGCGCCACCACCCTTCAGCTGAGGCGTTGGCCGACAGCCGATAGCTGATCGCTGATCGCGTTTCTTACCCCACCCGAAACAGCTCAAACCCCCTCTCATACCGCTGCACCACATTCTCCCGATACACCGCGTGCTCGGGCCGCTCCAATGCCGGGTCCCGCGCGATCATCGCGCCCGCGGTCCGACGAGCCGCCTCCAGGAGATCGAGATCGGTGGCGAAGTTCGCGAACCTGAGGGTCACCCCGCCCGATTGACGGGCACCCGCCAGCTCACCCATGCCCCGCAAGGCCAGATCGAGCTCGGCGATCTTGAACCCGTCGTCGGTTTCCGTGAACTGCCGCAGCCGCTGCGCCGCGCCGTGCGCGTCCGACAGCAGGATGCAGTGGCTGGCGGCCACTCCCCGGCCCACCCGACCGCGCAACTGGTGCAGCTGCGCCAACCCGAACCGCTCGGCGTGCTCGATCAGCATCACCGACGCATTGGGTACGTCGATGCCGACTTCGATCACGCTCGTCGCGACCAGTACCGAAACAGCGTTGTCACGGAATCCGCGCATCACGGCGTCCCGCTCCTCCGCCTTGAGTCGACCGTGCACCAGGCCGACCCGGAACTCCCTGAAGACCTTGGCGAGCCGCTCGGCCATCGTCGTCGCCGCCTTGAGATCGGTTTTCTCCGATTCCTCGATCACGGGATACAACACGTACGCCTGCCGCCCGGCCGCGCACTCGCGCCGAATGAACTCGTAGATCTTGGCGCGGGCCGTCTCGCCCCGGAGCGCCGTCTTGATCGTTCCACGCCCCGGCGGCCGTTCGACCAGAGTCGTGACGTCGAGGTCGCCGTACAGGGTCAAGGCCATGGACCGAGGGATCGGCGTGGCGGTCAAGAGCAGCACATCCGGGGCGTCTCCCTTGCCGGCGAGCGCCGCGCGTTGTTCCACTCCGAACCGGTGCTGCTCGTCGATGACGACCAGGCCCAGCCGGTGGAACCGGACCGATTCCTGAATCAGCGCATGAGTGCCCACGATCACCCGCGATGCTCCCGAGGCGAAGCGGTCCCGCACCGCGGCCTTCTCCGCGGCCGTACCCCGCCCCACCAGAAGGTCCGGCCGGATTTGCAGCGGGTCGAGCAGTCGCGTGAGGGTCGCCATGTGCTGCTCGGCCAGCAGCTCGGTGGGCGCCATGAGTGCTGCCTGGTAGCCGTTCTCCACCGCCAACAGCATCGCAAACAGCGCCACGACGGTCTTCCCGGTGCCAACGTCGCCCATCAGCAGGCGATGCATTCGCTCGGGCGCAGCCATGTCGTCGGCAATTTCGCGAATCGCCCGGCGCTGATCGACCGTCAGCTCGAACGGCAGGTGGTCCTTGAGCTTGGTCGTCAGCTCCCGCCTGAGGGTGAAGCGGATACCGGCCCGGGCGCGCTTGGCGAGGAACCGGGCACGCGCCTGCACCAGCTGCTGGTCGAAGAACTCGTCGAACGCCAGGCGGCGGCGTCCAGCTTCGGCCTGGTCCAGGGTCGCCGGCCGGTGCACGGCGGCAAGCGCCGTGGCGAGCGCCGGGACGCCGATCGCGGTGCGCAGGGCCGCCGGATGGGGATCGACCACCAGCGGCAGCAACGCATCCAGGTGCTGCTGGAGGAGGCCGCGGATCTGCTTGTGCGATAGCCCCTCGGTGGCCGGATAGACCGGCAGGATGAGCCCACGCTCCGGCGTTGCCTCGCGCTCGTCCGCCAAGACCAGGAATTCACGCGGCACCAGCTGCCGGCCGTGGTAATAGCGCACCGGCCCCGTCACGAGCAGCAGCTGCCCCTTCACGATCTGGCGTTCCAGGAACGGTTGGCCCGGCCACGCGCACTCGATCAGACCGGAATCGTCCTTGAGCAGCGCACGGAACACGCGCAGGCCGCGCCGGGTGGGCAGAATGCCGGTGGAGGCGACCCGACCCACCCCGGTGAGCTCTTCGCCGACGCGCGCTCGGGCGAAGGGCGTCAGGGTCGTCGCGTCGATGTAGCGGTGCGGCGCGTGATACACCAGGTCGCCGACCGTGCGCACGCCGAGCCGTGCCAGTGATTCGGCGCGGCGCGGCCCGACACCCTTCAGGAATTTGACGGGGGAACGGAGCTCGAGCGGCATCTACCCGCGAACCAGCCGACGCGCGACGGTGGGCGGCTCCGCATCATCTCGTCCGAATGCGTTCGCGCGGCGCTGCCACAGTCCCATCAGGGAAGCCCCTGGCGCCGCCGCCATACCCACTCGCCAACGAACGCCGTCAAGACCAGGGCGAACAACCACCACCGATCGCGCGCCGCGAAATCGCGTCGTGAACCCGCCGGCTCCCCCGGTTGCGCCGAAACCACAGCGGGGGCCGGGCGCCATTCGTCGGAATAGCGCTCGACGGCGACCACGCCGCGCTCCGGTCCGTCCACCGCACGCCACCGGTACACGGCCGGAGGCAACAGCAGATCAGCGCGCCCGCCCGCGTCGAAATGCAGCGTCTTAGTGACCGGCGCGAGCTCCGATTCGAGCGTCACCCGGACGGGGCGCGGGACCGATCGGCCAAACCAACGCCACTCCAGCGGCACGCCATTCGGCGCTTCGAGCGTCGCCGGCCCGAACCGCTCCCTGCTCCCTGCTCCCTGCTCCGCGAGCAGCCAATCGGCCACCGCCGCCACGAAGGCGCGGTACGCTTCCGCCGACGCGCCCCCCCGGAACCCCCACCGCCACAGCCCCGCACCGGCCACGGTCACCACCCGCATCCCCGCCGAATCGCGCACCACCACGAGCGGCCGGCCCGGACCGCGACGGGCGAGTCGAGCCGTGAGCAAGACCGAGACGTCCGCGACATCCGACAGCTCGGTTACCGCCGTCGCCGGGGGCAGGGAGTCCCAGGCCACGCCGGCGAGCATCCCGGCGAGCGGCGAGGCGGGAGGCGGATCGACATACCAATCGCCGCTGGACGCCCCGGTGAGCGGCCACCACACGACCCCGCTGGGTCGTCGAAACGGGGCGACACGATCTGGGACGCCGAGCAGGGCGACGAGGCGTGCCCCGGACGCGACCCGCCGAACCGCGTCGGCCGACGCCGGCGCCAGGGTCGCCGCGTCACGCCAGCGGCCCGGCTCCGTCTCCACGAACAGCTTCACGGGGACGCGCGCGACGTCGGCCAGCGCCTGGGCGAAGAAGCGGGCCTCCCACCCGGGCGGCGAGGCCAGCACGACGGCCGTCGGTTGCGGGCTCACGTGCAACACGAACCAGCGTGCGTCGTCGCGCGGCTCGGCGTCAGAAACACCCGTGAGGCGAACCTCGAGGGCCTGAAGGCCGGGACGGGGGAGGAGAGAGGAGGGAAGGGTGAGCTCGGTAACCAGCATTCCGCTGTCGGGGAGGGTCACGGACCTGGTCAAGAGACGGCGTGTGTCGAGCATGACGGTCAGAGCGGCCGTCGTCCCTCGTCCCCCATCCCTCCTCCCGGCCGTTCCGTACGCCACCCGCAGCCGGATCGTGTCTCCCACCGCGACCCGCCTCGGTCCGTCAACGGACGCGATGAACGCATCGAAGAATTCTGCCCGGGGCAACACCACGATCCGGGATCTGCGCCGCAGATCGTCGGGGACATCCGCCGAGTCGGTGATGGCGCCGTCGGTCACGACGGTAATCGGCCCGCTTCGGCCGGCGGCGGCGGCGAGCGCCGGGCCGAGGCGACTGCGACCGGCGCCTGGAGCGCCGGTGTCGAAGGCGGTGACGGCATCGCCGAAGCGCCAGATCAGGCCCTCCCCCTCCGCCGCCAGCCGCCGCGCCGAGTCGAGGGCGGCGCGCCAGACCCCGTTCGCACCGGCCATGCTGAGCGAGGCGTCGAGCAGGACCAGTGGAGGCACGCTCGCCCCTCCGGGCCGCGAGCCCACCGGATTGACGAGGAGGAGGAGCAGCGCGCCGAGCGCCACCGCCCGCAACAGCGCGAGCTCGAGGGTCAGCCGGCGACGCATGCGAGCGCCTCCGAAAGGGCGATGCGCCCGCCCCGGATGTCAACGGCGGGATAGAGATCCACCAGTGAAGCGGAAGTTAGTCGACCGTGACGACGCCGCTCACCGATCGAGGCGGCTCGAGCTCGAGCGCGAGCGCCGAGCGCACGGCCTCGAATGCGGCCTGCAACGTGCGCGGGATCGGCGCCCCCGCCCCCGCGTTGGTCCGCTGGGGATTGGTCGGGCGACCGTTGATGACGAACTCATAGTGCAGGTGCGGACCGGTGGAGAGCCCGGTCGAACCCACGAGGCCGACCGTCTCACCCTGCGTGACGTGCGCGCCGACGCGCAAGCCGCGGGCGAACCCCGACAGGTGGCCGTAGCGCGTCCGGATGCCGTTGGCGTGACGCACCTCGATCAGGTTGCCATAGCCGCCCTCCCGGGCGGCGTGCGTCACGATGCCGTCCGCCGTCGCGCGCACCGGCGTGCCGTAGGCGGCGGAGTAATCCACGCCTGCGTGCCGACGGTGGCTGCCGAGGATGGGATGGACCCGTCCGCCGAAGCGGCTGGAAATGCGACGGAACTGGAGCGGGGCGCGCAGGAAGGCCCGCTTGAGCGAGCGCCCGCGGTCGTCGAAGAAACCACCCTGGCCCCGCACCGTGTCGGTCTCGAAAAAGAACGCGTAGGTCGGGGTGTGCGCGACATCCACGCGAGCCGCCACCACACGCCCGAAGCGCCGCTCTCCCTCGCGCGAAACCAGCCGGTCGAACAACACTTCGAAGCGGTCGCCGGATCGCACGTCGCGTGTGAAGTCCACTTCCCAGTCGTACACGTCAGCGATCGCCCACGCGAGTGCCTGGCGCTCGACCGCCGGCAGCACGGTGTCGGAGAGCGCGGCATCGAGCGCTTCGTACAGCGAAGTCGTGATCGTCCCCTGTATCCGGAACCGCCGCGGCAGCCACGCGATCTGCTCCTCGCGCTCCGACCAGCCGCTGGAATCGTGCGCGTACCAGAGCCGGCGCTCGGGGCCGACCCGCACCGCCAGCCGGTCGACGACGGAATCGGTGAGCGGGCGGCGGAACTGAAACACCAACCCGGGACGCAGCCGGCGCGCATCGAGGTGAGTCGCGGACGCGACGAACGCGGCATAGTGCGCGCCCGTGATGCCGGCGCGGGCCAGCACGTCGGAGAGTGTCTCGCGGACTCCCAGGGTGTCGGCGAACTCCCGATAGGCGTCACTGATGCGGATGACGGGCGCGCGAACCGTGGCCGGCCACGGCCAGCCACCGCGCAGCGCCCAGCCGGCGACGCCCGCGCCAAGCAACACGCCCACGGCCACCACGCCGCGTCGCGCCATCAGTCCATTTGCCGACGAATGAAGGTCGGGATTTCCATTTCGTTCACCTCCGGTTGCCCGCCCCCCGGGGTCGATGGGCGGCGCGGCGGCGTCGTTTCGCCCGGCTTGGCAAATCCCGGAGGCGCCGTGGGCGTCGGCCGGGCCGGTCGTTTCTCGAACGGCAGCACGCCGGCCGCCGGACGGGCCGAGGGAGCGCCGGCGGGCGCTTCGGCGCCGGCCGCGGTCCGATCGAACCCGGTGGCGATCACGGTGACGCGGACCTCCCCCTGCATCGCCGCGTCGCGCACGGCGCCGAAGATGATCTCGGCGTCGTCGCCGGCGGCGTCGTGGATCGCTTCGCTGATCTGCGTCACCTCACCCAACGTGTAGTCCGGGCCGCCGGTGATGTTGATCAGGACCCCGGTGGCGCCGGCGATGGAAATGTTGTCGAGCAGCGGAGAACTGATCGCCTGCTGCGCCGCTTCCATGGCGCGATTCTCTCCCCGGCCGGTGCCGGTGCCCATCAGCGCCGTCCCGCCGTTCTGCATCACGGTCCGCACGTCGGCAAAATCTACGTTCACCTCGCCGGTCACGCAGATGATCGAGGAGATCCCCTGGGTGGCGTGCAGCAGGACCTCGTCGGCCTTCTTGAGCGCGTCCTGGAACGGAATCCCCTTCCCCACGACCGCGAGCAGGCGCTCGTTGGGGACCACGATCATCGTATCCACGTGCTTGCGCATTTCGGCGATGCCCATTTCGGCCTGGCGCATGCGCTTGCGGCCTTCGAACAGGAACGGCTTGGTCACGATGCCGATCGTGAGGGCCCCCAGATCGCGGGCAACCTGGGCGATGATCGGCGCGGCACCCGTGCCCGTGCCGCCGCCCATACCGCAGGTGACGAACACGAGGTCGGCGCCCTGCAACGCGTGCAGCACCTCGTCCCGGTTCTCTTCGATCGCCTGGCGGCCGATCTCGGGCCGCGCACCCGCGCCCAGTCCGCGCGTGAGCTTCTTGCCGATCTGGACCTTCAACCCGGACCGGTTCTTCTCCAGCGCCTGGGCGTCGGTGTTGACCGCAATGAACTCGACTCCGGCCACGCCTTCGTCGATCATCCGGTTCAGGGCGTTGCCGCCGCCCCCGCCGATGCCGACGACTTTCATGCGCGCGTGCTGTCCGACCGTCTCTTCCAGTTCGAAGATCATGGCTCCCTCGGGCCCTCGATCAGAAGAAGTCTTGCAGCCATCGCTTGAGCGGTCCCAACATCCGCTCGACGCTGCCGTTCCCTGCGCTCGCCCCCACCCCAGCCACACCCTGCGCCAGCCGTCGCGCCCCGTACAGCACGAGCCCCACCGGCACCGCATAGCGCGGCGCCTGCACGCTGTCCACCAGGCCGGAAATGCCGAGCTCGGGCGCGCCCGCCCGCACCGGCACGGCGAAGACTTCGCGCGCCAACTCGACCAGGCCGGGAAGATGCGCCGTCCCACCGGTCAGCACCACGCCCGCCGGCAGGCGGCCGCCGCCGTACCCGGCGCGCTCGAATTCGCGCCCCACCAGCATGAAGATCTCGTCCAGCCGCTGGTGAATGATATGCGACAGCAGCTCGCGCGACGCCTGCCGGGCGCCCTGCCCCTGCGTGGACGGCAGGTTGATCATCTCCGACGCATCGACCAGCGGCGCGTAGGCGATGCCGTGCCGCTCCTTCAACCGCTCGGCGTCGGCCTGGGTCACGCCCAGCCCCTGCACGAGATCGTTCGTCACGTGGGCCCCGGCGTACTTGAGCGACGCGACGTGCCGGATCTTGCCCTCGTGGAAGAGCGCGACACCGGTCGAGCCCCCGCCTACCTCCACCAGCGCGACGCCCAGCTCCTTCTCGTCGTCGGTCAGCACCGCGTACGACGCGGCCAGGGGCTCGAGCACGAGATCGACCACGCGATAGCCGGCCCGCTGCACCGCCTTGCGCAGGTTTTGGGCGGCGGTCGACTGCACGGTCACGAGGTACATCTCGACTTCGAGCCGCATCCCGGTCATCCCCACCGGATCCGAGATGCCGCGCTGCTGATCGACCATGTACTCCTGCGGGATGTCGTGCAGCAGCTCCTGGTCAGGTCCGAGCGAAACGGCGCGGGCGACCTCGTTCACCCGCGCCACGTCTCCCGCCGTGATCTCGTCGCCGTTCACCGCGACGACGCCCGATGAGCCACGCGCCGACACGTGTTCTCCCGCGATGCCACAGGTGACCGCGCCCACTTTGACGCCCGACATGCGCTCCGCATCGCGCATGGCCCCGGTCACCGAGCGTGTGGTCTCGTCGATGTCCCGCACCACCCCGCGCCGCACCCCGGTGTTCTTGGCGAGGCCCACGCCCAGCACCTTCGCCAGGGGCGTCCGCGGCAGATCCCCGACCACCTCCGCGATCACCGCGCAGGTCTTGGTGCTGCCCAGATCAAGTCCCGCTACCAGACGACGATCGCGCGTCACGTCCCCGCCCGGCTCGCGCGCCGCACGACGACCTGACCCGCGAAGCGCGCGTCGAGCTCCGCATGCGGCTGCCGGCGCACCGTCAGATCGTGTGCGACCAATTGCAGGGCGCGAATCACCTCCGGACCGACATCCCGCTGCACCAACAGGCGCCGCCCTGAGAGCTGCAGCGTGACGGCGTGCCGATCGGCGCGCGCCGACGAGATCGACGCGAACAACGCCGGGTCCACCGACTGGACCAATGCCAGCACGCTCACGAGATCGGTATCCGCGCTCTCCGCCACCGGCAAATCCGGCGCGCCGAGCGAGGGATCGAAGGGCATGGGGCGGCCGGCTCCGTCCACGACCGTGAGCGGCCCGCCCGCCACACCCGGCACCAGCGCCACCGCCTCGTCCTCACGTACGATCAGCTTCAGCGCACCGGGGAACCGCCGCACAATCCGCGCTGCGGCGATGCCCGGCAGGCCCTGCAGGCGCTCGGCGAGCGGATCCAGGTCGTCGAACACGCTGGCGCTCGGCCCCAGATGCAGGGCGCCGATCACGGCGTCGGGCGCGAGGTAGCGCACCCCGACGAGCTCGATCTGGCGCACCCGGAAGAACCCGACATGGCGCAGCAGGCGCGGCCCGAAGACCCACGCCGCAAGCACCGCGGCGAGCCCGACCGCGACCCGCCGCCCGCGCGCCGTCACCGAGGCTCCAGGAGCGCGAGCAGATCGCGGCCAACGCGCGTGACATCCCCGGCACCCAGCGTCAGCACCACGTCCCCGGGCCGAACCAGCTCCGCCACCCGTTCCGCCAGAGCGGCACGCTCCACCGTCACGGGCTGCGCGCCGGCCGCTCGGGCACCCGCGGCCACCAGTTCCGCCGTCACACCGGGCAGTGGCTGCTCGCGCGCCGCATAGATCGGCGCCACGACCACCTGGTCGGCGGCCGCAAGCTCGCGCCCCAGCGCGTCACCGTGCAGCGCGGTGCGGGAATAGAGGTGGGGCTGAAACACCGCCACCAGCCGTCGGCTCGGAAACGCCTGCCGGGCTGCGGCGAGTGTGGCCCGCACTTCACTCGGGTGGTGTGCGTAGTCGTCGATCACGGTCACCCCCAACGTTTCACCGATTCGCTCGAAGCGCCGAGCCGCACCGCCGAACTCCGCCAGCGCGGCCGCGGCTCGTCCGAGATCAGCATCGAGCGCCCGGACCACCGCGAGCGCTGCCGCGGCGTTGCGCACGTTGTGCAGCCCCGGCAACCGGAGGCGCAACGTGATCGGACGCGCGCCCGGCAGCGTGAGCAAGGCGCGCGAGCCATCCGGCCCCTGCACCACGTCGGTGATGCACACATCACACCCGGCCGCCGTGCCGAAACGCCACACCGGCACGTCGAGTGCCGCCGCCACACGCCCCGCGCCGGGATCGTCCGTGCCGACGATGGCTCGCCGCGCGCTGCGCGCGAATTGTACGAACGCGGCTTCGAGCTCGTCCACCCGGCCGCCGTAGCATTCGAGATGATCCGCTTCGACGTTGTTGATCACCGCGATGGTCGGGGCGAGCGACAGAAACGCCTTGTCGAACTCATCCGCTTCCACCACGTAGAGCGATGCGTCCCCGATGCGCGCGTTCCCGCCCCACGCGGCGACCCGCCCGCCCACGAGACCCGTGGGATCCCGTCCAGCAGCCGCGAGCGCATGCGTCGCCATCGCGGCCGTCGTCGTCTTGCCGTGCGTGCCGGCGACGGCCACGACCGTCGCCCCGGCGACGATGGCGCCAAGCGCATCGGCCCGGCGCACCACCGGCAACCCGCGCGCATGGGCGCGCGCCAGCTCGGGGTGATCCATCGGCACCGCCGCCGTCACCACGACGGCGCGCGCCTGGTCCAAATGGGCTGGGTCATGCCCGCGCCACACGGGTACGCCCAGCGCCTCGAGGTCAGCAGCACCGGAAGTGTCATTATCGCAACCGCTTACAGGCACCCCGCGGCGCCTGGCCAGCAGCGCCAGGGCACTCATCCCCGCTCCGGCGATACCCATGAAGTGGATTGAGCGGGAATCACCGTCGGTTGCAAACAAGGTCATCTGTGGGGAGCTAATATAGGGAATTATCGTGACTTAGAAAAGAGCTACCGTCAATCACCCGGCAGTGTCAATAATCTTGACACTATGTCGGCGGCCGCCGACGGACGTCCCCGCTCCCCCGCCGCCGCGGCGAGGGCATCGCGACGGGGAGCGTCGTGTAACAGCTCGTCGACGCGCGCCGCGAGGGTGCGACCGGAGACCTCGGCCTCGGCGAGCACGACGGCCGCGCCACGGGCCTCGAGCGCGCGCGCGTTGTACACCTGATGATCCGCCGCGGCATGCGCGAGCGGCACGAGCACACTGACCTTCCCCCACGCGCACAGCTCCGCCGTCGTCATCGCCCCGGCCCGGCACACGACGATGTCGGCCGCACGATACGCGCGCGCGATCGGATCGAAAAACCCCTGCACCACGACCCGCCCATTCACCGCGTAGCGCGCGAACGTACTGGCGTGCGCCGGCCCGGTGCCCCAGAGCAGGTTCACGTTCTCCAGTCCGCGGTGCTCGAGCGCGCCGGCGACGGCGTAATTGATGACGCGAGCCCCCTGACTGCCGCCGAATACGAGTACTGTGGCACGCGAAGCGTCGAGACCGAACGCCGCGAGCGCAGTCGCCCGATCACCCGGCTCAGCGGACGCGGGCGGGCGGATCGGATTGCCCAGTGCGAACACCTCCGTGTGTGGCCCCGGGCGCAACCGGCTCGCCGCCTCGGGGAAGCCGAGGTGAATCTGGCGGGCGCGACGCGCCAGCCAGCGCGTCGTGAGGCCCGGGATCGCGTTCTGCTCCTGCAGCGCCGTTGGAATCCCCAGCCGTTGCGCCCGCCACACGACGGGACCGGCCGCGTACCCTCCCGTCCCGACGACGACATCGGGTCGCTCGAGAATGAGCATCCGGCCGACGGAGCGCCACACGCGCCACGCCAGGAGCGGCCAGCGCAGGTTGCGCCACCACTGGTGCCGGTACAGCGGCTCCATGGGCAGGAGGTAATGCCGGAACGCATGCCGCGGCAGGATGTCAGCCTCGATCCCCCGCAATGCTCCCGCCAAGACTGGTTCCACATCGGGGCGCGCGTCGCGCAACGCCTGAGCGAGCGCGAGCGCGGGCATGAGGTGTCCGCCCGTGCCGCCGCCGGCGAACAGGATCTTCACGCGCTGCGCGCGGCTCGCGCCCGGCGCGACGATCGCGGCGGCGCCGAGGCGGCTCCAGCGCCTCGCCCCTGCCCGACGCTGACCAGAATCCCCGTGGCGATGAGCACAACCAGCAGACTGGATCGTCCATTGGAAACGAACGGCAGCGTGATGCCGGTGGCGGGGAGCACGGCGAGGTTCACCCCGACGTGCAGCACGACGCTCAGCCCGATCAGCGCCGTCAGGCCCGCCGCCAGGAGCTGGCCGAACGGATCGCGGGCCGAGCGCGCGATGCGAAAGCCGAGCCAGACGAACAGGCCGAATCCGAGCGCGAGTCCCAGCACGCCGATGAAGCCCCACTCTTCACCGAGAGTGGAGAAGATGAAATCGCTGTAGGCGTACGGGAGGTAGCCGAGTTTCTGCTGGCCCTGCCCGATGCCTACGCCGAACAGCTGACCCGCCCCGATCCCCACGAGCGACTGGTGTACTTGCCAGGTCGCCTCGCTGGGAGCGCTCCCCGGATTCAAGAAGGTGAGCACCCGCGCCACCCGGTATTGCGCCGTCGCGACCGCGCCGAAGACGAGCGGAGCCGAGCCCACGGCGAGCAGCAGAAAATGGCCGATCTTCGCCCCTGCCGCGAACATCACCACGCCCGCGAGCAGGGTCACCAGCAACGCCATGGAGAGATTGGGCTCGAGGAAGATCAGGGCGACGACCGGCGCCACGATCACCATCACCGGCACGACGCCGCGCTGGAAGCTCCGCATCTGCTCGCCCTTCTTGGCCGCGAGCATCGCCGTCCAGACGACCACGGCGATCTTGGCGAGCTCGGACGGCTGCACCCCCAATGGGCCGAGGTAGACCCAGCGCCGGGCGCCGTTCAACACGGGTGCGATCGAACGCGTGAACGGCAGCAGCGGCACCACCAGCAGGATCGCGACCATGCCGAGCAGGGGCCAGGCGTACCGCTCCCACACGTGGTAGTCGAGCCGGGCGACGATCGTGGCCAGCACCCCACCCACCAGAAGACCGACGGCCTGGTTCAGCGCATAACTCGAGCCCACGACCCCACCGGCCTTGTCGCGTAGCAGGCTCGAGGCGCCGTACACGGCGACGATGCCGATCATCGACAGCGCCATCGCGACGACCGCGAGCAGCCGCGTTTCCCAGCGCCGTTCGATCATGCCGCGAGAGCGAGGCGTCGGAACGTCGCGCCTCGCTCCTCGTAATTCGAGAACAGGTCGTAGCTCGAGCAGGCAGGTGACAATAGCACCGCCTCACCGCGGCGCGCCGCTCGCCGGGCGCGGGCCATGACGTCGGCGAAATCGCCGCCGCGCTCCACCGGCACCTGTCCCGCCAGGTCCCGCACGATCAGCGGCCCGGCCTCGCCGTAGGCGAGAACGAGGCGGCACCGCTCTTTGAGCAGAGGGGCGAGCCGCGTATACGGCTCTCCTTTGTGACGCCCTCCCAGCAACAGCACGAAAGGCCGATCCATCGCTTCGATCGCCACCACGGTGGAGGCGACGTTGGTCGCCTTGGAGTCGTTGATCCACTGAACACCGCCGACCTCCCCTACCGGCTCGAGCCGGTGCGGCAGCGCCCGAAAGCTGCGCAGCCCATGGCCGATCGCCGCCGGGCCGATTCCGGCTTCGAGCACCGCAAGGCTCGCCGCCAGGGCATTGGCGACGTTGTGGTTCCCCAGCAGCGCCAGCGCATCGCGCGGCAACAGCGCGGCCCCACCCAGGCGGAGGGTGCGCTCGGCGGCGTCGTACCAGCCATCGGCCGGCCCGCGCAGGGAAAACCGAGCCAGCCGCCCGGCAACGTCGGCCGCGAGTGCCAACGCCGCGGGATCGTCGCCGTTCACGATCCACACGCTGGCGTCGGTCGCATTGCGAAACAGCAACCGCTTGTCGGCATAGTACGCCGCGATGTCCGGGTAGCGGTCCAGGTGATCGGGAGCCAGGTTCGTCAGCACCCCGATGGCGGGCGCGAAATCCGGGCTGTCGTGGAGCTGGAACGACGACACTTCCACCGCGAGCCATCGCAGACCCGCGGGATCCAGCGCCACGTCCGCCAGCGGACGACCGATGTTCCCCGCCGCCTCCGCTCGCAGGCCCGTCGTCTGCAACAGGTGCGCCACGAGCGCCGTCGTGGTCGTCTTGCCGTTGGTACCCGTGACCGCGATGCACGGAGTGTCGGCCAACGCCCGGAACCCGAGGTCGAGCTCGGATACGATCGGGACGCCAGCGCCGCGGGCGGCGGTGACCGGCGGCGCGTCCGGAGGAACCCCCGGCGAAACAACGACGCCGCTGGCGCGTCGGATCCGGTCCAGGTCATGATGCCCGAGCTCGATGGTCACGCCCGAGAGCACGCGCAACGCTTCGACTGCAGCGCCGGCGCCGGGCGTGGCGGCAGCATCGCTGGCGTACACGCGGGCACCCGCTTGCACCAGGAGGCGCGTGGCCGCGACGCCGCTCTTGCCGAGGCCGAGGACCGCCACTTCCCCGCGTCGCCAGGCCTCGGGAAGCGTCATCGGACCTTGAGGGTGGCCAGCGCCAGCATCGCGCACAGAAAGCCGAGGATGTAGAACCGCGTCACCACCTGCGGCTCCGACCAACCGAGCTTCTCGAAGTGGTGATGCCACGGCGCCATACGGAACACGCGGTGCGCCTCCGCATACTGCTTGCCGCGTCGCCACTTGTTCCAGCGGAATACGTTGACCTGCAGGATCACCGAGACGGTTTCCGCCACGAAGACGCCTCCCGCGATGAGCAGCAGGAACTCCGCCTTGAGCAGGATGGCCACCGTGCCCAGGGCGCCGCCGATCGCCAGCGCGCCGGTGTCGCCCATGAACACCTGGGCCGGATACGCGTTGAACCACAGGAAGCCGAGCGCGGCGCCCATCAGCGCGCCACAGAACACCGCCAGCTCGCCGGATCCCGTCAGGTGCATCACACCCAGGTAGCGGGACGTGTCGACACGGCCGAAGAGATAGGCGAACACCGCGAACGCGCCGGCCACGATCGCGGTGAGTCCGGTCGCGAGTCCGTCCAGTCCGTCGGTCAGATTCACCGCGTTGGAGCTCGCGGTGACCACGAACGTGACGAACGCGATATAGAGCGGCCACGGCAGCGCGAGGAAGA
Organism: uncultured Gemmatimonadaceae bacterium; assembly: GCA_964599725.1. GTDB lineage: Bacteria > Gemmatimonadota > Gemmatimonadetes > Gemmatimonadales > GWC2-71-9 > DASTHG01. The sequence continues at coordinate 39,342 of CAZRGT010000033.1, read as the reverse complement.
TGTACTTGAACAGCGGCAATTGCGTGAACGTCGCCATGTCACGGACGAATGGCCACAGCACGAGCACGATCCCCAGCGCCAGACCGAAGGAGACTTGCCCGACCAGTTTCCACCGCGCGACGAGGCCCTGCGACTTGCCGCGCACGATCTTGAGGTAGTCATCGACGAATCCGATCAGCCCCATCCACAGGGTCGCGGCCACAGCCACCAGCACGTAGCGCGTGTCGAGCCGAGCCCACAGCAACGTGGGGACGACGGTCGCCAGAATGATGATCAGGCCGCCCATCGTGGGCGTGCCGCGTTTCTCCTGATGGGTCGACGGACCTTCGCCCCGAATCACCTGCCCCACGCCCATCGCATGCAGTCGGCGGATCACCCACGGGCCCACGGCGAACGCGAGCACCAGCGCGGTCAGCGTCGCGCCGGCCGCGCGGAAGGTGATGTAATTGAAGAGATTGAGGAGGATATGCTGCTTGGCGAGTGGAGCCAGCAGATGATAGAACACGGGGCCCGGTATCCTCCTCAGCCGAGGTGAGGCAGTACCCGCTCCAGAGCGACGCCGCGCGACGCCTTCAGCAGGACGACCTCGTTGCCGTGGAGCGCGGCCTTGAGCCGCGGCCCCAGCCCTTCCGCATCGGCCGCGACCAGCAGCCGCTCGCCCAACCGGTCCCGGTAGGGCGCAAACGACGCCGCGAACTCCCCCACGACGGCCACGAGCGCCGGCTCACACCCGATGATCTCGGCCGCCGCGGTCGCATGCAATCTCGCACTCTCCGGCCCCAACTCCAACATCGGACCTACGACCACCACCAGCGGGCGCTGGCGCTGGCCGGCGAGCCAGGCGGCGGACTCAACGGCGCGCCGCAGCGACGCCGGATTGGCGTTGTACGTGTCGTCGATGATCGTCAGGTCACCGACGGTGAGCACCCGCCCACGTCCCCCCGCGAGACGCGCGTCCGCGATCCCGCCAAGGGCCGCTGCGGGCTCCACGCCGGCCTCGCGGGCTACGGCCAGGGCGATCATCGCGTTCTCGGCCTGATGCAACCCGAACAGCCCCAGCGTCACCTCCCGCCCGTGCCATCGGAGCCGGCAATGTCCCTGCGCGTCCAGGGTGACGGTTTCCGCCACAACGTCCGCGGAGCCGGAGGCTCCGGCCACGATCGTCCGGGTGCATGCCCGGGCTCCGATCGCCAGCTCAGGCGGCTCGGTACCCACGACCGCGACGGGGACGCCCTCGAGCAACGAGAGCTTTTCCCGCAGCACGCCCGCGAGCGACCCAAATCCCGTCACGTGCGAATACCCCACGTTCGTGACCACCCCGATGGTCGGCTCGATCACGTCGCGCAGTCGCGCGATCTCGCCGGGCACGCTCGCCCCCGCTTCCACCACGAGTGCCCCGGTCTCCGCGGGTGCGGCGAGCAGAGTGAGCGGGACCCCGATCTCATTGTTGAGATTGCCGGCCGTCGCATGGACACGATAGCGCACCGCCAGCGCGGCCCGCACCAGCTCCTTCGTGCTCGTCTTGCCGGTCGAGCCCGTGATCGCGACGACCGGGGTGCCGGGAGCCAACGCGCGGCGCCGCGCCCGCGCCAGGCGCCCCAGCGCGCCGCGGGGATCCTCCACCGCGTACAGTGGCAGTCCGGGCAGCGGCGGCGTTCCCCGCCGCACCACGGCCGCCGCCGCCCCCTTGCTCCGCGCCTGCTCGAGAAAATCGTGACCGTCGAACCGCTCGCCGTGGAGGGCCACGAACAGCTCGCCGCCCGCGAGCTGGCGGGAGTCGGTGGCGATTCCCGTAAAGCCCGCCTCCACCGGAGCCGGCAGGCCGAGGGTCTCGGCGACGCGCGCGCTGGTCCAGAACGCCGCGTCGCTCACGTCGCGCCCAGCTCGCGAATGATGGCGCGCTCGTCGAACGGCTGCTTCACGTTGCCGATGATCTGATAGGTCTCGTGCCCCTTGCCCGCCAGGAGCAGCGTGTCGCCCTCCCGGGCCAGCGACAGCGCGTGGGCGATGGCGCGGCGACGATCAGGTATCCGGAGATGCGGTCTGGTGTCGGCACCCCCCCCCATGCCGGCTTCCACTTCGTTCAGGATCCGCTCCGGATCCTCCGTGCGCGGGTTATCCAAGGTCACAATCGCGAGATCGGCGAGACGGGCCGCGATCTCACCCATCGGGGCGCGTTTGCCGCGATCCCGGTCGCCGCCGGCGCCGAACACCACGAGCAGGCGGCGCGGCGTAATCGGACGCAGCGCCTCGAGGGCGCGCTCGAGCGCATCCGGCGTATGCGCGTAGTCCCGCAGCACGGTGCACGGGTGCGTGGCCAGGCGCTCCATCCGGCCCGGCACCTGCGGCGCCTGCGTCAGTCGTTCGGCGATTGCTTCGACCGGCACCCCCATGCCCCAGGCCGCCGCGGCGACGCCGAGCGCGTTGGCGACGTTGAAGCGCCCGAGCAGCGGCAACCGGACGGGCGCCGCGCCGAGCGGGGTGACGAGCTCGAAGCGCGAACCGCCCGGATCGACGGTGATCCGACGGGCGGTCACATCCCCGCCCTGTTCCCCGAACGTGATGCGGCGGTGCGCGCACCGCATTTTCTGCCAGGCGGGGTCGTCGACGTTGACGACCTCGAGACCGTCGGGGGCCAGGTAGTCGACGAGACGCGCCTTGGCGCGAAAGTACTCCTCGAAGGTGCGATGATAGTCGAGGTGCTCGCGCGTCAGATTGGTGAACACCGCCACCCGAAACGTGAGCCCGTCCACGCGCCCCTGATCCAGACTGTGCGACGACACTTCCATCGCCACGCCGCGGGCGCCGCGACTCACCAGCGCGGCGAGCGTCGCCTGGAGGTCGATCGGACCGGGCGTCGTCAGATTTCCGGCCTCGCTCGCCACGGGGAGCCCGGTGGGATCGAACGCTCCCAGCGTCCCGATCGCGCCCATCGGCTCCATCGTTTGGAGCACGTGTCGGGCGAGGGTCACCGTCGTCGATTTGCCGTTCGTCCCCGTGACGCCCACGAGGTCGAGTCTGGCCGCGGGCCTCCCGAACCAGGTCTCCGCGGCCACCGCCGCGGCGCGGCGCCCGTCGGTCACGACGATCTGCGGCAGCGCGAACGGAACGGGTGTTTCGACCAGCGCCGCGGCGGCTCCCGCCCGCACCGCGGCCGGTACGTGTCGATGCCCGTCCTCCACGGCACCGCGGACGGCACAGTACAGCATCCCGGCCGTGAGGCGGCGGGAATCGGCCGACAGACCGGTAATCGGCGGCAGCCCGCCGACCGGCTCCGCGGCGAGCAGCTTCGCGCCGCGCAGCGCCGCCACGATCTCGCCGAGCGAGCTCACGATCGCTCTTCCGCGACCAGCGTGATGGCCGAGCCCGGGGTCGCGGGGCTTCCCGCGGCGGGCGTCGTGTGGTCGGCGATGCCCCAGCCGCGCAGGGTCACGCGGAAGCCCCGCCGGTGCAGCGTGCGAACCGCCGCGCGCAGCGTCAGCCCGCGGACGTCCGGCACGAGCCGCCGCTCGCCCCGCCGGGATGCCGTGTCGGGGTGAAACGGCCACGGCACCACGTAGGGCACGGCGCCGTCCTCCCCGGCGTCGGCCACCGACGCGGGCGTCGGCGGCATGGCGATGCGGGCGCGATTCAAGGTCGCCGTGCGCGAGGCGAGCGCCTGTTCGAGCAGCGAGCGCGTCACCGGCGCCACGGTCTGCGAGGCGAAGTAACTCCTCTTGCGGGGGTTGGGATCATCGATCTTCACGACCACCACGATCTGTGGCGAGTCGGCGGGAAACAGCGTGGCGAGCGACGCCACGTATTGGTCCGGGGCGTAGCGGCCGTTCACGGTGCGACGCGCGGTCCCCGTCTTGGCCGCGACGCCGAAATGGGCGATCGTGACACCCGTCCCCGTGCCTCGAACCACCACGCCACGCAGCAGCTCCCGCAGCTGCTGCGCCAGCGCGGGCGACACGACTCGGCGTACCGGCTCAGGGCGGTGACGATACACCACCTCGCCCTCGGGATCGCGCATCTCGCGCACCAGCGTCGGGGCCAGGAGCACGCCGTCGTTGGCGATGGCGCCGTAGGCGGCCGCGATCTGCAGCGGCGACGCCGCCACTTCATAGCCGATCGCGAGACTCACCGCGCTCGTCCCCGACCACTCAGACGGTCGCCGCAGTCGGCCGGGGGACTCGGAGGGGAATTCGACGCCGGTCGGCGCCCCTAGCCCGAAGGCGCGCAGCATCGTGTACTGCTCGGTTCGCTTGAGACGCGCGACGAATTTGGCCATCGCAATGTTGCTGGAGACGGCGATGGCGTCGGCCAGGGTGAACTGCGGCATCGGGTGATCGTCCTCCAGCACGGGGCGCCCGGGCAGCTTGTAGCGGCCCCCTTCTCCGGAGACGTGATCCCCGGGTCCCACACGCTGGAGCGACAACAGCGACGCCGCGGCGAAGATCTTGGCCAGCGACCCCGGCTCGTAGGCTTCGGTAAAGGCACTGGGCGGCGTGGTGCCGTCGCGCCGCAGCGAGGCGACCGCGAGCAGCTCACCCGTCCTGGGGTCCAGGATCACGACATCCCCACCCGCGGCGTCCAGCTGGCGCAGCGCCTCGGCCAGGACCTGTTGCGCAATCTCCTGCAGCTCGGCATCCAGGGTGAGCACCAGGTCCGCGCCCGGCACCGGCGCCGCGATACGTCGGGAGGGCGACTCGTATTCGCGGCCGGAGCGGTCCTTGAGCACGACGGCGGCGCCCTCGCGTCCAGCCAGCAGGCTGTCGAAGTGCTTCTCGAGCCCCGACGCGCCATGCCCGTCGATGCCGACGGCGCCCACGACCGCGCGGGCGAACCCGGGAACCGGATAGGAGCGCCGCAGCATCGACTCCAGATGCACGCCGCGCAGGTCCCGGATCTTCTGCACGTCGAGGGCGCCGAACGGCCCGCCGAAGTAGGCGTAGCGCTTGCGCAGTCCCGCGCGCACGACCTCAAGCGGGAGACGCAGCGCGCGCGCGATGGCGGCGGCATCGCGCGCCGGATCGCGCAACTCGTTCGCCGCTACCCCGACGTGATACCGCTCCTGCGTGAGAGCGATCGCCCCACCGTTGCGGTCGTAGAGACCACCGCGCCGCGCCTCGAGCGTGATCCGCTCGGTGCGGCGGGCGCGGGCCTCCTCGGCGTAGCGGCCGCCCTGCATCAGCTGGACCTGTCCGGCGCGCAACACGACGATCGCGAGCCCCGTGAGAAGCGCCACTTCCAGCGCCTGGAGGCGTACGGCAGGCTTGGCCACCGGTCAGCGCCGATCCGCGCCCGAATCGGGCGGCATGGGAATCCGCATGATCTCGGAATCGCGCGGCGATCGCAGCCCGAGGCGGGGAGCGACCCGTCCCATGAGCTGCTCCCGGCTGGTGGCCACCCGGATCCGGCGCTCGTAGTCGCTCAACTGACCCTCGAGCGCCGTTCGCGCGGTCCGGGTGTCGCCCAACTCCCGCGCGAGGCGGAAACCGTCGCTTTGGCGCCAGACGACGAGCCACAACGCCAGGCAGGCGGCCGCGAGCCAGAACACGAACCAATGACGGCCTCTAAGCGCCATGACCCGCCTCCGCCGTGGCAAAGGCACGGAATCTGGCGGACCGTGCCCGCGGATTGACGAAGATCTCGTCGGCGTCCGACACCACGGCTTTTCTCGTGAGCACGATCCCGAGCGCCCGGTCGCGGCACGTGCACACCGGTTGGCGCGGCGGACAGATGCAGGTGCGCGCCCAGTCCCGGAACGCCTGCTTCACGACGCGGTCCTCTCCCGAGTGGTACGCGATGACGCCCAACCGCCCGCCCGGATCGAGCGCGTCCCGGAACGCGGGCAGCGCCAGCGTCAGTTGCTCGCGCTCGTCGTTCACGGCGATCCGCACGGCCTGGAACAGCCGGGCGAAGTCCGCCGGCCCGGATCTGCGCCCGAGCACTTCCCGAATCGCGTTCACCAGGTCGTCGCTGGTCCGGAACGCGGCGTGGAAGCGGCGGCGCACGATCGCCCGGGCCAGCGCTCGCGCGCGTGGCTCGTCGGCGTCCACGGCGAACGCGTCGGTGAGACGCGGCTCCGGCCAGCTGTTCAGGATATCCGCGGCGCTGGCCCCGCGACCGAGCGTCATGCGCATGTCGAGCGGCGCACCGGGTCGGAACGTGAAGCCGCGACCGGCCTCGTCGAGTTGGTGGGAGGAAACCCCGAGATCGGCGAGAACGCGATCGGGCCGGAACGCCGCCACAGCGGCGAGCGCCTCGGGCGAGCCGAACGGCGCCGCCAGGTAGGTGAACCCGTCGGGGCCGAGCGCTTCGCGGGCGGCGGCAAGCGCGTCCGGATCGCGATCGATTGCGAGGACTTCGGCGCCGGCCGCGCGCAGCAGGGCGGCGTGGCCACCCCCGCCCGTCGTGGCGTCCACGGCCCGGCGCCCGCCCGCGGCCCATTCCCGCACGACGCGCGCGAGGACAGGCACGTGGAAGGCAGTGGCGGTCAGATCGACGCTCCGGTTCGGTGAAACAGGACGGCCCCGCATACCGAGGCAGGCGGAGCCGGACACTGCGTCCCGCGAGGCGGGTTCAGGCGGGGCTGACGGGGATCGAACCCGCGACCTCCGGTGTGACAGACCGGCACTCTAACCAGCTGAGCTACAGCCCCCTGCTTCGGAGCGTCGCAATATACTGTCGGCGCCGAGGCAATTCAACGCGTCAGAAGTTTCGGCACTTGAATGCCTGCTTCACCTTGGGCATCTGATTGGCGTACTGCATCAGGATGCTGCGCATCTGAATCGCGACGCTCGGCGCCACGCGCCCGCCGAGATCGATCGCCTGGACGCTGCGCTGGATGCGATCGTTCACCACTCGCGCCTGATCGCAGCTCTTGGCGTCCACCATGGACTTGTACGGTACGCCGAGCGAGAGCGCGGACGAGAGCCCGAACCAGAAACTGCCCTGCAAGCGAATCGCCTGGCGGGGTCCGGTCGTGTCGCCCGGTGCCAGCGGCGCGAGCTGCAGCAGCAGCTGGTCGAGCCACGGATAGGCGGCATCGTAGGCGCCCGCCTGCGCGAGCTTGGAGCCCCCACTCAAACCGACCACCGCCGTGGTGAGCCGGATGGCGGAATCGGGAGACGCGTATCCGCTTGCGAGATACGGCCGCGCCACCTCGAGTTTGGTGATCAACGGCGCTCGCATCTGGCGTAGGCCCGCCGTATCGTTGCGCTGTTGCAGGGGACGGGCCGCTGCGGTGTCCCAGACCGCGTGGTCGACGACCGTCTTGGCGATCAGCAGGCTCGTGGGCACGTCGCCCGGATTCTGCGCCAGCGCTTTCTGGTAGAAGGCAATCGACGAATCAACCTGTCCGGCGAGCTGCATCGCCCCACCGAGCTGTTTCAAGAAGGAAGCGGAGGCCGGGAACTGTCTCACGGCCTGCCGCGCCCACCACAGCATCGACTGGGTATCCGACGCCGCCTGAGCGTTCGCCAACGCGAGCTTCAGCTCCGTCGTGTCAGCCAGCTTGCTGGTATCGGCCGCGACCTCCGCGCGCAGGATCTCGAGCGTGCAGGCGTACAGGCCGCCCTCGATGCACACGCGCTTGCGCATGTCGCTCATCTGTTGGTCGCCCGGCGTGACCTTCAGGCCGGTGGTGAGCAACCCCTCGGCGCGACCGTACTGCTTGTGCTGCAGCAGCAGCGACGCCAGTCCTTTGCGCAGATTCACATCGGCCGCGTTGTATGCCAACAGGGAGTCGTAGGCGTCGAGCGCGCCCAGCGTGTCGCCCTTCACCATCGAGGTCTGGGCCACACGATTCCAGGCCTCGGCGTTCCCGGGGTCGCCTTTCAGGGCGCGGTGCGCTGCGGCGATGATGCTGTCCGGCGGCGCGTGCTGGACCTCGCGAATCGTCGCGACGCAGAGATTGGCCGCCGCCAGGTTCGGCTCGAGGGCGAACGCCTTGTTCGCTTCGGAGAGCGCGCGCTCCAGAGCGTTGCGCGCCCGGGCCTCGTTGCAGCTGCGCGCGTGCTCGGCGGCGCGCACCACCACGTTGAGCCGCTGCGCGATTGCCTCCCCGAGCGCCTGCGCTGTGCCCACCGTGCCGGCCTCGGCGCTGAACGATGTCGAGAATCCGGCGGCTCCAGAGATGATCCGGACCGCCGCGCCGAGGCGCCCACCGGAGCGGCCCACGTGGCCGATGTTGTAGGAGTTGACGCCGAGCGCTTTCGACAACTGCGAGGCCTGCTGGTCGGTGAGCAGCGCGGTGCAGGGAAACCCCGACTGCGTGAGTGCCGCGCAGATCTTGACTCTCGGAATGACCGTCACCTTGTAGCGCGCGAGCTGGATCAAGCGGTCGCGAGCCGCGTCGATCACCGCGACCGCCGTCACCGAATCCGACGCTTGCTCGGCGGGCACGTTGAGAATCAAGAGCTTTTCCAGGTTCTGATTCTGCGGCACCGCCAGCTGCGCCGCCGCGACGCCCGCCCCGCCCAAGGTAAGGACGGCGATCAATCGAAACACTCTCACGCGGTTAGACCTCCGTTGGCAGTCGTACCCCAGTGGGCGAAGAGGGATTCGAACCCCCGACATCCTGCGTGTAAGGCAGGCGCTCTGAACCGCTGAGCTATTCGCCCGTACACGCGAGTCGTTAGAGGGCCAGCCCGACCGGGAACAGCACGCAGTACCCGAGCACGAGCAGGATCGATGCCGCCGTGGTCGATCCGCGCGAGAGCAACCAGTAGCCCAGCGCGATGCAGCACAGAGCGCCGCCCAGCAGAACGAAATTTCGCGGACCATAGCGCAAGCGCGAGCGCGCGATGCTCGGGTCGGGCATAAGCCAGCCATTCTAGTCCGTAATCCGTAGTCCGTCAAGCAGTTAGTGAAGGTCCCTCAGGGACGCGGGGGGGCCTCCCCCTGCGCCACGAGCGCCAGCGTCTCCTGACACTTGCGGCCCCAGGGATTGAATTTGTTGGCCTTGAATCCCTCGTCCCACGACCGGCGCGCCTGCTCCTGATCGCCGCCGAACCAGAAGGCGCGTCCGAGCTCGTAATAGGCGTCGATCAGGTTGGGACCGAGTTTCAGCGTCTTCTGGAAGAACGTCTGCGCGTCTTCGTACATCTCGCGGTTCAGATACACGAGTCCGAGATAGAAATGCGCGTACAGCGTCGCCTTCTTATCGTTGTCGAGGCGAATCGCTTTGGACAGGTGCTCGATCGCTTCGCCGAAGATGCGCTTCTTGAGGCAGATGTAGCCGACGTTGATGCGGGCCAGCGAATTGGCGGGCTCTTTCATCAGCACTTTCTGAAACGTGGACAGCGCGTCGTCATAGTCGCCGTGCAGCATCTGCGCCCAGCCGAGCAGCGATTCCGCCTGGGTTTCACCCGGCGAGAGCTGCAATGCCTTTTGCAGCGCCTGAATCGCCCCGTCATGATCGCCGAGCGAGATCAGGCTCCACCCTTTTTCGATGAAGGTCGACGCCCCGATGTGGTCGGCCTTCACAGCGGGACGAATGCCCGTAAACTCCGGCGCGGCCGCTTCGGCGGTGGACGCCGCCTGCAGCTGTTTGTACTTGTCCACCAGCACCCGGATGTCCTCTTTCAACTGCCCCACATCACCGAGCAGCGTATCGACCTGCTTGAAGAAGAAGATGATTTCCTGTTTGACCGCATCCCGCTCCGCCTGACTGGCGGCGTTGTCGAGCCGCTGCGCGATCGCGTCGTATTCGACCCGCAAGGCGGTCATCGGGGATTCGCGCATCAGGTCGACCCCTTGAGGGCCGTGGCGAGGGCCAACTTCTCCTTCGATGCGAGCAGCTTCGCCGTGTTGAGCACGATGATGGTGCGCGCCTCACGGCCGACCAGGCCCGTGATGTAATCGGCGGCGAGCCCCTTGACGATCGCCGGCGGCGGGCTCACGTCCCCAGCGCTGATCTGCAGCACCTCGGTCACCGTATCCACCACGAAGCCGATCTTGCCGCCATCCCAGTCCAGCACGATGATCCGCGTGTCGTCCTTGAGCGGCGCTTCGACGCCGAGGCGCTTGCGCAGGTCGATCACCGGCACCGGCCCGCCCTGGTACTGCAGCACCCCTTCCAGGAAGTCCGGGGCTTTGGGCAGCCGCGCCGGCGATTCGTAGCGGAGGATCCGCTCGACCTGGAAAATGTTGAACGCGAAGTCCTGACCGGCCACGCGGAACGTGACCAGCTGGACGTCGTCGCCCGTGGTGGTCGTCGTCATCCGATACGGTCCCCCAGCGCCTCGAGATCCAGAATCGGCACCAGGCCGTCGTCACGCGGCGCCACGCCCGCGGCCCACGGCAGCGAAGCGCCATCGGGTACCGGCAGCGGGGCCTCTCGCACCACTTCGTCCGCGTCGTCCACCTCGAACGCGACGAAGCGCCCCCCCAGCTGCACCAGTACGGCCGCGCGACCCCGCTCCGCCGGCGGTGCGCGCCGGCCAAGGAACGCCGCCAGATGCACCAATGGCACCAGGCGCCCGCGCAGCGGCGTCAACCCCCGCAGCGCCACTTCGGCCCGCGGCACCTCCAGCACCTCGATCAGATCCGCCACTTCGACGACACAGTCCAGCGGCAGGCCGTACGGACGCCGTTCGGCACGCACCAACAGGAATCCCTTACTCACTCGCGGCCTCCCCTCCCACCGCGACGCACCAGCTCGGCGGCGACGCGATCGGCCATCTGCGCGAGCGGCACCACCGCATCCACGCCACCCGCCTGACACGCCGCGGTGGGCATCCCCGCGATCACAGCCGAGTCCTTGTCCTGTGCGAACCCCCCGCCGCCGGCGTCATGGATCGCTCGCAACCCTTCCGCCCCGTCTCGTCCCATGCCCGTGAGCACGACCCCCACCGCGCGCGGCCCGAACACGAGGGCCACGGAGCGAAACAGCGGGTCCGCAGCCGGACGCACGCCCCACACGGGCGGCCCCTGGTCCAGGGCGATCACGGGACCGTCCTCCGCCGGCGTCACTCGCATATGATAATCGCCCGGAGCGACGTACGCCGTATCGGCCACGAGCGGAGCGCCCGCGTCCGCCTCCACCACCCGCAGCGCGCTCATGCTGGACAGGCGCTCGGCCAGACTGCGCGTGAACCGCGGCGGCATGTGTTGCACCACCAGCACCGCGGCCCGCAGGCCCACCCGCAGCCGCGGCAGCACCTCGGCCAGGGCCCGCGGTCCGCCGGTCGATGCCGCGATCGCGACGGCCACGTGCGCCCGCCGGCCCAGCTCGAGCGCGGGCCCGCGCGGCGCGGGTGTCGGCGGCCGGGCGAGCACCGGCAGGCGCGACACGTCGGCCGCGAGAGCCGCGTGCACCGCCGCGATCAGCCGCGGGCCCATGCCGACCAGGGCCTGCCGCGTCGCGTCGACCGGCTTGGCGACGATCTCGACCGCGCCCAGCTCGAGCGCCCGGATCGCCGACTCCGTGCCGGGTCCCGCGTGCGCGCTCACCACCACGATCGGGCGCGGCGTTTCCGACATGATGTATCCGATGGCGCCGAGTCCGTCGAGCTCCGGCATCTCGAGATCCATCGTGACCACGTCGGGCTGCAGCTGGTGCACCTTTTGCACCGCGTCGAAGCCGTCTCGCGCAGTGGCGACAATGCGGAACGGCCCCTCGCCCTGCTCCCCTCCCAACACGTCGCTGAGCACCCGGCGCATCAGCGCGCTGTCGTCCACCACGAGGACCGTGGGTCGGTCCTTAGAAGACGACCGCATCGCCGCCCACCGTGTGGCTCTCCACGCGCCCGTCGGCGGTGTGAAATCGCACCGAGCGGCCACGGTCGCCGCCCACGGATTCGCCGATGATGGGAATCGCAACTTCGCGCAGCACCGATCGGGACGCCGCGATGTTGCGCTCGCCCATCTGTACCGCGCCCGGCGTCATGAGCTGCGCGAACATGCTGGCGCCGCCCGCGAGCTTCGCCACCAGCCGATGCCGGTCGGCGCCGGCAGCGACGAGGCGCTGGATCAGAAACGGCACGGCGGTCTCGGGAAATTTTGCCGGCTTGTCCTGGTCGTGAGACAGGCTCTTCGAGGGCAGCAGCACATGCGCCATGCCGCCGATGCATGCGCGCGGATCGTGCAGCATGATCGCGACACAGGAGCCGAGCCCCAACGAGACGAGCACCCCCTCGCACTCCACGGCCCATTCGGCCACGCGGACGAACTGCTCGCGTGCGGTCACGCGGGCCTCTGGTAGATGCGCTCGCGCGCGTCGAGCAGCCGCAGCCGCTCCCGCGCGGGGCCCACCAGGGTCTCGACCTTGCCCAGGAGCAGCACACCGGCGGGCTTCAGCGCCTGGGCGAACGCCTGGAACAGCCGCTCCTGGGTTTCCCGGTCGAAGTAGATCACCACGTTCCGGCACACGATCAAGTCGAGCCCGCCGGCGGTCTCCGGGGGCCGCTCGTGGGTGAGGTCGAGGCGTCTCACATCGACCAGGGCGCGAATCGCGGCGACCGGGGCGCGCGTGCCGTCCGGCGCGGCCGGCTCGAGCCAGCGGCGCGCCAGCTCGACGGGCATCTCGGAGAACGCGATCGCCGGATAGCGCGCGGCCTGGGCGCGCTCGAGGCTGACGCGATCGATGTCGGTCGCGATGACCCGCGCGTGTGGCAGCCGATCGGAGGTGAGCGAGCCGCGGGCCACTTCGGCCAGCCCGATGGCCACGGTGTAGGGCTCTTCCCCCGACGCGCAACCCGCGGACCAGGCGATGAACGCGCCGGCGCTCGCCCGCCAGCGCTCCAACAGATGCGGCGCCAGCGCCGCCCAGGTTTCCGGGTTCCGGAAGAACTTGGTGACGTTGATGGTAAGCGCATCGAGCAGATGGTCGTACTCGTGCGCGTCGCCGTCCAGCACCCGGCTGTAGTCGGCGAAGCTGTGCACGCCGCGGGCCCGCATGCGCACCGCGATGCGCCGCTTCAGGCATCGGTCCTTGTACGCGTCGCAACAGATGCCGCGCGCCCGGGTGATCTTGTCGGTCAGGGCCCGGAACGCTTGTTCCTCCGGCGATTCGCTCACTGCAGCGTGCTCAAGGTCTCCAGGTTCGTCTTCGCCAATTCGTGATTCGGGTTCAGCTCGAGCGCCCGCCGCCAGAGCTGGGCGGCGAGCTCACGATCGTTTCGCTTGTAGGCAATGTTGCCCAGCTTGAAGTAGACGTCGTCCCCCAGATCCGGGGCGAGCTCCACCGCACGGCGATACGCGGTCCACGCCTCGTCATAGCGCGAGGCGCGATACGCGAGGTCGCCGAGGTTTTTGGAGAGCTGCGGCTGCGACGGCTCGTCCTGGATCGCCACGCGCACCAGATCCTCGGCGCCGCGCAGATCGCCGCTCAGCTCGCGCAGCACCGCGAGGTTGTTGCGCAGCACCGCGCTCTGCGGATAGGCCGCGATCCCGGCCGCGCCAATGTGCTCGGCGGACTCGAAGTCGCTGCCCAACCCCGCCGTCAGGGTCCGCGCCCAATACCACACCGCGGGCGGCTGCTGCGAGCCGTACAGCTCCTTGGCCCGGTCCAGCCGCCCCCCGGCGCCGGTATGGTCGCCGCGCTTCAGCGCGACGATCCCCCACCCCAGATAGATGCGCGGATCGGTCCGCGCCCGCGACGCCGCCTCGGCGCACGACGCTTCGGCTTCGTCCAGCCGCCCCAGCTGCTCGTAGGCGAATCCCAGATTGTGCAGCACCGCGGGGCGACTGCCGCCCTTTTCCGCCGCGGACCGCAGCGATTCCATCGCCTCGCGCCAGCGCGCCTGTTTGAGCGCCACGAGACCGAGGAAGAACGACGCGTTGGGATCGCCGGCGCGCAGCTCGGCGACGCGCCGGAACTCCCGGGCCGCCTCGTCCAGCATCCCGGTCTTATAGAACGCCACGCCGAGGTTGCGGTGCTCCTCGACGCGGGCGTCGCTCATCTTCTGCTGCTCCGCCGAGGTGGTGCGTCCCGCGCGGTGCAGGAAGCCCGCGGTGATCAACCCGTACAGCGCCTTGCCGATCTCGAATTCCCCCAGCCCGGAGTCTTCGATGACCTGGTTGACGTCGCGGGAGCCGTCGAGCAACGGCAGGATCCGCTGTTGGATGTCGGTGAGCGTGGCCTCGCTGATGTCGAGTCGCTCGTGATCGACGATGAAGATGATGTCGAACGACGGCACCTTCTTTTCAATCAGGCTCCATTCATCCACCCGGCGCGCTCCTTCGAGCAGAAGCGACTCGGGGTTGATGGACACGAGGAAGTCCTGGCGCTCCGGGCGGACGTCGGATTCGAAGTTGAACGTGCCCTGCGTCCAGGTGAACAGGAAGTACACCGCCTCTTCGATCTGCACCCGGATGTAGCGCTCGAGCTCGGGCTGCGAGATCGCGCCCTGGTCCACCATGATCTCGCCCAGCTTCTTGTCGCGCTCGCGCGCCTGGCGCGCCACGGCGGCGTCGAGCTGTTCCTGGCTGATCTTCTCGTGCTTGACGAGGATGTCGCCGAGGCGATCGCGGCGGTTGACGATCGAGGCGTAGCAGATGCGGCCGCGATCGAAAAAGATGTAGCCGAAGTTCGAGCGATCGGCGATCGAGAGACAGCCGGTCTTCTGCCCGAGCGCCAGCAGCTGCAGCACGTCCGGCAGGGAGGCTTCCCGCAGCGAACCCTTGATCGCCACTACCGCAGCTCCTCAATCAGGCGGTCCGCGGGCGAGGCCCAATCCCACACGATCTTCTCGCGGCTGCGCACGCCGCCCGCGCTCGACACGACGATCCCGGACGTGCGGAATCCGACGGTCCGGCGCCGCTCGGCGGCCGTGCCGCCCTCGAGCACCTCGCGCGCGAGTCCGGCACTCACGGGCACGTCCTGCGCCGCCGCCGCGCTCACCACCCGCTGCAGCAATCCCATCAGGCTGCGCACCGAATCGGCCGGGCGGTCGGCGAGATAGTCGTTCAGCGCCGGGTCCTCGGGCACATCCTGCGCTCCGAGTGCGCGCCGGATGACCGTACGACGCACGTCGCGATCCGGCTCGACCAGCTCTACCACCAGGCCGCCTTCCAGCCGGGAGGCGATGCGCTGCTCGATCCCCCGCAGCGTCTTGGGGTGCGCCGGCGCGGTGAACACCAGCTGTCGTTCCAGATCCTGGAACAGGTTGAACAGATTGAACAGCTCCTCCTGCGTCCGGTCCTTGCCGCCCAGCAGGTGGATGTCGTCCAGCAGCAGCGCCGTGGAGCGGCGGTAGCGGGCGCGCCACCATTCCATCCGGTTGCCGTCAATCGCGAGGATCAGCTCGTCGATGAACGCCTGCGTCGACAAGCACGCCACGATGGCGCCCGGCTGTTGCGCCAGCTCGAGCCCCAGCGCATTGAGCAGGTGCGATTTGCCGACGCCGCTCTTGCCGAGCAGTACCAGCGGGTTGTAGCGGCGGCCGGGCTCTTCCAGGACTTCGCGGGCCACGTTCACGGCGAGCTGGTTCGACGCGCCCACGGCGAACGTGCTGAACGGCATGGCGGCGGAAGGCCCGGGCGGCGGCGCCGCACCGGCGCGCACGCGCGCCGCCGCCTCCTCCGCCTCGGCAAGCCGCTCCGGGTCGCGGAACACGCTCTGCCCCGACGCCTGCGGATCGAACTGTGACACCTCGGCTTCGAGCGCCCGCAGCCGCTCCACGTCGCGGGCGTAGGTGGCGATCTCCTCGTCCGGGGCAAGCGGGGTTTCCTGCTCGAGCAGCGACTCGAGCCGCCGCGTCCGATATCCTTCGCCTTCCCAGCGCAGGATCGCCTCCGCGATCCGCGCCCGCCATGCTTCGACCGCCTTGCCGACCGTCACCGTCACGTCGGTGAGAAACGCGGCGAATTCGTCCGGCTGGCCCATCCGCTCGGCGGCGGACATCGGAGCCGCGCCGGCACTGGTGCTTGGGCGCGGCTCGATACCCAGGAGCCCCTGTGCCGCCTCCGCCGTGAGCGGCGTCTCGTTCACAGCCTGGTAGGCGACCAGCCGGTTGAGCACGCCCATCAGCTCGCGCACGTTCGTGAATTCCGCAGCCGCCACTGTCTCGAGCACCCCGGGTGGAAATTCGGCGCCGCGCTCCTCGGCTTTGCGGCGCAGGATGGCGACCCGCGTCTCGTAATCCGGGGCCCCAATATCCACGACGAGGCCGCCCGAGAAGCGGGAAATCAGCCGCTCGTCCAGCGCCTCGATCTCGGCGGGGGGACGATCACTCGTGAGCACGATCTGGCGGCCGGCAATCTGCAGCGCCTCCGACAGCCGCAACAACTCCGTCTGCATCTCCCGGCGGTTGGCAAGGAACTGCACGTCGTCGACCAGCAGGACGTCGACCGTCTGGAACCGGCGGCGGAACGCGTCGCCCTGACCGGCCGCGATCGCGGCGTGGAACGCTTCGACGTACTCGTCCAGGGTCAGGTACTCGACGTTGAGCGTGGGCGCCAACCGCTTGGCATTGGCGCCGATCGCCATGAGCAGGTGCGTTTTGCCGAGCCCGGAGCCGCTGTAGATGAACAGCGGGTTGTACGCCGAGCCGGGGCTTTCCGCCACGGTGCGCGCCGCCGTCACGGCCAGCCGGTTGGCGGCGCCCACCACGAACGTGTCGAAGGTGAACTTCGGATTCAGCGCGGTCGTCACGCTGGCGCCCCCTGGGCCAGGCGCCGCAGCACCAGCTCGGTGATCGCCTTCAGCGTCTCGAACACGCCATTGCCGTGCAGCGCATCGGCCGGGAAGCTCGGCACGCCGCGGAAGTTGAGGGCGTCGTCCAGCTCGAGCAGCTGGAGGATCAGCTCGCGGGGCAGGTCCTGCTTGTTGTACTGCATCACGACCGGCAGCACGCGGATGTCGATGCCGTGCTCGAGCAGGTTCGCCTGCAGGTTTTGCAGGCTCTCCAAGTTCTCGTCCAGCTGTCGTGCCTGGCTGTCCGCTACGAATACCACGCCGTCGGCCCCCTGCAGGACCAGCCGGCGTGTAGCGTTGTAATAGACCTGCCCCGGCACGGTGTAGAGCTGGAATCGGGTGTTGAACCCCGAGATCTGCCCCAGGTCGATGGGCAGGAAGTCGAAGAACAGCGTCCGGTCCGTCTGGGTGGCGAGCGACACCATGCGGCCGCGGCGGGATTCCGGCACGCGGCCGTAGATGTAGTGCCGGTTCGTCGTCTTCCCGGAGCGCCCCGGACCGTAGTAGACGATCTTGCAGGTGATCTCGCGGGTCGTAAAGTTGACGAGGGACACGAACGCTTATCTCCCGAAGAGCGTGTTCAGGCTCTCGTTGAGTTCGCGCTCGAAATCGGCCGCCAGCACCTTTCGCGTGGCGCCCGTCTTCGGGCTGGCGGCACGCAAGTCCGCCACAAGCTGCTCCAAGAATAACTGCACCAAGCCAAGCGATGAAGCGCCGAGCTCGTAGACGACGAGCACGATCAACGGTCCACGCTCGGTGACGAAACCACTCAGGAAAATGCCATGGCGCTGGCCCTGATGGTTGAGCGCCGCGAACGGGGTTTGCCCCAGCTGGCGCGCCAGCTCGGCCGTCGAGGCCATGATCGCGGCCCCGAGCGCCGATGCCGACATGACATCCACCGCGCGCAAGAATCCCGACTGCGCCAGCACCTGGCCGGCCGGCGTCATCAGCAGCACGAGCCGCGCCCCCGCTTCCACGACGTAGGTGGTGAGCGGGTCGAGCGTCCATGTCTCGACCGCGCGCACCGTGGTCACGCGGCCGCCTCCGCGGCCCGCAGCAGCTCGAGCCGCACCAGGCCGACGTTCACCTCCGGCTCCGTCACCGCCACCATCAGCAACCCGTCGCCCGCCGGAACGGCCAACACCGCGCCCTGTTCGCACTGGAGGTGCCAGAACTGGCTGGGACCGAGCCCTGCCGCCACCATCGCGCGATGCAGGCGGCCGGCGAGGCTGGCCGTCAATGCCGCCACCGTGCTCCCCTTGATCCCCTCCATCAGCTGTTCGGCGACCACCAAGCCGTCCGACCGCGCGACGACCATGGCCCCCCGGACCCCACGCACGCGAGTGACCAGATCGAGCGACCGCATGTAGACCGCGCTCACTCCTGTCGCTCCAGCCAGTGTCGCGCCGCCTGCGTGGCGCGCTGCGCCAGAAGACCGAGACGCCCCAGCGGGACCGAGCGGTCCCGGACGACGAGCAGCATGGAGTCCGCGGTCGGCTGGCCGACGTGCACGTGACCGGCCTGGCCTTCGGCCGACAACCCGCGCCATCCCCCCAACCCGAGCAGCTTGGCCGTGCGGGCCGCTTCCTGGGACACACCCGCCAGATACGCCGCGACCGCCTCGGTGACGTCGCCGCCCTCCGGCGTCTTGAGCGCACCGCCCAGCACCAGGCCGGCGGCATCCAACAGCAACAGCCCTTCCTGCGCCCCTTCCAAGCCGGCAAACACGCGGGTCTCCGGCAGCGGCGCAACGGACTCGGCTGACGGCAGCGGCTCCGCAACCGGATCGTCCGGCGATGGCAGGATGACGCCGGACGACGACGCCTCGCCACGGATGACGGCGAACGCCTGCGCGATGCTGGGATCGTCGGGCGCGATACGATGGGCCGCCTGGAGATGGGACTCGGCCTGTCCCAGGTCCCCCACCTTGAAATAGAGGAAGGCGAGACCCTTCAGCGCCCCGGTGTGGTGCGGCGCGATGCGCAGCGTCATGTCCCATTCGTCGAACGCGCGCTCATAGTCGTGGCGGTCGGCCAGAATGCGGGCGTACAGGTCGTGCGCGTCGGCCAAGTGCTGATGCCGCTCCAACCCGTGCACCGCGATGCGCGCGGCCGCGTCGAACTGCCGTTTCTGGCGCAGCAGCTCTCCCAGTCGCAGAAACACGAGGCTCTGGGGGTCGCGGGCCAGCTCGGCCGATAGCGTCTTGACGTCTTCAGACATGGGCACGCACTCCGCCCAGGAATCGGGCGGCGGCCTTGGCCGACTGCACGTCATCGCGATGGGGAGTCTCCTGCTCCTCGTTCAGGGCCAGACGCTCCCACTGGTCCCATTGCTCGACCGCTTCGGCAAACCGCCCGAGCTGCACCAGCGCGAACCCCTGCAGGCGGTAGGCCGAAAGCGCCCCGGTGTCGAGCCGCAGCGCGCGGCGCAGCTCGTCCACCGCCTCGCCCGGCCGGCCGGCCTCCAGGTGTACGCGACCCAGCAGCAGGTGCACGGCAGGATCGTGCGGTTGCACGACCGCGGCCCGTTCGGCCGCGGCGCGGGCCCGGTCTAAGTCATGCCGACCGAACGCCTCTTCGGCTTCCGCGACCAGCGCGGCAGCATCGGGCGCGCTGCTGCGGCCGCGCGGCGCGCTCCCGGGATCGACCAGCGTGATGAGACCGGCGCTCTCCAGTCCGAAGAGCGTCTTGGCAATGTCGAAATCGGAGCGCGCCAGCGTCGCCGCAATCGCGCGCAGATCGCGGTCTCCGTCGATCAGCGCCAACACTTCCCACTCGGGCGGAAGCAGATCCAGGTCTCCACCTTGCATCGATGGTGCGTAGGTCGGCACGACGCCCAGGTGCGGGACCCGTTTTTCGATCCGGGCCCACTCGTCGATGCGACGCGCCCCTTCCATGAGGAGTGCTTCGGTCGAGATCCGGACCGTGGCCTCGGCCGTCAGGTCGGTGAGCGGCCCTTCGGTGAACGAGAAGTAGCCTTCGTTCCACCCGATGACTTCGAAGACCACTTCTTCGATCTGAAACCGCACGTGTCGTTGGAGCTCGCGGGGCGTGATGACTCCGAGCGAAACGAGAATCTCGCCGAGTCGCCGCCGGTCGCCCTGGCGCGTCTGCATGTCCCGCGCGCGCTCGAGATCGGCTTCGGTGATCTTGCCGCTACGCAGCAGCAGACCACCCAACGGGTGGGGGTTGCTGCGGATCTCCGCGTAGATCACGGCCCCGTCGTCGAAGTAGATGGTGCCGGCGTTGTGCCGGAGCTCGGAGGTGACGCGCAGCACCCCGGTCTTCCGGCTGAGATCCAGCAGCTGGAAGACATCGTGGATGCCGAGCTCCCGCAGTGGGCCTTCGATCGCCATACGGTCAGGCCGCGTCCGATGTGAAGATGTGCTCCAGGTCGAGCGCCGTGCGCGCGTGCATGCGGGCGCGTTGCGCGAACGGTCCGGACGGGTCCAGGCGGGTCACCTGCTCCCACCGGTGCACGGCTTCGCGGTAGCGGCGCAGCCGAGCCAGGACCACGCCTTCATTGAACAGGGCGGCCACGTGGGCGGGGTCGAATTTCAGCACGCGGCGGAACGCCTCGAGCGCGGCCTCCGGCCGCATGTCCTCGAGCAACGCGCGGCCCAGGAGAATGAGCGCCTCGAGGTCGTACGGATCGTCCTCCAGCAGGCTCGCGAGCCGGTCGATGGCCGGGGGCAGCCGGCCCAGCCGGCGTTGCAGGTCCGCGAGCGCCATGGTCGCCTCGTGGTAGGTCGGCAGCTCGTGCAACGCCCGTTCGTAGGCACGCAGGGCGTCCGCCCATTCTTCGCGCTGCTCGTGAATGCGCCCGAGATCGACCCAGACCGCCACGAAGCCCTGGTCCAGCTCCAGCGCCCCGCGGTAGGCGGCGAGCGCGCCGCCCCGGTCGCCCACCTTCACGAGCACGTCGCCCTGGAGCTTGTGGAGATCAGCGCGCGCCGGGGCGCGACTCTGCGCCTGCTGCAAGGCGGTGAGCGCGGCGGCCGCGTCGCCCTGCGCCGCCCGCGCCTTGGCGACCACGAGCAGCGCCTCCACGTCGTTGGGCGCCAGCGCCAACAGCTCCTCGGCCGGCCCGATCGCCTCGGCCGAACGATTCAGCGCGAGCAACGCCTTGATCTCTCCCAGCCGCGCATCGGTCCGGTCCGGGTCGAGGGTGCGGACCTCCTGGTAGCGCTCCAGGGCCTCGCCGTGGAGGCCGCGCTTGGCGTAGAGATCGCCGACCAGGGTCGTGGCCTCCGCGCGATCGGCGCCGCGCTGCATGGCGCGGAGCGCCTCCGCCGCCGCCAGATCGAACAGTCCCTTGCTCACGTAGTCGCGCGCCAGGGACAGCTGGTCGTCGCGCCCTCGCCCCGCGGCCAGGCCGACCGGCTCGGGCGGCGCCAGCTCCTGAAAGATGTTGTCCAGCAGCCGTTGATCGAACGAGAACTCGGTCCCGAGGGAGTCGGTCGTCACGTCGGCCGAGATCTCGGGGACGACGCCGATCGTGGCTTCTTCGTACTGCAGATCGATCGTCAACGCGAACTTCTGGGAGACGTAGTAGGGATCCAGCTCGAGCGCCCGCTTGGTCGCGCGCAGGGCGCCGTCGAAGTCGCCCAGGTTCGACAGGGCGAAGCTGAGGTTGTAGTGCGCGCCCGCGTGTTCCGGGTCCGCCTCGACCGCGCGGGCGAAGGCGTTGCGCGCGTCGGCGAACCGCTTCAGCTCCACCAGGACCAGCCCGACGCCGTTCCAGGCCGAGGCGTTGCGCGGATCGTCGGCCAGTACCTGGCGATAGGCTTCAAGCGCCAGCTGCATCCGCCGGATGTGGAACAGCAGCAGCGCCAGGTTCAGGCGCGCCGCGGCGAACGTCGGTTGGGATTGCAGCGCGGTGCGGAACGCCTCCACGGCGTCGTCGGTGTCGCCCTGATGGGCGAGGGCGACGCCGCTATTGTTGTGGGCCAGGGCGTATTTGGGGTCGTGCTCCACCGCGCGGCGATACGAGGCCAGCGCTTCATCCACCCGCCCCGCCTGGTGCAGCACCACGCCGCGCTCGTTCCACAGCTTGGGCGAGTCGGGGACCTCCTGGAGCAGCGTTTCGTACAGCTCCAGTGCCGGGCCGAAGTCGCGCCGCAACAGGTGCACTTCGGCCATGGCCTGGTGCACGAGGCGGTGGTCTTCCCCCCGCTCCAGGGCCAGCCGGTATTCGCGCAACGCCTCGACGTAGTAGCCCTTTTGCCGGAACGCGAGGCCGAGGTTGCAGTGGGCGAGCTCGCGGCCCTCCACGACCTCCATCTCCAGCGCCTCGCGCACGAGGTACGGCTGGCTGCGCCGGTCGGTACTGAGCCGGTCGATCGACAGATTCGCCTGCGCACGCGCCAGGGGCGGGTTGAGCTCGATGGCGCGCTTGGAGGCACCGCGCGCTTCCTGGTGCCGACCCATGTCGCCCAGCACGAACGCCATCAGGTAGTGGGCGTTGGCATTGTCGGGATTCAGCTGCACGGCGCGCTGCAAGGCGCCCAGGGCCGCTTCGTTCAGCCCGCGATTGTACAGCACCTCACCGAGGTAGAACTGCACGACACTCGAGGTGGCGTCGAGCGACTGGGCCTGCTCGAACCAGTCAGCCGCGATTTCGAGACGGCCGCGCGCCTTCTCCGCCAGGCCGAGCTGGATCACCGCGGCGACGTCGCGAGGGTGATGGGCGAGGATCTGCTCGAATTCAGCCACGGCCTCGTCGAACTGGCCCAGCGCGGCAAAGGCCCGGCCCAGCTCGAGGCGGGATTCGCGATCGTCCGGCGACTGGCGCAGCCGCTCCTGCAGCTCCGACACGCGCCGGTCATAGTAGCCGGTGTTGTGGAAGGCGATCTCGAGGTTGCGCTGCGCGACCTGCATCTTGGGGTCGAGCTCCAAGGCGCGCGAGAATTCCGCGATCGCCTCGGCGATCATCCCCTTCTGATAATACAAGACGCCGAGGTTGTTGTGGGCCCCGGCGTCCGAGGGATCGATCCGGCGGGCGAAGGATCGGAGGACGGCGAGGTCGCGATCCGACAGCGCAGGCACCGGCACGGGTCAGGTCACGCGGATCGCGTCGAAGATCGCCTTGAGGGAGGCCAGGTCGGGAAGCAGCAGGAAGTGCCCGCGCAGCTCCTCCTCGGCGTCGATGCGGAATTCGGTTTCGACGCAGAACACGAAGTCGCGGTCGTGTCCAAAATTGAGATAGGTGGTGGTGAGCACCGCCGCCGACAGGTCGATCACGAGACTCGGCACCGACGGCAACAGCAGCATCCCCATGAAATCCGACAGGGCGTTCATGTACGCCCCGGACAGGATGTTCCCCGCCTCCTTGAGGGCCGACTGCTCCAGCGCGTCGAAGGCCGTGGTCGCACCGGGCGCGCGGCGCAACAGCATGTCGCACAGCCGCTGGCCCGCTCGTTCCGGAAAGAGCAGCAGCGTGCGGCCCGTCAGGTCTCCCAGCATGTGCATCAGCACCGCCACCACCACTGCATGGGGATCGCCCAGCAGCTCCGCCACCTCTTCGAGCCGCGCGATGTTGATCTGCGGCACGCTGATCATGATGCGACGGTTGGTCATCTGGGACAGCGCGGTCGCCGCGTGCCCGGCGCCGATGTTGGCGACCTCGCGCAGCGCGTCGATCTGCAGCTCTTTCAGGTCGCGGACGTCCTCCATGCCACCCCCTAGATGAGCCCGCCGGCGTCCAGGATCAACGCCGGTATGCCGTCGCCCATGATGGTCGCTCCACTGAAGACCGGGAGCATCCCCTGTGGAGCATCGAATCCCTTCACCACGATTTCCTGCTGACCCAGCATCCCGTCCACCACCACGCCGGTCCGCCGTTCGCCCATCTGGAGCACCACCACCGGCCGACGCGGTGACGGTGCGCCGCCGCCGTCCGCGCCGAGCAGGTCGCGCAAATGCACCAGCGGCACCACCCGGTCGCGCAGCACCATCGCCTCGCGCCCCTCGATCGTCGTGATCGGGACCGCGCCGAACTCCACCGTCTCCGACACGTAGGTGAGCGGCAGGGCGTACCGCTCGCCCCCGACCGCAGCGATCAAGGCGCGCACGATCGCCAGCGTCACCGGCAGCCGCAGCACGAAGGTCGTGCCGCGACCGAGGTCGGTCTGGATCTCGATCGTTCCGCCCAGGGCGCGGATCTTCGTCATCGCCACGTCGATGCCCACGCCGCGCCCCGAGACGCTGGTGACGGCCTGGGCGGTGGAGAATCCGGGCCGGGCGATCACCCGCAGCAGCTGGTCGTCGCCCAGCGCTTCCAGATGCGCGTCAACCAGCCCGTCGCGCTTGGCCTTCTCGAGAATCTTCTCGCGGTCGATGCCGCGTCCGTCGTCGGCGATGCTGATGGCGACGCTGGCGCGCTCCCGCACGGCGGCGAGCACGATCTCCCCTTCGGGCCGCTTGCCCCGGCGTTTGCGCTCGGCCGGCGATTCGATGCCGTGATCCACCGCGTTGCGCAGCAGATGCACCAGCGGATCGCCCAGCTCGTCCAGGATCGCCCGGTCGAGCTCGATCTCCTTCCCTTCCACGCGCAGGGCGACCTGCTTGTCGAGCTGCTGCGCCAGGTCGCGCACCAGCCGCGGGTACCGATCAAACACCTGCCACACCGGCGTCATGCGCGCCTGAATGATCTCAGACTGGAGGTCGCCCGTGAGGCGTGAGACCTGGATGGCCACATCGTCAATCGCCGGGTCCCGCCGCGCCGCCGCCAGCTCGTTCAGCCGGCCGCGCGCCGTGACCAGCTCGCCGATCAGATCCATCAGCGCGTCCAACCGCTTCAGGTCGACGCGGATGTGCCGGCTGCGCTCGGCGGTCGTGGCGTCGCCCTTGGCGCCGCCTGGGTCGACGCCGGCAACGGTCACCCGCTCCACGTCTCCCGCCAGCGCGAGCTGCCGCTCGATTTCCTCCGGCGTCGCGCGGCTGTCGAGCCGCAGCGACAACCGGCCGTCGAACTCATCCGATTCGAACGCGGCGGCGGGCGGCGACAAGTGGGTGACCGTGCCGAGACTCTGGGCGCGACGCAGGACCAGCAGGGCCCGCCCGCCCTTGAGCGGGGCCTCCGCGTGCAGCGCGATCGAGACCAGCCGCCCGCTCTCCACTCCCGCCTGGTCTCCCGGCGGAGGCGGCGCGGTGACCACGGCAGGAGCCGACTTGCCGCCACTCCGTCCCGCCGGCGTACCGCCGACGCGCTTGGCCGCCGCATCCAGCTCGGTGCCAAGACCGGAGACGTCCGCATCCCGCTCGCGCCCCGTCGCGGCGAGATCGATGGTCTTTTCCAGGAGATCGGTGGCGCGGAACAACAGCTGGAGCAGATCGCCCGTGGGCGGCTTGCCGCTGCGCCGCAGCCGGTCGAGCAGGTTCTCCATCCGGTGGGCGAGGTCGGCCACCCGGGCGTAGCCCATCGTGGCCGCCATCCCCTTCACCGTATGCACCGCGCGGAAAATGCCCCCGACCGGCTCGGGGCTCGTGGGCGTGCGCTCCCACTGCAGCAACAAGTGGTTGCAGGCGCTCAAGTGTTCCCGGCTCTCGGCCAGGAACAACTCGGCGTACTGCGACAAGTCCATGTCAGCCGAGCACGCGTTGCACGGCTTCCAGCACCCGTGACGGCTGGAACGGCTTGACGACGAAGTCCTTGGCGCCGGCCTGAATCGCCTCGACCACGAGGGCCTGTTGCCCCATGGCGCTGCACATCAGGATCTTGGCGTCGGGGTCGTTCTTGACGATCTCCCGCACGGCATCGATGCCGCCCATGTCGGGCATCACGATGTCCATCGTCACCAGGTCCGGCTTCAGCTGCTTGTACTTCTCCACGGCCTGCGCGCCCGTTTCAGCCTCGCCGACGACCTCGAAGCCCGCTTGCGTCAGGATGTCGCTGATCATCGTCCGCATGAAGATGGCATCGTCGCAGACGAGAACAGAGTGGCTCACAGACCCTCCCTAGGAAGTCAGAATGGGGGCCAGCAAAGCCTCGGTATCGAGGACCACAAACACCTGCCCACCGCGGCGACCGACCGCCCGCACCAGCTTGGGATCGAGACCCGGCAGTGCCTGGCGCTGCTCCAGCTGGTCGTCCGGGATCGCCAGCAAGTCCAGCACTTCATCCACCGTGAACCCGAGCGCGCGGCGTTCGGCCCCGACCTCCAGCAACACGGTGTTCCCCCCCTCCGCCGCGCCCGACGGTTGCTGCAGGGCGCGCCATCCTTCGACGACGGTCACCAGACTGCCGCGCACGTTCACCAGCCCGGCGACGACCTGCGGCGCCCCGGGTATGCGAATCGTCGGCAGCCGTGGCAAGATCTCCCGCACGGCCTCCGCATGGGCAGCGCAGGCGAGCGGGCCCACCCGGAACACCAGGAGCCGAACTACCGTCGCATCAGCCATCCGAGGCAGCGAAGCCAAGATACTGCAAGGGGTTGCGTTCAGCAAGCAATTTCGCGTCGCCGCCGGCTTCAGCCAGCGCCGACAGGAGTTCCGGGGGCCACTCCGAGCGCAGCTGGATCGGGGCGCCGCTCACCGGATGCGCGAAGCAGAGTTCGGCGGCATGCAACAGCTGGCGCGGCGCCAGCGCTTCGAGCCGCTCGGCCGCCGGGCGATCGGACGGCGTCACCCGCCGACTGCCGCCGAAGGCGTACTCTCGATCGCCGACCACCGGGTGGCCGACGTGGGCCAGATGGACGCGGATCTGATGCGTGCGCCCGGTCCCCAGCTGCACGCGCAGCAGGTCCACCAGCGCGAACCGGGCGATGACCGTGACGTGCGTAACCGCGTGGCGCCCGCCCGCCCGCACCGTCATGCGCTTGCGATCTTCGGTGTGGCGGGCGATCGGCGCCTCGATGTCGACCGGGCTCTTGGCGAAGTGACCCCACGCGAGGCAGGCATACACGCGGCGGATCTCACGCCGCTCGATTGCCCGCGCCAGGCGCCGGTGCGCCAGATCGGATTTCGCCACGATCAGGAGCCCCGAGGTGTCACGATCGAGCCGGTGCACGATGCCGGGGCGGCCTTCGGGGGCCCCGGGGGCGAGCGGCGTGCCCCGCCCCACGAGCGCGTTGACCAGCGAGTCGTCCCAATGTCCTGGGCCGGGGTGCACGACCAGCCCGGCCGGCTTGTCGAGCACGGCCAGGTGTTCGTCCTCGTACACGAATCGGAGCTCGCGCGTGTTCGGACTGTAGGTGCGCGGTGGCGCGTCGGGGGGGAACTCGACACTCACGGTGGCGCCCCGCTCGAGCTGGGCCGAGGCGCGCAACGGGGCGCCGCCGGCACTGACGCGCTTGTCGGCGATGAGCCGCGCGGCTTGGGTGCGGGACAGCGCGAGCTGATCGGCCAGGAAGCGGTCGAGGCGCTCGGTCAGGGGCACCACGATGCAGAATGTGGTGCCGCTGGCGATCACGGCGTGGCGGGCCCGGCCTCCTTCGCCGGTCCTCCGCTGCGGGCGCGTCCTTCGAGCCAGAGCGAGACGGCGAGGGCGATCGCGCCGACGGTGATGGCGGAATCCGCGACGTTGAATGTGGGCCAGCGGTAGCCGCCCACACCGACCTCGATGAAATCCACCACGCCCTGCGGGTTGCGCAGCCGGTCGACGACGTTGCCCACCGCGCCGGCCACCAGCAGACCGAGCACGAACAGGCGCCCGTGATCCCCGTCCCGCGTGTGCCGCACCATCGAGCCGAGCACCCCGAGGGCGAGCAGCGCCAGCGCGAGGAAGATCCAGCGCGAGGCCTCCGGCGGTCCGAGGCAGATGCCGAACGCGGCGCACTGGTTGTACACGAGCCGCAGCACGACATAATCGCCGATCACGGGGATCGGGCGGCGGGTCAGCACGCTTTCGGCCGCCAGCTTGGTCACGACGTCGAGAGCCAGAATCCCGATCACCGTGCCCCAGAACACCCGACGGCTAGCGGCGCTTTCCATCCTCTTCCTTCGCCTTGCAGTTGATGCAGAGGCGGGCGTGGGGCAGCGCGTCGAGCCGGTCGAAGCCGATCTCCTCGCCGCACTGCTCGCACTTGCCGAACTTTTCGGGTGATTGATAGAGCCGGCGCAGCGCCTGGTTCACATGCCAGAGATAGCGCCCTTCTTGCGAGGCGAACAGGAACTGCTTTTCCCGCTCCATTGCGTCAGTGCCCTGGTCCGCCATATGGAACGAGTAACTCGACAGGTCACCATTCGAGGCCTGGAGGCTCGAGTTGAAGGACTCGTCGTAATGCCCGAGCTCCTTCATGACCCGCGCCCGCTCCTCCTGCAAGCGCTTTTCGAGGTGCGCCAGCTGCTTCTTGTTCAGGCCTTTGGTCTTCGTGGTCATCTCGGCGTTCCGCCCTTTCGTCCGTCGTGCCGCCGGAGGGCAAGCGTGACCGCGCGCCCTTCGATATCGACGTCACGGGTGATGTCCGCGTCGTCGAGAGTCGTGCCCAGCACGATGCGCCGTGCCAGCGTTTCCCCCGCGACGTATCCCTGAAACGCCTCCACGGCCGCCACGACGCCGGCGGCACCGGAGACGCTTACCTCGATGCGTGTGGTGTACTCGTAATCGGCTTCCTTGCGGAGCCGCTGCACGCGGTTCACCACTTCCCGCGCCAACCCTTCTTGCTCAAGATCGGGCGTGACCACGGGATCGAGCGCCACGACAAACGGGCCATCCGCGACCACGACCCAGTCGCTCGCGACGGCACGCGTGATCGTGACGTCTTCGGGGAGCAACTCCCACTCCCCGTGGCGCACCGTTTCCCCCCGTTCCAACGCGTGCAGCGCGGCGGGCTCCAGCTGCGCCACGGCGGCCGCGACCTGCGGCGTCGTCTTGCCGTAGCGCTTCCCCAAGCTGCGAAAATTTGCCTTGCCGACGAGCGATACCAGCTCGTCGTCCGACTCGACCACCTGGTACGTCTTCACGTTGACTTCGGCGACCAAGATATCTAACAGGTCTGCCAAGACCGGTCCCCGCACCGCGGCCGGGATGGCCAGCTGCATGCGCGCCAGGGGCTGCCGCACCCGGAGATTGCGCAATTCTCGCGCCGCCCGGGCCAGCGAGGCCAGCCGTCGCACGGCCGCCATGGCGTCGAGCAGCGCGGGCTCGCGCCGACCCTGATCGGCGGGATACCGCTCCAGGTGGACCGACGTTTCAGCGAGCGCGCGGTGCAGCCAGTCGGCGAAGAACGGCGCCGCCGGCGCCAGGAGCCGGGCCACCGTCAGGAGCGCCTCGTGCAAGGTGGCCAACGCCGCTTCGTCCGCTGACCGGTCGGGCGCCCAGAAGCGCGGCTTGTTCAGGCGCACGTACCAGTTGGACAGATCTTCGGTGACGAACTCGATGATCGCCCGCACGCCCGTGGTGACGTCGTAGGCGTTCCAGGCGCTGCGCACGCCGGCCACGGTCTGGTCGAGCCGGGCCAGGAGCCAGCGATCCATATCGGGACGCTCGGCCGGCGGCGGCACCGCCGCCCCCCCCCCGGGCCGCCAGTCCTCGGCGTACTTCTGAAAGAAATCGTAGGTCGAGCGCAGCGTATTGAAGAACCCGCCGGCGAGCTTCGCCACGTCTTCCGAATCGAACCGTTTGGGCAACCCGACCTGGCTCTGGCCCACCAGGTACACGCGCACCGCGTCCGCGCCGTGCTGCTCGATCACCTGCCACGGATTCACCACGTTGCCGCGGCTCTTGGACATCTTCTGCCCGTGCGCGTCGAGCACCAGCTCGTTCACGATGACGTTGCGGTAAGCAGGGCCGTCGAAGCACCCGACCGCGATCGCCAGCAACGAGTAGAACCAGCCGCGCGTCTGGTCCACGCCCTCGCAGATGTAGTCCGCCGGGAAGTGCGCGTGGAATTCCGCTTCGTGCTCGAACGGGTAGTGCCACTGCGCCGCCGGCATCGCTCCCGAATCGAACCAGGCGTCGATCACCTCGGGTACGCGCCGCATGGTGCCGGCGCATTGGCGGCAGGCCCATGTGTAACCGTCGATGAACGGCTTGTGCGGGTCAAAATCGCGCGGCACCGGCTTCCCCCACCGCTTGGCCAGCTCGTCGTAGGAGCCGATCACCTCGCGATGCTCCGGCTCCCGATCGCACTCCCAGACGTTCAGCGGCGTGCCCCAGTAGCGGTCGCGCGAGATCGCCCAGTCTACGTTGTTGTTGAGCCACTCGCCGAAGCGGCCGCTGCCGATCTCGCTCGGGTGCCAACGCACCTCCGCGTTCACCTCCAGCATGCGCTGCTTCACCGCGGTGGTGCGCACGAACCAGGAGCTGCGCGCGTAGTAGATCAGCGGCGAGTCACAGCGCCAGCAGAACGGATACGTGTGGGTGAGCGGCCGGGTCTCGAGCCACAGCCCCTGCTGCTTCAGGCGCTCGATGATCAGCGCGTTGGTCGTCTTGGCCGTGACCAGCTGGCCTTCGATCTCGGGCCAGGTCGTGCCCTGACACGTGCCGTCGGCCGCGACCGGGTTCACGAACGCCAGCCCCTGCTGCTGGCCGATGGCGTAGTCGTCCGCGCCGAACGCGGGCGCCATGTGCACCAGCCCCGAGCCCTCTTCGGCGCTGACGAAGTCCCCCGCCACGACCAGTTCCCGCTTCCCGTCCGCCGGGAGCGGCACGACGTCGAGGGGCCGACGGTACCGCTGCCCCACGAGCGCACGCCCCTGGAACGTCCGCACCAGCTCGGCTTCGCTGAGACGACGACCGTGCACATGGATGTCGTCGGCCCGCGCGGTGGCCGCGATGTAGCGGCGCCGCGCGCCGTCCGCGCCGGCGAGGGCGTATTCACCGTACGGCAGATCCGGATGCACGGCGACGGCGACGTTGGCCAGCAGCGTCCAGGGCGTGGTGGTCCACACGACCAGATGCCCGTTGGGGTCGTCGGCCAGCGGAAACGCCACATACACGGAATTGGTCTGGGTCTGATCGTATCCCAGGGCCAGCTCGTGAGAGGAGAGCGCCGTGCCGCAGCGCGGGCAATAGGGCAATACCTTGTGTCCGCGATACAGTAAGCCGCGATCGTGTAGTCGACGCAACAACCACCACACCGTTTCGATGTAGGGACTGGTGTAGGTGATGTAGGCGTGCTCGTAATCCAGCCAATAGCCGATGCGGTCCGACAGCGCTTCCCAGTCGGTCTTGTAGGTGAACACGCTCTCGCGACACAGCCGGTTGAACTTCTCGATGCCGAACGCCTCGATCTGCTTCTTGCCGTTGATCTGGAGCTGCTTCTCCACCTCGATCTCGACCGGCAGCCCGTGGGTGTCCCAGCCCGCGATGCGGGTCACCCCCTGCCCCAGCATCGTGTGATAGCGGCACACCATGTCTTTGATGGTGCGGGAGAAGACGTGATGAATGCCCGGGCGGCCGTTGGCGGTGGGCGGACCCTCGAAGAACACGAAGGGCGGGCCGTAGCGCGTGGCTTCCTGCACGCGATCGAACAGCCGCTCGAGCTTCCAGGTGGCGAGCAACTCTTTCTCGAGCGCGTCCGCGCGGGCGTCCTTGGGCAGCGGCGGGTACCCCATCAGTTCAACCGGGCGACGATGCCCTGCACCAGCGCGGTGAATCGCGGCTCGGCGGCGGCGGCCACCGCGAGAATCCGCTCGACCGACGCCGGCTCGAGCGCATCCGGCAGGCAGAGATCGGTGATGATGGAAAGACCGAGGACGCGCATCCCGAGCTGACGCGCGACGATCACCTCGGGGACCGTGCTCATGCCCACGACGTCTCCGCCCACCGCTCGCAGCACGCGGTATTCGGCGCGGGTTTCGAGATTGGGACCGGGAACGGCGATGTACACGCCTTCCCGCAACGTGACGCCCTGCTCGAGCGCGACCGCGCGCGCGAGCGAGCGGAGTCCCGCGTCGTAGGCGTCCGTGAGATCGGGGAAGCGCGGGCCATCCGCTTCGTCATGAGGACCGACGAGCGGATTATCGCCCAGGAAGTTGATGTGGTCCGCCAGCAGCACGAGGTCGCCCGCGGACCAGAGTGGATGCATGCCACCGCTCACGTTCGAGACGATCAGGGTCCGGGCGCCGAGCGCGTGGAGCACGCGCACCGGCAACGCCACGGCGTCCAGGGCGTAGCCCTCGTAGCGATGGAAGCGCCCCTGCAGCGCCGCGATAGGCCGACCGGCGAGCGTACCCACGAGCAGCCGTCCGGCGTGGCTCTCGACGGTGGGCACCAGGAAGCCGGGAATGTCCGCGTAGGGGATGGTCGCGTCGACCTGGATCTCTCGCGCCAACCCACCCAGCCCGGTGCCGAGGATGACGGCCGTCTCGGGTGCAAGCTCGGTGCGGGCGCGCACGGCCCGCACGGCGTCCGCCACCTTCACCCGCGATCGCCCTCCAGCGCGCGCAGCTCCGCCTGCTGCCGCTCGAGCAACGCGCGAAACCCTGCCAGGTAGCCGGCGAACTGGCGCTGCACTTCCGCCATCCGCTCCTGGACACGTCCCTCGTCGCGATCCGCCGCGTCGAGCCGTTGACGGCCTTCCGTCTCGGCTTCGCGCACGATGACCTGGGCCTCACGCTCCGCGGCGGTGCGGGTCTCCTCGCGCAGCTGTTGCGCGGCCACGAGCGCTTCGTTCATCGCCGTCTCGCGCTCGCGGAAGACGCGCAGCTGCTCCGTGAGCGCCGCGACGCGCTCTTCCAGAACCGATCGCTCTCGCAGCACGCGCTCGAGCTCATCGGCCACGCGCATCCGGAAATCCTCGACGCCGACCGGCTCGTAGCCGCGCAGGCTGCGCCGGAACTCCTGCCGGCGCACGTCGAGCGGTGTCAGATAGAAGCCGTCGTCGCTCACGCCGTCCTCGTGCCGAACAGGGCGGTACCCAATCGGATCACCGTTGCCCCCTCCTCGACTGCGGTAGCGTAGTCGCCGGACATCCCCATCGAGAGCGTCGGGAGCCATAGTCCCTCCTCTTGCAACGCGTCCCGCAAGTGCCGCAGGCCGCGAAATGTGCGCCGCTGGGTATCCA
The DNA here is from genome assembly GCA_964599725.1 of uncultured Gemmatimonadaceae bacterium. Lineage (GTDB taxonomy): Bacteria > Gemmatimonadota > Gemmatimonadetes > Gemmatimonadales > GWC2-71-9 > DASTHG01. The sequence continues at coordinate 6,766 of CAZRGT010000033.1, read as the reverse complement.
CCTCGTCGGTGAGCGGCGCCATGGTCATCAAACCGTCGAGCGCCAGGGATTCGAGCGCCGCGACCCGGCGAGCCAGCACGGGCGCGTCCGCGGGGGCGCAGCCACTCTTCTGCTCTTCTCCCGCCATGTTCACCTGCACCAGCACCTGTTGTCGAACGCCCACGGCGGCGGTCCGCCGCGCCAGCTCCTGCGCCAGCTCCACCGAGTCGATCGAGTGCACCAGCGTGAAGCGGCCAGGCACGAGCCTCGCTTTGTTGCGCTGCAGGTGGCCGATCAAATGCCACGCGACGCCCGCCTCGGAAACCTGGGCCATCTTGTCCAGCGCTTCCTGCACGCGGTTCTCACCGACGTCCGGGAGGCCCGCCGCGAGCGCGGCGCGCACCGCGTCGGGCCCGAAACCCTTCGTCACCGCCACGATGGTGACGGCGTGGGTCCAACCGCCGGCCACCTGCTGTCGCACGATCTCGGCCCGGATGTGCGCGAGACGCTCCGGCAGGCCGGCAAAAGTCATAGCCGGGAATAGTATCGACCTGCGGAACCCGAAACAACCCGAAATGCCAGGGAAGCCAGCTGGACCGCTGCATTTAGCCTTCCGGCGAGGCGGCGATGCCCAGGCTTTCGAGTCGCCCCACGGCGCCCGAGAGAACGTCGCGGACCTGATCGGCCGTGAGCGGCCGGTACAGTCGCCCGTTCGAGGCGATCGAAATCGTCGACGTTTCTTCCGACACGACGAGGATCGTGGCGTCGGTCTCCTCGGAGAGTCCCAGGGCCGCGCGGTGGCGCGTGCCGAGGGACTTGTCCTGCACCTTGTACTGCGTGAGCGGCAGCACGCACCCCGCGCCGATGATCTCGTCACCACGCACCAGCACCGCCCCATCGTGCAGCGGGGAGTACGGCGTGAAGATCGTGGTGAGCAGCGCCGCCGACACCTTGGCCTCCATCGGTACGCCGGAGGCAATGAACTCTTCCAGCCCGATGTCGCGCTGCACGGCGATGATCGCGCCGGTGCTGCCGCGCGCCAGCCGGTCCAGCGCCGTGGCGATCTCCTCGGCGACCGAGTGGCGGTCGCCGCGTCCGAAGGCGCGCATGACCCGGGATTGCCCGAGGCGCGCCAGGGCGTTGCGCAGCTCCGGCTGGAACATGACCACGGCGGCGAACGGTGCGAACGTGAACAGCACGCCGAGCAGGTAGCTGATCATGGAAAACTTCGCGACCACCGCCGCGAAGTACGCGAGCGACAGGATCACGAGCCCCACCACGATCTGGATCGCCCGCGTGCCCACCAGGAACAGCAGGAATCGATAGATCACAAAGGCCACGACCAGGATCTCGACCGCGTCGGGCCACAACTCAGGGATGAGAAACCGGTAGGCGCCCAGGTTCATGGAGCGACGCTCGTGGCGCGGGCCACGGCGAGAGCGTCCCGGGCCAGCGCGGCGTCGTGCACCCGGAACAAGCGCGCGCCCCGCTCCCAGGCCAGGGCGCACGCGACGGCCGTGACCCGGTCGCGATCCTCCGCCGGCCGGCCCGTCACCGCGCCGAGGAAGCGTTTGCGCGAGGGCCCCACAAGCACAGGATACCCCAGCGCGACGATGGTCGCCAGCTCGTCGAGCAGTCGAAAACTCTGCTCCGCCGACTTGGCGAACCCGAACCCCGGATCGAGGACGAGGCACTCCCGTGCGATGCCGGCGTCCCTGGCCCGGGTGGCCGCACCGCGGAGCTCGGCGGCGACGTCGCCGGCGACGTGATCGTAATGCGCCAGGTCATCCATGGTGTGCGGCGTTCCGCGCATGTGCATCAGCACGAGTCCCGCCCCCGCGCCTGCTACGACCGCGGCCAGTCCCGCATCGAAGCCGAGGCCGGACACGTCGTTGATCACGCTGGCCCCGGCATCGAGAGCGGCACGGGCGACTTCCGCCTTGCGCGTGTCCACCGACACCGGGCCCAATTCGCGGCGCACCAGCGCTGCGACGACGGGGACGACCCGCGCCATCTCTTCCGCGGCGTCGACCGCGGCGGCACCGGGTCGCGTCGACTCGCCACCGACGTCAATCAGCTGACAGCCGTCGGCTTTCAGTTGGTCAGCCTGTCGGAGGGCGGCGGGGACTTCGGCGAATAGACCACCGTCCGAGAAGGAATCCGGGGTGACGTTCAGAATTCCCACGAGCACCGGCGCGTCGAGCGCGATCTCGCCCCCGCCGATCACCCAGCGCCGCGGCGGCTCGGCATACGAGATGAAAAATTCCGCCAGCGCGGGTGTCAGCGACGCGAGGCCCGGGGGCGCACGGTCGGCCCGTGCGAGCGGGGCCAGACGACTCGCGGCGGCGGCGACCAGCGCCCATCCCGCGCCGGTCAGGACGTCGACGCCGGCGCGGGCACCCCAGCGTACCAGCGCCTCGCGCTCGTCTTCGGTGATGTCCTCGAGCAGCAGGATCAGCGGTTGGAGACCGGACGCGGCGACGCGGGACCGGTCGGGGTCCCAGCCGCGCGCCACCAGCGCTGCGCGCACCGCCTGGGAGGGGCCGTGCGTCGCGAGCGCCACGAGCTTCACGCCCCGGCGGGCTCCGGGGGCGGGTTGCCCAGCACGCCGCGGACCGGCTGGGAGGGCGCGGCGGACTTGCGCTGGCCCGGATCCGTCGCCACGGCCGCGGGCGGCGGCGGCGCGGGCGGCAACGGCTTGCCGTCGACGACGAGCAGGACTTCCTCGCGATCGAGCGTCTCGCGCTCCAGCAGCGCCGTCGCCAGCCGGTCCAGCCCGACGCGGCGCTCGGTGAGGATCACACGGGCGTGTTCGTAGGCGCTGGTGAGGATGCGCTTCACCTCGTCATCCACCATTTCAGCGGTGCGCTCGGAGGTTTCCCGCCGTTGCACCACCTCGCGCCCGAGGAAGATCTCGGCTTCGCGCTCGCCGACGGCGATCGGACCGATTCGGTCGCTCATGCCGAACTGCGTCACCATGCGGCGGGCGTAGCTGGTGGCCACCCGAATGTCCTGCGCCGCGCCGGTCGTCACCTTCTCCGGCCCGAATACCAGCTGTTCCGCCACGCGGCCACCGTACGCGGTGGCGAGCCGGCTCAGGATCGACTCCTTGGTGTACTTGTGCAGCTCTTCTTCCGGCAAGTACGACGTCACGCCCAGCGCGCGCCCGCGCGGGATGATCGTGACTTTGTTCAGCGGATCGGCCGCGACGACGTTCAGGCTCACCAGCGCGTGACCAGCTTCGTGATACGCCACCAGCCGCCGCTCTTCGTCGGAGAGCACGCGGCTCCTGCGCTCGAGGCCGAGCATCACTTTATCCTTGGCGTCCTCCAGATCCTGCCCCTCGACCACCGCCTTGTTGCGTCGCGCGGCGAGCAGCGCCGCCTCGTTCACGATGTTCGACAGCTCGGCACCCGAGAGACCCGGCGTCGCTCTGGCGATCCGCTCCAGGTCCACGTTCTGGGCCAGCGGGATCTTGCGCGTGTGCACGCGCAGGATCTGCTCGCGCCCTTTTACGTCGGGCATGTCCACGATGATCTGCCGGTCGAAGCGCCCCGGCCGCAGCAGCGCCGGGTCGAGAATGTCGGGACGGTTCGTGGCCGCGACCAGGATCACGCCTTCGTTTGACTCGAAACCATCCATCTCCACCAGCAGCTGGTTCAGCGTCTGCTCGCGCTCGTCGTGCCCACCGCCCAGACCGGCGCCGCGATGCCGCCCCACCGCGTCGATCTCGTCGATGAAGATGATGCACGGCGCGTGCGTCTTGCCCTGCTCGAACAGATCGCGCACGCGCGAGGCGCCCACGCCCACGAACATCTCCACGAAGTCGGAGCCGGACATCGAGAAGAACGGCCGTCCCGCTTCCCCGGCGACCGCCTTGGCGAGCAGCGTCTTGCCGGTGCCGGGCGGACCCACGAGCAGCGCGCCCTTGGGCAACCGGCCGCCCAGACGCTGGAATTTCTGCGGGTCCTTGAGGAAGTCGATGATCTCCTCGAGCTCCTGCTTCGCCTCGTCGCAGCCCGCGACGTCGGCGAACGTCACCTTGGGCGTGTCGCCCGTGAGCAGTTTGGCCTTGGACTTCCCGAACGCGAACGCGCGATTGCCGCCCTGCTGCATCTGGCGCACCATGAACAGGATCAGCCCGAGCATCAGGAGGTACGGCAGCAGATTGATGAAGATGACGCCGAACGACGGGCGCAGGTCCTTGGCCCTCACCTCCACGCCCTTGTCCCGCAGCGTGGAGACCCAGGCGTCGCTCGATTCGAACGGCAGCAGCGTGGTGAAGCGCTCTACCGCGCGGCGCCCGAACTGTGCCGCGGTCCGCAACTCTCCCTTGACGCGCTGCCGTTCCGTGATCTCGACCGACTTGACGTTCCCCTGCTCCACCTGCGACGTGAAGTCGCTGTAGGATATGTCGGTCGTGTCCTGCCGGTTCCGGGCCGCGAGCTGCACCAACACGACGGTCCCCACGATGAGAAACGCCCAGAATGAGAGCGTTCTCAGCATGCGGGTCCACTGGAATTCCCGCGGCGGCGGGGGGGTACGGTTCGCCATATCAGGTCAGACTGGCAATATAAGGGAGGTGGCGGAAATTCTCCGCATGGTCGAGCCCGTAGCCCACGAGAAAGGCCCGGGGAGCGTCAAAACCGACGAATTTGGCGTCCAGCACGAGAGCTCCGGCCACATGTTTGTGCAGCAACGCGCAGATCTCCAGGCTGCGCGGGTGTCGGGCCCGCAACAGCTCTATCAGCCGGTTCAGCGTCCGTCCGGTATCGACGATGTCCTCGACCAGGAGAATGTGCCGTCCCGCGAGCACCGTTTCCGGATCGTACAGCAACCGGACGTCTCCGCTGGACACGGTTCCCGCTCCGTAACTCGCCGCGACCAGGAAGTCCACCTGCAGCGGCCGGTCGATCCGTCGCACCAGGTCGCTCAAGAAGATGAAGCTGCCCTTCAGGAGCCCCAGGACGAGGAGATCGCCGTCCGGATAGACGTTCGTGATGTCGCGCCCCAGCTCGGCGACGCGCTCCGCGATGGTCTCGGCCGGATAGACAATGCGGGCCAGCTTGGTCGCGCCCGTCTGCCGTTGGGGCTCAGAGCTCCGTAACATCTACCCGCACCGCCTGGGTTCCCGGCGTCGGCAGATCGACCGCACTGCGACAGATGCCGGGTACCCACAGAATGGTTTCACCACGCGCCACCACCGGATACGAGGCGCGCTCGCCGCGCGGCACGCGCGCTTCCATCAGCAACCGGCGCAGCCGACGGTGGCCGACCCCACCCAGCGGCTCGATCACATCGCCGGGACGAGGAGGCCGCACCTCCCACCCGCCGCTCGGGAGCCAGGTGCGCCACGCCGAGCGCTCCACCCGGCTCGGCGCCGCAGCCGGCTCCCACCGCACGGCGAACCCGCCGAACGCCAATTCCCCTTGCCGATTGAGCACGGGGGTCACGGCGAGAGGCGCCTGGGGCGGGACACTCCCGACCAAGAGTCGATCGAACGCCACCTCCGCCATCCAACCCCCTCCCAGGGAGAGGCGCCGCCCGGACGGTTTCCCCGCCAGATCCACGAGACGACGCGCGCGCCGTGGCCCGATGACGAGCCCGACGCGCCGGGCCGCCGCGCGCAGCACGGCGACCGCCAGGACGGCATCATACTCCGCGAGGACGGCACGGGCCACGTCGATCCGGTGACCCTCCTGGCGGATGTCCAGGCCCGGCAATCGATCGAGCACCGCATCCCAGGCGCGCCGGTCCCCCGCTGCGTGACGCGCCACCCGCACCAGCTCGTCGCGCACGCCGGGTCCGAGCCGGGCCTCGAGCGCAGGCAACACGGTCTGCCGCAACCATGAGCGCAGGTGGCGCGGATCGGCATTCGCCGGATCCTGGTGCGCCACGAGGTTGCGAGCGGCCAGGTGTGCGGCGAGCTCCGCCCGCGTGAAGGGGAGCAGCGGCCGGATGATGCCGGCTCGGGTGCGCGTCGCCATTCCCGCGAGGCCCGCGGGACCGCTGCCGCGCAGGGTGCGCAGCAGCACCGTCTCCGCCTGATCGTCCCGATGATGCGCCGTCACCAACCAGTCGGCGCCGAGCCGGGTCCGGGTCGCTTCGAGCCACTGATAGCGAGCACGCCGGGCGAGTGTCTCACTGGTCGCGGGCCCGAGGTCGAGGCGCCCGACTTCACACGGCAGGCCGTACCGGGATGCCAGATCCCGCACCGCCGCGGCGACGGCCGGGCTGTCCGGCTGAATCCCGTGATCGACGTGCGCCACGACGAGTCGCAACCGGCCGTCACTCGTCATGCCCGCCAGCAAGTCGAGCAGGGCGATGGAATCCGGGCCACCGGAAACGGCGACGAGCGCCACGCCGGGACGTGAAAACAGGCGGTGGCGGCGCAGGTGGGCGGAGAAACGCTCGGCGAGGGTGGGCATCGACCTTACCTTACTATACATGGTCACGCCCGACGAAACCTACCAGCTGCTGCGCCATCTGACGTCTCCCGTCGTGGCGATCACTTCCGCGCATGGCGGCAAGCGCAATGGGATGATCCTCGACAGCGCCATCCGCGCCTCGATCGTCCCCACCATACCGCGGCTCGCCGTGTTCATCCACAAGTTCAACGTGAGCCACGGTTTGATCTTCGAGAGCGGCCAGTTCGTGCTGCACCTGCTGCGGCAGGACCAGTTCGATCTCATCCACCGGCTCGGCTTCACGCACGGCACGGACCGTGACAAACTCGCCGATGTGCCCTGCCACGCGGGCCGCCCGGGGGGGGGGGGGGGTGGCCGGG
>CAZRGT010000032.1:0-47100 GCA_964599725.1 uncultured Gemmatimonadaceae bacterium | reverse complement strand
GGCGTCGGCGGCCCGGTGTACTTGGCTTTCGTCTCCCCCTCGAACGGGTGCAGCCCCGCGTCGTCCCCCTTGGAGTATTCGTACCAGGCGCTGTTGATGTACTCCTTGACCTGATTCTGGTCGTAGGGCCAGACCTTGGAGAGGTCCTTGTCCAGGATGATGCCGCGCGGGAAGTAGAGCGTATCGACATCGCGCACGTCGCCGTCGGGGAATTCACCCACCGCGAGGTAGTTGCCCGTGCCGCCGCCGATGGCCGCCCAGTCCTTGTAGAACCCGGCGATCGCCACCAGGTCAGGCCAGTAGACCTCATTCACGAAGCGCTGTGCCCGCTGGATCATGTCGTGGATGTCGGTCAGGCGCTCGGCGTTGATGGTCGCGGTGTCGTCCAGGTTGATGGCGGACGCCATGCCGCCCACCAGGAAGTTGGGATGCGGGTTCTTGCCGCCGAAGATCGTGTGGAGCCGGATGACGTCGCGCTGCCAGTCGAGCGCTTCGAGGTAGTGGGCGACGGCGAGCAGATTCACCTCGGGCGGCAGCTTGTAGGCCGGATGGCCCCAGTAGCCGTTGGTGAAAATGCCGAGCTGGCCGCCCGACACGAACGTCTTGAGGCGGTTCTGCACCTCCCGGAAGTACGTCTCCGAATTGTTGGGCCACGGCGAGACCGAGCGGGCGATGCGAGCGGTGCCTGCGGGGTCCGCCGAGAGCGCGCTCACCACGTCGACCCAGTCGAGCGCGTGCAGATGGTAGAAGTGCATCACGTGATCCTGCACGAACTGCATGCCGTGAATCAGATTGCGGATCAGGTTCGCGTTCGGTGGAATCGTGATGTCGAGCGCGTCCTCGACGGCGCGGCACGAGGCCACGGCGTGCACCACGGTGCAGACGCCGCAGATGCGCTGGGTGAACGCCCAGGCGTCGCGTGGGTCCCGGCCCTGCATGATGATCTCGATGCCGCGGAACTGCGTGGACGAGGCCCATGCGTTGGTGATCCGGCCGTTCTCGGCCTGGGCCTCGATGCGGAGGTGGCCTTCGATCCGGCTGATCGGATCGACGACGATCCTAGTGGCTGCCATGGCCGCCCCCTTCACCCTTGGATGGAGTTTCGATCACCGGTAGTTTGCGCCGCTCACGCACCTGATGGACGCCGGTCGCGATCGCGTGCGCCGCGACACCGGCGGCCGCACCGACGGCGAGCGCGGCGCCGATCGTGTCGGCGGTCCGCTCGACCGGGAATCCCGCGACATCCGGCAGGCGTCCGTAGAACGGCGTCATGGTGTCCCAGAAATTCCGCTCGGTGCAGCCGATGCACGGGTGCCCGGCGCCGATCGGCCAGCTGGTGCGGGTGTTCCAGAGGAAGATCGGGCAGGGCGAGTAGGTCGCGGGGCCCTTGCAGCCGACGTGGTACAGACACCATCCCTTGCGCGCCGCCTCGTCGTCGAACTCTTCCACGAACTGCCCCGCGTCGAAGTTCGCACGGCGCGTGCACTGGTCATGGATCCGCGCGCCATAGGCGAACAGCGGGCGAGCGTCGTAGTCCAGCGCCGGCAGCCGGTTGAACGTGAGATAGTGAACGATGGTGGCGGTGACGACGTCGCCGATCGGCGGACAGCCGGCGATGTTCACCAGCGGCTTGTCCTTGATGACCTCGGAGATGCCGACGGCGCCGGTGGGATTGGGGCGCGCGGCCTGCACGCTGCCCCAGTGCGCGCAGGCGCCGATCGCGATGATCGCCTTGGCGCCCTTGGCGGCTTCCTCGACGATGTCCTTTGCGGTGCGGCCCGCGATCGTGCAGTAAATCCCGCCGTCGTTGAGCGGCACCGACCCTGTCACCACCAACAGGTACTGGCCCTGGTTTTTCGCCATCGAGTCGGCGAGCGCCTTTTCCACCGCGAAGCCGGCGCCCGCCATCAGCGTGTGCTGGTAGTCGAGCGAAACGACGTCGAGCACGAGATCGCCGATCGTGGGCTCGGCCGTGCGCAACACGCTCTCGACGCAGCCGGTGCACTCCTGCAGCTGCAGCCAGATGACCGTGGGACGCTTCTGCGCCTGGAGCGCCCTCGCGATGCGCGGCGTGGCGAGCTCACCCAATCCGAGCACGGCCGCCATCTGGCTGCAGAAAGTGAGGAACTCTCTTCGATTGACGCCGCGATGCTCCAGGTACTGACCGAGTGACTCGTCCTCGGCCCAGGCGTGCGCGGTGGGCATGTACATGACGGGCCTCCGCAGATCGATGGAATGGAAAACCCCGACTAAACGGTGCTGCGCCTCCGTCTCAGAACAAAGGAAGTCAGCGTGAAGAGTCCTTTATGCGCCCTTCACGCTGATTGGAACGCGGGGCACGCAAACTTCGCCGCATGGATCTGGAGCGGCTCATCGCCACGGAGCAGCGCCTCGATGAGGCGTTGCGCGGCGCGCGCGAAGAGGCCGCCCGGCTGGTAGCGGAGGCCCAGGCGGCCGCCCAACGTGCGGAAACGGAGCTCGAGGCCGAGCTGTTGGCGGCGGCGGTGCGCTCCGCCGCGGAAACGGCCGCGGAGCGCGAGCGCCAGGAGCGGGAAGTGAATCGGGAAGCCGCGCTCAGAGTGGCGCGTTACGAAGCCGTCCCGCCGGAGCGCATCGCGGCGGCGGCGCGTGACGTGGTGGACCGGTTGGTCGCCGGAGGGATGGCGCCGTGATCATCGAGATGTCGAAGCTGCGCATCCTGGGACCACGGGAGCGGTTGGAGGACGTGCTCCGGGTGTTGCAGGACCTGAGCCTGTTGCACTTGTCCGCACCCGAATCCGTTCCGCTGGAACATCCCCAGCTCAGTCCCGATCAGAAGCGGGAGCGGCGTCACCTCCAAGCCGCGCTCGAGAACGTCGAGCATGCCCTGGCGGCGCTCGACATCCGGGACGGATCGTCGGCGCCCGCCGGAGCGGTGACGCGGGCCGAGCTGGTTCGCTGGGCCCGGCTGGGTTGGCGCGTGCGGCGTGAGACGGAACGGCTGGCGGCGAGGGGCGCGGCGCTGGAAGAGGAACGGGCCTTGATCATGAAGTACCAGCACTTCTTCTCCGCTTTTCGCGCGCTGCTCGAGAGCGAGAGCCGCTGGCCCAATGCCATGGCCTATCACGTCCTGCTGCGGGGAGGCGAGACCGGATCGCTGCCGCAGCTGCGCGCCAGCCTGGCGGCGGTGATCGGAGAGGAGTTCCAGTTGTTCAGCCAGCCGCTGCCGAGTGGTGAGTTGGCGGTTCTGATCGTGGTCTCGGCGCAGGCGGCGGGACGCGTGGAGCGGCTGCTCGCCGAGGCGCGGGTGCAGGAGATCCCCGTGCCGGAGGCCTATGGGGGGAAATCGCTCACGACCGCGATTCCCCGGATGCTGGAGCGGTTGGGCCAGATTCCGCGCGAGGTGGAAGAAGTGCGTCGGCGCCGGCAGACGCTGGCGCGCGAAAATGGCGCGGAGCTGCGGCAGGCTCGGGCGGCGCTGCACGACCGGCTCCAGGGGCTCGCGGCGCTCCCCCTCAGCGGCTTGACCTCGCGCGCGTTCGTGCTGGAAGGATGGGTGCCTGCCCGGGCGCGACGCGATCTCGAGGGCGGCTTGCGCGCGGTGTTCGGGGACGACGTGGTGGTGAGCGAACTATCCAAGGAAGAGTGGGAATCGGAGCAGGCCCCGGTCGTCCTCGCCAATCCACGGCTGTTGCGGCCGTTCGAGACGCTGGTCGCGCTGATGCCGCTGCCGCGCTACGGCTCGATCGATCCGACACCCTTCGTCGCCGTGTTCTTCCCGGCGTTCTTCGGGCTCATGGTCGGTGACATCGGCTATGGGGTGGTGCTCGCCGTACTGGGGCTCCTGCTCCATGCCCGCTCTCGGCCGGGGACCACGCTGCGCAACGTGTCGGAGATCGTCGGTCCGTGCGCGCTGTTCACCATCCTGTCTGGGTTCCTGTTCGGCGAGCTGTTCGGCGATCTCGGCCGCCGTTGGTTCGGCCTGCGCCCGCTGCTGTTTGATCGCGGGGACGCCCTGGTCCCGTTTCTGTTGCTGTCGGTGGCCGTGGGGGCGGTGCACGTGTTGCTCGGGCTGGTGCTGGGCGTGGTGAGCGCCCGGCGGCATCCGCGCCAGGCGCTGGGCCGGGGCGTGTCCGCCGCCATGGTGGTGCTCGTCATCATGGCGCTCCTCGCCGCGGTCGGCGTGCTGCCCCGGGCGTTCTTCTCCCCGGCGGTAATCGCGCTCCTGGTCGCGTTTCCCGTGCTCATCGTGCTCGAGGGGCTGGTCGCGCCCATCGAGCTGCTCATGACGCTCGGCAACATCCTCTCCTACGTGCGTATCATGGCGCTGGGCGTCGCATCGGTCATGATGGCCGTGGTGGCGAACCGGATGGTGGGAGCGATCGGCAGCGTCCTCGTCGGCATCCTGTTCGCGCTGCTGTTCCACCTCGTCAACTTCGCGATCGCGGCGTTTAGTCCCACGATTCACGCGTTGCGTCTCCACTACGTGGAGTTTTTCGGCAAGTTCTTCTCTCCCGGCGGCGTGCGATACCAGCCGTTCGGACACTGGACGCGCGTGTCCGCCCGGCCCAGCGCCACCCCCCGACATCCGAGGCAGGCCGCATGAATCCCGTTCTGGTCGCTTTCGCGGCGGCGCTCGCCGTCGCCGTCCCCGCGCTCGCCACGGCGTGGGCGCAATCCCGTATCGGTCCGGCGATCTCCGCCTCGATGGCCGAGAAGCCCGAGCTTTCCACCACCGCGATTCTGCTCGTGGCGATTCCGGAAACGATGGTGATTCTGGGATTCGTCGTCGCGGTCGTCATTCTCGTCCGTAGCTGAAGCCGGAGCGCGCGATGGGGCTCGAGCATCTTCTCGAGGCCCTGGAGCGGGACGCCAACGCGCAGATCGAACAGCTGCTCGCCCAGGCCCGCGCCGAGGCCGACCGCCTCACGACCGCCGCGACGGCGGCGGTGGAGCGCCGCCGCCAGAAAGCACATGAGGCCCGGGAGCGGTCTCGGCTCCAGCAGGTCGAGCACGCTGTGACCCTGGCTCGCCGCGGCGCGCGTCGCTCGGTGCTCGAGTCGCGCGAGCGCCTGCTCGAGCGCCTGTTCACCGCGGCGCGCGTGGAGCTCCCGGCGGCCGCCGCCGGGCCGGCCTACCGGGCGACGCTCCCGGCCGCTCTCAGCGGCGCGCTGGCCGCCGTCGGAAACGAGCCGGCCGTGATCCGCTGTCCCGAGGCGCTCGCGCGGGATTTGGAGCGGCTGCGGCCGGACGACCGGGCATCGGTCGTGGTCGATCCGGCGACCGGCAGCGGTTTCCGCCTGGCGACCGCGGACGGGGCCGTCGAGGTCGATGACACGCTCGAGGCGCGGCTCGAGCGGCTCCGTCCCATACTGGCGCGCCGTGTCCTGGCGCAGCTGGAGCTCGAGCCGTGACCCCCCGCTGGGACGACGTGAACGCCCGGGCGCGCGGGCTCGGTACGCGCCTCTTCACCCGGGGACAGCTGGAGTCGCTGGCCCGTGCCGGGGACGCCGCGGCGCTGACGGACGCCTGCCGCCGGCTCGGCCTCCCGCTCGCCGCCCTGCGGGAAACCGCCACGTCGGCGGAGCTCGAGCTGGCGGTGCGGCGCTGGGCCGCGGCCGCCCTGGGCATCCTGGCGCGGTGGGCGGGTCCGCGGGTGGCTGCGCTCGCCGTCATCTATGAGGAAGAGGATCGCAAGAGCCTCCGCGCCATCGTGCGCGGGGCGATGCGGGGCGCCCCAGCCGAGGCGCGCATCGGCGGACTCGTGCCGACGCCGGCGCTGCCGGAGCGGGCTCTGGAGGAGCTCGCTCGACAGCCGTCGCCGGCCGCCGTGGCGGCCCTGCTGTCGGCGTGGCGCAATCCGTACGGCGCGTCGCTAGCCGCGCCGGCCGCCGTGGGCCACCCGGATCCTTTCCTGTTGGACCTGGCGCTCGACCGCACGTTCACGGCACGCGCCCTGTCCGCTGCGCAGCGCGCGGGCGGCGATCTGACCGCACACGTCCGGGAGACGGTGGACCTGACCAACGCTCTCACGGCTCTCGTGCTCGCCGTGGCCGGGCGGGATGTCGTTCCCAAAGACGCCTTCCTGCCGGGCGGCGACCGCGTCTCGATCACGGTGTTCGAAGAGGCGGCCGCCCTGGGCGAGCCCGGCGCTGCCGGTATGCGCTTGGCACGAGCGCTCGCCCCGGCTGCAGTGGCGGAGCCGTTCCGCCACGTCGCACCGGATCTCGCGGGACTCGAGGATCAACTGCTGCGGGTTCGCATCCGCGAGCTGACGCGGCAAACTCGCCGCTCGCCGCTCGGTCCCGCGCCGGTGCTCTGGTTCGCGCTGCGGCTGCGGGCGCAGGTGGTGGACCTGCAGCGCATCATCTGGGGCGCGGCGCTCTCCGTTCCGCGCGGCGCGCTGGCGGCCGCGCTCGTGACCGCCACATGAGCTACGCCGTTCAGGTGCTGTGCCGGCCCGAGGTGGGAGCGGGATTCGGCCTGGCCGGGCTGCGGCCGCTGGAAACGACCGACGTGGCGGACGGCATCGCCCGCTTGCGTGAGCTGCTTCGTGACCCTACGGCGGGCGTCGTGCTGGTGGAGGAGTCTCTCTACGACGCGCTCCCCGAGGACCTGCGACTCGAGCTGAGCCGCCGCCCGCTGCCGATGGTGGTCCCGTTTCCCGGTCCGCAGTGGGAGGAGCGGCGCGAGGGAGCCGAGACATACATCATCGAGCTGTTGCGGCAGGTGATCGGGTATCGCGTGAGGCTCAAATGACCGCTCCGGCTCCTTGCCTGGTCCGCATCAGCGGCGCGCTCGCCGAAGCCGAACCGCTCCCGTTCGCCTCGCTCTACGAGCTGGCTCGGGTCGGGGAGCGGGGTCTTCTGGGCGAGATCATCCGCATCGCCGGTGAGCGCGCCACCGTTCAGGTCTATGAGGAAACGAGCGGCCTGCAGGTCGGGGAGCCGATTACCCTCACCGGCCAGTCGCTCACCGTGCAGCTGGGGCCCGGCCTGTTGGGATCGGTGCTGGACGGCGTCGGCCGGCCGCTGGCCCGCGTCGCCGCGGCCACGGGGGATTTCATCCATGCCGGCGCGGCGGCGGTGACGTTGGACCCGGCCGCCCGGTGGGCGTTCACTCCGCTGGCAGCGTCGGGAGCCAAGGTGAGCGGTGGGGACGTCCTGGGCACCGTGGAAGAGCGTCCGGGGTTCGTGCATCGTATCCTGGTGCCGCCGGGCGTCTCGGGCACGCTGGCCTCGATCAGCGCGGGCTCGTTCGGCGTCGGAGATCCCGTGGCGCGACTGGATGACGGGTCGCCCCTGGCGATGAGCCACACCTGGGCCGTGCGCCAGCCGCGCCCCGTCGACCGGCGGCTGCCGCTTTCGGCGCCGCTCGTCACGGGGCAGCGGGTGTTCGACTTCCTGTTCCCGGTCGCGGAGGGCGGCAGCGTTGCGGTGCCCGGGGGATTCGGCACCGGGAAAACCGTCATCGAGCAGTCGCTCGCCAAATACGCGGAGGCTGACGTGATGGTCTACGTGGGCTGCGGCGAGCGCGGCAACGAGATGGCCGAGGTCCTGGAGGAGTTCCCGCGTCTCGTCGATCCGCGCACCGGGCGCCCCGTGATGGATCGCACGGTGCTGATCGTGAATACCTCGAACATGCCCGTGGCGGCGCGGGAGGCGTCGGTCTACATCGGCATCACCATCGCCGAGTACTACCGCGACATGGGGTACCGCGTGGCGCTGATGGCGGACAGCCTGTCGCGCTGGGGGGAAGCGTTGCGCGAGATCGGCGCGCGGTTGCAGGAGATGCCGGGCGAAGAGGGGTATCCGACCTACCTCGGCAACCGGCTGGGTAAGTTCTACGAGCGCGCCGGACGGGTGCGCGCCATCGGCGCCCCGGAGCGCGACGGCGCGCTCACGGTCATCGGCGCCATCTCCCCACCGGGCGGCGACTTCTCCGAGCCCGTCACCCAGGCGGCGCTGCGGGTGGTGGGCGCGCTCTGGGCGCTCGACGCGTCGCTGGCGCATCAGCGCCAGTTCCCCGCGGTGGACTGGGAAACGAGCTACAGCCTCTACACGGACGCGACAGCCCCGTGGTTCGCGGAGCACGCCGGGACGGACTGGTCCGAGCTGCGACGCGAGACCCTCGAGCTGCTGCAACGCGACCGGGAGCTGCGGGAGATCGCCGAGCTGGTCGGTCCGGAGGCGCTGCTCGACGCCGACCGCCTGCTGCTCGAGGTGGCGCGCACCATTCGCGAGACGGTGCTGGGCCAAAGCGCCCATGACCCGAACGACGCTGTCTCCACGCTCGAGAAGACGCACCGCCTCGCCGCCTTGGCGCTCGAGGTCCATCGGGCGGGGCGCCGCGCGCTGGACGCCGGCCGCACCTTCGAGCAGCTCGATCTCGCCACGGTGCGCCGCCTGCTCGCGGCGCTGCGGCGCGCGGGTCCGGCCGAGGTCCCCGCGCGCGCAGCAGAAGCGCAAGCCGCGCTGGAGGCGCTGGTCTCGTGAGCGGCTCGGTGCGGCGTTACCACGGCGCCTCCGGCGTCGCCGGCCCGCTGCTCTACCTGCGGCGCACGCCGACGGCCGCGCTGGGAGAATGGGTCGAGATACGCGCGCCGGGTCAGCGGCCACGCCGGGGACAGGTGATCGACGCCGGCCGCGAAATCAGCGTGATCCAGATCCTCGAAGAAACGATCGGGCTGCCGCCGGCCCGCGCCGAGGTGACGCTCACCGGAGAAGGGGCCACGGCCGTCGTCGGCCGGGAGCTGCTCGGCCGGGCGTTGAATGGCACCGGCGAGCCGATCGACGGCCTCCCCGCGCCGGTGGGAGACGCGACCCGTCCGGTGTGGGGGGCGCCGCTCAATCCGGTGCGGCGCGTGCGGCCCGCCGATTTCATCGAGACGGGCATTTCCGCGGTAGACGGCATGAACACGCTGGTTCGCGGCCAGAAGCTCCCGGTCTTCTCCGGGCCCGGATTGCCGGCGCTCGAGCTCGCCGCGCGCATCGTGGAGGGCGCCCGGGCGCCGCGCGGCGAGGCGTTCGCGGTCGTATTCGCCGGCGTCGGGATCACCGCGCGAGAAGCCGACCAGTTCCTCGATCGCGTGGAGCGGAGCGGAGCGTGGGATCGGAGCGTGCTGTATCTGAATCAGACCCGGGATCCGACCATCGAGCGCCTGCTGGCCCCGCGGGTCGCGTTGACCCAGGCGGAATACCTCGCCTTCGACGTGGGCATGCACGTGCTGGTGGTCATTGCCGACATGACGCACTACTGCGAAGCGCTGCGGGAGATCGGCACGGCGCGCGAGGAGATCCCCGGGCGCCGGGGATACCCCGGCTACATGTACACCGATCTCGCGAGCCTCTACGAGCGCGCCGGCATCGTGGCGGGTCGCGCCGGATCGGTGACGCAGATCCCGATTCTCACCATGCCCGACGATGACATCACGCATCCGATCCCCGATCTCACGGGCTACATCACCGAAGGCCAGGTGGTGCTCAGCCGGGACCTGCACCGGCGCGGGGTGTTTCCTCCCGTTGATGTACTCCCGTCGCTCTCACGCCTGATGAACGCCGGGATCGGAGCCGGGAAGACCGTGCCCGAGCATCGCGAGTGGGCCGACCAGCTCTACGCCGTCTACGCGCGGGGCCGCGAGGCCCGCCTGATGGCGGCCATCGTGGGCGAGGCGGGACTGGCGGCCGCGGATCGGCGGGCGCTCGAGTTCGCCGAACGGTTCGAGACGGAGCTGGTGGGGCAGGGAGCAGTCCGTCGCTCCCTCACCGAGACCATCGCATGCGGCTGGCGGCTGATGAAGACGCTACCACGCGAAGATCTGATGCGGTTGAGTGACGCGACCTGGGCGGGGCGATCGTGAGCGCCACGGGTCTCGCGCCCACGCGGCTGAACCTGGTGCGGGCCGTCCGACGGCTCGAACGGTTGTCGCGTGGCGCCGCGGTGCTGCGGCGCAAGCGGGAGGCACTGGTCACCGAGCTGTTCCGCCTGGCCCGGCCGGCAGCGGATGCGCGCGAGCAGATCGCGGCCGCGGCGCTGCGCGCCTACCCGCAGCTTGGAAGCGCGCTGACTGCGCAGGGCCTCGCCGGCGTACGCGCGATCGGCTGGCCCGGCCGGGAGCTGACGGTGGACGTGGTGGCCGGATCAGTCTGGGGGGTGGTCGTGTCGCGGATCGTCTCCCGGGCGCCCGTGGCCCGTACGCTCGGGGCCCGTGGCACCGCGCCGGCCGGGACGGGGCCAGCCGCAGTCCAGGCGGCGGCCGAATTCGAGCGCCTCACTGAGCTACTGCTCGACGCCGCGCCGCGCGAGATGCTGCTGCGGCGCCTGGGGCAGGCCCTGGCTCAGACGTCGCGTCAGGTGCACTGCCTCGAGTATCGGCTGTCCCCGCGGCTGCGCGGTGACATCGCCCGGGTCCGACAAGTGCTCGACGAACGGGAGCGGGAGGAGCGATTCCGGCTGCAGCGAACCATCACTCGGCCTTCACACCCGCTTCACCGCGCCAGACGCACCATGCAAGAGCGGTAAGGAGGGGTCGACGGCCGCTTTGATGATGAAGAAACCATGAAGGAACGCTCAGGATAAATCACTGTAGGGCATCCACTTAGTAGCTTGCGCCCGCAGCGCCCGCGGGCGATTATGACCGGGCAAATGGAACTCGGCAGCGACCGTACAGGAGGATGTCGATCATGACGACGTCACGTTGGGTTCTGACCGCACTCGGTGTCCTCGCGCTCGGCGCGTGTACGAACGAGAAGATCGTGTTCAGGACCCGGCCGAATTTCAATCCGCCGGCCGACAGCCTGCACGGTTTCCTAGGGTACTTCGACGTGAGCAGCAAGCAGACCACATGCGGCAACTGCCACGTGGAAAAGCAGGCGACGTGGAAGTTCACCAAACACGCGTCGGCGCTGTCGAATCTCCTCGTCGCCGTACCCAACGCGCCCGCCTCCTGCAGGGGTTGCCACACCGTCTCGCAGTTTGGCAACACCGTACCGGATGACGAGCCCGCCGGCTATGTACGCGTGCCGGATTCCAGCTACCACGATGTGCAGTGCGAGAGTTGCCACGGGCCTGGCTTCGATCACGTCGAGGCACCGAACCTCGGGAACATTCCGCTGGCCCGGGTCAACGTGTCGCCCGACACGCTGACGGCCGTCACCTCGCCAACATGCGCCGCGTGCCACAATCGCATGGGTGGGCCTGCACCCTCGTTCGTCGAGGAGTGGGCGCAGTCCGGCCACGCGAGGGTCGTTCCCGAATTGGTCGCGGGGGGGATTCCCTCCTGCTCCGTTAACTGCCATGAGGGCCGGGGCGTGCTGAGAGCCTGGGGCGTCCAGACGAACTACGTTGAGAAGAACGACGTCGTCACACCGGCAAACGCGTTCGCGCAGACCTGCGCGGTGTGTCATGACCCACACTCGAGCGCCAACGACGGACAGCTGCGGTGGCCGATCGACGACCCGAACCCGGACAACAATCTCTGCATGAAGTGTCACCTGCGCGCAGGGCGGGATGTGCCGAGTCCTGGGACGACCAGCGCACCGCGCGGGCCGCATGCGGCCCAGGGCGGGGTGTTGCTTGGCACCGCCGGGTGGTGGCCTCAGGTTCGGGACACCATCCGGGCGACCCACGGCAATCCTGGCGTGAATACTCGGCTGTGCGCCGGCTGTCACGTGAATGCGATCACGGTGCAGGGCGGCGGCCTTCCCGTGAGTTTCACGTCCGTCGGACATCTGTTCAAAGCGGATCCGTGCCTCGACGCCTCCGGCAAGCCGATTGCCGGCGATTGCCCGCGGCCCGGCGACCCCGGCTACGTGTCCGGCTCGCGTGCCTTCACCGGCTGCCAGGCGGCGGGGTGCCATAACTCGGCCGTGCAGGCGGAGGATGCGTTCCAGGCCAACCGCGGGGTCGTCGCCGTTCTGTCGGACATCCTCTGGAAGGACGTGGACGGCGACCTGGAGATGTTGACCTACAACACCTCGACCAAGAGATGGGCCAGCTTCGATGCGGGCGACACCGGGCTGCTGACGCAGATTGCCGACACGGACGCGGTCAACGCCTTCAACTACGGTGATGGCTTGGTCTCGGCTGCCGAGGGCAGCCACTTCAACGTGCGCATGATCGGTGAGAATCGCTACGGCCAGGGCGACGGCTCCTTCGGCACACACAACCCTCTGCTGACGGTGACGCTCCTGACCAACAGCATCACGGCCCTAAAGGCACAGTACCCGTACCTCCCAGTGCCGCCAGCCGTCCAGGCGCTGGTCGACCGGACGATGCAGCGCGTGGCGCAGGCGCGGGCGGCTCAGGCGAGCAACCGCTGATTCTCGACGCCGGTCGCGTCGCGCAGTATGATCAATGGGCCCCGGGCACCCGCGTGGTGACCGGGGCCGCAGTCTAACACATGGAATCCATGAGCCTCCCCGCCAATCTCTATCCCCAGGCGGCCTCCGGGGACAGTCTCCTTGGCCACGCTCCAACGGTGGAGTCCCCCCTCCCCGGAGGCGTGGCCGCTGTAGTCCGCCTTGTGTTCAACCAGCCGTCGTGGTTCCAGATCACAAGCGCGATCGTTGGCGTGCTGGTGGTCGTGACGGTCTTCCTGTACCTGTGGCGGCGGCGGGCGGCGATCGTCGCATGGGTGCGGACGCGCCGGCGTTCGGTTCAGATCGCCGTGGTGGTGGGGCTCGTGGCCGTCGCGCTCGGCGCGGCCGGGTTCGGCACGTTCAGCTGGAACTACATGCAGCACGACAATGGCTTCTGCACGGGCTGTCACGTCATGGGTCCGGCGTACGCGCGGTTTACCGAGAGCGAACACAAGACGCTATCCTGTCACGCCTGCCACCAGCAGTCGATCGCCGCGAGCATGCGGCAGCTGTATCTCTGGGTGGCCGAGCGCCCGGCGGAAATCGGGCCGCACGCCAAAGTCGCCACCGCCGTATGCGCGCAGTGCCATATCACGGATCAGAAAGAGGTGTGGCAGCGCATCGCCACCACCGCGGGCCACCGCACGCATCTGGAGTCGGATTCGAGCGCGCTGACAGGGGTGCAATGCGTCACCTGCCATGGGGTGGAGGTGCATCACTTTGCCCCCCTGGACCGTACCTGCGCCCAGGCGGGCTGCCACGACATGAACACGATCGCGCTCGGGAAGATGCGAGGCCAGACCGCGCTGCATTGCACGTCCTGCCACCGGTTCACCGCGGACGTGCCGGCGCTCGCCACTCGCGATTCGGCTGCCGGGACTCTGGTTCCCAGCGAGCGGCAGTGCTTCTCGTGCCACCAGATGCGAGACCGGCTGGCTGGCATGAACATGGATCCCAGCCGCGACCCGCATCGGGGGAGCTGCGGGATGTGCCACAACCCGCACCGGCAGGAGCAGCCTACCGCGGCCCGGGCAACCTGCACCAACGCCGGGTGCCACGCCGACTGGCGCAAGGAACCGTTCCACGTCGGGCCGGGACACCGCCGCGTGGGCGAGCGCTGCACGACCTGCCACCTGCCGCACCAGGCGCGCGTGGATGCCAGCGACTGCGCCGGCTGTCACGCGGCTGTGCGACAGCGGGCAGGCCGACTCACGCCGCCGCTGCCGTTCGACACGACGGCTGCCAAGCGCCGGGTGTCGCTCGCGCCGCCGCCGCGGTTCGCACCCGTTAAAGGGAAGGGGGATGCACCGTTCGTGGACGACCCGCCCGCGCTGGTCGCACCGCGTGCGCCTCCCGATACCTTCCCGCACAATCGTCACCGGTCCCTCAGCTGTATCACTTGCCACCTCTCCAAGCAGGGGCACGGACGCCTGGCGTTCGAGACGCCGCGCGGCTGCCAGATCTGCCACCATCAGGCACCGGCGAGCGCCGAGTGCGCCACATGCCACCGGACGGAAGCGCTCGCCGCCCCGAAGTCTGTGACGATACTCGTGGCGGTCGCGCACGCCCCGCCGAGATCGCACCCCGCTCTGTTCGATCACTCGCGGCATGCGCGCCGGAAATGCGTGGAGTGTCACACCACCCCGGTTTCCCTCGCCCCGGGAGCCGAGGCGTTGCGCTGCGCGGCGTGTCACGACGATCATCATGCGGCGGGGCGACCATGCGCCACGTGCCACACCGAGATCGGTCCTGAGGCGCGCGCCGCACACGCGCCGCCTCTCGATGCCCATCGCGCGTGCGACGCCTGCCACCTCCCGGACATCGTCGCGCGTCTCGTGCCCGATCGGGCGCTCTGCCTCACCTGTCACGCGGCGCAGCGCGACCACTACGCGGCCCAGGAATGCACCACCTGCCACTTCCAGGCGCCCCCCGTGGAATTCCAGCCGCACCTGCGGCGGGTCGAGCAAGGGTCGTGAGCGTTCGACATGCGGCCTGCGCGCTCGGGGCTTCGCTCGCGCTCGTGCACTCGGCGGGCGCCCAGGGGTACCGGCTGCGCGTCGATACCCGAGTGCAAGGCGTGTCCTACCGCGGAGTCGCCCTCGACAGCATCCCCGTCACCGACACAGTTCAGCCACCGGGAAGCGGTCCGCTGTCGCCGGACGGTTTCGCGGTGCAGTGTCGGCCGGGTGCGCCGTACTGCTCGTTCTTCCGTCCGGGTCCCATCCGGCGCGGCGGCCCTCTCACGACGACGGCCGACGTGACGGTGTGGGGCCTCGGGCTACCCGGTTTGAGCCTGCATGCGGCGGCGCGGTTAGGGGCCGACCTTGGCAGCTCCGGCGGCTGGCCCGGGACCGATCCGGCCGTGCAGCTGCTCGAGGGTTACGCGGAATACGCCGAACCACGGCTCGGCGCGCGGTTGGGCCGACAGGTCGTGGCCACGCGGCTCGGCACCACGGGCTTCGATGGCGCCGGCGTCGTGGTGCGCGATGCGCGGCGCGGGGTCCAGCTCCAGGGCTATCTGGGGCGGGGCCTTGCTCGTGGGGTCGCCCTCCCGGTCACGAGTTCCGCCCTGAACCCGCTGGACGACTTCCAGCCGGTGCGGCGGCAGATCGTTGCCGGTGCCGGTGCAGGGTGGAGATCGGGCCCAGCGGACCTGCGGGTCGACTACCTGCGGGAGGTGGATCCGCGCTCGGACTACTTCGTCTCGGAGCGCGTGGGTCTGGGGGCCTCGCTGCGTCCGTTGGCGGGCCTCCAGCTTGCCGGAGGGGCCGACTACGATATCGCGGCCGGCTGGTGGGGTAGCGCCGAGGCAGCGCTCACCTATGCCGGGCACAACATTCAGGCGATGGTCGGCGCGCGTCGATACCGGCCACATTTCGACTTGTGGACCATCTGGGGCGCGTTCAGCCCCGTGCCGTATCGCGCCATTCGAGCTTCCGTGGCCGTCGTCCCGGCGGGGCGGGTTGAATTGCGGGGTCGTTGGGAACGTTTCGAGTTCGATCCATCGGAGGCTGCCA
Source organism: uncultured Gemmatimonadaceae bacterium (assembly GCA_964599725.1). Lineage (GTDB taxonomy): Bacteria > Gemmatimonadota > Gemmatimonadetes > Gemmatimonadales > GWC2-71-9 > DASTHG01. The sequence continues at coordinate 31,745 of CAZRGT010000032.1, read as the reverse complement.
CCCCGCTGTTCAGCGCCAAACACGACGGTTGGCGCTGGGAACTGGGCGGCACTGTGCGACCGGTTGCGGGTGTGGCGCTCGACGCCGGCTATGGGCAGGAGTTCGGGCCAGGGGCCGGCCAAGCGGCCGTGGCGGGAAGCGCGACGTACGCTCCCGCCCGGCGGATCATCGTGGCCGTGTTCGGCTCGACGGCCACCCGCCCGCTGGAGTTCCGCTTCAATGAAGCACAGGTGCGCGTCTACGGGATCGATGCGCAGCTCGAGCCGACCGCGCGCTTGCGCCTGGGCTTGTCGGCCAGCCGCTATCTGGAGACGCATCGTCGACCGGACGCCGCCGCGTTTGACTGGAATCAGCTGCGAGTGAGCGCGCGCCTGGTCGTCCTGTTCGGGAGCTCCGCGGATCCGCGTGGGTTACCACCTTCGATCCGGCTGTTGCCGGGCGGGAGGTCGGAGCGATGACGGCCCGGCGCTCGACGCTGCTGGCGGTTGTCGTTTTCGTGGCGTGGCCGCTGGCGGCTCTCCACGCGCAGCAGCCGGCGATCACGCCCGGGTTCGACCACCTGAAGCATGCCCGCCTGTTTCCGACGTGCATCACGTGCCACCAAGGTGCCGAGGATCCCGATCAGGCGATCTGGCCCGACTCCACCGCCTGTACGACCTGTCATGACGGCGCCAACCGCCCGCTCGTCGGCTGGCGGCCGCCGGAGGCGGAACACCCCAGCAACTTGAAGTTCGCGCACGAGCTGGTTCCTCTGATGACCAGGGAGACTGCACAGGGGTCCCAGGCGCTTGCGTGCCAGGATTGCCATGTCGCGCCGGGCGGGCCGCCGATGGCGGTGCGGCGCGCCACTCCTGAAGGGTGCTTGGAATGTCACGGGCCCGGGGTCACGCAGCATCTCGCGGCTCCCGACAGCCTGTGCGGCACGTGTCACCTCCCGCTCGTGCGCGCGGCGTCTCTCAGGCCGGGCGACATCGCGGCATTCTCCGCACCTCCCTCGCACCGGCAACCTGGCTTCGTGAGTCGGGAGGGCCATGGCGCGTTGGCCAAAGGGACGAAGGAGCCGGTGGCGGCGAGTTGTACCATCTGTCACGCCCGCGACTTTTGCGCCACGTGCCACGTCGATGCGCCGGAGCAGCCCATCATCCAGGCGCTCGGTGCCGATGCGCGGGCGCAGGCGATCGCGGTCAGCTTGGCGGCACCGGTCTCGCATCGCGAATCCGCGTTCCTATCGCGGCACGGCGCAATGCTGCGTGAGGACGCCCGCTCGTGCGCGACGTGCCATTCCCGTGAGAGCTGCCTCGCCTGTCACGCCCCATCGCAGCAGGTCTCGGTGGCGCTGCATCCGAGCGCACCAGGGCGGGGCAGGGGCGCCCAGCCCGTGCGCCGCCCACCCGAGTCGCATCGGGAGAATTTCTCGACCGGTCACAGCACACTCGCGGCCACGACGCCCGCAACGTGCGCCGGATGTCATGTGCGCACGGACTGCCTCGAATGCCACCGGTCCGGCTCGGCGGCGGGACCGGGCTATCACCCGGCGGCCTTCCTCGTCCGCCACCCCGCGGCGGCTTACGCGCGCGAGACGTCCTGCAGTGACTGCCACAATGTCGGCAGTTTCTGTGCGACGTGTCACGCTTCGGCTGGACTCGTGAGCGGCGGCCTGCTGCGATCGGGCTACCACGATGCCAGTCGCTTCTTCGTGGCGGGCCACGGGCGCGCCGCCCGCCAGAGTCTCGAGAGCTGCGTTGGATGCCACGTCGAGCGCGACTGCCTGACCTGCCACTCGGCCGCCGGGGGACGGCGCTTCAATCCCCACGGGCCGGGGTTCGACGCGAACCGGATGCGGCGCAAGAATCCGGAGATGTGCACGGCGTGCCACGGCACGGCGATCCCGAGCCGCTAAGCGCATCCTCAAGAGGAGGTAGTGGGATGGAGACCGAACCAGCACGCGCCATGCCGGCCGGGCGGCGCGCGTTTCTGAAATGGGCGACGGCGATCGGCGGGTTCTTCTCGACGGTGCTCGCCGGGATCCCGGCGGCGCGCGCGTTCCTGTCTCCCACATTCAGGAAGACGCACCAGGAGACGTGGATTCGGCTGGGAGAAGCCGGTCAATTCGATCCGGAGACGCCTACCAAGATCGACTTCGTGGACACCGGTAGTGACGCCTGGGTCGAGACGCGTCGGCTGCGGAACGTGTGGATCTTCACCGAAGACGGGGAGCAGTTCACCGTGTACAATGGCCGCTGCACGCATCTCGGGTGTAACTACTCCCTCGATCAGGAGAAAAACGTCTTTCGCTGCCCCTGTCACACCGGCTTTTTCGACATCAAGACCGGAGCCGTGCTGGGCGGCCCACCGCCACGCCCTCTCGACCAGCTGGCGGTGAAGGTCGAAGACGGCATCGTGTACGCCCAGTACGAAGATTTCCGGCTCGGCGTCCCCGAGAAACTGAGAGCGTGAGCCACATGGCTTCCATATTCCATTGGCTCAATGACCGGCTGGACCTGCTGGGGGCGAAGCGCGACCTCCTGGACCGTGAGGTCCCGGCCCGTCTGACCTGGTGGCATACACTGGGCAGCGCGACGTTCACCGTTTTTCTCGTCCAGGTCATCACGGGTACGACGCTCGCCACGTACTACTCGGCCTCTCCGGATCACGCCTACGACAGCATCCAGTACATCTCCCGCCAGGTCGCCAGCGGCCCGCTGCTGCGCGGCATCCATCACTGGGGCGCGAGCGCCATGGTCGTCCTCCTGGTGGCGCACATGATCCGCGTGTTCGCCGTCGGGGCGTACAAGTACCCGCGCGAGATCAACTGGCTGCTCGGTGTCGTGCTGTTCCTGGTCGTCATGGGGTTCAGTTTCACCGGATACCTGCTGCCCTGGGATCAGAAAGCCTACTGGGCGACCGCCGTCGGGACCAACATCGCCGGGACGACGCCGCTCATGGGCGGGGCCCTCGTGGCGGTCTTGCGCGGGGGCTCGGAGCTCGGCGCGGCGACGCTCGCCCGCTTCTATGCGTTCCACTCCTTGTGGCTCCCGTTGGTCTTCACGGTCGTGGTCGCGCTGCACATCATCGTCTTGGTCCGCCAGGGCATCGCGGCGCGCCCGCGGGCCCTGGAGACGGGTGCCCCGCCGCGGACGAACGATCCCGCCTACCCGGCCTTTTACCGGGAAGCCTACGCGGCCACCAAGCGGGGCGGGATGCGATTCTGGCCGGACATTCTCGGAAAGGACGCGATCGTCTCGGCTGCAGCCGTGCTCCTCATCGTGTTGCTCGCGGCGCTGTTCGGCGCGCCCCTCGAGGCGCCGGCGGACCCGACTGACACTTCGTACGTGCCTCGGCCGGAGTGGTATTTCCTGCCCATCTACCAGCTCCTCAAGCTGGTCCCTGGGTCCCTGGAGAGCTTGATCGCGGTCGGCGTTCCAACCGCGTTCCTGCTCGTGTTGTTTGGACTCCCGTTCTTCGATCGCGGCAGCACGCGCAATCTGTTGCACCGACCAGTCGCGATGGTTTCGCTGGCGTTCATACTCGGTGGGTCGGGGTTCTTGATCGGCGCGGCGGGTCGCGGTCCACACGCGGTCGGGGAGGAAGGAGTACCCTTGAGCTCGATCCAACGGGCCGGCCGGGCTCTTTACCAGTCGCAGCAATGCGGGGGGTGTCACCTCATTGCCGGCCAAGGTGGGGAGGAAGGTCCGGATCTCACAACGGTTGGCCTGCGCCACTCTGCGGGGTGGTTGCACAGTTTTCTGGAATCGCCGAGTCGTTTCCACGCGGAATCGCGCATGCCCGCTTACGGGCCGCCCGCGCTCACGCACCAAGAGATCGAAGAGCTGGCGCAATATCTCAGCTCGCTCCGTGGGCGGGGCGAGACGCAGCCACAGTTCTACGATACGTTCCCGCCGCCGCTCAGGCCTTGAGCGGCGGACCCGGGCTCCAGGAAGGGCCCGCGAAGGGTACTTACGGCTTGCGAGCGGCGGGGAGGCCCTTCACATATTGGGCTACGGCCGTCATCTGGTCCGCCGTCAGCTTGTCGCCGAGCGGTTTCATGTCGCCACGGCCCGTCCTGATGAGGTGCACGATCGAATCGACCGAGAGGCCGGCCATGAAGGTGGAATCCACGAGTGTCTTCAGCTTGGGGTAGAGGCCCAACATGCGCTGCGTCGGCGTGCCGGTGGCGCCATGGCACGTCTTGCAATGCTGCCGGTACACCGCGGCCGCTTCCGGCGTCTGTGCTGCGGCGGCTCGCGTGCCGATGGTGAGCGAGAGTGCGATGCCAACCGCGAGTCCTGTTGCCAATGATCTCATGGAGCCTCCGGGATGGTTGCAGATCAGACTCGAACGATCGTCGATCAGGATCCACTGATAATCTAAGAGAGGGCCTTCCTCGGCATCAGCCGCTCGCGCGACTCTTCAGGTTTGTTTCATGGCGTGTTCATGCAGGCAAGCGGACACTGGCAAAGGTATCGTGCCCGCGGTATGGTCATGGCGTTCACCGGCCAGATGTTCCCACCCAGGAGGGGCTATGCGTCGTGGGCTGTTGCTTCCGGTCGTGGCTGTGATTTCGGCGACCACGTTGGCTGGTTGCCGCACCGGGCCCGCTCCTGCGAAGAGCGCCGACGGCCAACCGTCCGCCTCGACCCTCGATCGCAACGACCAACTCCTGCTCGCCGCGGCCAAGGTGGCGCTTCCCCCCTCGGGCATCGCCCCGGGCGATTTGCCCGATCCCCAATCGCGGGGCGCCCAACTGCTCGTGACCTACTGCGGGCAATGTCACGCCCTGCCGGCTCCAACGGCGCACAGCGCGACCGACTGGCCTAGTGTGGCGCGGCGAATGTGGCTACGGATGGAATGGCTCCCCGCCTCCCTCGGGGTCCAGGTGCCGACGGCGGCCGATCGCTACACCATCCTGAATTACGTCACGACCAATGCGCTGAAGATCAGCGGCTCCGTGTTACCGGCGGGGCGAGGCCGCGATGAATTCGCCACCGTCTGCAGCCAGTGCCACGCGCTGCCGGACCCACGCGTGCATTCGGCCCAGGATTGGCCGACGGTGTACGCGCGGATGGAGCGCAACATGGAGCGGATGCAGGTCCAGCCGCCGGGCGGCACGGTGGGCACGGACATCCTGATCTACTTGCAGACCGTGGCTGGCAAGCGCCCACCGGCGCGCGACTGAACCCTCACACTCCCTTCAGCGGCAGTTCATCGCCGCGGTTCTATGTTGCCGGCACGAGAGGAGGTGAGAAACAATGTTCGGAGTCATTCGCAGACCTGTTCGGGACCCGATGCTCGACCTGCTCTACACGCTGGAGCGGCGGATGGGGAAGTACTTCAATGAGCCGCTCACTTATGTCGACTGGGCGACCCCCGAGCTCCCGACCGCTGCCTGGGTACCGGTGGTGGACATCTTCGAGGAGTCCGAGTTCCTCCGCATCGTGGCGGAGATCCCCGGCGTCAAGCCGGAGAACGTGAAGATCTCGGTCGAGGACAACGTCCTCACCATCCAGGGCACGAAGGAGCAGATCGCCGAAGAGAAGGCCGAAAAGGTCCATCGCTATGAGCGGACTTACGGGGCCTTCGAGCGCAGCTTCACGCTGCCGGCCACGGTGAATGCCGAGGCGATCAAGGCGAGCTACGAGCACGGCCTGTTGTCGCTGGTGCTGCCGAAGCTCGAGAAGGCCAGAGCCCGCCAGATCAAGGTGGACATCACGGTGCCGAAGACGCTGAAGCCCTGAGTGAACCGTACCAAATGAGGCGCCGGGGCCCGTGAGGACCCCGGCGTTCGATTACTTCGCCCGCGGGTGGCTCAGACTCCATACGTAGGCCGCCACGGCCTCCACTTGCTCCGCGCTGAGCTGGCCGCCGCCACGGGGTGGCATCATCACCCCGCTCTTCGAGAGGTTTCGCGGGATGCCCGCCACGATCTGCTGCGCGATCTCCGGAAACGTGCCTTCGCTGTGGAGCCAGAGCGTGTCGGTCAGATCCGGTCCCATCACCCCTTTGCCGTCCAGGCCGTGGCAGGCGAAGCAGAGGCCCTGCCCCTGGTAGAGCTTTCCGCCTTGGGCGATGCGCGCAGGCGTCACGCCCTCGGGAAGTTGCGACGCTGCCTGCTGGGCGGCGAGCTTCGTCTGCCACGTGGCGGACGCGAGCGCGCTGATGACGAGCGCCATGGCATGGCGACGGGGCATGGGCGGTTCTCCTTGAGCCGGATCAGAACGCCGTGGTCAGACCGAGTGTCCAGAGGAGTGTCTTGTCTTCCAAGTCGCCCGTCAGTTCCCCGTAGACGCGGAAGTTGCGCCGCAGGAGATATCCCCCGCCTCCCGTCAGCGCCTCGTACTTTCGCAGTCCGCTTGGCCCACCGAGGCGCACGTCGAGCAGTGGCCGGTTGCTAGTCACGCGGTTATACAGCGCCACGCCGTACCAGCGGCTTCCCGCGGGTCGAACCAGCAGCTCGGCGAAGCCGCCGTCCATGATGGCCGCCGGCTCGCCGATCGTGAAGGTCGGCTTGTCGTCTTCGCGGTGGAGGTACTGGGCGTTGAGCAGCAGCGGACCACGTTCGAGTGAGGCGTCGGCCCCCAACATCCACAGGGTGTTCGTCACCGTGGGGCCGGTGCCCGCCGCGCCCTCCTGTTGCCCGCGGTAGCCCAGCGCGCCAAGCCGCACGCCCGACGCAAGGTCGCGGGTGAGGTGGCCCATGAAGTTCTTGGGGAAGTTGTCGTCCAGCCGGCGGTTCGCCCCTGCCGCGACCCGGCCGTTGCCGTTCACCACGATGCCGGTGAGGGTGAAGCCGGCCAGGTCGGCCATCGCCATCACGCCGCGATCGTAGGTGAGATCGGCGGGCTGGTCCCCGATGCGGGCGCGGTAGACCGCGTAGTCCTGGTATTCCAGCCGCAGCTCCCGCTTGAACAGCGGATCCGACACCTGGAATTGGCCGACGGCCACGTCCAGAGGAACGCCCGCGATGTCGTTCACGTAGAGAAACGCGTCCTCGATGCCGCCCACCTCCCCCCGCTCAAACAGGAAGAAGTAGAGGTAATAGGAGAGGCTCCCTGAGATCGCCCCGCCCGACAGCAGCTTCAGGTTGTACGGCGTCTGGAGATCGGTGACCGCGTGTCCGTTGCTGTAGGCGTTGACGTAGGCGTCGAGCCGCAGCGCGAGCGGGAGATCCTCGAGCAGCCATAGCAGCTCGTCGCCCGTGTTCACGGTGTCGGTCGGCTGCTCCTTCGGGCTCATGCGGAAGCCGTTGGCGGCGAATACCTCGCCGAACGGCGTCAGCACGGGCACTGGGTTGTGGCACAGGCTGCAACTGACCCGGTAGCGCCGGGCGAATGCGGGAATGCCGTTCGCCGCGTTGGCCTGAGGAGGCGGGAGCAGCGCGGTGACGAGGCAGGCGACGACGACGCGGACGGTTGCGGTGGCTCTCATGGTAACTACTTCTCAGCTAGCTGTCGCAGCACGTACTCCAGGATCCCTCCGTGCCGGTAGTACTGCAATTCCTGCGGCGTGTCGATGCGCACCGTGACCTGGAAGTCGATCCGGGTGCCGTCGGGCCGCGAGGCGCGCACGGGCAGCTGCTTGCCTTGTGGGAATCCCTCGGCCAGGATCGTGGCGAGGCCGGTGAAATCGAACGTCTCCCGGCCCGTGAGGCCGAGCGACTTGGCGCCCTGCTCGGGGAGGAACTGCAGCGGCAGGATCCCCATGCCGACCAGGTTCGAGCGGTGAATTCGCTCGTAGCTCTGGGCGATCACCGCTCGGACGCCCAGGAGCCGCGGGCCCTTCGCGGCCCAATCGCGTGACGACCCGGCCCCGTATTCCTTGCCCGCCAGCACGATGAGCGGTGTGCCCGTGGCCAGGTATTTCACCGAGGCGTCGAAGATGGACATCGCCTCTCCATCGGGAAGGTGCACCGTGACGGGGCCTTCGGTGTCGGGGGCGAGCTGGTTCTTCAACCGTACGTTGGCGAACGTGCCGCGCACCATCACCTCGTGGTTGCCGCGGCGCGAGCCGTACGAATTGAAGTCGACCGGCTGCACGCCTTTGGAAACGAGATACTGGCCCGCGGGGCTGGTCTTTTTGATCGACCCGGCCGGTGAGATGTGGTCCGTGGTGATCGAATCGCTCAGCAGCGCCAGGACCCGAGCGCCTGCGATGTCGCGGATCGGGCCGGGCCTGGCCGGCATGCCGTCGAAGTAGGGGGCGCGGCGGATGTAGGTCGAGTCGGGCTCCCAGACGAAGCGATCGCCCTCGGGGACGGGTAGGCCGCGCCAGCGCTCGTCGCCGGTGAACACCTCACCGTACGATTTCTGAAACATCGCGGACTTGATAGAGCTGCGCACGAGATCGTCCACCTCGCGCGTACTGGGCCAGATGTCTTTCAGGTAGACCGGCTTCCCGTCTTTCCCCGTGCCCAGCGGGTCGCGTTGCAGGTCGAGATCGATGCGGCCGGCCAGCGCGTACGCGACCACCAAGGGCGGCGACGCCAGATAGTTGGCGCGCACCTCCTGCTGGATGCGACCCTCGAAATTGCGGTTGCCGGAGAGCACCGCGGCGACCACCAGCTCACCTTCGGCGATCGCTGCCGACACCGATTCCGGCAGCGGCCCCGAGTTCCCGATGCAGGTGGTGCAGCCGTAGCCCACGAGATGGAACCGCAGCTGCTCCAGGAACGGCATCAGCCCGGCCTGGTTCAGGTAGTCCGTGACGACCTTGGATCCCGGGGCCAGGCTGGTCTTCACCCACGGAGATGATCGCAGACCTTTTTCGACGGCCTTCTTGGCGAGCAGTCCAGCGGCGATCATCACCGACGGATTGGAGGTGTTGGTGCAGCTCGTGATGGCGGCAATGACCACCGACCCGTGCCGCAGCTCGCAATCTTCGTCGTCGAGTTTCAGCGCGACGTGGGTACGCCGGGCGGGCGCTTCGACCGCCGTCGCCGTGCCGCCGCCTTCGCTCTCCCAGCGCCCGCCGTTGGGAGCCGTCGGCGGGGCGATCGGGGAAGTGGGCCGCATCAGCGTCGGCAGCTCGGCCAGGAAATTCTTGCCCACGTGCTGCAACCCGACCCGGTCCTGGGGCCGCCGCGGGCCCGCTAGGCTGGGCTCTACGGTACTAAGGTCGAGGGACAGCGTGTCGGAATACTCGGCCTCGGGACTGGTCGCCGTGTGGAACAGTCCCTGCTCCTTGCAGTACGCTTCGACGAGGGCCACCTGGTCCTTCGACCGGCCCGTGAACTCGAGGTAGCGCAGCGTCTCGGTATCCACCGGGAAGATGCCGCAGGTGGCGCCGTATTCGGGCGCCATGTTGCCGATGGTGGCGCGATCGGCGAGCGGCAGCGTGGCGACGCCGGGGCCATAGAACTCGACGAACTTCCCGACCACGCCCTTGTTCCGGAGCAACTCGGTGACCGTGAGCACGAGATCGGTCGCCGTGGCACCCTCGGCCAGTTTGCCGGTGAGACGCAAGCCGATGACCTGGGGAATCAGCATCGATACCGGCTGGCCGAGCATCGCGGCCTCAGCCTCGATGCCGCCGACGCCCCAGCCCAGCACCCCGAGGCCGTTCACCATCGTGGTGTGGGAATCGGTGCCGACGAGCGTATCGGGATATGCCTGCGGTGTCTCGCCGGTCGATGTGAACACCACCCGAGCCAGGTATTCGAGATTGACCTGGTGCACGATACCGGTGTCGGGGGGAACCACCCGGAAGCCTTGAAACGTCTGCTGCGCCCAACGCAACAACGCATAGCGCTCCCGATTGCGCTGGAACTCGAGATCGGCGTTGGTCTGGAACGCCGTCGGCGTGCCGAATTCGTCCACAATCACCGAGTGATCGATGACCAGCTCGGCGGGCAGCAGGGGGTTCACCCGCTTGGGATCGCCGCCCATCTGGGCCATCGCGTCGCGCATGGCGGCGAGGTCCACGACGGCGGGGACGCCCGTGAAATCCTGCATCAGCACGCGCGCCGGCATGAACGCGATCTCTTCGTCCGGGATCTTCTTCGGGTTCCAGCGCGCGAGCTTCTCGATATCGGCGGCCGTGACGGTGCGGCCGTCTTCCCGCCGCAGCAAGTTTTCGAGCAGGATCTTGAGGGAGAAGGGCAGCCGGGCGATGGGGAGTCCCCCGCGCTCGAGGGCGTCGAGCCGGAACATCTCGAACGGCTGTCCGGCCGCCCTGAGCGTGGCGCGGGCGCCGAAGCCGTTCACCGTCATTCGACCACCCGGACGGCGGTGATGAAGTAGTCAGTCTCCCCGAAGCAGGTCGTGGGGAGGCCACGGTGCTGCTCGTAGCTGAGCGCCACGCGCTTGCCCAGGGAGGCGTTGACGTAGTCGGCGACCTTCGAGTCCCGGACGGTGAACAGAAACTTCTCGCTCAAAGCGCCCGGGATGTTGACCATGGCGAGCTCGCCTTCCCAGGTCTTACAGATCCAGCCCTTGTGCGAAAACTTCTGCACGTAGCCCGCGCGTTCGCCGGTCGAGTAGCTCCAGGTCAGGGCGCTCCAGGTGTACAGGGCGAATGCCACGATCGGAACGGCGACGGCCCCCGCGATGATGAGCTTCGCCTTGCGGGAAAGCTGAAACTGGAAGTTCATGCGGCGGAATCTACCTCGTACTCCTCGCTCTTATAAGGGACGAACCCCCGCGCCACGTAATTCGGCAGCGCGTTCGGATGATCGAGGGTGCACGTGTGCACCCACACGCGGGACGGACCGAGCGCCCACGCATCCCGCACCGCGCACGAGAGCAGGTGCTTGCCGAAGCCGCGCCCGAACTCCGCGGTGACGATCCCGAAATAGGCGACCTCGACCGAGTCGTCGTCGGTGACCCGGCGCAGCTCGTAGTAACCGGCCAGCGCTTCCCGCCGCCGCGCCACATGCACCGTGATGCCGGGATCGGCGAGGTGCGCGCGGATCTGGTCGTCGGTCCAGTCCCAGCGGTCACGCCAGTGGTACGCGGCGCCGACGGTGCGGTAACAGAGGCGATACGTGTCGACGTCGCTCGCGGGTATCGGCGTTATCACGATGTCGGGGAAGTCCCCGAAACCCGATCGAAACTGCATCGGGTCGCCAAGCTGGAGGTAGGTGCGGGTCACTCGCATATCGGAGCCTGCGTGTTATTTTAACCGCGTCTCGAACGGAAGTGAGTCTGGATGAGCGCGCCGTCAACCCCGCACCGCAGCGTCAGCTTCCATACGGTCCCGCTGCCCTTGGCACTGCATCTGGCCAGCTACACGGTGCTCGGTCTGTTCTGCATGTTCGCCGGCACTATGAATCTGATCGACCCCGGGCAGATCCTGCGGCTAGGGGCTCCGCTGCTGGCGCTCACGGGGTTCAGCTGGGGCTACGTGTTCGGGATCTTGATGGGCCGGAAGGAAGTCGTGGTACTCGGGTTCCTGGCCAGTCTGGGCTACGTCGCGGTCGGCGTGTGGAAGTACGGGACGGATCACTGGCTGGGCCTGCTGCTCGCGGCCATCGGCGCCTACGGCCTCGTCGTCCTCGCCGTGTACCGGAAGCGCATCGTCGCTTAGTCCTCCCTAGCGGATATCGAGCTCGTCGATCCCGGGCATCGGGGCGGCGGGCAGCTCGACCACGAAGCGCGCCCCACCCAGCTCGGAGTCCTCGAGGCGGATCCGTCCGCCCAGCTCACTCACCACCCGCTGGCAGATCGCGAGTCCCAGCCCGGAGCCTTCGTCCGGGCTTTTCGTCGTAAAGAACGGGTCGAAGATGCGCGGCCGGATCTCGGCCGGCACGCCGGGCCCGGAGTCCTCCACCACCAGCCGTACCCATTTCTCGTGTCCCTCGGTCGATATCCGGATCACCGCCGGGGTCCAGCGTCGCAGAGCATGCTCGGCGTTGGTCACGAGGTTGATCACCACCTGCATCAGCTCCTGACTGAGCCCCAGCACTGCGGGCGTCTGCGGATCCAGCTCGGTCTCGACCTGAATATTTTCGGTGCGCAAGACGCGGCGGCGAATCTCGGCCACGTCCCGGACCAGATCGTTCACGTGCACGGGGGTCGGCGCCGTATCCGCCCGGCGGGCCAGCTGCAACAGGCTGCGGATGATGCTCGCCGCGCGGTCCACTTCACGCACGATGGTGCGTGCCGCCGCGCCGGTTTCGGGATCGCCGGCCGTGGTCAGAAGCTCCGCTTCCATGCGAATCGCGGTGAGCGGGTTGTTCACCTCGTGCGCCACGCCGCTCGCGATCTCACCCACCGTCGCCAGCTTCTCGCGCGCGATCAGCTCGCGCTGCGCGCGCAGCTCGTCGGTGCGGTCGTACAGAGCGACGAGCAGGTCCTCCGAGCCCAGCCCTTCGAGATCGGTCACGGTGCAGTCGCAGATGCGCTGGTCGCCGGACGGCTGGCGTACGACGACCCGGCCGTGCCACGGCCCGCCGTGTCGGGCCGTATTCAGGAGCGGCAGGAGATCGCCGTCCGGAGCCGTGATGCCGAGCCGTTCGAGCGCCGCACCGGTGACGTCGGTGCCGCTGTCCAACCCGAACACGCGACGCCCGGCCTCGTTCACGAGGTGCACGCGCCCGCCTGGATCCACGAGCAGGAGCGGCAAGGGGCTCGCCTGCACCATCGCGCCGGTCCGGTCGGCCGTGGCGCGCGCGGTTTCGACCGAGTGGCTCAGCTCCAGTCCGGCGGCCACGTGTGCGGCGACGCCGGTGAAGAAGTGCAGATCCGCGATGGTGAACGCCGGCGGAGCCTGCGCGTCGGCGCCGACGCGCCGGAAGCGCACCAGGCCGATGGCGCCCAGGACCCCGGTGGACGACTGGAGCGGGACGATCATCGCGGCCCGCGCCAGCGCGGCCGCGAGCGCCGCCGGCGGCATGTAGAGGTCCGGCTCTTCGCGGATGTTGTCGGTGATCAGGGCCTCGCCGCTGCGGACCACGCGGCCGGTGGTGCTGTGCTCGAGCGGCAGCAGCATGCCGTCGAACTCCGCCGAGCGTCCCAGGGCGACGACCACGCGCACCCCGTCCGCCGGCGGCTCGCGCAGGGCCGCGTAGGCGCCCTCGGCGTCGAACAGCTTCATCACGCTTTGCAGGGTGTAGCGGAGCATCAGATCGCGCTCCGGAGCCGCGAGCAGCCAGCGGGACAGCTCGATGACGAAGTTGCCGAGTCGCTGATCGCGCTCCAGGGAGGTCCGCCGGCCGACCATGGGGGTTAGCTGGCCGATGAGATCGGCCGCGGCTTCGAGATCGACGGTGGGGACGTCCGGCCGGGCGCCGTGAAACTCCACATCCACGCGCCGGCCGTCGTCGGTCCGCGTCACCGTACGCGGATCCCTCACGGGGGCCCCGTCCGTCGTCACGGCGCCCCGCTCGCGCTCGGCTTCGTAGCGGAGGACGACCCGCGTCGCCCCCGACCAGGCCCGCAACGACTCCGCGGCGCGGTCCCAGAACGCTTGGACCGTCGTCGCCTCCCGCGCATCGCGCAGCAGTCGACCGGTCACGTCGCGCATGGCTTCAAGATGCGTCGGAAGCCTAAGAACGTCGAGGAAAGACGTCGAGAGGAGGCGTCAAGGGGAATCGTTTAACGCCTCTCCTCGACGCCTTCCCTTGACGGTTTTCCTGGACGTCTTTCTAAGTGCGGATCACCCCGGGGAAACTCCCGGCAGGCATCACGAATCCAGGGAAAACCGCCGACAGGTCGGTCGCGCCGAGATGGCGCGCGAGGATCTCCCCGAACAGGGCGCGGAAATCGGTCGTGACGGCGAGGTCGCGCCCTTCGAAACGCGCGGCAACGTCGAGCGACGGCCAGCGTCCCAGCACCCGGCCGCCCGCCACGGGCCCGCCCAGCGCCAGCATCGCGGTCGCATGACCGTGGTCTGTGCCGCCGCTGCCGTTCTCGCTCACCGCGCGTCCGAACTCCGACATCGTGAGCACCACGACGTCGCGCATCCGCTCGCCCAGGTCGGTGCCGAAGGCGGTGAGCGCGCCGGCGAGCTCGTCCAGAAGGCCGGCGAGCTGGCCGTCGCTCGCGCCTTCGTTCACGTGCGTGTCCCAGCCGGTGGCGTCGAGGCAGGCGACCCGCAATCCCAGGTCGGCTTTGATGAGCTGCGCGATCTGCAGCAGGGAGCGGCCCAGCCGCCCGGTCGGGTACGTGGCCCCGTTGGCGGGCCGGTACTGCAACGGGTCGGCGCGCTGCAGCAGGCGGATCGCCTCGAAACTCTCCTGGCCGCTGGTCGCGAGCAGCCCGGTCTGCGCCCCTGCGTACAGCGCTTCGAAGGCACGGGTCAAGCGATCGCGCGCGGCGGGGCGGGGGTGCCGGAGGCCGAACGCCTGCAGTTCGTCGATCGCAAGCGATGGGGCGGTGCCCGCGAGCACCCGCGGCAGCTGCGGCCCGAACGCCACCGCGCGGAACGGCGTGTTGGCGTGCTCGGCGTCGTGCTGGCAGTAACGATTGAGCCATCCGTCGGTGGTCAGCTTCACGCCGGGCGTGCCCGACTCCATGTAATCCTGCGCATCGAAATGGCTGCGGGTCGCTTCGGGAGAGCCCACGGCGTGCACCGCGGCCAGGCTCTTGTTGTCCCACAATGGTTTCAACGCGGCCAGACGGGGGTGCAAGCCGAAGAACCCGTCCAGGTCGATCACCTCCCGCGCCGGCACAGCGATCCTCGGCCGTTCGCGATAGTACGTCGGGTCGCCGTGCGGCACGATCATGTTGAGGCCGTCCACGGCGCCGCGCATGAAGAGGCAGACGAGGATCGGATGGTCGGAGGCGGTAGAGGACGGAAGGGAGCGGTAGGGGGCGTACGCCGCGCGAGCCAGGAACAATGGATCCATTCCCAGGCTGAATAGGGCCAGCCCCCCGGACTTGACGAACACCCTTCTCGAAATCGCCATGGTCTCCTCCCCTACCGTCGTCATTGCCTCTGGAACTCCGGCCCCCCAAGCGCCAAGCCCACGACCAGCGCGCGTGCGGCGCGTGGATCGCGGACGGCGCTGAGCTGATCGCGCAGCACGGCGCGCGTCCGGGCGGAGAGGATGCCGCCCAGCAGCCGGTTGTCCACGGCTGCGATGAGGGCGTCGGGCGCGCCGTTCGACGTGACCACGCCGTCCAGGGAAACCGTCACGCCCGGCAGCCGTCCGGCGGCGAGGGCCAGGCCTGCGTTCATACGGTGCAACAGCGCACCCGAATTCACCCAATCTTCCTGGGATTCGGGGTATCCGGCCGGCGAGGGCTCCAGGTACAGCGGCTGCCCCAGGCGGCCCACGACGTTCGCCAGCTCGGAGGTCGAGTCGGGCTCGCCGCCCACCGCGCGCACCGCGCTGACGACGAACTCGAGCGGCGTCTTGACCTTGGCGCGCATCGCCTGCGGCGACCAGAAATCAGGAGACCGCACGATGGCGCGAACGATTTCCGTGATATCGCCCCCGGAGCGGCGCCAGGCGTCCACGGCGTCGTCCACGCAGCCGTCGGGCGGATCGTCGCTGACGAAGCGCGCACACAACCGACGGCTCACGTGTCGCATGGTGGCCGGATCCTTCGCCAGCAGCTCGAGCAGGCGAAGCCCCTCGTCTTGTCCGTGCCCGGGGGGGAAACGCACGCCCCGTACCGTCTTCGCTCCGGCGTCGTGTGCCCATGGGTAGAACTGGAACCGGCCGCTCTGCGCCGGCCGCGCGATGCTCCAGCCCGTGAACACGCGCGCCACCTCGATCACGTCACGCTGCGTGTAGCCGCCGTCCACTCCGAGGGTGTGCAGCTCGAGCAGCTCGCGGGCGTAGTTCTCATTCGGCCCCCGGGTCGGAGCCTGCGAGCCCCGGCGAGCCGGATCGGCACCGGGGGGAATGGCGCCCGCGGCAACGCTTTCCCAGTTGTCCAGGTAGAACATCATCGCCGGGCTCTGGGCGGTCGCGATCAGGAGATCTTCGAAGCTGCCGAGCGCGCGGGGGCGGATCGTGTGCTCGATGTACACCGGCATCAGGACACGGTCGGCGCCCTTGGCGAAGTAGACGTTGAAGTGATTGACCCAGAAGTCGATCATCACCTCCCGCAGCTGGCGCTCCGAGAGCACGGCCCGGACCACGGCGAGTTGTTGCACCTCTCCCACCACCTGACGCATGCGCCCGATTGCCTCGTTGAATTCGCGGCGCTGCTCGACCCGCGACCGGCGCGCGTCGGCGAACAGCCGCGCCAACCCTTCGGGATCGAGCCCCAGCACGCCGAACCCCCGCTCGCGCCCGGCAAGCACGCGGTCGGGCAGGCGGAAGGGGTCGAGCTGCTGGTCGATCCAGTGCATCACGCCCATCGCCGCCACCCGCCCGACTTCACCGGGCCGGGGCCCGTAGGCGAGGCGGTTCAAGGCGTGTAGCGCGGAATCTCGGAGGGTGAGGGGGGCGGATGGGGCAGCGTCCCGCCTGGTCGTGTCGGTAGTCGGCGCGCCGAGGAAGGCGAGCCAGGTCACGGCGAGGAGGATACGCATGCCCATCAGGAAGCTAATGACTTAGCCGCCAGGCGGGTGTTAACGCGGATCACCTAGGGATTGGTCGGCCGGATGTCGAGCTCGCTCACCATCGCCCGATCGGGGAGGGTGAGCGTCGACAGGACCGCCTGCGCCACGTCGTCGGCCGTGAGCACCCGTTCCCGGTCGGGACGCACGCGGTCCTGCTTGTCCATGAACGGGGTTGCGACCGAGCCAGGGCAGATCGCGATCACCCGCACCTGCTGCTTGCGCACCTCGAGCATCAGCGCCTTGGAAAAGCCAAGCACGGCGTGCTTCGAAGCGCAGTAGGCGGTACCGCCCTCGAACCCGTTGCGCCCCGCGAGCGAGGCGATGTTCACGATGCTGGCGCTGCCGCGCGCCGCAGCGGCGCGCTTCAGGCCGGGGAGAAACGCCCGGGTCACCAGGTAGAGCGAGCGCAGGTTCACGGCGATCGTGGTGTCCCAGTCCTCCAGGGACAGCTCCTCCAACGGGCGAAACCGCCCTACACCAGCGTTGTTGACGAGTACGGCGGCGTCTTCCCGCTCCTTCCCCACGAACTCGGCGAACGCGTGCACGGCGGCAGGCTCCGCCACGTCGCACGGGAGGCCGATCGCGTCGATGCCGTCCGCGCGGAGGGCCGCGACGGTCGCGTCGACGTGCTGCGCGGTTCGGGCGCAAATCGCGAGTCGGGCGCCCGCGCGTCCGAGGTGGAAGGCGATGGCGCGTCCAATGCCTTCGGTCGCCCCGGTAACCACCGCGAGCGCGTCCTTCATGTCTTCGCCTCCAGGCGATTGTTGAACCGGCTCAGTTCGATCGGCGCCCGCACGTGGGTGCCCGTTCCGATCCTCTCCACCCCATCGTGGGCCGTGACCGCGAAGCTGATCGTCTTTTCGTCCACGGCGGTGACGGTCGCCGTCGCGGTCACGGTCCGGCCCACGGGCGTCGGGGCCAGGTGCTGGATGCTGACCGCCACGCCCACCGACGCCCATCCCGGCGGCAGGAACGGCTGGATCGCGTCGCCCGCGGCGACTTCCATGAGGTAGATCATCAATGGCGTGCCGTACGCCTCGGGGAGGCCGGGGTGGAAATGGGCGACCGTGAGCTCCCGGGTGACGACCACGGACTTGGCCGCGGTAGTCCCAATCGGGATCTTCAATGTGCTCATGGAACGGACTCGTACCATTGCTGCCATCGCTCCGGTGCGGCGCCGATCGTCACCTCCTGCTGCCAGCGCACCAGCGGCAAACGCAGGATGAGCGGCTCCGCTTCGAGCTGCTCGAGCCAGCGGGTATCGGTGAGCTGGGCCGCGTGGAGGCCGAGCAGGGCAAACCGTTTCGAATCGCGATCGATGAGCGCCTGCACGCCGAACTTGCGCGCGAAGCGCTCCAGCTCCCGTGGGCTCGGGGCCCGCTCGTTCAGATCCACGAAGTGCGTCCTGATCCGCCGCTCTGCGAAGAACCGCAGCGCGGCCCGAGTCTCGGCACTCTTCCTCACGCCGAACACCTGCACCTCCACGGGACTCTAGGCCCTCGTGTACACGTAGGCTACAGCTTCTCGACGATCGCGAGCAGATCGTGCTCCGTGATGATCCCCACGATCTTGCCCTCGGCCACCACCGGCAGGCATCCGATCTTGGAGCGACGCATGAGCATCGCCGCCTTACGAACCGAGTCGTCGGGGCCGATGGTCTGGACTTCCGTCCGCATGATCGGTTCGATGGGCACCTTCCACAGATGCCGGGTCCGTTCCACCTCCGACACATCGGTCGCCGAGGAGATCGCCGCGTGCAGCAGGTCGCGATGGCTGACGATGCCGACCAGCGTTCCACGCGGGTCCACCACGGGCACGTGGCGTACGTGTGCCCAATTCATGATTTCCCGCGCCGCGACGAGCATCTTGTCGTTGCGAATCGTGAAGACCTGAGTGGACATGTAGTCGCGGACCAGCATCGTGATCAGCTCCCGTGCGAAAAGCGGACGGCCCCGATATCCACCAACCCTTCGAGCGTCGCCTGCAACTCGGCGGGACGCAAGCCGGCCTCCCGCGCCAGGTCTTCGAGCGATTTCCGGCCGTCGGCCAGCTCGAGCAGGGTGGCGATGGCGGTCGTGGTGCGGGCCACCGACACGCGGCCCCGCGGCGAGCGGGCGATGAGGAGCCGGGTCGGCTCGCGCGGGGGCTGCGGCACCTCGGTCCACGGCCGGAGCAGCCGGGGCAGCACGACGGGAAGGTCGTAGGCCAGGTCCAGGAGCATCGTGCCTTCCACTCGCATCGGGACGGACCACTGCCGCTCGGCGGCCGCGGCGGACCAGCCGTCGCTCCAGATGCGGGCGCCGGATTCCACGGTCATCATCGCCTGCTCATACGACAGCAGGTCGTCGAGATAGAAGACCGGGTCGCGTGTGCCTCCGCGCACATGGTCGACCGCCAGCTTTGCCACCGCCACCGCCGACGCGCGGCTGCCGAGCACGAGCATGGGCAGCAGCGCTTCGAATCCCGAATCGGTCAGGATGGATTCCGGTGACCGGCCGGTGATCCTGGCCAGCGCCCGCGAATACTTGAAGAAGTGAATCAGCCGCTCGTAGTAGAAATGGCGGGCGAGGAAGCGGGCGAACCGCTCCACGCGAACGGGGTCGGCGAGTCCTTGGTCACGCCACCCCGGGGTGGCGCGAAACGGGGCATCCGCCAGAGCGCGGATCAGGGTGTCCTGGATCGCGCGGTCGCTCACAGCGCCTCCCGAATGCGCTCGACGCTGCGCTGCAGTACCTCGGCGGTCAGCGAGGGCGAGAACGCATCGAACGTCACCGCTTTCGCCTGCGGGCACCGCTCCACCGCGTACGCCAGGAACGCCAGCATCGCCTCCGATGGCTCGGTCGGCGCGATCCAGGGTCCCTCGAGATCGCGATCCGTCTCCACACCGGCGACATGCAGCTCTACGACGCGCTCGAGCGGGAAATCGGCGAGAAACGCCTCCGGATCGACCCCGTGGTAGTGGGCCTCGAGCCAGATGTGGGGCAGATCGAGGAGAAATCCGGTCTGGGTGCGCTCGAAAAAGCGACGCAACCACAGGGCTTCCGGGATCCGGCTCGCCTTGACGTCAAAGAACCCCGGGATGTTCTCCATGACGAGCGGCTGATCGAGACGGGCCTGCAGCGCGTTCGCGTTGGCGACGAAGCGCTCGAGAAACTCCTCGGTATAGAGCGGCGGAAAGACGTAATTGAGGTTGTAGGTGCCGTCTTCGGTGTGGAGGCACTGGAAGTGCTCGGCCACCCATGGGGTGTGATAGAGCTCGGCGAGCGAGCGAGCGCGTGCGATGGCGTGCTCGTCCAGCGGCTCCGAGAGCTGCCCCAGATAGTCGTGCAGCAGCAGCGTGTAGCGCTCGCGGATCCTGGGCCACCAGGGATCGTCGGGCCGCGGGGGATCGGCCATGGCGAGATGGTCGATGCCCGAGGCACCCGCCAGCTGCTCGCCCAAGTGGGGGTTGTAGAAGGCACCGACCATGAGAGGCGCCATCAGACCAAACCCAGTTCGGACAACTGATCCGTGAAGACCTTGACCTGCGCAGCCACCATGGGTGTTTCACCGCTGTCGGTCCACTCGGCGGCGATGGCTTCGGCGCTGCTGGTTCCGTCCAATCGCTCGACGATGAACCGCTCGCGCGGACCCCAGGCACGGGCCTGGGCGACGGCATCCGCACTGGCATGAGGCAGACGGAACGCCTCGGCGACGAGGTCGTCGATCGTGGACATCAGACCCTCAGGGAGCGGTCCCGCTTGCGCCGCCAGGTTCTCCTCAACCTGTCGCCGGTTGCGCGCACCCGCCAGCACCACCGTCACGCCGGCACGCGCCAGCAACCAGCGGAGCGCGAGCGCGGGGAGAGAGAGTCCCGCCCCATCGGCCAACGGCCGCAGCCGCTCGATCACGGCCGTGCGACGGGCGAACTCGCGCCCCTTGAACCAGTAGATCTTGCTGCGGTTGTCCCCGGCTGGAAAGGCTGGTGGCTCGGCGTACTTGCCGGTCAATAGCCCGGCCGCCAGCGGTCGGTAGGCGAGAAACGCGAGACCACGGTCGCGGCACAACGGCAGCTCACGCTGCTCGACGTCGCGATCGAACAGGTTGTAGGCGGCCTGGAACGAGACCACGGGAGCGATCTCCAACGCCCGGCGCAGCTGGAGATGCGAGGCGTTGCAGAGACCGACGGCGCGTGCCTTCCCCTCTTCCTGCAGCGCGTGCAGCGTCTCGAGCTGCCATTCCCAGCGATCCAGGGCCTCGTGTAACTGAACCAGGTCCACATGGTCGGAATCGAGGCGGCGCAGCGACGCTTCGAGCGAGCGGCGGGGGTCGTCACGCGGCCCCACCTTGGTGGCGATGACCACCTGATCGCGGTGCGCCTTGAGCGCGCGACCGAGCAGCCGCTCCGACTCGCCGTCACCGTAGGTCGGTGCCGTGTCGAAGCATGCGACACCGCGCTCGTGCGCGAGCTGAATCGCGGCGAGCCGCTCCGCCTCGCTCTCCGTCTCACCCCACGCACGGCCGCCGACCGCCCACGCGCCGAAGCCAAGCATCGGGGCGGCGACGCCAACAAAAGGGGGCCCGAAGGTCATCCGGGCCCCCGTGTGCACCAGCGGTTCCCTCTAGCTATGGCAGGTGGGAACGAGCTCGCTCGTCTCGACGATCTCGGGACGATGGCAGCTGGGCACGAGCTCCTGAGTTTCGATGATCTGCATCGGACTCCTCCTGGAGGTTGGGGTTAATCACAAACCCGGTTCGACCACCATACGGGTTGCTGGAACAACCGTCAACCCGTAAGTCTTGTTTGTGAAACAGACCACAAGCGTCGGGCCATGATTCCGGTTCACACCCTGCTGACAGAGAATGCCATCGCCGAGGATTTTGTTTCCTCGCTCCGGACCCGGCGGCTGGCGGAGAAGTTCTTTTACTGGTTCCCGCTGTCGGTCCGGGCCTGGCTGGCGCTCTGCTCGGACGGCGCGTACCGGAACTTCGTGCGGTCCCGCTCTCTCATCGCGCAGTCCGCCAAGGACTTGGGCCACCGGCTCCAGAGCGAATCGCTCGAAGTCCTGAGTCTCGGCTCGGGACAGGGCGACAAGGATCTGATCCTGCTCGAACGTCTCGTGTCCCTGGGCAAGCGGATCCGCTACATCCCCGTCGACGTCAGTCAGGCCCTGCTGGAGATGGCGTGCGGTGGTGCGCTGGAGGCGGGGATCTGGGCGCAAGGGATCAAGGCCGACCTCACGTTGCCTGAGCATGTAGCGGCGCTCGCGCCCGGCGCCGACACCCCCCCGCGGCTGGTGCTGCTGCTCGGCAACACGCTGGGCGCGTTCGACCCGATTGCAGAAGCCCGGGTGGTCGCCGGACTGCTTCGTTCTGAGGACCGTCTGATCGTGGACGGCGAGATCTACGCCGGCGGGCAGACGGTGGCCGGGTACGACAACCCGCTGAACCGGCGTTTCGCGTGGGCGCCGCTGCACGCGGTGGGAATCGAGGACGCGGACGGCGAGATCGTGTTCGAGGACGGGAGCGACGACCGGCTCCCCGGCCTGCACCCGTTGCGCAAGCACTTTCGCGCGGGCCGCGACGTCGCGGCCCATGTGGGCGGAGAGACGCTCGAGATCCGGAGCGGCGATCGGCTCGAAATGAATCATTCCTACAAGTACGCCGCCGGCACCCTGGACCGGATTCTCGAATCGGCAGGGCTCGACGTGCAGTGGCGCGGCCTGAGCGACGATCAGCGGTTCCTCATGGTGCTGGCAGGACGCAAGTGACCGCGGTGTTGGAAGTTCGAGATGTCGGGTACCGGTTACCGGACTCCGGGCGCCCGTTGGTGGTGGATGTGAGCTTCAGTGTCGCGGCGGGGGAAACCCTCGTCCTGCTGGGCCGGAGCGGCTCCGGAAAGACCACGACCCTGAAGCTCGTCAACCGGCTGCTGGAGCCCTCGAGCGGCGACATC
The DNA here is from genome assembly GCA_964599725.1 of uncultured Gemmatimonadaceae bacterium. Classification (GTDB taxonomy): domain Bacteria; phylum Gemmatimonadota; class Gemmatimonadetes; order Gemmatimonadales; family GWC2-71-9; genus DASTHG01. The sequence continues at coordinate 9,358 of CAZRGT010000032.1, read as the reverse complement.
CTCGTGGCCGGCCGAGCCACGAAGCAAATCGAGCCCCACCGGCTGCGGCGCGGTATCGGCTACGTGATCCAGGACGTGGGCCTGTTTCCGCACTTCACCGTGGAGCAGAACATCGGGCTCGTCCCGCGGCTCGAAGGCTGGGGATCCGAGCGCATCGCCGCGCGGGTGCGGGATCTCCTGACGCTGGTGGGGCTCGATCCCGACCGCTTCCGGGCACGGCGTCCGCACGAGCTGTCCGGCGGGCAGCGCCAGCGCGTCGGCGTGGCGCGGGCACTCGCCGTCGATCCGCCGCTCCTGCTGCTCGACGAGCCGTTCGGCGCGCTCGACCCGATCACACGCGCCGAGCTGCAGCGGGAATTCAAGGGCCTCGAGGCCCGGCTCGGCAAGGCGCTGGTGTTCGTCACCCACGACGTGCGCGAGGGACTGCTGCTCGGCGCCCGCATCGGCTTGATGCAGGAGGGCCGCCTCGCGTTTCTGGGCACGGGGCCCGAGTTCCGGGAGTCATCGCACCCCGAATGCCGGGCGTTTCTCGAGGCGGCGGCGTCGTGAGCCTGCTCCGCTTCTACGCGAACAATTCCCGCGAGGTGCTGGGGCTCCTGGGCCAGCATCTCTTTCTCGTTCTCGTCTCGACGCTCGTTGCGGTCGCGATCGGCGTGCCGCTCGGCATTCTGCTCGCCCGCCGTCCGCGGTGGCGCCGCCTCGTGCTGGGGTTCGCCAACGTGTGTCAGACGATTCCCAGCCTCGCGCTGTTCGGGTTTCTCATCCCGCTGCCGTTCATCGGCGGCGTGGGAGCGCGGACCGCCATCGTGGCACTCGTGGTCTATGCATTGCTCCCGATCGTGCGCAACACGTACACCGGCATCGCGAACGTAGACCCGGCGGTGCGTGAGGCGGGACGGGGGATGGGGATGACCGACCGGGAGCTTCTCATCATGGTCGAGCTGCCGCTCGCCGCAGGGGTGATTCTGTCGGGGATCCGTATCGCTACGGTGATCGGCGTCGGTGTGGCGACGATCGCGGCCGCGGTCGGCGCCGGAGGGTTGGGGGTCTACATCTTCCGCGGCGTAGCCGTGGTGAATGACACGCTGATTCTCGCCGGTGCGCTCCCCGCGGCGCTGTTGGCCCTCGCGGCGGACGGATTGTTTGGGCTCGTGGAACGGAGATTCGTGTGGCGATAGGCGAATGGGCGGATCGGCGGATTGTCGGATGGCTTCTCCTTGCGATACTTGGGGTCGGGAGCCCTTCTGCGTGCTCCCGATCCGGCCGGATCGTCGTCGGGGCGAAGAATTTCACGGAATCCGACCTCCTGGCCGAGATCGTGGCGCAGCAGATCGAACGGCGCACGGGGCTGCCCGTGGATCGCAAGCTGCACCTGGGCGGGACCTTCGTGTGTCATGAGGCGATCACGGCCGGGCAGATCGACGTGTACGTGGAGTACACGGGGACGGCATTCACGGCGGTGCTGAAGCATCAGCCGGGGCCGGCGGCCGACAGCGTGCGGCGGCTCGTTGCGGACGAGTATGCGAGGCGGTGGCAGCTCACGTGGCTCGAGCCGTTCGGATTCGACAACACTTTCGCGATCACCGTGCGACAGTCGGACGCCTCCCGCCATGGCCTGACGAAGATCTCGGATCTCGCCGCCGTGGCGCCTCAATGGAAGGCGGCATTCGGTTTCGAGTTCCTGGAACGCGCCGATGGCTTTGCCGGCCTTTCGCGCGTGTACGGGTTGCGATTTGCCGCCCCGCCGCTGGCGATGGATCTGGGGCTGACCTACCGGGCGCTGGCCGACGGCAAGGTGGACGTGATCGCAGGCAACTCGACCGACGGACAGATCGACGCCCTGCAGCTCGCGGTGCTCCAGGACGACCGCCACTACTTCCCCCCCTACGAAGCCGCGCCCGTCATCCGGGCGACGGTGCTCGAGCGGCACCCGGAGATTCGGCGCGCCCTGGCCGAGCTGGCCGGGAAGATCGACGACGCGGAAATGCGGCGCCTGAACGCCCGGGCCGACGTACGGCACGAGGACCTCCGGGCCATCGCCCGTGACTGGCTGAGTCGCGTGCTGCCGTGAGCCCGCGGCTCCGCGTCGTCGCCTCGGCGGCGCTGTTCTCGACCGGCGGTGCGGCGATCAAGCTGTGCGGCTTCGGCCCCTGGCAGCTCGCGGCCGGTCGCGCGTGCATCGCCGCGGTCGCGATGCTGGTGCTCATTCCCGACGCGCGGCTCGGCTGGACGTGGCGCTCCCCGATCGTGGGCGTGGCGTACGCCGGCGCGGGACTGTGCTTCATTCTGGCGAACAAGCTCACCACGGCCGCCAGCGCGATCTTCATTCAGGCGACGCATCCCTTGTTCATCCTGGCGTTGGCCCCGCTGTTCTTACGCGAGCACGTCACCCGGCGTGACCTGGAGTTCATGGCGCTCCTGGGGGTCGGGATGGCGCTGCTGCTCTCCTCGCCCGGCCGCCAGTTCGCCACGGCGCCCAACCCCGCACTGGGCAATACGCTCGCGGCCGGCTGTGCGGTAACCTGGGCGTTCACGCTCATCGGGTATCGCTGGGTCGCGCGACGCGGAACGGGAGGCCATGGCGCGGTCGCCGCCGCGGCGATCTCCGGAAACGTGACCATCTGTCTCATCGCTCTTCCGCTGGCGATCCCGCTGGCCGCCGGCACACCTCGCGATTGGCTCGTGGTCGTCTATCTGGGGGTGTTCCAGCTCGCGTTGGCGTACGTGTTCTTGTCGCGCGCGCTGACCGAGGTGCGCGCGCTCGAAGTGGCGCTGGTCGGGCTCGTCGAGCCGGTCCTGTCCTCCACCTGGGCGTGGCTCGTACACGGGGAGTTGCCCGGAACCCGGGTCGTTCTGGGTGGGCTCATCATTCTCGCGGCGACCGGCTGGCACGCGTGGCGCGGACCGGCGCCGGTGCCGCTGGCGGCCCCCGTGCTCGAAGCGTGAGCGGCCGGGTCGTCCGCACCTACCTCTTGATCACGGGGCTGTTCAATCTCGCGGCCTCGTTGATCTGGGGGGTCGATACGCTGTTCAAGCTCCACGCCGGGCTCGACATCTTCGAGGTGATGCTCACCAATGCCGCCTTCACCCTCGGGATGGTCGTGTTCGAGATCCCGACGGGCGTCGTGGCGGACACGATGGGCCGGCGAGTGTCCCTGCTGCTGTGCCTCGCCACGCTGTTCGCTTCCACGCTGCTCTACGTGACGATCGCCTGGCAGGGATGGGGCTTCTGGCCGTTCATGCTCACGTCGGTGTTTCTGGGACTGGGATACACGTTCTACACGGGCGCCGTGGACGCCTGGCTCGTCGACGCGCTCAAGGCGACGGGATACACCGAGCCGCTCGAAGCGGTGTTCGCCAAGGGGCAGATGGTGTTCGGCGGGGCGATGCTGGTGGGCACGCTGGGCGGCGGGCTGCTGGGGCAGCTCGCCCTCTCCGTCCCGTACTTGGTGCGGGCCGCGACGTTCGTGCCGCTGTTCGTGCTGGCGTGGATCGGGATGGCCGAGATCGGCTTCACACCACGGGCGCTCGAGTGGCGACGCGTCCCCGCCGAAATGCGACGGGTCTTCATCGAGGGGTTGAACTACGGCCTGCACCACCGGGTGGTCCGCCCGGTGATGTTCGCCTCGCTCGTGAACATGAGCTTCATGATCTTCGGGTTCTACAGCTGGCAGCGCTACTTTCTCGATCTGCTCGGCCGCGACCTGGTCTGGGTCTCCGGGCTGATCGCCGCGCTGCTGTCGCTCTCGATGATCGTCGGGAACGCGCTGGTGCGGCCGCTCAGCCGGGCGATCCAAACCCGAACCGGCTTGCTCGCCGCTTCCGCCGCCGTCCAGGCCGCAGCGGTGGTGCTGTGCGGCGTGTTGGGCTTGGGCGTTACGACCGGCTCCGTGAGCCACGGCGTGCCGGCCCGGTTCCTGGTGGTCGTGGCGTTGTACCTCGTGTACGGCGTCGCGCTCGGAGCGATGGGTCCAGTGAAGCAGGGTTACCTGAACGCGCACATTCCGTCGGCCCAGCGGGCGACGATCATTTCGCTCGATGCACTGTTCGCGGATGCGGGCGGCGTGGCCGGGCAGTCGGGATGGGGATACCTGGCGAAAGTACGATCGATTGGGGAGGCGTGGATGTACACGGGAGCGACGCTCCTCATCGGGGTGCCGCTGTACTGGATGGCCAGACGGAACGACAAGGATCTAGACCGATTCTAGACGCTCAGTTGGACAGGCAGTCGTTCAGGCGTTCAGTCGCACAGCAGTGATCAGTCCTGAGTACTCACGACTGACGACCGCTCCGCGCCTGAACGCCTGAACGACTCTCTGACCGTCTATTTACTCTTGAATTTCGGAAGTTCATTCTTGTGTCTCTTGAGGAACTCTTCGTAGATGTGACTGTCGGTGTAATCTCTCATTTCGCAGATCTGCTCACCGCGAAACCTGAGAACCGCGCAGGTCCGCTGGTCCATGATGTCCTGGGGCGCGCTCTTGAGCCAGCTCCGCTCGTGGATCTCCACGATGACGCGGTCGTCGGCGTCGTACCAAGTCCGCTCGAGATCCTCGTACCCCCAGTCGGCGGCGCCGAGTCCCTGCTCGCGGTTGTTCATCGAGCGGATCACGGCGTCACGGCCTTTCCAGGTGCCGCCGATCGGCGGCGCTCCCGCGCACCAGTACACGAGGTCTTCGGTGAAACAGGTCGCCACTTCGTCCATCGTGCCGGAGAACAGCGCCTTCTCGTACGCCTTGGCCACGTCCATACGTTTGCTCATACCGAAGCTTCCTCGGGGCTCATGACCGGATTCGCCTTCCGCCCGGCCCGCTCCATCGGCTTGTCCATCTCGGCCTTGTGCTCGTCCTGGATCTTCCAGAACTCGACCGACCGCGTCACCAGCTCGCGGGACGCTTCGGCCAGCCCCTCGCTCGTCTTCACCTGGCGCACGTTGTTCTCCATGTCCTCGGCGTCCCAGCCGCGCGAGTGGGCGATGAACGGGTACGGCGGGAATACGAAGCCCAGCTCCGACCAGAAGGTGAACATCGAGCCGGCCACGCCCTGGATGTTGTCCTGCCCGCCCGTGATGATGAACGCGGCCACCTTGTTCTTGATCAGCACCTTGTTGTGGATCGTGATCTGGTTCTGAATGCAGTTCAGCCGCTCGGCCATCTTGTAATACAGCGACGACGCGTTGCCCCACCGGATCGGCGTCGCAATGAGGACCACGTCGGCCCAGTTCACCAACCCTGCGTAGACGGGCGTCAGCTCGTCTTCCGGATCCCGCTCGGTGATGGCGCAGGGCCAGATGCAGGCGTGCGAGGCCTTCGAGTAGTTCCCCTCACAATGGCGGAACTTCAGATCCCGTAGCCGGATCGTCTGGGTGTCCGCGTGCAACGTGTCCTTTGCATGGCGCATCGCGTGGTCGAGCAGGGCGTCCGAGGTGGAAAAACGGGGGTTCGTATCGTCCATCGCCGTGGTGGCGATGCCGAGCACGCGGGGTGGCGCGCCGGCCGGCCGTGTCTCGACCTTGAGCAACGGGTGCGGCTCGTGCTTCATCACCTTGCGGGGGGTCACCGGGGGGGTCTGAACGTAGATGCCGTCGCTCCGCTCCTCCACCGCGAACACGCCCGCGGCATCCTCGCCGTAGCCCTCCGGTCCCTTGCCGGTGATGATGCTGTACTCCCATGCGTGCCACGGGCACATCACGTACTCACCGCGTAGCTGACCTTCCGCGAGCGGTCCGCCCTTGTGGTTGCAGGAATTGGAAATCGCGCGAAACGCGCCGTCGTAGAAGAACACCGCGATCGCGTGCCGGTCGAGCTTCACGACGAACGGGGCGCGGGCGAGCAGCTCGTCCTTGCTGCCGAGGCGATGCCACGTGCTCATGCGGACTCCGGGAGATGGGCTGGCGCAAAACGTAACCCGCGGCCCTCGACTCGGCACCCGAGGAGTGAGGCGAGTAGATTCTCCTCTCCATGCCGTCCACCCGGCCGCGCCTCACGATCATCTGGCTCACGGTCTTCATCGACCTCGTGGGCTTCGGTATCGTGATGCCGATCCTGCCCTACTACGCGCAGCGGTTCGGCGCGCACGGGATCGGGTACGGCGCCCTCGTGGGCGCCTTCTCTCTGATGCAGTTCCTGTCCACGGCGCTGCTCGGCCGCCTCTCCGATCGGATCGGGCGGCGCCCGATCCTCCTGGCCACCATGCTGCTCAATGCGGCGGGCTACGTGTTGTTCGCGTTCGCTCCGTCCTATTGGCTGCTGCTCGTCGCCCGGCTGGTCTCGGGGTTCGCCGGCGGGAACATCTCGGCCGCCCAGGCCTACGTCGCCGACATCACGACCGCCGAGGATCGCTCCAAGGGCATGGGCCTGATCGGCATGGCGTTCGGCCTCGGCTTCATCGTGGGGCCGGGAATCGGCGCCGCGGCGGCGCACTTCGGCCACGCGGCTCCGGGGCTGGTCGCGGCGGGGCTGTCGCTCGCCAACCTCGTGTCGGCCTATTTCATCCTGCCCGAGTCGTTGCGCGAGGAGCACCGCACGGCTCGGGAGGTGTGGCCGTTCGGGCACATGGCCGACGCGCTGGCGCACCCGGGGCTGCGACCGCTGATGCTGGTGTGGGCCATTGCGCCGTTCGCGTTCGCGGGCTACACCGTGGCGCTTCCGCTGTGGGCCGGCACGACGCTCGGCTGGAAGGAGCGGGAGCTGAGCGTGTTCTTCATCCTCGTCGGCGTGGTCGCGGCGATCGTGCAAGGAGGATTGTTCCGCGTGCTCACGCGGCGGTTCGGCGACCGCGCGCTGCTCATCACCGGCATGGTTGGGATGGCGGTCTCCATCGGCGTCGTCCCATTCCTCGCGACGAGCCGCGCGCTCTACTTCTGGACGGTCGTGCTCGCGTTCTCGAACAGCATCATGTCGCCCGCCGCGGCCGGGCTCGTCTCGACGTTCGCCGGAGCGAACGAGCAGGGCACTATTCTCGGCGTGGCGCAGTCGCTCTCGGCGCTGGGGCGGTTCTCGGGACCGGCCGTGGTCGGAGTGGTCTACGATTCGATCACGCCGACGATCGCGTTCGTCGCGGCGGCGGGGGTGATGCTCGTGGGATGGGCAGCCTCCCTGGGAGTCGCCAAGAGCGCAGGCGTCGAGAGACCGAGTAGCCGAACGGCTCCGGTGGGGTAGAATTCCCCCTTACACCAATTCAGGGAGTGAACCATGTCGAGCCATTCCTATCGGATTCTCACCGCTCTCGCTCTCAGCTGTGTCCCCGTCTTGTCCGCCCAGAACCCCCCCGCGCCCCCGCAGCCCGGGCCGGCTCAGGCGAAACTGGCGTTCTTTGTCGGCCGTTGGGCGAACTTGAGTGAAATAAAGCCGGGTCCGATGGGACCCGGGGGCTCGATGTCGGGCACCGACGTCTGCGAGTGGTTCATGGGCGGGTTTCACGTCGTGTGCCGTGGGGAGGGCCACAGCTCGACGGGGGACATGAAGAACCTCGGCATCCTGGGCTACGACAGCGAGCGCCAGCGCTACACCTACTACGGGATCGACAATTCCGGCAATGGCTCCGGTGACATGGCCTACGGTCAGGTCGCGGGGGACACGTGGAGCTGGGAAGGGGAGTCGATGATGGGCGGGCAGGCCGTGAAACTGCGTTACGTCGTCAAACAGGTCTCGCCCGACTCCTACACGTTCGAGTTCTCCATGTCCATGGCCGGTGGGCCCTGGACGGTCGCCATGACCGGTACGGAAACGCGCATCAAGTAGCCGCCGCTCCAGCCGATGCGCCGGGGCATGGTCCCCGGCGCGTCCGGCTAGCCGACGCTTTCCACCCGCCGCATATTCACGGTCCCCCACGCAGGAGAATCCGCGCATATGCGCGTCTACAAGACAGGCGAGATTCGCAATGTGGCGGTGGTCGGCCACGGCGCGAGCGGCAAGACGTCCCTCGTCGACGCTCTCGCGTTCGTGGCCGGCACCAGCAAGCGCCACGGGTCCGTGAAGGACGGGACCGCCCTCACCGATTACACCACTGACGAAATCGAGCGCAAGTACTCCATCAACCTGGCGCTAGCCGTGGCCGAGTGGATGGACACGAAGCTGAATCTCATTGACACGCCGGGCTATCTCGACTTCACCGGTGAAGCCTTGGCCGGGGTCTGGGCGGCGGACGGGGCGGTGGTGGTGGTCTCGGCGACGGCCGGTGTGGAAGTAGGCACGGAGAAGGTGTGGGATTACTGCGAGCAGCGCGGGATCCCGCGCATGTTCTTCGTCTCCCTGATGGACAAGGAGCACGCCGACTTCGAGAAAGCGTTCGCCTCCGTCAAGGAACGGCTGACGCCCAAGGTCATTCCGGTGGAGATCCCGGTGGGCGAGGGCGCCGCGTTCCACGGAGTGATCAATCTGTTCTCGAAGAAATGCCACCTGTACAAGAAGGGCACCAAGGCGGGGGAATACGAGGAAACGGAAGTCCCGGCGGAGTACCAGGAGCGCTTCACGAAGTACTCCCAGGAGCTGATCGAAAGTATCGCGGCGACGGATGACACGCTGCTGGAGCGCTATCTGGGCGGCGAGGAGATCGGCCGTGACGAGGCGATCCATGCCATGAAGGCGGGCATGGCCAGGGGCGAGCTGTATCCCCTGTTCTGCGGCGCGGCCGAGCTCACCTATGGCACGCGGGCGCTGCTCTCGAAGCTGGTGGAGCTGTTCCCGGCCCCGGCCGAGCGGCCGCCGATCGAGGCGCAGAAGTGGGGCAGCGCCGAGCCCATCACGCTCAAACCGGACGACACGGGCCCGTTTGTGGCGCAGGTGTTCAAGACGATCTCGGAGCCGCACGTGGGCGACGTGACGCTGTTCCGGGTGTTTTCCGGGACCGTCAAGAACGGCCAGGATGTGTACAACGCGCCGCGCAGCGCGGTCGAGAAGCTCAATCACCTGTGCGTGGCTGTGGGCAAGGATCGCACCGAGGTCCAAGAGCTGCACGCGGGGGATATCGGCGTCGTGGCCAAACTACGCGACACCCACACCAACGACACGCTTTCCACCCAGGCGCACCAGGTCGTGCTCGCCAAGATCCCGTTCCCGGAGCCGGTGATCACGGTCTCGGTGGAGGTGAAGCAGCGCGGTGAGGAAGACAAGCTCTCCACGGGGCTGCACAAGCTGCACGAGGAGGATCCGACGTTCCACCACGAGTACTCGGGCGAGCTGGGTCAGACGTTGATCCGCGGCCTGGGTGAGCGACATCTCGAGATCGTCGTGGGGCGGTTGGCGCGCAAGTTCGGGGTGCATGCGACCATCGGCAAACCGAAGATCGCCTACCGTGAGACGCTGCGCGGCAAGGCGGAAGGCCAGGGGAAGCACAAGAAGCAGACCGGCGGCCGTGG
>CAZRGT010000031.1:0-3639 GCA_964599725.1 uncultured Gemmatimonadaceae bacterium | reverse complement strand
GCGCGCGGAGTGTCACCATGAGGTGACGCTGCTGCACGAGCAGCAGTCGGATTGGATACTCGAGGATGATGAGACCGTCGTGGCCTACTCAGCGTTCAACGCGCAGCTGCCCGACATCGTGCAGATCGGCGGGGTGTGGGTCCCCGTCGAGCTGCGCGGCCGTGGCTACGGACGTGGAGTCGTGGCGGGATCGCTGCTCGAAGCCCGCCGCCAGGGAGTCACGCGCGCCGTGCTGTTCGCCGAGCGCGAGGACGCCAAGCGGGCCTACATAGGTATCGGGTTCGAGCGGAGGGGAGATTTCGGCCTGGTTTTGTTCTGAAACCTTGCAATACTCGAACCTGTCTCACGCGACCATCCCGGGTATAGTTGGCATCTTGTCCATTGTTCGATTTCCATTCTCCATGGAGCGCTTCATGTTCGTCCCCGTTCGCATGGCGGCCGTGGCCTCACTCGTGGCGACTGGGCTCGCCGCGCAAGCCGCAACCCCGGTTTCCCATTCCCTGCCGTTGAAGCACGCACCGGCGCCCACCGCGCCCGCGATCACCCCCGCCGACTTGATGACCCGGCTCTACATCTACGCCGACGATTCCATGATGGGACGTGAAGCCGGCACGCCCTGGAACCTCAAGGCGACCGCCTACATCGCCGAGCAGGTGCGGCGCATGGGCCTCGTCCCCGCGGGCGACAGCGGGACGTTCTTCCAGGACGTCCCGCTGGTGCGGTCGGCGTTCGACTCGACCTCGGGGCTGACTGTGGACGGCGTGGCGCTCGAGACCTGGAAGGATTTCATCCCGCGCGACCAGGGCGCGCCGATGCGACCCCTCGCGGATGCGCAGACGATCTTCGCCGGCGTGTGGGGCGACAGTGCGATGTTGCCCGCGGATCAGGCGGCGGGCAAGCTCGTGGTGGTCGCCGTCCCGGGCGGCGTGGGGCCCAACGGTCAACCGGGCTGGTTCGTGTCCCGGCTCGCGGTCACCAACCGCTACGGTGCGGCGGCGGGGATCGCCGTGGTCAGCATGGACTACATGCCGCCGCAGTTCCAGGCCGGCTTTCGCAATCTGGGTCCGCAGCTCAAGGGAGCACCCGCGGCCCAGGCGGATACGACGCCCATGCCCAGCTACGTCTACATCACCGCGGCGACGGCCCGCGGGCTGTTCGGCGCGCCGCTGGACAGCGTGAAAGTCGGGGCCAGCGGGAAGACGGTGCGCGGCCGCCTCGCCTTCGTGGAGGTGAAAGCGCCGGCGCGCAACGTCGTCGCAATTCTGCCGGGCAGCGATCCGAAGCTCAAGGGACAGTACGTCGCGATCGGCGCCCACAACGACCATGTCGGGTTCGACAACACCCCACTGGACCACGACTCGCTCCGGGCGCACAACCAGGTCGTCCGGCCCGGCGGCGCCGAGTCGCCCGATCGTCCGGCCACGACGGAGGAGCAGGCGCGCATCACCCGCATGCTGGACAGCCTGCGCAAGGCGCACCCGGCGCGGCTGGACTCGATTTCCAACGGGGCGGACGACGACGGCTCGGGCTCGGTGAGCGTGCTCGAGATCGCCGAGCAGTTTGCCGCCGCGCGGCCCACGCCGAAGCGCTCGCTGCTGTTCATCTGGCACACCGGCGAAGAGCTGGGGCTGTTCGGGGCGCAGTGGTTCACCGATCACCCCACCGTGCCGCGCGACTCGATCGTCGCCCAGCTGAACATCGACATGATCGGGCGCGGAGATTCGGCCGACACGCCGGGCGGCGGGCCCGCCTACTTGCAGCTCATCGGGTCACGCCGCCTCTCGACCGAGCTGGGCGATCTGGTCGAGACGGTGAACAGGACCGAGCGGCTGCCGTTCAGCTTCGACTACCAGTTCGATGCCAACGGCCACCCACAGCAGTACTACTGTCGCAGCGACCACTACGAGTACGCGCGCTACGGTATTCCGATCGTGTTCTTCTCGACGGGCGGACACGTGGATTACCACCAGGTCACCGACGAGCCGCAGTACATCGACTACGCGCACATGGCGCGCGTGGCACAGCTGATCGCCGGTGTGGCGAAGGCCGTGGGGAACCTGGATCACCGCGTGGTGGTGGACAAGCCGAAGCCCGATCCCAACGGCCCCTGCCGGCAGTAGAAGCGTGGGGTTAAGGGCGAGGGGGTCAGGAGCCGCATCTCCTGACCCCTTTTCCGTCGGCCCGTAGTGGCTGAGTGGGAGCCCAGCGGCTAGCATTGAGCTTCACGGTTTCTCCGGAGCACCAGCTGCCGTCCTCGAACCTGCGCGACCAGCTCCAAGCGACTCTCAGCGGCCGCGACACCCTCGAACGCGAACTCGGCGGCGGTGGAATGTCGCGCGTGTTCGTCGGGACGTCGCGATGAGTGCGGTCGACCAACTCAACGCCGCGCTCACCGGCCGCTACCGCATCGAGCGCGAGCTTGGGCAGGGCGGGATGGCGACGGTGTTCCTCGCCGAGGATCTCAAGCACAAGCGCCACGTGGCGGTCAAGGTGCTGAAGCCCGAGCTCGCGGCGGTCCTCGGGGCCGAGCGGTTTGTGCAGGAGATCACCACCACCGCGAGCCTGCAGCATCCACACATCCTCGCGTTGTTCGACTCGGGCACGGCCGACGGCTTCCTGTTCTACGTCATGCCCTGGATCGAGGGCGAGACGCTGCGCGCGAAACTGACGCGCGAGACCCAGCTCAGCGTGGACGAGGCGCTGCGGATCGCGAGAGAAGTCCTGGATGCGCTCGAGTACGCGCACCAGCACGGCATCATCCACCGCGACATCAAGCCCGAGAACATCCTGCTGCACGGCGGGCACGCGATGGTGGCCGACTTCGGGATCGCGCTCGCCGTGAGCGCCGCCGCAGGCGGCCGCATGACGGAGACCGGGCTCTCGCTCGGCACGCCGCACTACATGTCCCCCGAACAGGCGACGGCGGAAAAGGAGATCACGGCGCGCTCCGATGTGTACTCGCTCGGCAGCGTGCTGTACGAGATGCTGGCCGGCCAGCCGCCGCATCTCGGGGGGTCAGCGCAGCAGATCATCATGAAGATCATCGCCGAGCCCGTGCCGGCGGTGACGGCGCTGCGGAAGTCCGTCCCGCCCAATGTCGCGGCCGCCGTCGCGCGGGCGCTCGAGAAGCTGCCGGCCGACCGGTTCGCGAGCGCCCGGGCGTTCACCGAGGCGCTGGGGAATCCCTCGTACACGAACGCCGCGCCCGGCGGCACGGCCGCCGTCAGTGCCGCCCTGGCCCGGCCGCTCAGGCGTCCACTCATCGCCACCTCGGTGCTGGCCGTCGCGGCCATCGCGCTGGCACTGTGGGGATGGTTGGGCCGAACCGGAGGGGAAGCACCACGGCCGCCCGTTCGGTTCTGGGTCACCGGCGACAGCTCGCGCTCGGTGGGCGAGGCCGTGGCGATCTCTCCCGACGGGCGGACCATCGTGTTCCTGGGGCGCACGCGCGACGGCCCGTCGCTCTTCGTGCAACGGCTCGACGAGCTCGAGGCGCACCCGATCCCCGGCACGTCAGACGCAACGGCCGACGCGCTCTTCTTCTCTCCGGACGGCGCGGCCGTTGCGTTCTCCGCCGGCCCGAGCCTCAAGCGTGTGCGGCTCGACGGCTCGGATCTCGCCGTCATCGCCCCGATCGGT
>CAZRGT010000030.1:0-41994 GCA_964599725.1 uncultured Gemmatimonadaceae bacterium | reverse complement strand
GGCCGTTCGGTCGCTAGCCTAGCGGCCCGGCGGTGAGACGCCGTCGATGGGCAATGCAAGAGTTTGACGTCTGGCCGTTTAGAGTCAACTGTGCACTGCAACATTCGCCGCAGTAGCGGGTCTTTCGTCGGGGGTCATCCTTCATTGCATTCCTCCGGGGTGCGATAGTCAAGCCGCTCGCGGGGCGTTGGTTGAGCGCGCGGGCGATCCGCTGGCAATCTGCTCAAACCAGGCTTGAGCAACCGGGGAGATAGGTAACGAAGTTTGCCGGAAGGATAGGTGACACTTCGTGAGGGTGGGGAGTTTGCACTGACGGGTCTTAGGCCTGGGCGCCACGTGGTGACCGTTCGCGGCATAGGCTCCGCAGGGGATTGTACGCGCCGTGAAGGCCATGACCGCGGATCATGCTGGCCGAACTGCGCGACCTGTGCGACTTGGCGTATGGGCAGCCGGTGTGGGCGTCAGCGGACTCGGGTCCTCCTGAGCGAAGGGGTCGACAGTCGGCGCAGTGCCCCGAATGTCGCAAGGCGTTAGCTTCAAAGCATGGGCACCGACAGAAGTCGCATGACCGCGCGCGTGGTACCGCTGCGAAGCGACGAAGCGAGCGACGGCCGGGTCGAAGGAAGCGCCGCGGAACGAGTGGCTTTGGTCGGTGAGCTCAGTCGGCGCATGTGGGAACTCAGCAGGAGACCGTTCCCTTCGTACCGTCGGTCTGCGATCCCGGCGAGGCTGACGACGCTCGGAGAGCAGTAGCACTTTCCGGTGAACGAAGACTACCGCGACATCCTGTCTGCGCTGGTCGCGCACCACGCACGTTTTCTTGTGGTCGGGGCACACGCACTGGCAGTGCACGGGTATCCGCGCGCGACCGTGGACATCGACATCTGGGTAGACGCCTCGCCAGAGAACGCGGAGCGCGTTTGGAGTGCGCTTGCGTCATTTGGCGCTCCGCTGGATGACCTCGGCCTTCGCATGAAGGATCTCACGCGCCCGGACATCGTAGCCCAGCTCGGCCTTCCGCCGAACCGCATCGACATCCTGACAGGCGTCTCCGGGCTGTCATTCGACGAGGCCTGGGCCAATCGCATCGAGGAGCCAATCGAGGGCGTCCGGGTGCCGGTGCTGGGCCGGGAGGATCTTCGGCGGAACAAGCTGGCGTCAGGCCGCGACAAAGACCGCGCCGACGTGAAAGGACTTGAGGGCAAGAGCTAGCATCGTCGCGGCCGCTTGGGGAGGTACTGACGCAGCAGGCCGTTGGTGTTCTCGTTGGTACCGCGCATCCCTCGCCTGCGGCGCTCTCGAAGACGCCGCTCGCGATGTGGCGCGAGCTCAGCGAGTGACGACTTCCGGGACAGCGCTGGGACGAGTCGCCGACCGGCGCAGGCGCCCCAGGCGGTGCTGCAGCGCGTCGAGGTATGTATAGAACACGGGGGTGACGTACAGCGTCACGAGCTGGGAGAACGCCAACCCCCCAACCACGGCCAGTCCCAATGGGCGCCGCGATTCGGCCCCGGCTCCCCAGCCCACCGCGATCGGCAGGGTACGCATCAGCGCCGCCATCGTGGTGGAGGAGGCAGCAGACAAGGGCACGCAGCATGGTCTCTTCTTCTTACGCGCGAGCCGTTTCCAGCGTGGAAGGTGCAAGCTCCCTCCCCAGGCACCCGGTGTCAACACCGTGCCGAACCGGGCCGCGCGCATCGTATATTCTCGTTCCCCGTACGCCGTCTGGGAGACCGAGCATGGGCCTGACCGTCATCATCGGCATCGTCGTCCTTGGCTGGGCGATCTTCACCTTCAACCACCTCACGCGGCTCCGCCAACTGAGCGGGAACGCATGGGCCGACATCGACGTCCAGCTCAAGCGGCGCCACGACCTCATCCCGGCCGTCGTCGCCGTGGTGAAGGGGCACGCGGGCTTCGAGCGGGAGACGTTCGAAGCGTTGGCGGCCGCGCGCAGCCGTGCCCTCGAGGCCCCGGGTCCGGCCGCCCGCTCCCGGGAGGAGCATCCCATCGCGACCGGCCTGCGCCACCTCTTCGCCGTCGCGGAGGCCTACCCCGACCTCCAGGCGGCCGCGAGCTTCGCCGCGCTGCAACGCACGCTGGTCGACGTCGAAGACCACCTCCAGAACGCCCGCCGGTACTACAACGCGGTCGTGCGAGACCTCAATACCGCGATCGCCCAGTTTCCAGCCATTCTGGTGGCACGTCTCATGAGATTCCGCCCGCGTGAGTTCTTCGGTCTCGACGACGCCGACGAGCGCGCCGTCCCCCGGGTGGAGACCGGCGCGTGAACCTGCGCCCGCCGCTGTTGCTGCTCGCCGCGCTCTTGATGGGGGGCACGCCCGCGGCCGCGCAGGAGCGCTCGCTCGCCGTCGAGCGGTTCCACGCCACGATCCAGGTCGAACCGAGCGGAACCATTCAGGTGGCCGAGTCGATCGTCGCCCGGTTCACCGGCTCCTGGAACGGGATCTACCGCACCATCCCCGTCAAGTACCGCACGGCGCAAGGGTTGAATTGGACCCTCGGGCTCGACCTCGAGGGCGCCACCGACGGGGATGGCCAGCGGTTGCGCGTCGAGGCAAGCCGCGAGCGGCACTCCGTCAAGTACAAGATCTGGGTCCCGAGCGCCGAGGATGTCACGCGCACGGTGGTGCTGCGTTACCGCGCCACCAACGGGCTGCGGTTCTTCGAGGACCACGACGAGCTTTATTGGAACATCACCGGCGACGAGTGGGACGTGCCGATCGAGGCGGCCTCAGCGCGGATCGAGTTGCCCCCCGGCACGGAGGGAATCCGGGCGATCTCCTTCAACGGCGTGTACGGATCCACGGCGCAGGAAGCCGAGATCCAAGCCAGCGGGACGACGGTTCGGGTCACCATGCCGCACGCCCTCGGCTATCACGAGGGCCTCACGGCCGTGGTGGGATGGAACAAGGGCGTCGTCACGGCGCCGAGCGCCGCCGCCCGGGTCTCGGGGGTCGTCGCCAGCAACTGGCCGCTGGCGGTCCCGATTCCCGTGTTTTTCCTGGTGTTCGCTATTTGGCGCCGCCGCGGTAGAGACCCGCGCCGGCTGCCCGTCACCGTGCGGTACGAGCCGCCGCCGGGCCTCACCCCCGGAGAAGCGGGCGCGCTGCTCGACAACGCCGCTGATCTGCGCGACGTCACCGCGACGCTGGTGGACCTTGGGGTGCGCGGATACCTGCGCTTCGAGGAGCG
Source organism: uncultured Gemmatimonadaceae bacterium (assembly GCA_964599725.1). Taxonomy (GTDB): domain Bacteria; phylum Gemmatimonadota; class Gemmatimonadetes; order Gemmatimonadales; family GWC2-71-9; genus DASTHG01. The sequence continues at coordinate 38,778 of CAZRGT010000030.1, read as the reverse complement.
CGACGACCGGAAACTGTTCGGCCTCATTGGCAAGCGGGAGTACGTGTTACACCGGCTCGAGCCGCCGAGCGACGCGGTCGCCCTGGCCCCTCACGAGCGGCAGGTCTTCGACGGTGTCTTCTCGGGCCGGGGCGGTTCGGTAGAGCTGTCTGACCTCCAGGACGAGTTCTACACCGAGCTGCCCAAGATCCGAACGAGCATCTTCGAGCGGATGCTCGGGCGTGGCTTCTACCACGCCCGCCCTGACCAGGTGCGCACCCGCTGGATGGTGGGGGGAGCCGTGCTCGGTTTCCTGCTCGCCGGCGGTGGAAGCGCCGTCGCCAGTCGATTCCTCATGACGCCGGTGCCGTTCATCGTGGCGGCCGTGCTCGTGGCGCTCATTGTGATCGGATTCGGCAGCGTCATGCCAGCCCGCACCGACGCCGGCGCGCGGGCGCTCGAGCAGGTGCTCGGCTTCGAGGAGTTCCTGCGACGCGTGGAAGCCGAACATCTCAAGAAGCTGATCATCGGACATCCGGAGCTGTTCGACCGCTACCTGCCGTTCGCGATGGCCTTCGGCGTGGAGAAAAAGTGGGCCAAGGCGTTCGAGGGCATCTATACGGACCCGCCAACATGGTACGTCGGATCGCACGTCACGAACTTCAGTGTGGGCCACCTTTCGAGCAGCCTGGGGGATCTGTCGAGCAAGGTCGGCTCGACCATGACGTCATCGCCCCGCAGCTCCAGCGGATCCGGATTCAGCGGTGGCTCGTCGGGAGGGGGCGGCGGCGGTGGCGGTGGGGGTGGGTTTTGAGCACCCACCTCGCCTCGGTCCGGTGTCGGGCCCCGAGAAACCCCTGACCGTGGTCGTCCGTCCGTGGTCTAGAGCCCACATGCGCCTTCATCCCGCCAGAGGACTCGCCATGGACCGGACGTGCCTTCCCCTCGGCCTCTTCGCAGCGGCACTGCTCGGCTGCGGCAGCGCCAACGCCAACAATGAGAAAGGCGCACGACTCTATCGGGTGGGAGTCGTAGACCGCGGCGCGATCCGCGTGTTCGTCGAAGAAACCGGTGTGGTCGAGCCCGAGCGACAGATCGTCGTGAAGTCTCCCATCTCAGGGGTGGTGCAGCGCCTCGCCGTCCGGGAGGGGGACCGAGTCCGTCCAGGCCAGCTGCTGGTGCGTATCGTACCCGACATCGCGCAGGCCAACAGCTTCGCCCGGCTGCGGTCCGACATCGCCGCCGCGGAGATTCAGCGCGAGAACGCCCGGCGTGAGTACGAGCGGGCCCAGGCTCTCGCCGCCACCGGCGGCGTCACCCAGGCGGACCTCGATCAGCGCCGCGCCGCCTTCGAGCAGGGCGACAATCAACTGCGCGCCACCCGCGACCAGCTGCGCCTCGTGGAGCAGAGCGGTGTGATCGCAGGCGACTCCGCCCAGTGGGCCCGCATTGGTGCACCGACGGGCGGGGTCATCATCTATCGGGGAGTAGAGGAAGGCGAAACCGTGGTGGGTGGCACGAGCGCCTTCGGGGGCGGCACCCCCCTGCTCACCATCGCCGACCTCGGCGGCCTGCGCGTCAAGGCAGCCGTCAACGAGGTAGACATCGGCAAGGTGGCCCACGGGGACAGTGTCACTCTGACCGTAGACGCCTTCCCGGGCGACACGGTGCGCGGCGTGGTGCGCCTGGTCCCCCCCGCGGCCCGCCTGCAGGATCGGGTGCGGGTATTCGACGTGGAAGTCGCGGTGCGGGACGGCCGCGAGCGGGGCGTGCTGCGCCCCGGCATGACCGCCAATGTGCGGATCGCCGGGCCGGAGCGTGACAACGCGGTGCGCGTCCCGGTCGAGGCGGTGTTCCTCTCCGAGGGTCAGCCGATCGTATTCAAGATGGATGCCGGCCAGCCGCATAGCACCCCGGTGACCCTGGGCCTGTCCGATCTTTCCTACGTCGAAGTGCTCAGCGGGATCTCGCCGGGAGACTCGATCGCGCTGGAAGACCCCGCCATCGCGGCCGAGCGGGCGCGCAGCCCCACGCGGCGGCGCTGATGCTGATCGAGGCGCGGGGGCTCACCAAGGTGTACCGGCTGGGGCGAGTGGACGTCCCGGCCCTGAACGGCGTGGACGTGGACCTGAACGCGGGTGAGTTCGTCGCCATCGTTGGCCCTTCCGGCTCGGGCAAGAGCACGCTGATGCACATCCTCGGCTGCCTCGACACGCCGACCAGCGGGGACTACCGCCTGGACGGTGAGGACGTCGCGACCCTGCGGGGCAAGCGGCTGGCCGGGGTGCGCAACCGGAAGGTCGGGTTCGTCTTCCAGACGTTCAACCTGATGCCCCGGATGACGGTCGAGGAAAACGTCGCGCTGCCGCTCAAGTACCGCGGGGGCGTGCGTCCGGCCGAGCGGCGCACCCGGGCCCGGGCGGTGCTCGAGCGCCTGGGCCTCGGTCCCCGTATCGGGCACCGCCCCGACGAGCTCTCCGGCGGAGAGCGCCAGCGGGTCGCCATCGCCCGCGCGCTGGTGGGCGAACCGGCGATCCTCATGGCCGACGAGCCCACGGGGAACCTCGATTCGCACGCCGGCGCCGAAGTGCTGACAACCTTCGCCGAGCTGCACGGCGCCGGACACACGATCGTGCTGGTCACCCACGACGCCTCGATCGCGGCGCGCGCCGACCGCACCATTCGGATCGCGGACGGGCGCGTCGTGTGAGCCTGCTCGAGTCCCTGCTCACCGGACTCGACGAGGCCCGCCGTCACTGGGGCCAGACGGCGCTGTCGCTGCTCGGCCTCGTGTTGGGCACGGCAAGCATCGTCACCGTGCTCGCGTTGTTCGGCGGTCAGACCGCCCTCACCCAGTCGTTCCTGGAACAAGTCGGCGGCGTCGGCACGATCATCGTCTCGAACCGTGATCTCCCCATCCGCCCCTCGGCTCGCGAGCTCGGGTCCGATCGACTCACCTACCGGGACGCGCAATTCCTCAAGCGCCGCGCGACGACCCTCCAGGCCGTGAGCCCGGGATGGGGCGGCCAGCTCGCGTACCGCGTCGGCAGCGTGCACTTCCAAGGTGAGGTGGTCGGCACCGTGCCCGACTATGCCGTCATCAACGACATCCGGCCGCTCGTGGGACGCTACCTCAGCGATCTCGACGTCGCGCGGCGCGCCCGGGTGGCGGTGCTTGGTTGGAAGTACGCCGATTCGCTGTTCGGCACCGCGCCTGCCGCGCTCGGGCGGCTGGTGAATCTGGGGGACCGGAACTATCGCGTCGTCGGCGTGATGGAGCGCGAGGAATTCTATTTCGCCCCCTGGGCCGACAACGCCCTGGAGTACCGCAACGAACGCGCCTATGTCCCGATCACGACCGCCATCGGTCTCTACAGCGCCAACGACGTGCTGGATTTCCTCACCCTCAAGGCGCGACCCGAAGCGGGCGTCGTGCGGGCCGAGCCGCAGGTGCGCAGCCTGCTGTACGCGCGGCACGGCGTGGAGGACTTCCAGATCCGCCCCTCCGGGGCCGGCGACCAAGACGACGCGCAGTTCTTCCTCCTCTTCAACTTCATCTTCCTCGTCGTGGGCGTCGTATCGCTGTTCACGGGCGGGATCGTGATCGCCAACATCCTGCTGGCCTCGGTGGTCGAGCGGGTGCGCGAGTTCGGCACGCGCATGGCGCTCGGCGCCACGGCGGGCGGCGTGTTCACCCAGGTGCTGGCGGAAGTGCTGGTGGTCACGGGGATGGGCGGCCTGCTCGGCCTGGGGCTGGGCACCGCCCTCACGGGGACCGTCGCCCATTTCATGCAGATGCCGGCCGTCGTTAGCCCGTTCATCGCCGGCGTAGCGATCACGACCGCGGCGGCGGTCGGGCTGATCGCCGGAATCTACCCCGCTCTGCGCGCCGCCCGGTTGTCACCCATAGAGGCGCTGCGCTATGGCTGAGCCCCGCGCCGCGCTGCTCGCCGCTGTCGAGCTGGTGGGGGATGCGCTGCGGGAGATCTGGGCGCACCGCCTCCGCTCGCTGCTGACGCTGTCGGGCATCGTGTTCGGCGCGGCCTCGCTCGTCTCGATGGCTTCCCTCGCCCGCGCGATGAAGCAGATGGCCTATGCAGATCTCGAGGCCATGGGGTTCCCGCGCAGCTTCAGCGCCGTCGACCGTGGGCCGCCGTCCGACGCGACGACCGCCGAGCAGCTGCGGCACCCGGGATTGCGCCTGGCGGACGTCGCGGCGCTGCGACAGCTCCCGGGCGTGACGCGCGTCCTGGGTCGTAATTTCGGGGGCGAATACGTCGTCGGCGGCCCGGCGGGCCAGCGGATGGTGCGGGTCGACGGCGTCGATGCGGGGTACCTCGAGACACGCCACCTCGAGATCGTGTCGGGCCGCAGCCTGCGGCCGCTCGACGTCGCCCATCGGGCTCGAGTCGTCGTGGTCGGGACCGAGCTGGTGGCCGATCTATTCGGGCAGGCTCGGCCACTGGGCCGCATGCTCACCGTCGACGGCGCCCGCTTTCTCGTGGTGGGCGTCGTGTCGCCGATCCCGTTCCAGATCGCGCCCGTGAACTTCGACTGGGCGGCCCGGCGCATCTACGTGCCCTACACCTACCTCACCCGCTACTACAACGGCGAGGGCCGCGTCGATATGGCGCTGGTCACCGCGGCCGACACGGCGGACTTCGCCACGGTGCTCCACGCCGGGCACGTGTTGTTACGCCAGCGCCATCTGGGTAGCGAGGATTTCGAGATCGAGAACGAGGCCGCCGACGTCCAGGCCGACCTGGCCATGGCCGACGACATCCTCGGCGGCTGGAACGGCGTGATGTACGCCATCGCCGCGGTCACCCTGCTCGTGGGCGGCATCGGGCTGTTCAGCGTGCTGCTGATCTCCGTCCGGGAGCGCGTGCGCGAGATCGGCATCCGCAAGGCGCTCGGCGCCGATGACGGCGCCATTCTGCACCTCTTTCTCGCCGAGTCGTTCACCCTGGCGGGGCTCGGAGCGGTGCTCGGCGTCGGCGGCGGGGCCGGGTTGATCCTGGTCACCGAGCTTATCGGCCGGCAGTTCGGCAAGCCGTTTGCGATCGGCATCAACCCGCCCGGTGTGGCGCTGGCCATCGGCTTTTCGCTCGTCGTCGGGCTGCTGTTCGGCTGGTATCCGGCACGCCGCGCCGCGCGGCTCGATCCCATCGAGGCCATTGGCGGCTAGTGGCAGTCGCCGCTTCCCGAGTCCGTGAACGTCCTCCCCGCCACCGGAATGAATCGCCAGTCGTAGTTTGCTGGATGCAGCGTGAGCACGAGCACGCCGTAGGTATCGGCGTTCTGGACCGCGCTGTTCGACTCGAGCGGCAGGTTGATTGCGCCGTGGCTCTTGCCGCCGGTGCCGACCACGAACTGGACCACGCCGCTGTCGAGGTCGGCCGTCTGATCGGGAGCCTGCGGCCCGAACCGCTCGTAGTCGTGGTCGTTCCCGGACAACAGGAACTCCGCATGGGCGTCGTACAACGCCTCAAAAATCGGTCCCTGGGTGGCGGCGCTGTGCGTGTTGCCGGAGCTGAACCGGGGTCGATGCGAGATCGCGAGGGTGCAGAGTTTCGGGTGATCCGCCAGGTCGTCTCGCAGCCAGCGCACCTGGGTGGAATCGGCGAACGGGGTGGTATTGAGGACCACGATGTGCCAATCGCCGAGATCGAAGCTGTAATAGCCGGTCGGGCCGTGGGCCGCGGCGCCAAAGTACGTGAAGTAGTCCCCGAGGCTCCCGCCGCGCCGGTCGTCATCGCCGGGAACGGGGTGTGTGCGCGGCTTGTGCCGCCCCCACGTCGAGTCGTAACAGACGCCGTAGGCCGGGGTCGGGGTTCCATCCGAGTAATCGTTGTCCCCCAGCGTGAACACCGTTCCAGCAAGGCTGTCGATGAGCACCGCCGTCGCCTCGTCGCGGTCCGAGAGGCAGCTGCCGATGTCGCCCGCCCCGATCAGGACGGGGTCGGTGATGGTGATCGATCGATTCGCCACCTCGGCGCCGACCGTGCCGCGGATGGTGGCCTGCCCGATCGCCCGCGGGCGGATCAGTCCGGCCGCGGTGATCGAGGCGACTCCCGAATTGGAGCTGGACCATTGCACCGAGTCCGCGCGGACCGTATCGCCGGCGACAGTGATGAACGTCGCGCGCACCGTATCCCGTGTCGCGCCGTCGCCCACATCGATCGAGGCCCACGGCGGCGAGAGCACGAGGGTCCCGACCGGATTCGAGACCACACTGTCGCTGCAAGCGGCGAGCGCGACGATCAGCGCGAGGGCGGCCGGCGCTCTGGCGACGATGCAGGTGACGGGCATGCCGGAAAGTAGCCCGGGAACCCGACCTCGGCCCGCCTCGTTACTCAAGATGCATATTCCTTCCCTGATGTCCGAGCCAGCCACACCCCTGACGGCGGCCCTCGCCGGTCGCTACGAGATCGAGCGCGTGCTGGGTCGTGGCGGGATGGCAACGGTCTACCTCGCGCTGGACCAGAAGCACAGCCGCAAAGTGGCCATCAAGGTGTTGCGTCCCGACCTCACCGCCGCCTTCGGTGCCGAGCGGTTCCTGCGGGAGATCGGGATCGCGGCGCAGCTCTCCCACCCGCATATCGTGCCGCTGATCGATTCCGGGGAAGCGGCCGGGTTGCTCTACTACGTGTCCGCGTACATCCCCGGTGGGTCGCTGCGCGACCGACTCGATCGGGAGCGGCAGCTGCCGGTGAAGGAGGCGCTGCGCATCACGCAGGAGGTCGGGGCCGGCTTGGACTACGCGCATCGCAACGGGTTCGTGCACCGGGACGTGAAGCCCGAGAACATTCTGTTCGCCGACGGCCATGCGGTGCTGGCCGACTTCGGCATCGCCCGGGCCTGTTGCTCCGCCGGCGGTGGGCCGGCCGTGACGGAGGTCGGCCTAGCCCTCGGCACCCCGGAGTACATGAGCCCAGAACAGGCGAGCGGGGACCAGAACCTCGGCAGTCCGAGCGATGTCTACAGCCTCGCGTGCGTGCTGTACGAGATGCTCGCCGGCGAGCCGCCGTTCAACGAGCCCACCGCTCGGGCCACCATGGCCAAGCACATCACTCAGGCGCCGCGACCGTTGCGGGCGTTGCGACCCGAGACCCCGCCGGCCATGGACCGGGCCGTGCGCCGGGCGCTGGCCAAGGATCCCGACGAGCGGTTCGCCGGCGTCGCCGACTTCATCGCCGCTCTCGACGCGCCGGATACGGAACAAGACCACCCGCTCCCCGAAGCCACACGCACCATCGCGGTCGTGCCGTTTGTCAACGCGAGCCCGGATCCGGAGAACGAATACCTGAGCGATGGGATCACCGACGAGCTGATCGATGCGCTCGCCAAAGTCGATGGGCTGCGCGTCGCCTCCCGCACGTCGGTGTTCGCCCTGAAGGGGAAGCCCCAGGACGCGCGCGCCATCGGGGCTCTGCTCGGCGCGACCGTGCTGCTCGAGGGGACCGTCCGCAAGGCCGGCGATCGGCTGCGCATCACCGCGCAGCTCAGCTCCACCGAGGACGGCCGGCTGCTCTGGTCGCAGCGCTACGACCGGCGCCAGGACGACGTGTTCGCGATCCAGGAAGAGATCGGGCGCACGATCGTCGACACGTTGCGGGCCACGTCGTTCGCCGATCTGATCGCCCCCGCCCCGAAGCGCGCCACCAAGAACGTCAAAGCATATGGACTGTACCTCAAGGGACGCTTCGCGTGGAACAAGCGCACGCGCGAGGGTGTCGCCGAGGGGATCGCGTACTTCGAGCAGGCGATCGCCGAGGATCCCAACTACGCGCTGGCGTACACGGGGCTGGCGGATTCGTACGCATTGCAGTTGGACTACCGCAGCGTCCCGGTCGCCGAGGGATTCGCCCGAGCCAAGGAGTATGCGCGCCGAGCGCTGCAGCTGGACGACACGCTGGCCGAGGCCCACGCGTCACTCGCCTGGAGCCTCTTTATTTATGACTGGGACTGGACGGGCGCCGACCGGGAGTTCCGGCGGGCGATCCAGCTGGACCCGCGCTACGCCACGGCGCGGCAATGGCACGCGTTTCTGCTGGCGACGCAAGGGCGGCTCGACGAGGCGGTCGCCGAAGCGCATGTGGCGCAACAGCTCGATCCGACGTCGGTCTCGGTGCGGCGCAGCCTCGGCTGGGCGTACTACTACGCGCGGCGCTACGACCAGGCGCGCTATCACCAGCTGCGCGCCATCGCCATGAACCCCACCGCGGACGAGAGCTATCGCGTCCTGGCCCTGACGCTGGCGCAGCAGGGCGACCTTCCCGAAGCGCTCCGCATTGCGCGCGAGGCCACGGAATTGCCCGGGGCCGGCACCTACACCCAGGCGACACTCGGCTACGTGCTCGGTCGCGCAGGAAAGGAAGCCGAGGCGCGCGCGGTATTGCGCGCGCTCGAAGCGGAAGCGCAGCGCGATTACGTGTCGCCGGTCTCGTTCGCCACGTTGTACCTGGGGCTGGGCGAGCCGGACCGGGTATTGGACTGGACCGAGCGGGCGTACGAGGAGCGCCGCGGGTGGCTCGCCTACCTCAAGGTGAATCCGATTCTCGATCCCGTCCGGGGCAAGCCGAGGTTCGAGGCGCTGGTCAAGAAGATGAAGCTGTAGCGACGACCCCTAACTGACGCGCCGTCGCCGGATCTCCTCGAGCACCTCGATGTCGGCCGCGTCTTGCAGGCGCCCGGTTCGTTTGGTCTCGATCAGGTCCTCGAGACCGATCAGCGGGATAGCGACTCTTTCGACGTTCACGACGGTCGAACGCTTGGCCGCACTTTCGTACTTGACGCTCCAGGCGACCGTGAAGACGTCGACTGCTGGATCATCGCCAATGACCGTGATCGGGCGCCCCAGGATTTCCTCGGGCGCCCACTCTCTCGCAAAGCCGTAGCCGACCGTCGCGAGCGCCTTGAGCACCCGCACGGCGTTGGCGTGCGTGCGCTCGATTAGGATGTCCACGTCTGTCGTCGCGCGAACGTAGCCATGCAGGATGCACGCGATACCTCCGATGACCAGGTAGCTGGCCCCGGCGGCGTTCAGCGCTTTGCAAACCTGGGCCGCAACGGTCTGCGGCGTTACGCCCCGGCGAGGCGTGCCTTCTTCCATTCGTAGTAGTCCTCGTAGGTTTCGAAACCGATGACCTGTTGACGCCGACCGGTGGGCGCGCGGCGGGCAAGCTTGGCCAGCCGCGACAGCTCCTCTGCCCGGCGCACGCGCTCCTCCGGCGACAGCGCGAGATCTACCGTGAGATGCCGCTGCCGCGCCTCCGCCACTGCGACCGCGGCGTAGACCGGCGCTGGCTCACGCACCTGGCTGGGCGCCGGAGGCGAGCTTCCGGCGAGCGCAGTCCGCAACGCCTCCGCCACGACCCAGCTGCGCGAGCGGTCGAGCTGACGGGCACGGCGGTCCGCCGCGGCAACGAGCTCCTGGGGGAGGGTGATCGAGATTCGGGCGATCTTGCTCATACTGAATATTACTCGATATGATCAGCGGACGCCAGCCGTCCCCCTTCGAAGACAACGAACCCTGCCCAGTGAATCGGGTGCGCGGTTTCCGGCTTGGCCCGTAGCGCAAGTTGCGCCGCCCGCAAGGCCGCAGATGGCGTCTTGCCACTCGCGAGCTGCCGATAGAACACGCCCATCAGGTCCGACGCGCTGGCACCCACCGGCCACTGGCTCGCCACCACTTCGGCCAGCGCCACCGCCTCCGCGCGCCGTCCCTGCCGGGCCAGAACCGACGGGAGGAGCGGTCCCTCCAGAACCGCCCATTGCTCAGAGCGGGCGTCGTGCAGCCGGCTCGGCGAATCGGCCCGCCCCTTCATAAGTGTGCGCGAGGTTGTGGTAGGCTTCGGCCAGGAAGTACGGCTCATCGGCGGCGGTCCCCGCCGCGATGGCCAGGCGCAGCTCCCGCTCCGCGAGCGCGAGGCGGCCGACTAGTTCGCGGCTGAGAGCCGCGCTACGCGAGGCGGAGCGGCGTGGGTCCGTTATACTTGCCTCCATGGCCGATGATCTCAACCAGATGCAACACCCCCTCGGCCTGCAGCGGCTCGGCTACGCCGGGCCGCTGCTCGAGCTTCAGGCCCGCCAGTGGCGCGATGGGAAAATGCAGGAGCGCCCAGAGCAGATCGTCGAGGAAACGCCCGTCGTCCTCGTCTACAACGGCATTCCCCATGTCGTGATGATGGCCACTCCGGCCGACCTGGAAGACTTCCTGTTGGGATTCAGCGTCACCGAGGAGCTGATTCGTACACCGGCGGACCTGCGCGACATCCGCGTGGTCCGCTACGGCCAGGGGATCGAAGTACAGGGCACCGTGCCACCCGAGTGCGCAGCTGTCGTCGCCTCGCGCAGCCGACGACTGACGGGGCGCACGGGGTGCGGAGTATGCGGCACGGACAGCATCGACGCCGTCCTGAAGACGCTTCATCCCGTGCCGGCGAGTGCGCCAATCCATCCGAAAGCGATCGAGGCGGCGCTCCAGTCGATCACCAGCCAGCAAACCCTGAACACCGCCGCCGGCACGGTACACGCGGCCGCATGGGCGCGGCGCGACGGAACGGTCGAGCTCGCGCGCGAGGACGTCGGCCGCCATAACGCGCTCGACAAGCTCATCGGCGCACTGCTGGCGCGCGGCGTGAATCCCATAGAAGGCTTCGTAGTGGTGACGAGCCGGGCCAGCTTCGAGATGGTGCAGAAGGCGACGGTACTCGGCGCGCCGCTGCTGGTCGCGATTTCGGGACCGACTGGATTGGCGGTGCGGCTGGCTGAGCAGGCCGGATTGACGCTGGTGGGCTTCGCACGCGGCGATCGCCTCACCGTCTACACCCACCCCGAGCGACTGTCGCTCTAGTTCTTCTTCTTCTTCCGGCCGTCCGGAGTGGGAGGCGTGGCTCGGCTCTGGACGTACTCCCAGCCGAATCTCCCCTTGATGCAGAGATTGCCGCTGGTGACGTCGTGGTCGAGCGGCGACGTGACCTTGACGATCGTGTTGTCCTGCACGTGCAGCTCCAGGTTGCACCCCACGCCACAATAGGGACACACGGTGCGCGTCACAGTCTGGCGCGCCTCGTCCCAGGTGCCCGCGGCCCGGTGATCGAACTCGGACTTCGGCATCAACGCCCCGGTGGGACACACCGCGATGCAATTGCCGCAGTACACGCACGCGGACTTGGGGAGCTCCACGGCGAACTCGGTCGAGATGCGCGCGTCGAACCCCCGCCCCGCCACGGCGATCGCGAACGTGTTCTGCCAATCCGTGCCGCACGCCTCGACGCACTTGTAGCACAGGATGCACTTCTTGTAGTCCCGGATGTAGAGGTCGTTGTCGACCTTCGTAGGCTGTGCGACGGTCGCCCGGTGCGCGGGATCGGGGGGCGCGTGGTGTCCGGTCTCTGCCGCGTCGCGGCCGTTGGCCGGCGCCGGCGGCCCGTACCGCTCGGGATCGGCGTGATACTCCGTCAGCCAACCGGCGACGTCCGGCGTGGTCGAGAGATCCACCGACGACGCCAGGAACTCGAGCACCATCTTGCGGCTGTGCCGCACCCGCTCGCTGTCGGTCTTCACGACCATCCCGGCCTCGACCTTGCGCGAGCAGGATGGGACGAGCACGCGTGAGCCCTCGACCTCCACCACACACACGCGGCACACGTTGACCGGGTGCAGCGTGTCGCTGTAGCACAACGTGGGGATCGCAGGCCCTCGCTGCCGGCAGGCGTCCAGGATCGTCGATCCTTCCAGCGCGCGCACCTGCTCGCCGTCGATCGTGAGCTCGACGGTGCGGCGCACCGGCTCGATCCGGACGAGCGCGCTCATCGGACTTTCGCTCCGTCGAACAGGTCTAGCCGCTTGACAGCTGACTCGACCGCACTGTAGGCGGTCTGCCCCAGTCCGCAGATCGACGCGTCCTTCATCGCGATCCCGATTTCTTCGAGTAATGCCAGCTCTCCCTTCACCCCGCCCCGTGGCTTGCCGCGCGTGAGACGGTGCAACGCCTCCTCCTGCCGCACCGTGCCCACGCGACAGGGCACGCACTGCCCGCAGGACTCGTCCCGGAAGAATGCCGCGATGCGGAGCACGATGTCCTTCATGTCGACCGTGTCATCGAACACCATCACCACCCCCGAGCCCAGCGTCGCGCCCGCTGCCCGCGCCCCTTCGAAGCTGAGCGCCAGATCGAGCTCGTCCGGACGCACGAATACCCCGGCTGCCCCACCCAGGAGAATCGCCTGGAGCTTCCGGCCGCCCTCCACGCCACCCGCGAGATCGAGCAGCTGTCGCAACGTGATGCCGAACGGCGCTTCATACACGCCGGGACGCGACACACATCCCGAGAGACAGAAGAGCCGCGTGCCCGTCGAGCCCTCCGTCCCGATCTTCGCGTAGGCGGGCCCGCCGATGCGGAGGATCTCGAGCACGTTGACCAAGGTTTCGACGTTGTTGACGACGGTGGGCTTGCCGAACAGGCCGGCCTGCACCGGGAACGGCGGCTTGTTGCGCGGCTCGCCGCGGAGCCCCTCGATCGAGTTGAAAATCGCCGTCTCTTCGCCGCAGATGTACGCGCCGGCACCGCGGCGGATCTCGATATCGAACCCGAAGGACTGCCCCATCACTGCATCGCCCAGCAGGCCGCGGCTCTTCGCCGTGTTGATGGCGTGCTGCAATCGCTCACGGGCCAGCGGATACTCGCCCCGGAGATAGATGAACCCGCGTTCGCACGCGGTCGCATAGGCCGCGATCGTCATCGATTCGACCACGCTGAACGGATCGCATTCCATCAGGACGCGGTCCTTGAACGTCCCCGGCTCCGACTCGTCGGCGTTGCACACCAGGTAATGCGGCTGCACCGGCTGGCGGGCGACGGCGTCCCACTTCCGGCCGGTGGGGAAGGCGGCGCCGCCCCGCCCCATCAGGCGGGAATCGGTCACCTCGCGGATCACGGCTTCGGGGCCGAGCTCGATCGCCCGCCGCAGCGCGTCGTATCCACCATGGGCTTTGTAGTCGTCGAGGCTCGTGGCGTCGATGACATCGACTCGCTTCAGGATGCGCAGCGAGGAGTCGCCCGCTTGGGGGATGCGGAGTCGCGGGGTCGTGGTCGGGGCAAGGTCGCCGTTCATGACCTGCGTGATCACTTCGGCGGTCGCGTTCCCGAACAGCCGCTCGATCGGAGTCTCACCCGCTTCCGTGAACAGCGCGGCCGGCGCCTGGTCGCACAGACCAAGACACGGACTGTGGAGCCAGCCCTCCGCGACATGCCCAGCCGCACCCTTCACCCGGCACGCGATGTCGTCGCACACGTGCACCACCCGTGCCGGGCGCGGAGCGGTCGGAAGCAGCGCATAGAACGTGGCTACGCCATAGGCTTCGGCGGGCGGGACCGTCAGACGCTCACAGATATAGTTGAAGGCGCCGGGGCTGATCCAGCCGACGCGCGCTTGCGCCGCCTCGAGCGCGGGCAACAGCAGGTGGCGCTGACCGCGGGCGGCGTGGCCGCCTTGGGCGGTGTGCGCGTCGCGAGCCTGGCGCGCGCCGCCGTCCCAGCCGGAGCGGGGGGCCCCGAGCAGCACGTCGATCGCGGCGCGCTCGGCCGCGGTCGGCGTCGCGTCGGAGAGTCGCAGGTCCAAGGTCGGCGCTACGCGGGGTGGGCGGTTACCGGCTCGACGCGCACCGCGCACGCCTTGAACTCGGCCGTGCCCGATTTCGGGTCGGTGTAATCGACGGTCAGCACGTTCGTGGTCACCTGGTCCTGGAAGTGCAGCGTCATGAAGACGAGGCCGGGCCGCAACCCGCGATCCAGGTGCGCCGGGGCGACCACACTGCCGCGCCGGGATGTCACGCGTACCCGGTCGCCGTCCGCGAGGCCGAGGCGGATTGCGTCCTCCGGCGAAATGTCGAGCGTCTCCCCCCGCCGCAGCGGCGACTTGTACCCGGCGGTCTGCACGCCGGTGTTGTACGAATCCAGGCGCCGCCCGGTGGTCAGCGTGAACGGATACTCCGCGTCGGGCCGCTCGAGCGGCGGGTCGTGCTCGACTACGGAGAACGGCGCCGGCGGCCCTTCACGCGGCTCCTTCCAGAGGCGGCTGTGCAGAAACAGCTCGCCCGGATGGTTTTCGTCGTAGCAGGGCCACTGCAGCCCGCCTTCCTTGTCCAGTCGCTCATAGCTCATCCCGGCGAACATCGGCGCCAACGAACGGACTTCGTTCCAGATGTCCTCCGCACTGGGCTGGCCCCAATCGTGCCCGAGCCGCCGGGCGATCTCGACGATGATGCCGATGTCGTCGCGCGCGTTGCCGGGCGGGGTGAGCGCCGAGCGTACGCGTTGCACGCGTCGCTCGCTGTTCGTCACAGTCCCTTCGCCTTCGCACCAGCTCGACGAGGCCGGCAGCACGACGTGGGCAAATTCCGCCGTCTTCGTGAGGAAGATGTCCTGCACGACGAGGTGCTCGAGACCGCCAAGCAGGCGCTGAGCGCGATGCTGATCCGCTTCCGCCTGGGCCGGGTTCTCGCCGATGGCGTAAATCGCCTTGAGCTCACCGGAGTCCATGGCCTCGAACATCTGAGTCAGGTGCTTGCCGTACTCCGGTTTGAGCGGCACACCCCAGGCGCGCTCGAACTTGGCGCGCACGGATGGGTCTTTGGTCCAGTCCTGAAATCCTACGAGGCGGTTCGGGATGGCGCCCATGTCCCCGCCGCCCTGCACGTTGTTCTGTCCGCGCAGCGGGTTGACCCCTGAGCCGTAGCAACCCACGTGGCCGGTCAACAGGGCCAGGTTGATCAGCGCGAGCACGTTGTCCACTGCGTTGTGGTGCTCGGTTATGCCCAGCGTCCAGCAGATGATCGCCCGGTCGGCGCGCGCGTAGGCGAGCGCAACGCGACGGATCACCTCGGCCGGTACGCCCGTTTCGCGCTCGGCGAGCTCCAGCGTGTAGCGCTCGACGCAGTCTTTGTAGGCGTCGAATCCCGTCGTGGCGTGCCGGATGAAGGCGTCGTTGGCGAGGCCGGCGTGGATGATCTCGCGCGCCATCGCGTTGGCGAGCGCGATGTCCGAGCCCACGTGGATGCCGAGCCAATCGTCCGCCCATTGCGCCGAGGAGGTGCGCCGCGGGTCAACGGCGTACAGGCGCGCGCCGCGATGCACGCCTTTCAACACATGATGGAAGAAAATGGGGTGGTTTTCCCGGGCGTTCGCTCCCCACAGGAAGATGACGTCCGTCTCTTCCACTTCACGGTAGGAGCTGGTGCCTCCACCGGCGCCAAACACTGTCGCCAGACCGACGACGCTAGGAGCGTGTCACGTCCGGTTGCAGCTGTCGATGTTGTGCGTCCCGAACGCGACGCGGCTCAGCTTGGCGGCCAGGAAGTTCATCTCGTTGCTGGCCTTGGAGCAGCTGAACGTGCCGATGGCGTCACCGCCATACTGCGTCTTCACGCGGCGGAAGCCGTCGGCGGCCCGGCTCAAGGCTTCCTCCCAGGAGGCCTGGCGGAGGACGCCGTGGTCACGGACCAGCGGTTCGGTCAAGCGGGTAAGCGCCATAACCCTTGCTCTCGAGTGGACAGGCAAATAATGCCCACGCGAGAACATCATGGCAACCGGGCAAAGGCGTCACGGCATGAATTCCTCATCGAGGTCGCCGATCTCTTGAACGAGCGTCTGGCGGATGCCGTGGATCTGGCCTCACAGGCCAAGCAGGCGCACTGGAACGTGAAGGGACCGCAGTTCATCGCGCTGCACAAGCTGTTCGACGACGTGCACGCCGCAGTGAGCGAGTACGCGGATCTCCTAGCCGAGCGTGTGGTGCAGGTCGGCGGCATCGCCGAAGGCACGGTCCGGACCATGCCGGCGCCTTCGCGGGCGCCCTGGCGGAATTCGGTTCGCGCATCCGCAAGGGGATCGACGAAACCGACGCGCTGGGCGACAAGGACAGCGCGGACATCTGCACCGAGATTTCGCGCGGCATCGACAAGTGGCTGTGGTTCGTCGAGGCGCACGTGCAGGCGCCGGTGCAACACGGCGTGCGCCGCTAGGGCACCAGCGCGCTCAGGTCCCGTGCCGACGGATCGGTGAGCGCCTTGAGAAACGCCACCAGCTCGGCGCGCTCCGTCTCGGTCAGGCGCAGCGACTGCTGCAGACGAAAGTCCAGCCGCCCTAGCACGTCGGCGACCGTGGCGGCGTCACCGTGGTAGGTGGCGCGCACGTCTGGCGCCAGCTGGGACGCGTCGAACCCCGGCAGCGCGACCCGGACGTCGTTGTAGTGCCGGACGACGGCCTCGAGCGTCGGGTAGGCCCCATCGTGGAAGTAGGGCGCCGTCAGCTCGACGTTGCGCAGCGGGGCCACACGGAATGCGAAGCGATAGAACTCGTTGTCGGGGAGCGCGCCGCGACCGAGATCGAGCGGCAGCTCGGGGCCCACGCCTGGCCCGAGCTGCGGTACCCCGACGTCGACGAAGTTCCCGGCCCCGAGCTGCGGGCCGTTGTGGCAGCTCGAGCAGGTCGCCTTCCCGAAAAAGAGCACCGCACCCCGCTTTTGTTCCGCCGTCAAGGCGTCATCGTCCCGCTTCAGATACCGGTCGAACGGTGAATCGGTTCTCGTGAGAGCCTGCGTCTCGAACGCGGCGATCGCGACCGCCGCGTGCTGAAAGCCGAGCTGATTGATGGACGTACCCGGGAAGGCGGCGTTGAATCTGGCCGTGTAGGCGGGGAGCGCGAGCAGCCGGAGCATCACCGCGCGCCAGATCCCGGTCCACTGGCTGTCGCCGTACTGTGCCAGCTCATTGGATTTCCCGAACACATCCCTATCGCCAGACTCCCCGCGCATCTCGGTGCGGTTGGTGACCGGGAACATCGCCTGCGCCGCGAGGATGCTGGGCAATCCTGGAGGGAGGGCCGCGCCGGCCGGCGTCTGGAACTGGCCCGCGAAACCCGTTACCCGGCCATCCCAGAACACATACGGCAGGCCAAGGGCGGCGTTCAAGAGCGTCGGCGCATTGCGGGGTACGAACTGCCGGCCGGGCCCCAGCGTCCGGGAAGGACCGACCCCCGTGCCGCCGGTGCCGACCGCCAGCGACTGGCCGTCACCCATCGCCGTGGCCGGGTTGTGACACGACGCGCAGGCGATGTCGCGGTTACCGCTCAGCTCTTTGTCGAAGAACAACGCCTGACCGAGCGCGACCAGCGACGGGTCCAGGACCGGTTGCGCGTTGATCGGGACCACCCCCCACTGCTGCAACGCCTGCCGCAGCTCGGCATCCAGCGAGGGGGGTTGCGGGAGCGAACGATCGGTCTCCACGCAGGCGCCTGCACCGACGAGCCAGCCAACGCACAATGCTCTCACCACGTGTCTCGTCATAGCCAATCTCCTCGGTCAGCGCAGGGGAAGCGACAGAGAGATCTGATGCGTGACGGTCGTGACGCCGGCCAGGTTGAGCGTGCCGCCGGGCGCCACGACGAAGTTGCCGGGGCCCACGTCCGTCAGCGGTAGCGGTCCACCGAAGAACCCGAACACGTCCGGCCGGCCGGTCCCGTTCGTGACGCGTCCGCGGTAGCGCAGCTCGAGCTCCGGAAACCGCAGGCTCAAGCCCCAGGTCGGTGACC
This sequence comes from uncultured Gemmatimonadaceae bacterium, assembly GCA_964599725.1. Taxonomy (GTDB): domain Bacteria; phylum Gemmatimonadota; class Gemmatimonadetes; order Gemmatimonadales; family GWC2-71-9; genus DASTHG01. The sequence continues at coordinate 21,203 of CAZRGT010000030.1, read as the reverse complement.
ACTCGACCCAGCCGGTCCGGAACGGTTGCTCGGTGGCGGCCACCCGGTCGCGCTGCACCAGCCGGTAGTGCATCGCCCGAACCGCGAGGCCCAGCTCCAAGCCCAACGCCTTCTGCAGGCCGGCGAGCGCCACGTCCCGGCTGACGCCGAGTCGCAGCACGGCGTTCGAAAAGTGGAAGCGGTTGACGATGGTCCGGCCGCCCACAGGAATCGTGTCGCCCAACGCGGTCACGAGCGGCGCGTCCGCCACGGCCCACGTCGTGCTCCAGATCGGCTCGTAGATCGCGTCCAGCCCGAACGTTGCCGGACCGCGCGTCTTGGAGAACCCGAGTCCCAGGTTGTAGGCGGTGGAATGTCCCTGGTCGCGCGGGATCGTCACGATCTCGTTCCGGGCGATGCGCGGGTGGGAGAGGTAGTTGGCCGTCCCGATCCACCCGATGCGCCATCCCGACGCCGTCAGCGGGCGTTGGTAGGCGACGTGCAGCCCGGTCGTGGTCGTGCGGTCGAGGTGGTGCTCCACGCGTGGGGATTGGACGAACTGCTGCGTGGCCGGATCCCAGAACAGATCGAAGTAGGTGACGTCGTGCGTCATCCGGAACCGATCGTGGAGCACGAGGGCTTCGAGCGAGCGGTCGCCCGGCCACTGCTTGAGCAGGCCCAACCGGAGATCGAGCCCGCGTCCGGACTGGGTCAGCCCCTGTCCGCCGGGATAGAGCAGATCGACGCCGCCCAGCGCATGAAGCCCGGACCGGAGGACGCTGCCGCCGAGCGATAACCCACTGCCGGTCAGGACCTTGCCCAGCGACGCAAAGGCGTAGTTGTTGCCGTGCGACCGTTCCCCCGACCCGACGACGTCCTGCGCGAGGGGGACCGGCCCTCCCCGCAGGAAGATCACCGGCGAGGTGAACGGCCGGCTGGCTTCGACCTGCTGGATCGCGCCGGAGAGCCCGCCGAACCAGGTTCCGGCGCGGCCCAGGATGGCGAGCGGGAGGGTGCGTCCGCCCCCTGTTTCCCGAGAGATGCTGTAGACCGTGGGGGAGCTGAACAGCCTGAACGTTTCGACCCTGGCGCCAAACGCCGGATTCCGGAACGGGTCGAGCAGCGAATCGTCCAGAGCGATGGACACGCCGCCTCGTCCGAGGTTGTTGGACGGGAAGATCAGGTACTGATCCCCCTGCGCCAGCGGAACCGTGCGGATCGGTATGACCTGGGCCGCGGCTCCGGCGCCGAGCGTGACGAGGATGGCGAGCAGCGACAACGCACGGTGGCCCATCTGGCACCTCGGAGGAGGATTCGGTACTGGATACCCGGGGGCCAGCGTGCCGCGTCACACCAGCCTGGTCCTCGGCCGGTCCCCGTGGAAGCAGTTGACAGAATCGCGCCGCGGGGTGATGGTTCAGGAGCGACACGAACCAGAGGACGTTTCAAGGACCTGGGCCAGTGCCCATGGTCCTTTGGCGTTTCTGGGAGACCCGAACGGGAAAAGAGGCTGGGTGGAAGTCACGTTGACTGATAACGATCGACTGGAATTTGTGTTGAAGAAGTTCCGTCGCCAGATCGCCAAGTCGGGCCTGTTTCAAGACATGAAGCGGAAACGCTTCTACGAGGCCCCTGGCGCTCAGCGACGGCGCAAGGAGAAGGCCGCGGCACGCCGCAAGGCGAAGACCGCACACCGTCGCGAACATCAATACTAGTCAGGAGTGGCACGACGATGGCACGCATCATCGGCACCGTAAAGTGGTTCAACGACGCGAAGGGCTTCGGCTTCATCACGCCCGAGAACGGAGAGAAGGACTGCTTCGTGCATCACACCGCGATCCAGGCGGACGGGTTCAAGACGCTGGCCGAAGGTCAGCGGGTCGAGTTCGAAGTCGTGCAGGGACAGAAGGGCCCGGCGGCGCAGAACGTCGTCAAGCTGTAAACACCCGGAGCCTGCGCACACGAACGGCGCCGCCCACACGGACGGCGCCGTTGGCGCACTCAGGAAACCGCTAGGACCGCAACTGGATCTTCATGGCCCGGCTTTCCACGTCGATCTGCCAGCAGTTGATCCGGGAGCTCACGAAATCCTCGCAGTCCCGGGCCGTGAGGGAATCCGGCACGACATCGAGGAACTCCAGCAGCCGCATCCGGACGTCCAGATAGGCGCGGCCTTCGCGCCCCGCGGCCACCCGCATTCCCACCTCATCGTCGAGCTGGCGGCTGACGAACCCCCGGGCCACCTCCAGCAGACGCCCCACGATCACCCACTCGAGCTCGGCGCCCTCGGGACGGGCGAAGCGGCGCTCCAGCGTCTTGGCGTGCTGTGGATCGCACAGCTCGAGCACGCGTCGCCGGACTTCGGGATGGGGCCGGCCGCCGGGACGCTCGGCGGCGCGCTCGGCGCGCGCGCAGGTGGGAAGATCGTCCCGATGCAGGCCGAGGAATTTTCCCATCGTTATGTAGACGTCGCTGCCCGGCGCCGGCACCCGGCGCCGGCCCGACACGATATCCGCGATGTAGGTCTCCGAGACCCGCACGGCTTCTGCCAACTCGCGCGGCGTCCGCTTGAGCTCGCGCAGACGGCGCTGGACGAGCCGCCCGACCGGGATGGGATCCTTGAGCCGTACGGCTGGGGGCACGGTGTCTCCTCGTTGGAACGGGCCAAAAACACGCACCACTTGCAGCCCAGGCGGGCGCGAGCAGGAAATATCGCTCAAAAGGCGTCCTAAACACAGCGGCAGAGCAGGGTTCGCCGGAGGGCGTGCTTGCGGAGGGCGGCCCTAGGGGCGACCTTGGGAGACCCGTTTTCCATAGAGACGCGTGCGCAAGCTCCGCATTGGCATCATCGATATGGCTACCCGAGGCCCGAGCCGCGCCCTGTGGGCGCGGGCCATGAACGCCAACCTCGCCAGCATCATGCCCCAGATCGTGGCGGTCTGGTGCGAGGCCGAGGGCCACGACGTGACCATGGTCTGCTATACCGGGTTCGAGAACCTGGTGGACGAGCTGCCGGCCGACGTCGATCTGGTCTTCATCGGCGCGTTCAGTCAGGCCGCGCTCACCGCCTACGCGCTCAGCAACCTGTTCCGCTCCCGCGGGGCCGTGACGGTCCTGGGCGGCCCGCATGCCCGGTGCTATCCCGAGGACGCCCGGAAGCATTTCGACTACGTCCTGGGTTTCACCGACCGCACCGTGGTTCGCGACGTGCTCCAGGACTGCGCGCGGCACCGGCCGCTGGGCGTGCATCTGGCCGCCGCGCGGCAGCCGGCGACCCTTCCGGGGGTGCGGGAGCGCTGGAAATTCATCAAGGCCACGATCGACAAGGCGCCGGTCCTGAAGCTCGTGGGCATGCTCGGCAGTCTGGGCTGTCCCTACACGTGCAGCTTCTGTATCGACTCGGTCGTGCCCTATCAGCCGCTCGACTTCGGCGAGATCACGAAGGATCTCCAGTTCCTGCTGCAGCAGCAGAAACGGCCGCGCGTGGGGTGGCACGATCCGAACTTCGGCGTCCGGTTCGACGACTACATGGAGGCGATCGAGGCGGCCGCGCCGCCGGACAGCATCGACTTCGTCGCCGAAAGCAGCCTGTCGCTCCTGGCAGAACCACATCTCGTCCGGCTGCGGCGCAATGGCTTCAAGGCCGTGCTGCCCGGGATCGAATCGTGGTACGACCTGGGCAACAAGTCCAAGACGGGCAAGCGCACCGGGATGGACAAGGTGCGCGACGTGTCCGAGCATGTGAACATGATCATGCGCTACCTGCCCTACGTGCAGACGAACTTCGTCCTGGGCCTGGACGGAGACGCCGGGCCGGAGCCGTTCGAGCTGACCAAGCGGTTCGTCGACCTGACGCCGGGCGCCTTCCCCGGCTATTCGCTGTTGTCGGCGTTCGGGCGGGCCGCCCCCCTGAACCTGGAGTATCAGCGCGCCGATCGCGTGCTGGGGTTCCCGTTCCATTTCCTGGATAACAATCAAGCGATGAACGTCAAGCCGAAGAACTACACCTGGCCCGAGTTCTACGATCAGGTGATCGGTCTGACGGAGTACACGTTCTCGTGGCGGGCGATCGTCAACCGCTTCCGGGCCAACCGTACCCCGATCCCTAAATGGATGAACGTGTTGCGCGCGATTTCCTCGGAGGGGTTCGGTCGGATCAAGTACTACAAGGAAGTGCGGCGGCGCCTGGACGCGGACCCGTCGTTCCGCGCCTATTTTGAGCAGGAATCAGACGAGCTGCCGGAGTTCTTCGTGGACCGCGTGCGCCGCGAGCTGGGCGAGCTGTACCAGTGGCTCCCGGCGGGCGCCTTGTATCACGATCCGCACGCCTATCTCAAGGCCGAAGAACCCCCGACGTTGGCTGTGGCGGGCGCCGCGTCCTAGTCGCTTCCGCGAGCATTTCATGAGCTCGCCACCCGCCGAACTCGTCAATCGCCTGGCGGATCACGCGCTGCTCCGCGGCGTACCGCCCGCGCAGATCGCCTGGGTGGCCACGCACGGTCGCCTCCGCCAGCTCGCCGCCGGCCAGGTGTTATACAAGCACGGAGAAGAGGTGGAAGGGCTGCACGTGGTGCTTTCGGGCCACCTGGCGATCCACATCGACCGCGGCGCGGGACGGCGCAAGGCCATGGAGTGGCGCGGCGGCGAGGTCTCCGGCTCCCTGCCCTATTCGCGTCTGGTCGGGACCCCCGGCGAGGTCGTGGCGGTGGAGCCCACCGAGCTCGTCACGGTCCACCGCGATCACTTCCCCGAAATGATCCGCGAGTGCCAAGAGCTCACCGCCGTCTTCGTCCACGTGATGGTCGACCGGGCCCGGCACTTCACTTCGAGCGACCTGCACGACGAGAAGCTCATGTCGCTCGGCAAGCTCGCGGCGGGCCTGGCGCACGAGCTGAACAACCCCGCCTCGGCCATCGTGCGCAGCGCCAAGGGACTCACGGAGCGCCTGATCAGCCTGGAAGAAGCCTCGCGGGCGCTGGGCGGCGCCGGACTCACCCCGTCGCAGGTCGCCGCCGCTGACGGCGTGCGCGAGCTCTGTCTCACCACGCCGGTCACGTCCGTCCGCTCCCCGCTCGAGCGGGCCGACCGGGAGGACGCGGTCGCCGCGTGGCTCGACGCGCGGGGCGCCGATCGGGCCGCGGCCCAGCCCCTGGCGGAAACCGCGGTCACGCTCGAGGCGCTCGACCGGCTGGCCGCGGAACTCGATCGCGCCTCGCTCGATGCGGCGCTGCGGTGGATCGCCTCCGGCTGCGCGACCCGGCAGCTCGCCTCGGAGATCGAGCGGGCGGCCAGCCGCATCTACGATCTGGTGGCCGCGGTCAAGGGATTCACACGCATGGACCATGCGACCGCGCCAGAAACGGTGGACGTCGGCCGCGGGCTGACCGACACCCTCGTCGTGCTCCAGGCCAAGGCCCGGGCCAAGTCCGCGGGGGTGACGGTGCAGGTCGCGACCGATCTCCCCAAGGTCCATGGGTTCGGCGGCGAGCTCAACCAGGTGTGGCTGAATCTGATCGACAACGCGCTCGATGCGGTGGCGACGGGCGGGCGCGTGGAGATCGCGGCCACCACGAGCGGCGGCGCCGTGCTGGTGCAGGTGGTCGACGACGGCCCCGGCATCCCCGCCGATATTCGCGGGCGCATCTTCGATCCCTTCTTCACGACCAAACCGGTCGGAGAAGGAACGGGCCTGGGCCTCGACATCGTGCGGCGGCTGGTCCGCCAGCACGATGGGGAGATCGAAGTCGACTCGCGACCGGGCCGGACGGAGTTCCGGGTCCGCCTCCCGGTTCCTGCGGCCCTTGCGTCTCCCTCCGGAGCCTCCTGAGGGTGGCCAAGCCCGTCATCCTGAGCGTGGACGACGACGCCCTGGTATTGAGCGCCATCGAGCGCGATCTGCGCCAGCATTTCCAGAGCGACTACCGCATCCTCAAGGCCGGCTCCGGCCGCGAAGCGCTCGAGGCCGCACGGGAGCTGAAACAGCGCGGGACGCCGATCGCCCTGTTTCTCGTGGACGAGCGGATGCCCGGGATGACGGGGACCGAGCTGCTGCGCGAGGTCCGCACGCTGCACCCGGAGTCGCGCAAGGTTCTGCTGACCGCCTACGCCGACAGCGAGGCGGCGATCCGCGGCATCAACGAGGTCGGCCTCGATCACTACCTGATGAAGCCGTGGGATCCGCCGGAGCAGCACTTGTATCCCGTGCTGGACGACGTGCTGGCTGACTGGGCCGCGACGTACCGGCCGCCGTTCGACGGCATCCGGGTCGCGGGCTCACGCTGGTCGCCCCGGAGTCACGAGTTGAGGGATTTCCTCGCCCGCACGCAGACCCCCTACGCGTGGATCGATCTGGACACCGACGGGGCGACGCGCGCGCTGGTCGAGACGCTCACCCCGGGCCTCAAGCGGCAACCGGTCGTCTTCTTTCCGGACGGCGCGACGCTGCTGGCGCCCACCACCCGGGAGCTGGCCGAACGCATCGGCCTGCAAACCGAGGCGCGGAACCCGTTCTACGACCTCATCGTCGTCGGCGGCGGTCCGAGCGGCCTGGCCGCCGCGGTGTACGGTGCGTCCGAGGGGTTACGCACGATCCTGATCGAGCTGGACGTGACGGGCGGTCAGGCGGGCACCAGCTCGCAGATCGAGAACTACCTCGGCTTTCCAGCCGGCATCGCCGGCGCGGACCTGGCGCGACGGGCGACGACGCAGGCCCGGCGGTTCGGCGCTGAGGTCGTCACGGCGCGGGGCGTCGCCACAATCCGCGCCGAGCATCCCTACCGGATCGTGACGCTCGAGGACGGATCCGAGCTGCAGTGCTACGCGTTGCTGCTCGCGACCGGGATGCGGGTCCGGCGGCTCGACGTGCCCGGAGTGGAAGGGCTCACCGGGGCCGGCGTCTACTACGGCGCGGCGCTGTCGGAAGCGGCCGCCTGCCGGGGTGCCGAGGTCGTCATCATCGGGGGCGCCAATTCCGCCGGACAGGCCAGCCTGCTCTTCGCCCGCTACGCCGCCAAGGTAACGATGGTCGTCCGCGGGGAGTCGCTCCAGGACGCGATGTCCACCTACCTGATCGATCGCATCGAAGCCGCGGGCAACATCGAGGTGCGCACGCACACGGCCGTGGCCGGCGTGTGCGGGACGGGCCGGCTCGAAGCGGTCGAGCTCGTGCGCGGCGATACCGGCGAGCGCACCACGCTGCCCGCGGCGGCGATGTTCGTGCTCATCGGCTCGACCCCGCAGTCCGGCATGGTGACGGGTCTCGTGGAAGTGGATGAAACGGGCTTCATCGTCACCGGCCCCGATCTGCTCCGCGAGGGCAAGCGGCCGAAGGGGTGGACGCGCGATCGCGATCCGTTCCCGCTGGAAACCAGCGTACCGGGCATCTTCGCCGCCGGCGACGTCCGGCACGGCTCCACCAAGCGCGTGGCCTCGGCCGTGGGGGAAGGATCGGCAGCGGTGGGCATGATCCACCAGTATCTCCAAACGGTCTGAGCCGCGCCGACCCGGCCCGCTCGCCCGTCACCCCTGCTGCACACTGGGTTTGATCAGCGAGGGGTGAGAGGCCGCGCCGGATCGATGTCCAGCAAATCCACGGGATCGACACTGACGTTGCCGTAGGAGGCGAGCCAATGCAGGTGCGGTCCGGTGACGCGCCCGGAGGCGCCGACCAGCCCGATGAGTTGACCGTGGGCAACCGAGTCCCCCGCTGCGACCAGGACGCTGCTCAAGTGCAGATACCCGCTGAGCAGCCCTGCCCCGTGATCGATGAACACGGTGGTCCCGCTGTAGTACAGGTCACCGGCGTAGGCCACCACCCCGCGGTTGGTCGCGAGCACCGAATCCCCCACTTCGCCATCGAAATCCACGCCCAGGTGCCGGCTGCGCAGGCGACCGTTGAAGATCCGCGCCGTCCCGAAGCCGCTCGTGACCGGCCCGGGCTGCGGCCGCACGAACGGCCTACGCCACCGGCGCGGCGCATCGTGGGCGCGCCGCTTCAGCTCGCGCACCAGCACGCGCTCGGCCTCAATCCGCGGCAGGAGCGACTCCGGCGGCTGGAGGAAGCGCGGGTCGGTCCGCAGCCGCTCGCTCCGCGCGCGGCGTGAACCCACGGGCAGCCGCCGGATGAGCGTGTCACGGGCGCCACCGGCCCGCTCGATCACCACGGTAGCCGTCAGACGTGTACCAGCCGCGAGCGGCACGCCCCCAGCGGCGCGAAACCAGCCGTTGATGAGCTCGAAATGCAGCGGCTCACCGGCCAGCTCACCGCGAACTGCCCGCACGCTGTCGGTCTCCCGTGCCTCTACACCGATCAGCACCAGCGACCCTTGCAGCGGCACCGGCGGGCGCCACGCGATCTTCGGGGACTTCCCCGCCCGCTGCGCGGCGGCGGGTGCGCTCGCGAGCCACGCGCACGCCACGACGGCGATGCAGCACCGGAATCCCAGACCCATGTGTGAAAACTACCCTCGGCGCGTCCGGGGTGATCCCCAGACCCGGCACGAGCGTCAGCGCCGGGTGACGTCGAACGGGGCGCTGACTACGGTCAGTGACGGCTGAAACGTGGTGGCGCGCAATCGAAATCCGAATCCCGGCTTGTTGATGCTCAAACTCGAGAACGTCGCCACGCCAGCCACCGCGCTCACCGTGGTCGTCCCCGAGAGCTTGCCGCCGTAGATACTCGGCTCGAGCGTCATGGTCACACTGCCGGTGAAGCCGGTACTCGTCTGGCCGGCTGTATCGAGCGCCGTCACCTGCACCGCGGGCACGATGGCCATGCCGGCTCTGGTCGCCGTCGGCTGGACTGAGAACACCAACTGCACGGACTGCGGGAGCTGGTATGTGAAATCGGGATCGGTCTCCGGGTTGGCCGGGGAGATCGGGAACGGCACCCACGCGCTGACGCCGCCCGCAGTGTTCCTGGCGCGCGCCTGCCAGTGGTAGTCGGCGTTTGCGGTCAATGGACCGACCGTGGCCGAGGCGGTCGAGTTACTCGGGACAAGCTGGCTCACGTAGTTGGGCTGCCCGATGAAACCCTGCCCGACGGGCTGGACCTCGACTTCGAGCTGTACCGTCTGGCCGGCGTTGGAATCGCTCACCAGGCCGGCGATCTCGATCGTGTTGGATGACGCCGCGCCGCCCACCGGAATCGGAGACAGATCACCGCTCTGCAGCTGCGCCAATGCGGCAGGTGGATTGGGATCCGGCAGCACGCCGACACGGAAGTCGATCGCGCTTTCCGGATTGCCGCCGTAGGTCGCCCAGCCGCTGCTGTCGCCCGTCTGATCCATGGCCCGCGCTCGCCAGTGGTAGCTCGTCGCGCTGGGCAGCGGGCCGACGAGCACCTGCAACGGACCGCCGTCGGGGACGGGATCGCTCGAGTGTGTGGGCCCGGTGAACGGGGTACCGACGGGGCGCACTTCCACCTGCAACCGCAGCTGATCTCCCGGGTCGGGATCCGACACCGCAGCACTCAGAATGACCATGTTCGCGTCGATCGTGGCGCCCGTGAGGATACCGGAACCATCGGTCTTGGCTTGGCCGAGTGTCGTCGGTGCGTTGGGCGCGTGGGGGACGTTCACGACGAAGTCGGGATTGCCGCCGAACGACGACCAAGGACCAGAACGACCGGTATGGTCGCCGGTGCGGACACGCCAGTGGTAGGAGGTCTTATCGGCCAGGCCGTCGACGCTCACCCAGGCTGGGCTGCCGTTCGCGACTGCCGGTCCGTTCGGCACGTTGGGGCCGCTGAACCCGACGGTCACGGGTCGCACCTCGGCCTCCAGGTGCAGCGAGTCGCCCTGATCGGGATCGGACAGCGAAGCGCGCAGCAGGAGGCTCGTCTGAGGGATGGTCGCCCCCGGTGTCACGCTCGTCACCGAGTCGCCCAGTCGCTGATCGAGCGCGTGCGGCGCGTGCGGCAGCCGCGGATGCAGCAGGCGTAGCGTGAAGGCGCCCGTGTCGGCGGCCGCCGAGCTCGTGACCTCGACATGGTAGGACATGTTGCGTGGCAGCCGCTGATAGTAGAGAGCGGAATCGTCCGTTTCGGCGTACGCCGGGTGCGCCTGGTCCAGCGTCGTGTCGAGAATCACATAGGCATCGAAGCGCGCCGGCAGCTCGATCGAGACCGAGTCGTTGGCCGTGCCGGGAAAACCGTAGATCCGCGCGTATCGGCCGGGCCGGTGCGGCGCGCCGCAATCGCCCGACGTCAGGGTCGCCAGAGCCGAGTCATCGATCGTAATCGGCGTGACGCGGCACGGATGGATATGGAACGAGATCGGGATTTCCGCGGCGCCGCTCCCGGTCGTGGAATTGACGACCACCGTTTCGTGATAGGTGCCGGTGTCGAGCGCGGCGGGGTTGAGAATGACCCGTGGCGGTGCGCTGTCCAGCCCGACAATGCCGGAGTCCGGCGCAACGGACAGCCACGCACTACCCTGCTTGACGAAGGCCGTCCAATGCAGCTCTCCGGCGCCGCAGTTGTTGATGCTGATCTGGTCGACGCGAACCGTGCCGCTCCCGCCGGCCGCGGAGTCCCGGAGCGTGTCGGGACCGGACGGCGTGACACAGAGCAGCGCGCCCTGAGGGAGAACGACCAGCTGGTCGAGCCGGCAGGTCGAGGCGACCAGGATCGAAGCCGCGACGACGAGCCCCCGCGCCACAGCGGCGCGCAGGGAGAGAGGAAGCTTCGGACGATGTGAGACTGGCACCTGCTCGGGCTCCGGAATTCACGACCACCGGACTATCTGCAGCAGGGGGTATGCCACAGTGCCTCGGTGAGACGCCGGTGGCGACAGAAATGCGGTACGAGACACAACTCTATATCCGGTAATCCATTACACAGAACACAAAGGCCGATGACGGCTGGTACCACCAGCCCCCGCAAAGGCAAGCGAGGTCTTTCAGCCCGATGAAGCGGTCTTCAGTCGCCTCTCATCGCTTCGTTACGGCCACAGGCGTTCTTGTGGAGGCGGTCGCAGTGGTGTCCGCGGACCGTCCCCTTCCACATGGAGCCCGCCGCCGCCAGCGTCTGAGCGGGAAAGATGAAAACGCTCTTCGTGCTGAACGATCCGCCCTACGGCACCGAGCGCAGCTACAACGGGCTGCGTTTGGCGGGTGCGCTCGCGAAACGGGACGGTGCAGAAGTCCGCGTCTTCCTGATGGGTGACGCGGCCGCCTGTGCCAAAGCGGGACAGTCCGTCCCCCAGGGATACTACAACATCAACCGCATGCTCCAGGCGGTGCTTCTCAAGCGAGCTGCGGTCGGCGTTTGCGGCAGCTGCATGGACGCGCGGGGCATCAAGGAACCCGAGCTGCTCGAGGGTACGCGGCGCAGCTCACTGGAAGAGCTGAGCGATTGGACGCAGTGGGCCGACAAAATTCTGGTATTCTAGTCCCATGAACGGTTCCCAGACCATTCTCGTGTTGGGCGGAGGAGTCGGCGGAGTCGTCGCCGCTCGAGAGCTCCGCAAGTTGCGGCCGAAGCCGCATCGCGTCGTGCTCGTGGATCGCGAGTCAACGTTCGTGTTTGCTCCTTCCCTGCTCTGGCTCATGACGGGCGGCCGGACCGCGGCGCGGATATCCCGACCGCTGGCACAGCTGGAGCGAAAGGGTATCGAGGTCGTGCGGGGGGAGATCGAGCGAATCGAGGTCGGCGGACGCGAGGCAACCGTCGGAGGAAAACGCCTCGCCGGGGACTACCTCGTGATCGCCCTCGGCGCGGAGCTCGCTCCCGACACGATTCCGGGTCTCCCGGCGGGCGGACACAACTTCTACACGGTCGCCGGCGCCGAGGCGTTGCGCGACGCGCTGGGCGCGTTCACCGGGGGAAGGCTGGTCGTCCTCACGGCGGCACCCGCCTACAAGTGTCCGGCGGCACCGTACGAAGCGGCGATGTTGTTGGAGCACTATTGCCGTCGCAAGAACGTCCGCCGGCAAACGCAGATCGATCTCTACACGGCGGAGCCAGGCCCGATGGGAGTCGCCGGACCGCTGGTCTCCAAAGCAGTGCGGCAGCTCGTCGAAGCGAAAGGAATCACCTACCACCCGGAGCACCAGGTGCAGGCGGTTGACGCTTCGGCTGGACGGTTGCGCTTCACGAACGGGACGGAAGCGGAGTACGATCTCCTCGCCTACGTTCCGCCGCACCGCGCGCCGCGCGTCGTGCGGGAGGCCGGACTGGTGAGCGAGAGCGGCTGGATTCCGGTCAATGCGCATACGCTGGAAACCAAGGCCGAACGCGTGTATGCCCTGGGCGACGTCGTCGGCATTCCGTTGAAGCTCGGGAAGCCGCTGCCGAAAGCCGGGGTCTTCGCCCACGGCGAGGCGGAGGTCGTCGCCCGAAACATCGCGCGAGCCATCACGGGAAGCGGCGCACCTGCGTCGTTCGACGGCCTGGGCGGGTGCTTCGTCGAGACCGGCGACGGGCGGGCCGCATTTGGGAAGGGCAACTTCTACGCGGAGCCGGTGCCGGAAGTGACGCTGCACCGTCCCGGTTGGTACTGGCACCTCGGCAAAGTCTGGTTCGAAAGGAACTGGCTCCGGCGTTGGTTTTGATCGCAGCAGGCGGACCGCGACCGCTAGGTTGTCGAGCAGGACGCGGTTCGACACGAGCGGCGCACCAATGTTTGACTTCGCCGCCGTGTCCGACTAGCCTTCCAGCAGCATCCGACACGCCGTGCTGCGTGCCGGAGCAGCAAACGTCAAGGCGGGACTTGGCCAATGCGCCGGTCCCGCTTTTGTTTTGGCCCAGTCGCTTCGTGGATGGAGCACCTAGATATGCGGTTCACCGGCACCGTCAAATGGTTCGACTTGATCCGGGGCTTGGGAGTGATTGGCCGCGAGTGGGACGAACCCGACTGCCACGTGGACCACTCCGCGCTGCGGGGTACCGTATGCAACCCACTCACCGCCGGTGAGCGGGTCGAGTTCGGCGTGACGCAGATCGGGCTAGGCGCTGTCGCCCAGGACGTGATCCGGCTGGGTTTCGTGCTGGTCCCGGCGACCATCGAGGGGGTCTGAGTGGCCAAGGAACAGGCGATCGAGATCGACGGCATCGTGGAGGACGTGCTGCCCAACACCACGTTTCGCGTCCATCTGCCCAACGGGCACTACGTGCTCGCGACCATTGCCGGCAAGATGCGCCGCTTCCGCATCCGAGTGCTCGCCGGCGACCGGGTGACCCTCGCGGTGTCCCCGTACGATCTGACGCGCGGGCGCATCACCTTCCGGCACAAGTGAACCGCTCACAGTCGGAGCTCGGACGCGCCGGCATGGTGACCGACGGCGGCCCACCCTTCTGTCAGGGATGCGGCCTTCGGCTTCATTTCAGCATCGATCGTTCCGGCCGCACGACGGAGTCCTGCACCTGCGGGTATCGCGCGTTCGTGAAAACGCAGCGCGGCCTGTCTGACGATGGCGGACCAAGCCGGCAAATGAAGTAACGGGCGGGATTCGGCCTTGCCGGATCCGCGCGGCAACACGATGTTCGTTGATTCCATGTCGCCCAGGCTCCGCGGCGCCATATGGGGGTTGCTGTTCACGCTGCTGGTGAAATCCGCCGCAGCCCAGTGCCCCGACGGTTCGCCCCCCCCGTGCACCGGGTCGTCTCCCCGAGCGGTCGCGACGCGCCCGCCTCCCGCCGAGCAGGACCGCGCGAGGACGTTCCTCGTGCTCCCATTCCGCAACTTGTCGCCCTCGGCCGAGACCCAATGGCTGATCGAGGCGTCGCCCACGATGGTCGCGGACGCGCTCGGCCGCTGGGCCGAGATCACCGTCGTCACCGACGAGCGGCTCTATCCGGCCCTGCGGCGACACGGGCTGCGGTCCGGAGGCGTGATGGACCTGGCGCGCGTCCGACGCGTGGCGGCGGAGACCGGCGGGTGGACGGCCGTGACCGGCGAAATCGTCGCCGTGACGGACCGGTTGCGCGTGAGCGCCCGGGCGTACGATGTCGTGACCGGGCACCTCGTGTCCCGCACGACCATCGAGGTCGGCCCCAAGGACGACATCCGGGACGCGTACGGGCAGATCGCGACGGCCTTGTTGCGCGCGGCCGGGCTGGAGAACGCGACCGCGGATCTGGCGACGGCCACCACGCACTCGCTCGAGGCATACCGGGCGTACCTGCGCGGCATGGCACACCTGAACCGCGAGGAGTACCGCCGCGCGCGCACCGCGCTGGAGGAGGCGGTCAGCTTCGACAGCACTTTCGCACAGGCGTACGCCAAGCTGGCGGAGGTCTCGCTGCTCGCGTTTTCCGTGCTGGATCCCGGCAACCCGGCCTACGGCTACGCCGACCGCGCCGCGGCGCTCCGCGGCCGGTTGCCGCCCCGGGCGGCGCGTCACGTCCGCGCGCTCCACGGTCTGCTGAACGCGGACTTCACCGTGGCACGGGGGGAGTTGGAGAGTCTCGTCGCCCAGGATTCAAACGACGTGGATGCGCTCGAGGCGCTCGCAAGCCTGGAGTTCCTCGACCCGCTGCTCGTGGCGACGCCGGCCGGCGAGGGGCGCCGCGGGTCGCTCAACGCGGCGGTCCGGCTGGCCAAGCGCGTGCTCGATCTCGACCCCACGCGTCACGGAGCCTACCAAGGGCTGGTGGCGATCTACTCGCTCGCGGCCGGGCAGTCGCCGGGTGCGGTGGCGGGGTACCGCCACGAGTTTCCGCGCCCCGTGCGCAGCTCGGTCCGCGCCTGGTGCAGCTGCGAACTTGGACTTGCGGGACGAGCGTCGACCGGTGGGAGTGACTCGGTGCCCGACCAGGGTGCCGACCCGGACCTGATGCTCGTGCCGCTGCTCCGGGACTCACTCGAGCTCATCCCACTCGATTCTCTCTCGGCGATCGCGCCCGAGACGTTGCGGGCCTCCCGGTCCCGCGCGCGGGCCGCCGCCCAGGCGTGGGCTCGGCGCTGGCTGGCCGCCGGGCCGGCGGAAGCCGAAGCGCACCGCACGGCAGCCCGTGTGCTCGAGCTGGACGGCGCGTTGGAAGCCGCGCTCCACGAGCTGGCCGTGGCCGACTCGCTCGGCGTGGAGACCGAAGCAGAGGCCGTGGCGGCACGGCGCATGATCCTGCTGGGGAAGCTCGGGCGATTGGACGACGCGCGCCGGATCGCGGACTCGTTGTGGAACGCCCGCTACTTCGGGGGGGAGCTGTTCGCCACGGTGCCGGCCATGACACAGGCCTATGCGTGGGCGACGAACCTGTTCGCCGCGGCCGGAGAGTTCACGCGCGTGCGGGCGGCACTCGCCGCGTTCAGCGCCCGGCTGGCCATGCGGCTCGAGCCCGACCACGCGTACGCAGCGACGGTCGCCACGCTCTCCGGTTCGGGGGCCGGGCCGCTGACCATTCCGCTCCCCGACAGCCTCCGGCTCGCCGTGCGCGATGCGCTGCGCGCCGAGCAGGCTCGCAGCCCCGGAGATCCCCTGCTCG
Source organism: uncultured Gemmatimonadaceae bacterium (assembly GCA_964599725.1). Lineage (GTDB taxonomy): Bacteria > Gemmatimonadota > Gemmatimonadetes > Gemmatimonadales > GWC2-71-9 > DASTHG01. Next base: position 5,800 of record CAZRGT010000030.1, on the reverse strand, counting down.
GCGCCTGGCTGCGGATCCTTTCGGCCGCATTCCCGGACCGCTGACAGCCTCCGCTAACCTCGCTTCCATCAGATTCCGAGCACCTTAGCGGCGAGCTGAGTGCCGACCACGCGGGCGCGGATCTTCTCAAACGCCGTGTTACGGGCAGTGGACGTGTCGTCGGCAAAGGGCGCGAATCCGCAATCGTCTGTCGTACCGAGCTGAGCAAGGGGGATGATCGCAGCGGCTTCCAGAACGCGATCCCGCACCTCTTCGGGCGTCTCAATCCTCGGATTGATGGGGTCGATCACGCCGACGAAGATCTTCTGCTCGGGCTTGGCGTGCTGCTTAATGATCCCGAGGACGCGGCCGCGGTCTTGCTCGCTCGCGAGCTGGATGTAAAAGTTCCCGACCGCGAGGTCGAACAGGCTGGGCAACAGGTCGTTGTAGTCCACATCCGCGCTGTGCGTGGAGTCCTGGTCGCCGCCGGGGCACGTGTGGACGCCGATCCGCTGCCGTTCCGCCGGCGTGAACCGTTGCAAGACGCGGTTGTTGAGGTCGATGAAAGCCCGGAGCAGCTGCTTCGTTGGATCGAGCTTCACCGCTAGCCGGCCCTCGGTGAAATCGATCTGCACGTTGTGTGCACCTTTGCTCAAGCATTGCTTGATGTCGGCCTCGGCCTCGCGAACGAGGTCATCGAGAAACGCGTCTCGGGAATAGCCCGGAATGCCGTCCTGAGGGTAGAGCAGGCTCAAAGCCGAGGCGGAGATGACCGCCTGCTTGACGGGGACGCGGGCGTGCTGCTTTGCCTGCTCCAGGTACGTCACGGCATGGGTCTGATATCGGAACGGACCTGCGGTCAGCCGCGGCAGCTGCCGCACGTGACCATCGGCGAAGCGAATGGGGACTCCGTCCGGTGCCAGGGTTGCCAGCCCGTGGATCGGATACGTGACAAAGCTCGGCTTGGTCTGCTCTCCGTCGGTGATAACCGGGGATCCCGTCGCCTCGAAGCGTTGGATCGTGTCGCGAATCGCCTGGTCGTACAGCGCCTGCATTTTGTCTTGCGAGATCCCGCCAGCCGCGAGCTGTTGCATACCTTCGATGAGCTCGGCGGGTCTTGGAATGCTGCCAATCGGCTCGGTGGGAATCGGCATGTCGGCAATCCTCTGATGAGGTGACGGCCCGCGGTCAGTCTCGGCCCACGCCCAGCGCGTCGGCGACGCGGTTGATGTAATTGAACCAGGAGGCGATCAGCGTGATCTGCAAGATGGCGCGGTCGTCGAAGCCCGCCGCACGCAGGCCGTCGTGATGCGCCGGCCCGATGCGCGTGGCGTCGCGCGTCACCTGCACCACGTACTCCAGCATGACCCGGTCCTGCGCCGGGAGGGGCGCCTTGGTGTAGTCGTCCTCCAGCGCCGCCACCAGCGCGGCATCCAGCGTGACCCGACGCAGAAACTCTGCGTGGGAGGTGATTCAGTAGCGACACCGGTTGGTGACGGACACCATGGTGGTGATCATCTCGTGTTGCCGGCGTGTGAGCGGCAGCTCGGGCGACATGAGCACCCCGAAGGTCGCGAAGGCATGATACAGCGCGTCCGGAATGAGGCTGTGGGACGCGACGATACCGGACGTCCCGTCCGCCGTGGGTTGCACCGGCGTGGCGTATTCCTTCGGATAGAGCGCGCGCTGGGCCTCGATGGCCCGCCGCAGGCGTTCATCCGCTTCCGGCAGAGGGATAGTCTTGATCCAGGTCATGAGGTCCCGTCCACTGCGGAGGTGAGTCGCCGGCGAACCGCAAAGATATATACCGGCGCGCCGAGTCCGACGATCCCGGCGCCGAGCGCCGCCTGCAAGGGGTTGTGGCCCGCCAGCAGGATCAGCAGCACGGCGACGAGTACCAGGAAGACCACCGCCGTCACGGGATAGCCCGGCGTGCGATAGCCCCCGTCGGCTCCGGCTCGGCGGCGCAGCGGGAACAGTGCGGCCACGGTCAGGGCCACGAACAGCACCGTGATGAAGATGAAGTACGACACGATCTGCTGGAACGTGCCCAACGCCACGAGCAGCGACGCCAGCGCCGCCTGGAGCGCGATGGCCCGGGCCGGCGTGCCGAACCGCGGATGGACGGCGGCCACCGCCTTGAAGAACACGCCGTCTCGCGCCATAGCGTAGTACACCCGCGGTAGAGCCATGAGCAGGGCCATGAGGCTCCCGAGCACCGCTACGATGACGATACCCGCGAACACGCGCCCGCCCGCGCGACCAAACAGCGCCTCGCCCGCCTGCGCGGCGAACGTCTCGCCGGACGTCACGCGCTCGAGCGGAACCAGGTAGAGGAACACCGCGCTCGTGAGCACGTAGACCGCCGTGACCGTGGCCACGCCGATCGAGAGCGCGCGCGGCAGGGTGCGCCCGGGGTTTGTGGCCTCGCCGCCGAGCTTGCCGATCTCCCACCAGCCGCCGAACGCGAAGAACGCCCCGACCATGGCGGGGGCGAGCGCGCCCGGTAACGGGTCCGATCCGGGGCGCTGAGCGACGAACGGAGCGAAGTGCGCCCAATCCCCCAGGCCCAGCGCCAGCGCCAGGACGGCGATGAGACCCAGCGCGCCGAGCTTGAACGCGGTCAGCCATCGCATCAGGCCGGCGCCGAATCGCACGCCGGCGATGTTGACCGCCGCCAGCAGGAGGATCGCCCCGACCGCGACGGCCTTGAGCCCCACGCCCGAGAGGTCCACCACGTAGCCCACGTAGCTCGCGAGGCCCACCGCCACCGCCGCGGTGATGCCCGGGTCCATCACCAGCAGGCACTTCCACCCATAGAGGAACGCCACGCCCGGTCCGTACGCCTGGCGCAGGTAGACGTACCCGCCGCCCGCTTCGGGGAACCGCGCCGCCAGCTCGCCGTAACACAACGCGCCGCTCAGCGCCATCGCGCCCATGACGAGCCAGACCACGAGCAGCCAGAACGGCGAGCCCAGGGACCGGGCCATGCTCGCGGGAGTGAGGAAGATTCCGACGCCGATCACCTCGCCGATGACGAGCGCGGTGACGGAAGCAAGTCCGAGCTGGCGAGCCAGAGCGGCGCGGCGGGTCGTCGTGTCGGCCACGGGTGGGCGGAAGCTCCACTTCCGAACCGCGGCGTCAAGCCTGGAGACTGCGCAAGGTTGCCAACCCTCGGAACTGGTGTAGGCTTGCTGCGCTCCGAGGGGAAGCCTCGTACGCGCGCCTTGCGCATCAAAGGGAGGGGTGAGATGGTGCAGACTTCACGTCACCTGGGCGGGGGCCTCGCCGGTGCCACGCTCGTGGCGCTCGGTTTGGGATTCGTGGGATGTAGCCGGCACCAGATCGTCCAGGGTGAGTGCCGTCCGCTGAACGGCGCGGACGTGTGCGTCTGGGGTGAGACATCCGGCAGCACGCTGATCGCGTTCGGGGCGACCATTCCCGTCGCCTCGGCCGAGAACGCGCCGGCCGAAGCTCCGATGGCCTGGCCTCCGGTGGAGGCCGCCACGATCGGGCTGCCGGACGTCGTGAAGTCCGCGACCGGCTTCGATAACCTGAAGGTCTACTGGGAGCCCCACGGTCACCCACCCGGCCCGTATCTGGTGCCGCACTTCGACTTTCATTTTTACAGCATCGCAGCTGCTGAGGTGAGCGCGATCGATTGCGCCGACTCGACCAAGCCGGGACAGCTGCCCGCGGGGTACGAGATGCCGGACATGAACATCCCCGAGATCGGGAACCTCATCGGCCTGTGCGTGCCAGGAATGGGGATGCACTCGCTGCCCGGGACCGAGCTGAACGGTTCGACGCTGTTCGAGAAGACGATGGTCGTGGGCTATTACCACGGGCAATCGATCTTTGTCGAACCCATGATCAGCCGCGCGACGCTGCTCGAGCGACGCGGTTTCTCGGTCGAGGTCCCGCCGGTACCCGGCCGGCCGGCGCGCGCGCGCTATCCGCTGAAGTTCCGGGCCGACTACGACAGCACCGCGCAGGCGTACAAGTTCGTGTTCTCCGACTTCACCGCCGGCGGCGGATCGTAGCACACGCACCGCCGACCCGAGCGGCGCCGTTTGCGGTCGGCTGCGAACCAGGTTGTCCACAAACACTCAGGAGACGTCATGCGAAAGCTCTGGATCCCAGGCGTGGTAGCAGCGGTATTAGCATCGGCGGCACTGGCAGGACCGGCCCGGGGGCAGCGAGCGGCGAGCACTCCGGTCGACGAGGCCAGGGCCGTGATTGACAGCGCGGTCAGCAGTTTCAATGCCGGCAATCTCGAAGCCTATGGGAAGTTGTTCAGTCCGGATGTGGAGACATACACGGGCGTGGGTGGGGCCCTGCGGATCGAGGGGAAGGCGGCTTGGCAGTCGTGGATACAAGGCGCGAAGCAACTCTTCCTCTCGGCGACGTACGAACCGCACAACCTGTCGTACCGGAGCTACAACAACGATGTGGTTGTGGCCAACGGGTATTTTGTCTTCACGACCGTGTCCAAGAGCGGCGACGTCACGACGCAAACGGGTCGCTCCTCGATGGTTGTCGTGAAGGTCAACGGCACCTGGTTGATCGCCAACCAGCACTATTCGCCGATGTTCTAATGCCGTTCCAACTTGATTCGCCGACATGCCGAAAGCAGCGTACGCAGGCCCCTTCGGTGAGCTTGTTCCACAGGTCGTCCACTTCGGCCTGTGTCTCACAGTTCACGAAAAGTGAAATGGCCTCCGTGAACTTCTATTTCGGGCCGGCGTTGAGCGCCATGAACTGCTGTCCTTCCAGCTCGAACGTCCCGGTCAGGACCTTTCCATCCGGCCCCGGCATCGTGCTCACGATCCGGGAATTCTTGAAGATGGAAACATAGAAATTCATCGCCTCTTCAGCCTTGCCATCGAACCACAAGAACGGGGTGATCTTTTTCATGAGCGCTCCTCTCAAGCCTGCCTGCCACGGTGCAGAACTCCACCAAGCCAGGCACAGGGCAAGGCGGTGAGCACGGTTGGGTCGGGTGAAGGGTCGGTTATCGTAGCGTGCGCGGCGGGGCCTCGCCAGCAGTGTTACGAAGCAGTTGGTCGACGCAGGACCCGCACCCGCCGCGACAGCGGCCTAGAAGACGTCACTCAAGGCGCAGGAGAATCCCGGCAGTACGTCCTCACCCTCCAGGGCATCTCCCTCGGCCAGGAGCGCCTCGGTTCCATCGGGGCGATAGACGCGAGCGAAGCGGCGGACAGGATCGACCACCCATACTAGTCTGACCCCGGCATTCAACCAATCCCCCACCTTTTCCAGGACCTCACCTGGCCGGTCGTCCGGCGACAGGACCTCCGCCGCGAGGTCTGGGGCCAGGAGAGGGAAGCCCGCGGGGGGCGGCGCCGGGATGCGATCGGTCTGGATGAAGGCGACGTCCGGTGCGCGGACCGTGTCCGGGTTGGTAGCAAGTTTGAACCCCGTCTCGGCGGCGAGAACGCGGCCGAGATTCCGCGTCCGGACGAAGTTGTGGATGGACGTGGCGAGGTTCATTGCCACCTCGCCGTGCCGGTAGCCGGCTGGTTCCCGGACCACCAGCACGCCCTGCACCAGCTCGGTGCGTTTGTCCGGGAGGTCGAGCCGCTCCAGCTCTTCCGCGGTCATGAGGGTTTCGCTCACGACTTCAAGATACGCTCGGCGGGCCTCCATTGAAATGCACGGTCCTCGTCCGATCTCAACGCGAAATCAACTGGGGGTGCTGCGTTTTCTTGCCTATGCGGTATCCTTTGAGTTTCGTCAGACTGGATGGCTCGGCCCGACCCATTCTCATCAAGCCGTTGCACGATCGCGTACCAGGGCA
>CAZRGT010000029.1:0-13115 GCA_964599725.1 uncultured Gemmatimonadaceae bacterium | reverse complement strand
GGGCTTCGCAGATGTGCACTGTGTCACAGGACGGCGAAAACGTACGGAAGAAGGCGTAAAGGGAAACGACGTAAGGAGAAAGGCGTAACGCCGTTCTCCTTACGCTTCTACCCCCTACGAATTCCTCTCTACGTTTTTCAGGTTCGTCGCCTCTCCGAGGAGTTCCCCGAATCGCTTAAACACCTCGATCCCGTCCCACAGCTGTTGCAGATCGAGCTTCTCATCGGGGGCATGGAGGCGATCGTCCGGGAGGCCGATTCCCGTGAGGATGACGGGGGCGCCGTTCGCGCCCAGCGCCGGTACGACGGGAATCGAGCCGCCGGCGCGTGCCGGGACGGTCCCCCGCCCCACCACCTCGTGAAAAGCCTGATCCAGAAGCTTGAACACAGGATGGTCGATGCGAATCTGCGCCGGATCGGCGCCGTGAAGGAAACGCACCGTGGCCGTCACATAGTTGGGCGCCAGGCGTTTCACGGCGGTGGCGAGCTGGCGTTCGACCGTCCGCATCTTTTGGTTGGGCACGAGCCGCAAGCTCACCTTTGCGGTCGCCTCCGCGGGGATCACCGTTTTAGCCCCGACCCCCGTGAACCCACCTGTAATGCCGTGAATTTCGAAGGTGGGGAGCGCCCACAGGCGTTCCAGGACCGGGCGGTTCTTCAAGCCGGTGAGGGCCTTCGCCTGCACGCGCCGCTTGAGGAAATCCCGTTCGCGGAACGGGAGTTTCTTCCAGGCGGCCCGCTCGGCCTTGGAGGGCGGCTGCACCGCCCCGTACAGTCCCGGCACATGGATCCGGCCGTCCGGGGTCTTGAGCCGGTACAACAGCCGGACCAGCTCTTCATGCGCGTTGGGCGCCGCGCCGCCAAATTCCCCCGAGTGCAGGTCGGATTTCGCCGTCCGGACCGTGATCTCCACGTAGCACATGCCGCGCAGCGTCGTGTAGACGGCGGGCCATCCGGGCGCCAGGTAGGACATGTCGGCGACGAGGGCGACATCCACCTTGGTGCGCCCGGGCTCGCGCCGCAGCACATCGAACAACGTCTTACTGCCGAATTCCTCTTCGCCTTCGATGAGAAAGCGATAGTTGACCGATGGACGGCCGGCCGCCTCGATGGCCCGCAACAGACAAAACACTTGCCCCTTGTCGTCGGCGGCGCCGCGTGCGTAGAGACGACCGTCGCGGACGGTCGGCTCGAACGGTGGCGTCGTCCATTCGTTGACCGGATCGGGCGGCTGCACGTCGTAATGGCCGTACAAGAGCAGCGTCGGTGCACCGGGGACCTCCGGTCCGACTCCCCATACGACGGGATGCGTATCGCTGCCCAGGAATTGGACGTCCGAGCACCCGAGCCGGCGCAAATCGCGCGCGACCCAGTCCGCGGCGCGGCGGCAGTCCGCGTCGTGTGCCGGCAACGTCGAAATGGAGGGAATGCGGAGGAAATCGGACAGCTCGTTCACTAGTCGGGCGTGATCCATGCGCGACAATCTAGTGCCCTCATGGCGCGGCTAGCCAGCTTGTGGGTCGGCGGTAGATTTGGGGTCATGCGGACGACGGCCTCGTTCGATCTGTTCCCCGACGCGCCGAGCGAACGTGCGATGGCTCGCGCGCGCTACCTGGTGCGGGAGGGACGCACGGACGACGCGGAGGCCGCCTACCGCGAAGTCCTGACGCTCCACCCGGACCTGAAGCCGTGCTGGGCGGAGTACTTCGAGCTGCTGCGGAGCGCCGGTCGCGCCGATGAGGCCCTGCGCGTCGCGCAGGCGGCGCAGGCGCAGTTCCCCGACTCAGCGTTCGCGCTGGTGCTCACGGGTGCGGCACTGATCGAGCTGGCGCGGTACCACGAAGCGCTGACGGTGCTGGAGCGCGCCATCGAAAGCGACCCCGACCTCGGCCTCGTCTGGCACGAGCTCGGCGTCGCCGCGTACCGATTGGGAGACCGGAATCGCGCGTTGCTCGCGCTGGACCGCGCGTTCGCCCTCGAGCCCCACACCGAGACGCTCAAGCTGCGCGGCCGGATTCTTCGAGACGCCGGTCGGTATGTGGCGGCGGAAGTGGCGTTCGAAGGTGCGGCCCAGGCCGCCGAGCATGACGAGCAGCGGGCCGATGCCGAGCGTGAGATCGAGGCCACGCGCCGCTACGCGTCCTATGCGCCGCGCAAGCCGGAGGAGATGTGGCCGGCCGAGCGCTGGTTCGCCGAAACCGGGAGCACCGTGCTGGCCGCGCACCCGGGGCCGATTGCTCCAGGCGACGAGGCGCTGATTCGGGCGTTCGCCGAGCTGGCTCAGGACCGTGGTTGGCGCTTCGGCCAGGTGGTCCCGGTGGGACCCACGCTGCCGATCTGGAACACGCTCGCGGATCTCGTCGATGCTCCGTTGGTCACCCGGGCGGCGTTCGATCCGGCGGCCGTGCCGCTACTCGTGGCGCTGCGCCCGTTGCCCGCCGACACCGGCTGGGGCGAGCTCGCAGCGAGCGTCGCCCAGGGAACCGGCATCGTGCTCACCCTGGAGCATCCCATCGAGACCGCGGCCGCCGGGGTTCAGGCGGACGTCGTCGGAGCGCTGACGGATCGGGGCACGCGCGTCAGCGCGATCCCTGGCGTCGCCCACGCCCTGGCCGAGGTGCAGCACCCCGCGTCACGCATGGCCCAGCGCCGGCTGCGCTTCGACTAGTTCGCCGGACCCCCCGCCCGCGAGTACAACGCCCGGTACGCATCCCCGTCCGGCTGGGTGAACACCCGCAGCTGGATCGCGCGGATCGTTTCGGGCATGCTGCCGGCGCTTTCCGCGTAGAGCTCATCGAAGAGATTGAGGTTCTGCCGGTAGATCCGCTGCGCGATGACGACCGCGTTGTTGAGCGGGGCCTGGGCAAACCAACGCCAGTCGTAGGTCTCGAGCGATTGCCCCACGGGACCCGTCAGCTGCTCCCGCGCCCAGGCGAACAGGGAACCTCGCGCCGCGTCGACCGCCGTCGCCGAAGACACCTCGGCGTAGGCCGAATCGAGCCGGCGCGCCAACTCGGCCCAGAACACGTCGAGCGTCCGCTCGTCGCCCCACCGTGCCGCCGCCCGCCGGCTGTCCGCCGTGTCGCCCCGCGACCGGAAGAATGCCTCGGCGCCACGGTAGCCCACGAAACTGGCGAAACTCTCGTTGAACGGGGTTTGGCTCTTCACGTACAGCGTGTTATGGGCCAGCTCGTGGATCACCGTGGCGACCAGCTCCATCGTGTCCCGATCCACCGCCGTGGAAAACAGGGGATCCGAGAAGTAGCCGAGCGTCGAGAACGCCCCCGCCGGGCGCAGATAGACATCGTAGCCGTTCCGTTCCAGCTCCGCTCCGGCTGCGCGCGCGTGGGCAGCGCTGAAAAACCCCTTGTAGGGCACCACGCCGACAATGGGATACGTCCAGGTGTAGGCCCGCAACCGGTCGCGCCGCGCGCCCGAGAGGACCAGCAGCAGTGTGTCCCGGCCCACATCGGCGTACGTCGTGTACGTCTCCCCCACCGCGAGATGCAACGAATCCGCGGCGTAGACCCTCGCGGCCAGGACCAGCCGGAGGCGCTGGCGCAGCCCCGCCGGGACGCTTGAATCCGCCACCAGCTTCGCGATCGCCCGTCGCTTGAGCAGGATGCGGGCTTCTTCCACGCCGGCGCGGGCGAGATAGCGAACATCGGCCGACGCGATCAGCGCGACGCCGAGGACCGCGGGAATCCCGAGCGCAAAGCCGGCCGCGATGCGACGCAGAATCCGGCCCCAGCCAGGGCGGTGACGCTGCTCCATCAGGGCGCCCACCGCAGGCCCAACCGGTGCGTCCCCCCGCCCAGGAGCGCGAACGACTGGTAGGCATAGTCGACATGCAGCCGTCGCAGCTCCACGCCGGCGCCGAAGGTCCAGCGGGACGCGGCGCTGGTGGGCGATCGCGTCGCAAATCCCAGGCGCCCAAGGACGCCGACCCCTCGCGCCACCATGCCCCCTTCGGCCCCGAGCACCAGTTGCGCCGGATCGCCCGCGGGCCACTGGCCCTCGATCGTGGTGAGCAGCCGGTAGGTGCCTTCCGGATCCACGTAGTTCGTCGTGAACCCGACGCGCGTGCGACGTTGCAGTCGGGCGCCGTCCGGCGTTCCGAAGTCACCGCCCAGATTCTGAACGCTGGCGCCGAGCGCCAGGATGTCGAACACCGCGATGGCGATGCCCAGATCTCCGGCCCACGCGTCCGCCGACCAGGCGCCGATCTGCTCCCGCGCGTACTTGGCCGATGCCCCGGCCGCGATGAGGCCGCGCCGATACACGAGGGTCGTGGTGGCGAGCAGGTCGCCGGCGGTGAAGCTGCCGCCTGTGGGCATGCCGCGGCGGTTGCCGCTCGCAGGGTCGGGAACGATGATCGCCTCCGAGCCGTAGTCGAGCGCCTGCACCCCGAGCCCCCAGGCGATCCGTCCCGCGCGCACCGCCAGCGCCCCGGCGCTGTAGATGGTGCCGGCGAGGTAGGGCGCATACGAGCCCTCGACCGCGACTCGGTGCACGGCGGCGATCCCCGCGGGATTGGAGAACAGCGCCCCCGCATCGCCGATCAGCGCCGCGCCGGCCCCGCCCATTGCCGCCGACCGTGTCGAGCCGGGGAGGGACGCCACGACGCTGCCTTCGGACTGGGCGGCTGCAGCCGTCACAAGAAATGCGTCAAGGAGAACCGTCGAGAGAAAGCGTCGAGGAAAGGCGTAACGCCGCCCCTTGACGCTTTCCCTCGACGCCTTCCCTTGACGCCTCATGGTCTTTTATCGGATCCGAATGACGTTCAACCGCGGGACGAGCGCCGCCGGCAACGCGGCGCCCCCGGGGCCGGAGAAGAGCAGGTCGAACCCGGGCGCGGAGGGCGCCTGCAGCGCCAACGCATACCACCCCGAACCCGCGTGCAGCGTCCCCGCGAGCGCCACTGCCGTGGCAGGTGTCGCGGTTGGCGTGAGCGGGAACGGCTTGGGAAACTGCGACGGCCGCTGCGCGTTCAACGACGCGTACGTCGTGCGGAATCGCCATGAGACGTACTGCAGCTCGGGTGGCGTCGCGAACCCGGGCAGATCCGACACATAGTTCGCCAGCGCCCACCGCCCGGCCACGGTCGCGAACGGCAGCCCCGTCGCGGCGGTCACGGCGGCCCCGCCCAGCAGGCTCGTTTGCTCGAGCGTGCGGGTGAACGCCGCGACCGCCGCGAACGTCGTATCCGCAGCGAATTGGTCCGCCAAGTAGCGGATGAACAACCACGCCGCTCCCCGCTCCGTCAGCGAGCCGATGCCGCTGGAAAACGCCAGGAAATGGGTTCTCGTGGAGTCGAGGTATCCGTACGCGTTGAACAGGTCACCGATCACATAGTTGGAGAACGTCGTCGGATCACCGGGCAGGAAGCTGCGACCCGCGAGCTCCTCGGCGAGGTGGGACATCCCTTCGTCCACCCATGTGTGTTGGGCCTCACCGCCGCGCAGCAGCACATGCTGGTTGTAGCTGATCATGTGCTGAAACTCGTGTACGAAGGTCAGAGGTATCAGTCGATTCAACTGACTGACGCTGTGCGCACAGGAGAGCGTGCTGTCCGGATCCGCCACTATCGAATAGAACACCTCGCCATGGTTGAAGCGCGGATCGCTCGCGAAGGCCGGATCGATGTCGGCGCCGAAGAAAAACCCCGCCACGAAGCCCGACTGGCTGCATCGCGCCTTGGTCACCAGTTTGTTCACCACATTCGTCATCAGCACGGCCACGACGGTGTTCCCGTCGATATCCGACTCGCGCCCGAAGGCCGTCGTATCGAGCGCGTAGAGCCGGGCATCGAACAGCGCGCCCAGCGCGTCGAAGTCCGCCTGTGTAAGACCGTTCGGGGGTGCCAAGTTGTCGACGTAAAGCGCGAGATGCCCACTCACGGTCTTTGCGGTCGCGTTCACCAACTGGAAGGTCGAGCAGGTCAGGTTGGCGCACACGCTGAAGGTGCGCGGGTCGCCGACATTGGGTGGCGGCAGCCGTGTGGCGCTCGGCGCACGCGTCGCCCGCGGCGCCAAGGGAAGGGTGGCCCATTCCGTGCGCTCCTCGCGCCGCAAGAAATCGTGGAAGCGCAGTCCCGGATCGAGGGCGGCGGCCGGTGCGGCCACGCTCGCCGCAGCTGTGGCGAGCGTATGCAGAGTATCCCCATCCAAGAGGAAGGCGGCCGTCGCGCCCTGGGAATCCGTGGCAAGCTGCGGAACGAGGAGGTAGACTGCCGAATCGGTCACCGAGGCGTTTCCAGGGAAGATCAGACAGCCCGCATTCGCCACCGGTGGTATCGCCTGATAGGCGCCGACGGCCAGCGTCACCGATTGGCCGCCCGCCGTGCGGCACTGAGACACGGATGGCGGGCCAGTGCCACTGTCGCACGCGGCGAGCGCGCCGCACACCGTGAGCGCGATAGTCTCAGCCGTTCCAAGGCTACGCCGCACCGGATGCTCCTTCCAAAGGATGGGGGCGCCGAGCCAGCGCCCAACGCAGACAGATGGGGCCGACCGTCGCGTTCACCGCCACCAGCGCGACCGCCAGCGCCTCGAATGATACCCCCCACTCGGGAAAGGCCCGTCGTCCCACGGCCGCGAGCAGGAGGCCCACGCCCGCCTGCGAGATAAGGCCCAACCAGCCCCGCCGCGCAAGGACATCCGTCACCAGGGATTCCCGTGCCGCCCAGCGTCCACCCCAGTACAAGCCCGCCGCCCGCACCCCCACGAGGAAAAGAATCCACGGCCAGAGCTCGGCCAGAGCGGACACGTCGAGCCCCACACCGACCAAGGCGAACGCCGCCGCGGCCAGGGCGACGCCACGTGCATCGAAATGGCGCCGGAGCGCATCGGCTGACACATCGTCCCAGCGGGCCAGGACGAGACCCACGACCAGGGCGGCCAGCGTCACTTCGGCCAGGCCAAGGGCGCCGGCGACGGCGGCGCTGAATGCTACCCCCAACAAGATGGCACCCGGAGGGACCTCCAAAGACCGCCCGAACCGGCTCACCAGCCACGCCAGCAGTGCCCCAGCCAGGACTGACGCCCCCAGGGCGACGAGCGGGAGCCAGAACGCCGACGGGTGCAGCGCGCCCGCGCTGGTGAGGAATCGCGCCACGACCAGGACGGCGGCGAACAGCGGGATCGCCGCGAAGTCCCTCGTCACGTTGAGCCACAGCAGGTCCGCGCCCGACGTGCCATCCGGAGCGTCCTGAAGGGTGAACCAGGTCAACGCCGGAGCCGCGACGGCCGTCAGGGCCCCGAGGGTCAGCGCGACCGCCAGGGCGTCGCCTGGGGGCTGGTGGATGGTGAGCGGAAACCACGAATGGAAGGCGTAAACGGCGCCGGCGGTGAAGGCGAACGGCGCCCCGAGCGAGGCCATCAGATACCGACCCAGTCCGGCGGGCGTCGCCGATCGCCCGCGCAGCGCCAGACCCGCCCGTAGCGCGAACAGGGCGAGCGCCGCATCGCCGATTACGCGCAGCGACTCCGCTTCGTCCAGCCGGACCAGCCCGAGCCCCGAGGGCCCGAGGATGATGCCGGCGGGGAGATACCCAGCCACCCGCGGCCAACCCCAACGCGTCACCAAACGACCCGCGAGCTCGGCCGTCACCACGAGAACGCCCAGTGCGAGCGTCGCGCTGGCCGCGAGTGGCGCGCCGGCGCTGGCGTGATGCAGCAGCGCAAGCGCGGCTGCGAGCAGCAACAAGGGGCCGAGCGTTCGCATGATCTGCAGAATCTCGACCCCGCAACGGGTTTTGACAATGCAAATCCGGGCCGGTATCTTCCCCTCGGACCTTGTGGTCTACCAGATGACGTTCGTCCATCTCCACACGCACAGCGAATACTCCCTGCTCGACGGCGCGAACCGGATCCCGGAGCTCCTGGATCGGGTCGCGGCGCTCGGCATGGATTCGCTCGCCATCACGGATCACGGCAACATGCACGGCGCCTGGACCTTCTACGAGGAGGCGAAGGCGCGCCGGATCCGTCCGATCCTGGGCTTCGAGGCCTACCTGGCGTTCGGGAGTCGCCACGCGCGCGAGAAACCGGTCGACGCGCCCGGTCCCTACTCCCACCTCGTGCTGCTCGCCAAGAACCGCGAGGGCTACCGGAATCTCATCAAGCTGACCTCGATCGGGTTTCTGGAGGGGTTCTACCGGCGACCACGGATCGATCGGGAGTCGCTCGAAGCCCACAAGGAAGGACTGGTGTGTCTCGCCGCCTGCCTCTCGGGAGAGGTGGCGCTCTATCTGCGGCAGGGGCAATACGACGCGGCCAGGGCCAGCGCCGAGTACTTCGCCAGGGTATTCGGACCGGACGGCTTCTGGCTCGAGGTCCAAAACCACGGAATCGGGGAAGAGAAACTCGTCACCGAAGGCATGTTCCGCCTGGCGCAGGAGCTCGGAATCCCGGTGGTGGCGACGAACGACGCCCACTACCTCATGAAGGAAGACGCCGAAGCACACGACGTCCTGCTCGCCATCGGCACCGGCAAGGATCTCGACGATCCAAAACGGTTCCGGTTTTTCGGGCAGGAGAGCTACGTCAAGTCCGAGAAGGAGATGAAACCGCTCTTCCCGGGCCGCCCGGACGTGCTGGCCGAGACCGCGCGGGTCGCGAGCTTGTGCGAGTTCGACTTCGAAAAGCGCTACTTCCTGCCGCAGTACCCGCGCCCGCCGGAGTTCGCGAGCGACAACGACCTGCTGGTGCACCTGGCCCGACAAGGCGCCCGTGAGCGCTACGGCGATCCGCTGCCGGCCCCCGTCGCCGAGCGGGTCGACTATGAGCTGGATGTCATTCAGCGCACCGGCTACGCTGGCTACTTCCTGATCGTCTATGACCTGGTGAAGGCCGCGCGAGACCGCGGCATCCCGGTGGGCCCGGGGCGCGGCTCGGCGGCCGGTTCGCTGGTGGCGTATGCGCTGCACATCACCAACGTCGATCCGCTGCGCTTCGACCTGCTGTTCGAGCGGTTCCTGAATCCCGAACGGATCTCGATGCCGGACATCGACCTCGACTTCTGCTTCGAGCGTCGCGGCGAGGTGATCGAGTACGTGCGCGCGCGCTACGGTCGCGAGTCGGTGGGTCAGATCATCACCTTCGGGACCATGAAGGCGCGCGCCGCGTTCCGCGACGTGGCCCGGACGCTGCGCCTCGAGATCGGTGAAGTGGACCGCGCCACGAAGTTCATCCCCGCTGGTCCCGGGTTCTCGCTCACCCTCGCGGAAGCGGCGACCAAGGTCCCCGAGCTGAAGAGCCTCGCCGAGCAGGACGAGCGGGTGCGCAAGGTGCTGGACCTGGGGAGCCGCATCGAGGGCCTGGCCCGCCACGCCTCGGTGCACGCGGCGGGGGTGGTGATCGCGCCGGGCCCGCTCTCGGACTACGTCCCGGTGTGCGTATCCCCCCAGGACGACCACGCGATCATCACGCAGTACGACATGGTGGCGCTCGAGAAGGTCGGCATGTTGAAGATCGACCTGCTGGGCCTGCGGACGCTCACGGTGATTCACGACACCGTGGCCATGGTTCGGGAGCGGCACGGCGTCACGCTCGACATGGACCAACTGGATCTCGCGGATCCCACGGTCTACGAACAGCTGCGCAGCGGCCGCACCGCGGGTGTGTTCCAGTTCGAGTCGCCGCTGGCCACGGACTGCCTGCGCCAGATGAAATGCGACCGCTTCGACGATCTGGTCGCCGCCAATGCCTTGCTCCGGCCCGGCCCGCTCGACACGGGCATGCATCTCGTGTTCATCAACCGGAAGCTGGGCCGCGATCCAGTGCGCTACCCGCACCCCGCGTTACAGGAGGTGCTGCAGCCCACCTACGGCGTCATCACCTATCAGGAGCAGGTGATGCGCATCGCCAACGTGCTGGGGGGCTACTCGCTCGCCGAAGCCGACGTGCTGCGCAAGGCGGTGGGCAAGAAGATCAAGGAGCTGATCCAGGAAGAGCTGGCGCGGTTCGTCGAGCGCGCGGTGGGGCGCGGGCACGACCGGCGCGTGGTGGAGGACATCGCCGCCCAGATCGAGACGTTCGGCCGCTACGGGTTCAACAAGTCCCACGCGGTCGCGTATTCGCTGCTGTCCTATCAGACCGCCTGGCTCAAGGCGCATTATCCCGCGGAATTCCTCGCCGCGCTGCTGTCGAGCGAGATCGGCAACACCGACAACGTCGTCGAGTACATCAACGAAGCACGGGAGCTCGGGCTCGAGGTCCTCCCGCCCGACGTCAACGAGTCGCGCTTCAAGTTCACGGTCGTGGGCGACACACGTATCCGCTTCGGCCTGGGCGCCGTGAAAAACGTCGGCGAAGGCGCGATCGCCTCGATCATCGCCGGCCGCGAGGCGAGCCCCTATCGATCGCTGGTCGAGCTGTGCGACCGCATCGATCTCCGGCTGTGCAACCGGCGCGTCCTGGAGGCGCTCATCGACGCCGGTGCCTGTGACTCGCTCGGCGGCCACCGCGCGCAGCTCGTCGCCGCCCTCGAGCACGCGTTCGGGGAAGCCCAGGTCCGCCAGCAGGAGCGCCAGGTCGGCCAGCACGCGCTGTTCGGTGAGACGGCGCCCGTCGCCCAGCCGGCCGCGCCGCTGCCTGAAGTGCCGCCGTGGACCGAGCACGACCGCCTGGTGCGGGAGAAAGCCGTGCTCGGCTTCTTCATCTCCGGGCACCCCCTCGCCAAGTATCGCGCGGAAGTGGAGCTTTTCGGGACCCGGACCACGGCGACCCTGGGCGCCTGGAGCGACCAGAAGGTGACGATCGCCGCGGTGATGTCGATCGTGAAGCGGCAGGTCTCGAAGAAATCCGGCGCCGAGTATGCGCGTCTCGTGCTCGAGGATTTCCACGGCACGGCGGAAGCGCTCGTGTTTCCGGATGCGTGGTCGCGCCTCAACACGGTGATCACGCCCGATCGCGCCCTGCTGCTCACCGGGAGCTACAGCCAGCGGGACCGGGGTGAGGAGCAGGCGCCGTTCATTGTGGAGGCGGCCCGGCCGCTCGACGAGCTGAAAGCGAGTGGCCAGATCGGCCTCGCGCTGCGCTGGCACGCGGCCACGCCGCCCGAGGCCGACGCGGCCCGGGCCGCCGCCGCCCTGTGCGCGGCGCACCCCGGCCCGGCGCCGGTGCTGGTCGAGTGGGAAGGTGAGGGGTCCAATGGCGGCGGGGCGGCGCGACTGGTGAGCCGGAGCCTGCGGGTGGACCCGGACGATGAGCTGCTGGGCGCGTTGCGCGGCATCCTGGGTGCCGACAGCGTTCATCTCGTGAAGGCGGGCTAGCGGATGGCGACCTATACGCTCGATTTCGAGCGGCCCTTGCTCGAGATCGAGAAGCAGATCGAGGAGCTGAAACGCGGCGCCGGGGATCAAGCGGCCGACACGGGTCCGCTCGAACGGCAGCTGGCGGAGCTGCGCGCCGAGATCTATCGGAACCTGACGCCGATGCAGCGGGTGCAGGTCGCCCGGCATCCGCGCCGGCCCTACACCCTGGACTACCTCCGCACCGTCTTCTCCGATTTCGTCGAGCTGCATGGCGACCGCCTGTTCCGGGACGACCCGGCGATGGTCGGGGGCTGGGCGCGGCTCGACGGCGCCTCGCTGATGGTGATCGGACACCAGAAGGGCCGCGATACGAAAGAGAACCTGAAGCGCAACTTCGGCATGGCGCATCCCGAGGGGTACCGCAAAGCCCTTCGCCTGATGCAGCTGGCCGCGAAATTCCACGCCCCCGTGATCACGCTCGTCGACACGCCCGGCGCCTACCCGGGGCTCGAGGCCGAGGAGCGCGGTCAGGCCGAGGCGATCGCGCGCAACCTGTTGGTCATGGCGTCGCTGCGCACGCCGACGATCGCCGCGGTCATCGGCGAGGGAGGATCCGGCGGAGCGCTCGCGGTCGGCCTGGCCGACCGGGTGGTGATGCTCGAGAACTCGGTGTACTCGGTGATCACGCCCGAGGGATGCGCCGCAATCCTGTGGCGGGACGCCAGTCAACGCGAACGGGCCGCCGAGGCGCTGAAGCTGACCGCCCAGGACCTGTTGCGGCTGAAGATCATCGACGAGATCATCCCCGAGCCGGCGGGCGGCGCCCACGCCGACCCCGAAACGTGCGCCGCGGCGCTGGGAGAAGCCCTGCGCCGCCATCTGCGCGAGCTGCGTCGCGTGAAGATCGACAAGCTGCTGAAACGTCGGGAGGAGAAGTACCTCTCGATGGGCGTGTTGAGCGAGCGCTGACGTGACGGCGGTCGTCGAGGTCCGCTTCAAGGGCAACCGGCTGGAGTATTTCACCTGGGCGTCCGCCGAGCCGCTCACGCTCCGCGACCCGGTCATCGTAGAGGTGGAGCGCGGCCAGGACCTCGGGCGCGTCTCGGCCGTGGGCGACCCGGCTCTCAAGAAGTGCGCCCGGGGCTGCGGGGGCTGCGCCGTGGCCGATGCGGGGAAGACCGTGGAGCGGCGAGTGCTGCGCCGCGCCACGGGCGACGATGTGCGGCAAGCCGAGCGACTGCGCCGCGATGAAGAGGAGGCGCGACGTACGGCCCGCGACCGGGTCCGGTCGCATCAGCTTGCCATGAAGGTCACCGACGCAGAATGGCAGTGGGACCGCCGCAAGCTCACCCTGTATTTCACGGCCGAGCAGCGCGTCGATTTTCGCGCCCTGGTGCGTGATCTCGCGGCGGCGTTCCGCACCCGTATCGAGCTGCGGCAGATCGGCGCGCGGGACGAAGCGCGCCGCCTCTCCGGCATCGGCCGCTGCGGCCGCGAGTATTGCAGCGCGAGCTGGCTCCCCGAGCTGCGTCCGGTGAATCTGTCGGTCGCCAAGGATCAGCACCTGTCGCTCAATCCATCGCAGATCTCGGGACCGTGCGGCCGCCTGCTCTGCTGCCTGCACTACGAGCACGACTTCTACGTCCAGAGCCGGCGGCGTTTCCCGAAGGAAGGCAGGGTGCTGCGGACGTCGGCGGGTCAGGAGCAGGTGCTGGCGATCGACATCTTCCGGGACCGCGTCACGCTGCGCTCCGAAGAGCACGGTACGCGGGTGGTGGAGCTCGCCCATCTGGAGCAGGAGATCGAGGGGTCGGGCAGCGAGCCGGCCGCCCCACCCGCCCCACCCGCCCCACCCGCCC
>CAZRGT010000028.1:0-20277 GCA_964599725.1 uncultured Gemmatimonadaceae bacterium | reverse complement strand
CTGGTCGATACGCTGCCCGGGGACTTGCCTCCGGCCGTGGTTGGAGCGATCTGTCTTGAGTTCAACCGCCTTCCGCCGGTGGTGCAGGAGGTCCTCGCGGCGGCCGCGGCTCTTGGCGACCGGGTGAGCGGCGCGACCTTGGCGCGCGCCACCGGACTCGAGCAAGCCACCATAGATCAGGCCCTCGATCGGCTCGAGTGGGACCGCTGGCTTACGGCCGAGGCCCGGGGCTACGCGTTCGCGGCGCCGATCGCGCGGGCCGTCCTGCTGCAGGAGATGGTGAAACCTGGACGGGCGGCGCGGTATCGCGACGCGGCGGGCTCCAACGCTAGCCCCAGCGCATGATCAAGTGGGGCAGAAACACAGCCACCGCGAAGCGCAGGAACCGCCCGACGGTGCCGAAGAATATGAAGGTTACGAGCGGCACCCGCAGCATGCCCGCCACGACGCTGATCACGAAAAAGGGCGGCAGGCCCGTGCTGGCGCTCAGGAAGATCAGGGCATTGCCCAGCTTGCGGCGGCCCTCGTAACGCGCCGCGGCCGCCGCGAGGCGGCGCTGCAGCCGCTCACCAGGCAGCCGTAGCGCCCCACGGCCGGCCCCGTACATGATGACCTTTCCGGCCATCTGTCCTGCAGTCCCCGCGAGCACGAGGGCCCAGGACAATGCCGGCGGAGTGAGCGCCGACACGGTGATCAGGTACGCCTCGGCATGCAGCAGCGGAATCACGGCGCTGGTGAGGCAGTACACGAAGGTCCCCAATACAATGGACCAATCGCTCAACCCAGCGCACCGATGGCCAGGAGCGCGAAGCCGACCACACCGAGGTAGCTCACCCGAAGGAGCGACGGAGTGCCGGTCGAATTGGTCATGAGGGCCCGCGATGCTACCGCGAGCGGCCCGGCGCGTCAAGCCGCGGACTGGCACTTGAGAATGCCTTGAACGGTTCCATGTAACCTGTGGCACCGAAGCCGGAGCAAAGACAGTGACCAGCATGGCGGCAACGATCGAAGAGAGGCCGGTGATCCAGCTGTGGCGGTCATGCGTGAAGCCCCGAGGCGACCGGCGCTGGAACGTGTTCCTCCGGGCCACCGCTGTTGTGGCCCTGCTCGGCATTCCGGTCGTGCTCCTTTTCCCGGGCTCGGTCACATACGTCTGGCTGGTGGTGCTCTCCCTGCCGGCCAACAGTCCGCTGAGCCCGATTCTCCCTTCGTTGTTCGAGCCCGTGATTGTCGAGGCGGCAAAATGGGAGCCCGTCTGGGCCGTGACGACCGTGGCCACGGTGGGCTACATGTACACGGAATACATCAACTGGCACGTGTATTCGTGGTTGCTAGTCTGGGAACGGCTGGCTCGGTACCGCTCACGCCCATCGGTGCGGTGGTGCATCGCGCTGTTCAGCTATTCGCCGTTCTGGATGGTGGTGATCTGCGCGTTCACCCCGCTGCCATTCTGGCCCGCCCGGATGCTCGCTATCCTGCACCGGTATCCGTTGTGGCGCTTCATGCTGGCGACGCTGGTCGGGCGGGTTCCGGGGTTTTTCGCGTACGCGTGGTTGGGGAACCTGGTGTCCGTGCCGACTTGGATTCTGGTGGCCGTGATCGTCGTGCCGGCCGCCGCCGTGATCGGCTGGCGACTGCTGAAAGGCGTGCCCCTGTTGGCGGAGACGACGCCTCCCGCGCCGGATCCACATCCGGATGGGTAGCAGTTGCGCCAGCGAGACCGATCGGTAGCTTCGAATCGGGCCCACCATCCATCATCGCATCGCGGGCTCAAGACGTTTCTCAGCTGCCGGACCTTCCTAGTGCGAGACGCGATGCCATTTAACCATGCCGTGGGCAGGGTGGTGTTCGTCCTGGTAGACGGCGCTCGCCCCGACGTAGTGCGGGACCTGCTGGATCGCGGAGACCTGCCCAACCTCGCCCGCTGGGTGATCGAACCCGGTGGATTCACGGTGGGCACGACGGTGTTCCCGTCCACCACTGGCGTCGCCTACTTCCCGTTTCTCTACGGCTGCTATCCGGGCACGGCGAACGTCCCAGGAATCCGTTGGCTGGACCGCGCCACCGCGGCCGGCGACTGGCGTGCCCAGTGGCGTGCCGCGCGCAGCTACTGTGGGCCGCAGATCGGCTGGATCAACCGCGACCACGCCTTGGGGCCGTCCATTTTCGACCTGGTCCCTGAGAGCCTGGCGATCTGCACGCCGCTCACCCGCGGGCTGCGCCGCGGTGCGCACTTGATTACCAGGCGTCGCGCCCTGCTTGGCGTCCTCGCCCACTACGCGGGCACCTGGCACGCGCTTGACCGCGCCATCGCCGAGGCGTGGCTCTCGGTCGCCCAGCGGGACGACTGGCGCTTCCTGTTCGTCGCCTTCCCGGGCCCCGATGGGCTCACGCACCTCACGGATCCGTACCATCCCGACGTGCTCGCTTGCTACCGCGCGGTGGATGTGGCGCTCGGCCGCTTCGTGGCGCGCGCGCGGGGCCGCGGCGACCCGATCGCGATGTTCGTCGCTTCGGACCACGGCGCCAGCGTCGTGCACGAACACAAGGACATCGCTCTCGAGCTCGAGGCGCTCGGTTGGCCCACCATCCGCCACCCGATGCACGTGTGGCGTCGCCGGGCGCGCGCGGCGGTGATGGTGTCGGGGAACGGCAGCGTCCAGATCTATCTGGAGCCGCGATCCGGTCGCGCCGCGCCACGCGAGGCGCGTGCGATTCCGGAAGACGTGTTAGGGCACCTGCTTGGTCTCGATGCGGTTCGGCTCGCGGCATGGCGGGACGACAGGGGTGGAGTGATGGTCGCGGCGGGAGAGGAGCGGGCACGGCTGCGGGAAAACGGCACGCGCGTGTGCTATGAGCCGCTGCGCGGTGATCCGCTGCACCTTGGGCCGGAACCGATCGACGCCGAGGACCGCGACGTGCTCGCGCTCACCGCGGCGGGCGAGCTCCCCGATGCGCCGCGGCAGCTGCTCCAGTTGTTCCGCTCGCCGCGCGCGGGCGACGTCGTACTCGCCGCCCGTCTCGGTGCTGATTTCCGCGGTCCGTGGGAAATCCCCGAGCACCGATCGGGGCACGGCAGCCTCATCTCCGACCACATGGCGGTGCCGATCGCCGCCAGTATCCCGTTGCCCGAGTCGCCGCTCCGCACCGTGGACCTCATGCCTGCGATGCTCGAATCCCTGGGCGTCGCGGTCCCTCCGGGGATTGACGGCGTGCCGTTCTCGAGGCTCGCCGTGTCCGCCGAGATCGCCTCGGGCGCTTGAGGGCGGTGAGCGACCGTATCGCACTTCCTCGAACGGACTGGCGAGGATGATAACGACCGTGGCGGTTGAACCCGGCGGGCTCATGCGCTCATGGGCATTCCTGACGCGACCGCGGGGGGACCTTCGCTGGAACGTGTTTCTCCGGTCGACCGCCGTGGTGGCCCTGCTCGGTATTCCGGTCGCGTTGCTCGTCCCGAGCGCCGTCACCTACGTCTGGCTTGCCGTGCTCTCGTTGCCGGCCAACAGCCCGCTGTCTCCGATTCTCCCGACCTTCTTCGAGCCGATCATCATCGAGGCCGCCAAGTGGGAGCCAGCCTGGGGTGTCACTCTGGTCGCGACGTCGGGCTACATGTACATGGAATACATCAACTGGCACGTCTACTCGTGGGTGCTGAGCTGGGAGCGCCTGGGCGGGCTGCGGTCGAATCGCTGGGTGCGGTGGGGGGTCGACAACTTCGCGTGGTCGCCATTCTGGATGGTGGTCATTTTCGCGTTCACGCCGCTGCCGTTCTGGGCGGCGCGCGGACTCGCAATCCTGCACCGATATCCACTGTGGAAGTTCATGATGGCCACCGTCGTCGGTCGCGTGCCGCGCTGGCTGCTGTACGCCTGGTTTGGCGGAACGGTGAACGTCCCCACGTGGGTGCTGGTCGGGATCATCCTCGTACCGGCCGCGATCGTGATCGGCGGACGGCTGTTGCGGAAGGAATCGCTGCTGGCCGAAACTGCTCCGGCGGCGGAGCCGCCAAGGGTTCCCGGCCGCTAGGCCCGGGTCGCGGCGCTCCTGGGCCGGCCGAACACCGGCAGCATGCGGCGCAACGTGGCGACGTTGTCACTCAGCGTTTCGCCCAGGGTCTTTTCGGCGTTGGCGCGGGTCGAGATGTAGCACGCTTCGCACGTGTTGCAGCTCGAGAACTCGCGCTGCATCGTCTTGTGGTCGTCGAAGTAGGCCATGACCATGGCGCACGGCGTCAGCCGGCCGTCCGGATTGATCACCAGGAACCGGTAGCCCGCCGTGCAGCCGCCGATCCCTCCTACGGTCAGAAACTTGTAGAACTTCCACAGGACGCGCTCGGAGGTGTAGACGGGGAAGCCGGCCTGCTTGAGCGCGATCACTTCCTCGATCTTCTCGCGCAGCTCATCGGGCGATCCGTTGTACTTCACCAGACCGTTGGGGTCGTCCATGCGCAGCGTGCTGTACGCGGAGAAGTTCACCGCCACGCCCCACCGCTTGGCGAGGCGGACGATGCCCGGAAGGTCGCGGTAGTTCCAGGCCGTGATGCAACAGTTCACCGAGATATCCTCGGCGTCGCCGATCGCCACGCAGCGCGGCACCATCTCCTCCATGTGGGCGAAGAGGCCTGGGATGCGGCGGAACTCGCTGTGACGGTCGTCGGGAAAATCAATGGACATGGACAGCTGATGCATGCCGGCGCGCTTCAGGCGCAGGAATCGCTCGGGAGACAGCTGTGACCCGTTGGACACGACCACCAGCCACGGGAGCCGCCCGGGATTGGCCAGGGCGCGCACGATGTCGTCGAGATCGCCGCGGGCCATGGGCTCGCCGCCCGAGACATTCACCACGACCGGCTTGAGGTTGCGGCAGATGGCGGCATATTCCTCCGGTGTGCGGCGGGTCTCCTTGATGGCGCCGCCCCAGTTGCAGTGCCAGCAATTGGCCGTGCAACTGTGGGTCACCTCGAACGAGATGGTCAACGGATAGCGGCGGACGAGGTTCCACGTCCCTTTCGCCAGCATCCGAAACGCCATTCGCCCGGAGACGTTCATGCACCCTTCCGCAAGAGTTCAGGCCCCTACCACGAGCGTCCGACCGAGCCTCGAAGCTATTGGCTATGGTAACGGCACGCCATGACCCGGCACTGCCCAAAGTGTGGAAAGGATCTCGCTTCCCTGGCGGTCCGCTGCAGCTGTGGCCACGAGCTGCCCGAAGCGCGGGACCTCCGCTCCGATCCGGATCAGCCGACGTGTGGCGCATGCGGGGCGGCGATCGCGTTGATGGCGCAGATCTGTCCCGCCTGCGGGGCCGACGGCTACCCCGCACTGCGCGGCCGGCGCGGCAAGAAGAGTCTCGGCGCACCATGATGAAGAATCGCCTACCAGCGCCGTGACGACCCATGTATATTCGCCGCCGACCATGATCTGCTCCCTGCTGTCGCTCCCCCTGTTCTTCCTGACGCCGTCCCGGGATACCACGCCCGGGGACTGGGTCCGCGCGCTCCCGACCGCCGTAGTGCACGTCTATCCCGACCGCCACGAGATCACGATCGATCTCGGCCCGGTCGACGTCCCGATGGGGATGCATCACGAGCCAATGCCCGGCATGGCGATGCCGGGCATGAACATGAGCGAGCATCGCGCGCACAACCCCGTCTATCCGCCGGTCATGGCCGTGGACCTGCCGCTGTCGGGGTGGATGTCGGGATTCCGCGTCGAGATGGTGGACGCCCGTGGCCACGCGCTCCCCAGCGAACTGTTGCACCACTACAATCTGATCGACCCGAATCACCGCGAGCTGTTCCTGCCGATCTCGCGTCGGGTGCTCGCCGCCGGCAGCGAAACCGGCGCGGTCAAGATGGCGCGGTGGTTGTTCGGCGCGCCGTTCACCAAGGGCGAGCGGCTGGTGGCGAACGCGATGCTGCACAATCCCACCGGGCGGTCCTACACCGGCGTCCGCACGCGGCTGGTCCTCACCTACGCGGACGAGGGGCACTGGTACCCGTTGCTGCGGGCCTACCCCTGGCAGTTCGATGTCGCGTTCCCCGTGGGCGACAAATCGTTCCACCTGCCGCCCGGACGATCGGAGAAGTCCTACGAGGGCAGCCCCGCGATTCCCGGAAAAATCGTGGGCATCGGCGGTCACGTGCACGACCACGCGGATTCCCTCGTCATGCGCGATCTGACCACCGGCAAGGATGTGTGGAGCGCTCAACCGATCGTCGATTCGACCGGACACGTGGTGGGGATGCCCCAGAAGAAATTCGTCGGGCTCACCGGCGTGGGCGTGCCGATCGAAACCGGCCACCGCTACCGCGTCACCGTCTTTTACAACAATGCGACTGGACAGACGCTGGAGGATGGGGGGATGGGCGTCGTCGCGGGATTGTTCAAGCCGGCGAGCCAAGTGACGTGGCCCACGGCCGAGACGACCGACTCGATTTACGTGCGCGACCTGCGTCACTACCTGCGGCTCGGGTCTGCCCCGGGCCTCGCGACGCGACCTCCCGCCGCGGCCCCGAGCTTCCGCTGAGCGGTTGGGGTTAGGTGCTGGCGTCGAGGACGCCGACGACCGATTTCCGCGCCGGCACCGGCACCGTCACTCGGCCGGAGCGCTGCATCACCGCCAGCATGATCCCCGCCACGAGCAGGCCGGAGAGCGCGTCCACGGCGTAATGGAACTGCCCGTACACCACCGCGAGCACCAGGCCGCTCGTCGGCAACAGCAGCGCGACGCCCAGCGGGCGCCAGTAGCGCAGCGCCATGCCGGTGGCGACCACAGACGCGGCGACGTGAGAAGATGGGAACGCCGCTCCCCAGGAATCGGCGCGGTCCAGCAGCCACTGGGCGAACCGCGCCGGTCCGACTTCGGTCGCCGCGTTGTGCGCCAGGGCGAAGGTGTAGCGCGGGCCGGCGACCGGGTAGAACAGGAACACGATGTAGCACAGATAGAACGTCACCATGACGCCGAGGATGGTGTGGCGGGCAGCGTCGCGCCGTCCCGAGAGCCACAACCCGAGCGGGGCGGCGTAGAGGATGGCGTAGTAGGCGAGGTAGCAGGAGTGGAGCACGCCCGACAGCCATGGCACCGGCATCTCGCGGATCCAGCGGTAGGATACCTGTGAGCGAAACATCCATGCTTCGAGCCGCTGGATCGCCAGGTCGTTCTGAACCCCGGCATCCACGGTCAGCACGCCGATCTCGCCGTACAACGCGGCGAGCACCAGCATCGGGTACCAGTCGCCCAGGAAGCGGCCCGCCGCCCCGGCGGCCCGCACCCGAGGGGCGAGCAACACCAGTCCGACCAGCATGACGTGCGCCCCGGCGAGGTACTGCCAGTCCGCAATGGGCTCGCCCCGGAACGACAGCGCGACCGCCACCGTCGCGAACGCGAGGTAGCCCAGCGTCCACCAGTCGAGACGCGTGAATCTGTGCTCCGTCACAACCACCCCTCCGTGCGGTACCACGCGGCGGTGCGCGTCAGTCCCGGTTCCAGGTCCATTTCGGCTTTCCAGCCGGCATCGTGCGCCAAGGCGTCGGCGCGGCAGCTCCAGGCCGGCGCCAGGAACTCGTTCGCCTTGTCCAACGACAGCAAGGTCGCCCGACCGGCCAGATACGCCAGCGAACCTACGACCCCGAGGGCGACTCGCGCCAGCAGCCCGGGGAGCTTGACGATCCGTGGGCGCCGGCCCACGGCCCGACCCACAGCCTCCACAAAGCCCCGACTGGTCGTGACGTGGGGGTGGGCCGCGTAATAGACGCGGCCGGCGGTATCGGCGGCCGTCGCCGCCGCGATCAGAGCCGTCGCCAGATCGCCCGCGTAAATGACCGACAATTCCTGCGTTCCGTCACCGATCACCGGGCCCCAGCCCAGTCGCGCAAAGCGAAACACGCGCAACACCTCCCGGTCCCACTCGCCGTACACGACCGGTGGCCGGACGATCGTCCACGGGTATGGGGCGGCCCGCACCAGCTGCTCGCCAGCCAGCTTGCTGCGGCCATAGTGCGTCACCGGAGCCGGCGCGCGCGTCTCGTCGATGGGGTGCCCCGGCACGGTCGGCCCTCCGACCGCCAGGGAGGACACGTAGACGAACCGGCGCGGCGGGTGCGCGGCCGCGGCCTGGACCAGCCGCCCGGTTCCATCCCGGTTGGTGGCCATGAACCCGGCCAGATTGCGCGCGCTGAGCCGGCCCGCGAGATGAAACACCACCTCGGCGTCACCGCACCCGGCCATGAGGGCGGCGGGGTCATCCAGATCTCCCCGGACGAGATGAACTTCCGGGGGCCACTTCTGAGCCTGCGCCTTGGCGGGGGAGCGCACCAGGCAGGTTACGCGGTCGCCCCGAGCGACGAGCGCTCGCACCAGATGGGCGCCCACGAAACCCGTGGCGCCGGTGACGAACGCTTTCACAGCGGCTTGTCGAAGACGCGGTAGGTCTTGTAGGGACGGAAGCCGAGGCGGATCATCCCGTTCACCATGGCGGCGTTGTCCTCGAGGACCCAGCCGCCCTCGCCGTACGGCATGCCGCGGGCGACGCACTCCTTCCAGATGCGGTGGTAGAGCAGCGCATCGATCCCCTTGCCCTGGTACTCTTTGATCGCCCCGAGCAGCGGAATGCGGACGCGATGGATGCTGCGCGAGTACCATAGGACCTTGAGCAGGCCGGGGAACAGGCGTCCCGACGGGTTGTGCTTCAGCGCCACGTTGAAATCCGGGAGCCCGACAGTGAAGCCGATCACGCGCTCCCCGTGCATCGCGAAGATCACGAGCTCGGGTACGATGATCGGCTTGAGCTGTTTGGCGAGGTGATCGAGCTCCGCGTCGGTCATCGGCACGTAACCCCAGTTTTGCTCCCACCCTTCGTTGAACAGCGCCTTGACGAGGTCCACTTCCTCCTGGAAGCGCTTCATGTCGAGCGTGCGCAGCGTGACCCCGTAGCGGTCGGCGATCGTCCGGGTGGCGCGGGTGAAGCGCTCCGGGGGGACGTCGCCGCCGCCCCAGAAGGCGATCAGGTCCTTCGCCTTGCGAAACCCGCAGCGCTCGTGCAGCGGGACGTAGTACGCGGGGTTGTGCGGCATGAGCACGACGGGCGGGGTGTCGAATCCCTCGACCAGGAGGCCGCATGCGTCGTTGATGGACGGATTCATCGGCCCGCGCATGGTGTCGCATTCCCGCGTTCGCAGCCATGCGGCGGCCGTGTTGAACAGCGCCATCGACACGCCGGAGTCGTCGACGCTCTCGAAGAAGCCGTAGAACCCGACACGGTCGTGGTGGATTCTGTTGTGCGCATCGTTCTTGATCGCCGCAATGCGTCCGACCACCCGCCCATCCGCCCATCCGACGAAGTATTCGGCTTCGGCGTGCTCGAAGAACGGGTTTTTCTTCGGGGAGAGGATCGTCCGCACGTCCATCCGCAACGGCGGGACCCACATGGGGTCCCGCCGGTGCAGACTGTATGGCAACGCGATGAATCGTTCGAGGTCCCGTCCGGATCGGACGGGGACCACCTCGACGCTCAAATGACCCCCAGCTCCTTGCCGAGGGTCGCGAACGTCTCGATCGCGCGGTCGATCTGGTCGGGCGTGTGCGTCGCCATGAGGCTGGTGCGCAGCCGGCCCTGCGACGGCGGCACCGCGGGCGGCACGACCGGGTTGGTGAAGACGCCCGCGTCGAACAGCTTGCGCCAGAACACGAAGGTCTTTTCCAGCGGTCCGATCAGCACCGGGACGATCGGCGTCTCGGTGGGGCCGATCTCGAAGCCCAACGACCGCAGCCCGTCCTGCAGGTGGCGGGTATTGACCCACAGGGCGTCGCGTCGCTCCGGCTCGCGCTGCATCACGTGCAGCGCGGCGAGCACGCCGGCCGTGTTGGACGGGGGCAGCGCGGCGGTGAAGATCAGCGGGCGGCTGTGGTGCTTGAGATAGTGGATCACGTTCTCGGAGCCGGCCGCGAAGCCGCCGATCGAGGCGAGCGACTTCGAGAAGGTGCCGACGATCAGGTCCACCTCGTCGATCACGCCGAAGTGGGCCGCGGTGCCGTCCCCGTTGGGCCCGAGCACGCCGACCGAATGGGCGTCGTCCACCGCCAGCGCGGCGCCGTACCGCTGCGTCACTTTCAATAGATTTGGCAGGTCGGCGATGTCGCCTTCCATGGAATAGACGCCGTCCACGATCACCATGGTCCCGGTGGCTTCGGGCACGCGCTGCAGCTTGCGCTCGAGACCCACCAGGTCGCCGTGGTTGAAGCGGACCGTTTCCCCGTGCGACATCTTTGCGCCGTCGACGATCGAGGCATGGTCCAGTTTGTCGAGGAACACCATGTCGCCACGGCCGACCAACCCCGAGATCACGCCCAGATTGGCCTGATAACCGGTCGAGAACACGAGACAGGTTTCCTTGCCAAAAAACTCGGCGAGCTCGCTCTCGAGCTGCTCGTGGAGGTCCAGCGTGCCGTTCAGGAACCGGCTCCCGGTGCAGCCCGAGCCGTAGCGCTCGAGAGCCGCGCGGGCCGCCGCGAGGACTTCCGGGTGATGGGTGAGCCCCAGATAGTTGTTGGAGCCCATCATGATCCGTTCCTTGCCCTCGATAACGACGACGGTGTCCTCGGAACGGGAAATCGGCTTGAAGTATGGGTAGAGGCCCGCGGCTTGGATCTCACGCGCCCGCGTGAAATTGCGGCACTTATCGAAAAGCGCGATGTGTTGCAGGGTTTCTGTACGCACGCGGTCTCTCACCTGTATGAAATCGAGCTAGAGCTTAGCCGGGGGTCGGACAAACCGCAAGGACACACACATTCACGAGTTAGCGGTCGTTGCAGCGTGAACGTAAGTTATCGGTTCCGTGTTTCACCCTGTCGCCGGCCAACACCCGACCGACCGTCTCCCGACCCGCTGCCTGGAGGCCTGCCCGTGCGCCCCGGTCTGATCCTCGTGTGCTTCGGATTGCTCGCTCCAGCCTCCTTGCCGGGTCAGCGCGCCGGGAGGCGCGTGCCGCGCTACGACATCGCCTATGTGTTCGAGGCAAGAGAGCCGGCGACCCACCTGGCCACGGTGCGGATGCGGATCAGCGGCGCCCTCTCCGACTCGACCCTGATCCAGCTGCCCGCCTGGTATCCGGGTCGCTACGCCATCTATAACTTCGCGGCCAACGTGCAGGAGGTGCACGCGGCGTGCGACGGTCGCGCGGCCGCCGCCCCCAAACGCGACCAGCACACCTGGGTGGTTCGCTGTGTCGCGCCGCTCCGGGGCGCCGCGACGATCGACTTCGATTTGCGCGTGTGGTGGAACGACCTGAACGGCTCCCACTCGCAGATCGATTCCCTGCACGTGAATCTGAATCCGGGCAACGTGTTTCCCTACGTGGTGGGGCACAAGCCCGATTCCGTCTCCGTCACCTACGTAGGTCCCGCGGGGTGGACCGTCATGAACGGCGCGGTCGTCGCGCCGTTCCCGGGCGCCGTGACTCAGCGGTTCCCCAACTACGACGTGTTCATCGATCACCCGACCGAGATCTCCGACCGGTTCACGATCGACACGTTCACCGTCGGCTCGGTCCAGTACCGCGTCTTGCTCCATGCCGCAGGCGCGCCCGGTGGACGAGGCGCGCTCGTGGCCGGCATCCAGCGCGTGGTCGAGGCGGAAGTCGCGATGTGGGGTGACCCGCCGCTGTCCCGCTACACCTTTCTCGTGCACTACACGCCGGGCAACCGCGGCGGCGGGGACGACATGGAGCATCTGACGTCGTGCCAGATCATCATTCCCACGGTCCTCACGGACTCGACCGGCATCCTGACGAGCGCCGGGTACTACGACCAGTTCGAGCTGTTCGCGCACGAGTTCTTCCACACGTGGAGCATGAAGCGACTGCGCGCCCGCGAGCTGGGCCCCTGGGACTACACGCGCGAGAACTACACGGCGACGCTGTGGGTGGGCGAAGGCTTCACCAACTACTACGGCGCGCGCATGGTGTATCGGGCGGGGCTGTGGGATCGCGCCCGCTACCTGGCGCGGGCCGCGGCCGGCATCGCGGAGCTGCAGGCGACGCCGGGCCGCCTCGTCATGAGCGCCGAAGCTGCCTCGCTCAGCGCGTGGTTCATGGATCGCGTGCCGCTGCGGCAGCTGGCGAACCTGCGCAACAGCGCCGTCAGCTACTACACGAAGGGCGAGGCGCTCGCCTGGCTGCTCGATCTCGAGGTGCGCGCGCGCACGGCCGGGGAGAAGACACTCGACGACGTGATGCGCCTGTTGTGGCAGCGGTTCTGGAACGGCGCCACGACCAGCTACTATCTCCAGGGTCACGGCTACGGCGACGCCGACGTGCGGCAAGCGTTCAACGACGTCACCGGAACCGACTTCGGCGAATTCTTCCATCGCTATGTGGAAGGGGTGGAGGAGCTCCCCTACGGGTGGACGCTGGGCAAAGTGGGATTGCGCCTCGTCGCCGACGCCGGGTCCGCCGAGTATCGCATCGAGGCCGATCCCGACGCCGCGGATGACGCGCGTCAACTGGGCGACGCCTGGCTGGAGGGACGATGAGCGTTCAACCGCGCGTGATGGGATTGCGCGACGTCGTGCTGTTCAACATCAGCGCGATCGTCGGGCTGCGCTGGCTCACCACCTCGTCGAGCCAGTTCGGGGCCGCGGCCCTGCTGTTGTGGGTGTTCGCGATGGTGCTGTTCTTCATCCCGTCGGCGATCGCGGTGCGCGAGCTGGCCGACATCGATCCGGGATCCGGCGGTATCTACCGCTGGGTGAGTCGCGCCTTCGGGACGCGGCATGCCTTCGTCGCGGGCTGGGGATACTGGGTCAACAACCTGCTCTATTTTCCCTCGCTGCTCGTCACCACCGCGGCGATCGCGGCCTATATCGGGGGTCCCCGCACCGCGCCGCTGGGGAACAGCAGCAGCTTCATCCTGGTCGTGTCGCTGGTCGGGCTGTGGCTGGCCGTGTGGCTCAACGTGGTGGGGCTGCGCGTGGGGAAGTGGCTGCCCAACCTTGGCGGGTTCGGCACCTGGGTGCCGGCGCTGCTGTTCGTGGTGTTCGCGGCCTGGTCGCTCGTCGCGCGCGGGAGCGCGACGTCCTTCACCGCCCGCTCCCTGCTGCCGGAGCGCCTCGACCTGCCGTCGATCAATCTGTTCGCCACGATGACCTTCGCGTTCGCCGGGCTCGAGCTCGCTCCCACGCTGGGGGGAGAGATCCGCGATCCCGCGGCGACGCTGCGGCGCGGCGTGCTCGTGTCCGGCGTGGCGGTCGTCGCGATGTACCTGCTCGGCACCGCCGCGATGCTCGTGGCCCTGCCGCACGAGACCATCAGCATCACCAGCGGCATGCCGCAGGCGGTGCAAGCCCTGGTCGAGCGGCTGGCGGTTCCCGGGCTGGGCTTCGTGCCGATCCTGATCGCGCTGCTGCTGACCGCCGCCAACGTCGGCGGTTTGAGCGCCTGGCTGTCGGGCTCGGCGCGGCTGCCGTTTGCGGCCGGCGTGGACCGGGCGCTGCCGCCGGCGTTCGCGAAGCTCCACCCCCGCTGGCAGACGCCCTACGTGTCGCTGCTCTTGATGGGTGCGCTGGCGACTGTGTTCATCGTCGCCGGGCTTGCGGGCTCGACGGTGAAATCGGCGTATCTCCTGCTCACGCAGGCGACGCTGATCCTCTTTTTCTTTCCTTATCTCTACGTCTTCGCCGCCTATCTGCGGCTGCGCCGAGTGCGGTCGATCGGGACGGCATTGACCGGCCTGGTCGGCATGGCGGCGGTGGCGTTCTCCATCGTGTTGGGGTTCGTGCCTCCGGCCGACGAGCCGAACCCGCTGTGGTACAGAGTGAAGGTGGTGGGTGGCGTCGTGGCGTTCATGGGGGTTGGGTTCTGGCTGTCGCGCCGCAACGTGAGCGGCGGCACAGCTTCCGGCGCCGCCGCAGGTTAGCGTACATTGCTGAATCGGCCGCCTGCCACGCCGTTCGGAGGATCGATCATGTCGCGTTCGGGTTTACTCCGGTTGCTGGCCCTCGCTGTGGGGCTCACGACGGCACCGCCGGCGGCGGCGCAGGACACGCAGGAGCTGCGCCCGGTGCGCGGCTGGGAGCTGCCCGGGCTCGACATCACGCCCAACGGCGGCTGGCGCGTGCGGGCGCGGGCGGTCGCCGCGCGCCGCACTCAGCTTCTGGCCCGGCGCGATTTCCGCGCACTCAACGCCGCCCCGGCGGGGGCCACGGCGATCAGCGGGACGCTGAAGGTGCCGGTGATCATGTTTCGCTACCAGAACAGCCCGGCAGCGCAGTACTCGCGCGATACTTCGCAGTACACGGCCACGTTGTTCGATTCCGCTCCGCCAGGGGGCAAGCCCTATACGCTGCGCTCGTTCTACGAGCAGCTCTCGAACGGGCTGTTCAGCATCCAGGGGCAGGCGGTGGGATGGGTGGCGCTGACCGGTAACGAGGACGCCTATACCGGGGCGCCGGGGTCCTGCCCGGACAATCCGTCCACGGACAACTGCAACGGACTCTTCGGCAATTCGTCTTTCCTCATGCAGGCCGGTCTCGCCGAAGCAGTCCGCGGCGCGGACTCGCTCGTGGACTTCGGACAATTCGATAACGACGGCCCCGACAACATTCCCAATTCCGTTGACGACGACGGGTTCGTCGACGCGATGCTGTTTCTCCACCCCTCCATGGACGGCGCGTGTGTGTCGTCCTCGAACAACCATCTGTGGTCGCATCGCTGGAGCATCTTCACCACCACCAACGACGATGCCCACAATGGCGGCAAGATCATCGTGCGGGACTACATCCTGCAGAGCGGCCTCGGCTCGCCCGGCGGCGGGGTGTGCGACTCGACGGCGATCATGCCGATCGGCACGGCCGCCCACGAGCTGGGTCACATCCTGGCGCTGCCCGACCTCTACGACGTCAGCGGCGCGACCGCAGGCGCCGGTGAGTGGGCCCTGATGTCGAGCGGCAACTACACCAAGCCCGAAAGCCCGACCCGGTACGACGCGTGGTCGCTGCAGCAGATGGGCTGGACCACGGTGGTCCCGCTCACCACGCCCGGCACCTACAGCGTCGGCCCGGTGCCCACGGCGGATACGGTCTTCTTCGTCGATGTGCAGCCTCCGAATACCCGTCCCGAGCACTTCCTGATCGAGAACCGGCAGGCGGTGCTGTCGGACAGCGCGGTGATCCGCCTGCACGGCGGGGGCGGGCTCATGATGTGGCACATCGACGACCAGAAGGCCTGCCTGATCAGCGTCTGTCCCAACAACGTGAATGCCGGGTCGCTTCATGGCGTGGCGCTCGAGGAAGCGGACGGGCTGCGCCAGCTGTGGTGCGAGGCGAACGGCTGCAACCGCGGCGACGGCGGCGATCCCTATCCGGGAACGAGCGGCAACACGGCGTTCTCGTTCGCGACCAACCCGGCGGCCACGAAGAATTCCGACACGAGCTTCGCCGGGTTCGCGATCGATTTGATTCAACAACTGCAACCGAAAGGCGCGATGTCGTTCCGCCTGCGCTTCGGCGGGGTCACGACGGTGCAGGCCAGCGACCCGGCTGCCACGGTGCTCGTGGATGGCGCTCCCTACAACGTGTTCCGCAACTTTTTCGACGACGGCTCGAGCCACACCATCGCGGTACCGGACAGTCAAACCCCGGGGAACGCTCGCACTCGGTTCACCTTCGCGTCCTGGTCGGACGGCGGGGCGATCTCTCACACCGTCACCGGCGCCCTGACGGGCGCGTCCTACACGGCCACGCTCGACCGTGCACACCGGCTCAACGTCACCGTGGGGGCCAACGGGACGGTGGGCTACAGCCCCGCGGCCGACTCGAATGGCACCTACGTCCCGCAAGGCACGCCGGTCACACTCACCGCGACGCCGACCGCACCGGCCGTATTCGGCGGCTGGACCGGGGACACAGTGTCCTCGAATCCTGTGATCACGCTCCCGATGGGCCGGCCATATGACGTCCAGGCGGCTTTCGC
Source organism: uncultured Gemmatimonadaceae bacterium (assembly GCA_964599725.1). Lineage (GTDB taxonomy): Bacteria > Gemmatimonadota > Gemmatimonadetes > Gemmatimonadales > GWC2-71-9 > DASTHG01. The sequence goes on along the minus strand of CAZRGT010000028.1, from coordinate 4,309 downwards.
TCCCCAGCTGATCATCACGAGCGGCGACCCGCGGCCGGGTGGGATCATGGCCAGACCGTACGCCGATACGCTCAGGGCGAGCGGCGGGGGCTTGAGCCAGAGCTGGTCGATCGTGAGCGGCCAGTGGCCGGACGGCCTGACGCTCGCCGTGGACGGACGCATCACCGGGATTCCGACGGCCACGGGTACCTTCACGTTCACCGCCCGGGTGACGTCCGGAGCACAGCAGGTCCAGCAGCAGTTCGGGATCGCGGTTACGGCGCCGGTGCTGGCAACCGCGAACGTAGTCAATCAGCTGTTGAAGGCCGCCGGGACGCTCACCGTCGACGACATCCGTTATCTCGACCTGCTCGGCAACAAGAACTGCGTCGTGGTGAACCAGAACTGCTTCGACGTGGGCGACTTCTTTGCCTGGGTGCTGTCAACGGGCGCTACACCCGCTCCACCACCGAGTGCGGCCGCCGTGCGGAAAGGAGGCCGGCCATGACCCCGCTGCGTCGGGTGCTCGCCGCGACCACGGTCGCATTGGCACTCGCCTGTAAGGGCGACGCCACCGGTCCCACGCCGGGCGCTCTCACCGTCAATCTCACGACCCCCAACAGTGGGGCAGACGGCGCCGTGATGCTCGCGCTGAGCTCGCCGGCCGTGCCGTCATCGGTGACGGCGGGCGCCGGGCTCACGTTGTGGGGTGCACCGGTGACCACGACCTCGGCGAATCTCGCGCTGACCGGCACGCTCATGTCGGGGCCGATACTGACGTTGCAGGTCGCCGACACGCGGCAGGTCGGGCAATACACGGTGACGCTGATTCAGGTGGCTGCGTCCGCGGCTGGAAACTTCGTGCTGCGGCCCGCTCTGCTGACGGGTTACTCGGTCAGCGTCACGAAGTAGCGCACAGTATGATCACCACGCGCCCCCGTCTGCGTCCCATCGTCGCCTTCGCCGCGGCACTTGCCGCCGTCTCGGTCGCTTGTAAAGGCACCGAGCCGTTCGTGACGCAGGCAACCACGGTAACGCTCAGCACCCCGGCGGTGAACCTGGCGTCAATCGGCGCTTCGCAACAGCTCACGGCGACGGTGCTGGACCAACGGGGGGGCACCATCGCGGGCGCGAGCGTCGTCTGGTCCACATCCAACGCGACGGTAGCCGGTGTCAGCCCGGCTGGTCTCGTGACCGCCGCGGGTAACGGGACGGCCAACGTCCGGGCGACCGCCGGCTCCGTTTTCGGGACAGCACTGGTGACGGTCGCGCAGCAGGTCGCGCAGCTCGTCAAGACCGCGGGCGACGGGCAGACAGGGGCGGTCGGGGCCCAGCTCCCCCTCGCCCTGGGCGTCCGCGCGAACGACGCGCGCGGCAACCCGATCCCGAATGTCCTCATCGACCTGTCGGTGACGCTGGGGGGCGGTGACCTCAGTGCGGTGAGCGGCACGACGGATGCCAGTGGGCAGATCCCCGACGTCACGTGGATGCTGGGAGCGACGGCCGGCGCGCCTCAGGCCGTGCGCGCCTCCGTGGCCACGGGACCGGCGACTCCGGTCACCTTCACAGCCACGGCCGCCACGCCCGGGGCGCCGGCAAGCGTGGTGGCCAACGCGGGCGATAACCAGACAGGCCTGGCGGGCTTCGACCTGAACGTCAATCCCGCGGTCCTGGTGCGCGACGCGGCGAACCTGCCGGTGCCCAGCGCCCAAGTGGACTTCGCGCTGGCCAGCGGTGGGGGGAGCGTGACGGGTTCGACGGTGATGACCAACGTCAACGGCATCGCCACGGTCGCGAGCTGGACGGTGGGGGTGGGCCCCAACGCCCTGACCGCGACGGTGACGGGGGTGGGGATTGCGGGGAACCCGGTGTCGTTCGCGGCCACCGGCGCGACCGCGGCGTACAACATCGACGTGCGCTATCTCACGACCGTCACGCCGGTGCAGCAGGAAGCGTTCGACAGCGCGAAAGCCAGATGGCAGCGGCTGATCTACGGCGACGTGCCAGACGGCCTGGCCATCTTCCCGGCCGGTACCTGCGGACCTGGGACGCCCGCCATCAACGAGACCATCGATGACATCATCATTTACGCCCAGCTCGACTCGATCGATGGACCGGGGAAGGTCGTGGGGCGAGCGAATGCTTGTCTGATTCGCGATCCGGGGTTCCTGACAGGCCTCGGCGTGATGCATTTCGACACGGCAGACGTCGCGGGCCTGATCGCTTTCGGCCTGTTCGACGAGGTGATTCTGCACGAGATGGGGCATGTGCTGGGGTTCGGAACGGTTTGGGACCCACCCCCAGACGGCTTAGGTTTGATCGTTGGGGCCGGGGGTGCCGACCCGCACTTCGTCGGTGCGCAGGCGATCGCGGCATTCAACAGTAACGGCGGGGCGGGCTACAGCGCGGGTGCCAAGGTCCCGTTGGAGAACTGCGCCAGTCCTCCGCCTGGGGTCTCGTGCGGAGCGGGCGCACGCGACGGCCATTGGCGCGAAACCACGTTCGCCAACGAGCTGATGACCGGGTTCGTCAATTCGGGGTTTAACCCGCTCAGCGTCACCTCAACGGCGTCCATGGGGGACCTGGCTTACCAGGTGAACTACGCCGCGTCGGACCCGTACACCGTCGTGAACCCTCTGGGCGCTCTGCGGGCCAGGCCCGAGAGCACGCTGCAACTGGTAGATGACATTCTGCGGATCCCGATTCTCGTCATCGACCCGCGTGGGCGGGTGGTCCGGGTCATCCAGCCGCGCTAGCGACACGCGGCGAGACGGCGACTCCAGTGAGCGCGGCCGGCACCTTCGTGCGGCGGCCCTCCCTGCTCATGGGCTACTCGGTCACCATTACGAAGTAGTACAGGCACCTCCAACCTCACGAGGCCGCCGAACGGACAGGACGGCGCCGCGATCGTGGTGCTGTCGGGGCCTACGGTGCCGGGGACGATAACGCCGGCAGCCGGGCTGACCCTGTGGGGCGGGCCGGTGACCACGGCCAACGCGACCATCGCCCTGACGGGGACACTTTCTGCGGGAACGATCTTCACGCTCCAGGTGGATGACATCAACAAGGTCGCTCAGTATGGCGCTACGCTCCAGCAAGTCGCCGCGACGGCGGCTGGAGGTTTCCAAACGCGGCCGCTCGCGGGGTACTCGCTGGCCGTCGTGAAGTAGCCTTCGGGCTCGCCAACTTCTCGAGCTTTTGCTACGTTGGTCCCCCCTACGGGAAGCCCGGTTCCCGCGCAAGGCAACCCATTCACGCTCCGCTCCGAGGTCCCTGTGGTTACGCACTGCCGTCTGAATCGCGTCGTCGCTCTCACCGCCGGAGTCGTGGCCGCCTGCGCGGCCTGCAAGGGTACCGAACCGTTCGTCCCGCGGGCGACTACGGTGCAGCTCAACACCGCGACAGTGAATTTCACCTCACTCGGCGCCTCGCAACAATTGACGGCGGCGGTGCTGGACCAGCGAGGCGACCCGATCGCAGGCGCTTCGCTCACCTGGGCGTCCAACAATTTGGCGGTGGCGACGGTGAACGGCTCGGGGCTGGTGTCCGCGGTCGGCAACGGGAGCGCTCAGGTCACCGCGCATTCGGGCGCGCTGAACAGCTCGCCCGCGAATGTGACGGTGGCGCAGGCGGCGGCCGCGCTGGTGCAAGTGGTGGGGAACGCCCAGACCGACACGGTCGGCCAGCAGCTGCCGACCGCGCTTACAGTGCAGGCAAACGACGCGCTCGGCAGCCCCGTGGCTGGCGTGACGGTGGGCTTCGTGACCACGCAAGGCGGGGGGAACCTGAGCGCGCCGAGCGCGGTAACGGGCACGAATGGGCGGGCGGCGGTATCGTGGACCATCGGGACAATAACAGGGGTGGCGCAGACGGTCACCGCCTCAGCGACCGGGACGAACACGGTCTCCTTCAGCGCGACGGCGGTGGCCGACGTGGCGTCCGCGCTCGTGCTGGTGTCCGGAAACAATCAGCAGGGCCAGCCCAGCACGGCCCTGTCGGCGCCAGTCGTCGTCCGCGCGAACGACCAGTTCGGCAACCCCGTTTCCGCGCGAACGGTGGACTTCGTGGTGACCTCCGGCGGCGGGTCAGTGAATCCGATCTCCGCGCCGACCGGGGCGAACGGTCAGGCGCAGACCGCCTGGACGCTTGGGCCCGGCCTTGGCGCGCAAACGCTCGAGGCGCAATCGGGCGCCCTGACCGGGGCGCCGGTCGCCATCAGTGCCGCCGCGATCAACCTGATGCTCACGAGTGTGCAACCCGACACGCTGGTCGAAGGGCAAAGCGCGACCCTCACCGGCGACGGCTTCAGCTCGACCCCCGCCAACAACAC
>CAZRGT010000027.1:0-50634 GCA_964599725.1 uncultured Gemmatimonadaceae bacterium | reverse complement strand
ACGTCCAGCCCCACGAGATCGGTGAGCTTGAGCGGTCCCATCGGGTGGTTGTAGCCGAGCTCCATCGCCTTGTCGATGTCTTCCGTGGAGGCGACGCCCTGCTCGAGCATCCGCATCGCTTCGAGCCCCAGCACGATGCCGAGGCGGCTCGACGCGAAGCCGGGTGAGTCCTGGACGACGATCGGCTCCTTGCCGAGGTGCCGGGCGAACGCGGTGGCGACCGCGATCGACTCGGGGGATGTGCGCCCGTGCCGCACGATTTCGACCAGTCGCATCACGTGCACGGGATTGAAAAAGTGCATGCCGATGAGACGCCCCGGTTCGCGCACCGCCGTGGCGATTTGACCGACCGACAACGATGACGTGTTGGAGGCGAGCAGGGCTTCGGGCGGGGCCTGCCGCTCCACGGCGGCGAACAACAGCTGTTTGGTATTGAGTCGCTCGACGATGGCCTCGATCACGATCTGCGCATCCATCACGGCGTGGTCCAGGTCCGGTACGTAACGCAATCGCCCGTGCACGGAAGCCCGATCGGCTTCCGTCAGCTTGCCCCGTTGCATCCCGCCGGCGAGCAGCGATTCGATGCGGCCCTTCGCAAGGGCCAGCGCATCGGGACGGCTGTCGGTGAGCGCCACCGGACACCGGGCGAGCGCGGCCGCGTAGGCGATGCCGTGTCCCATGGTCCCGGCGCCGATGACGGCAACGCGCGGGGGGGTGGGGTCCGGGACGGTCATCTCGTCAGGGCGTCCACTACGCGACGAGCGACATCGGGCCGGTTGGTACACAGGCCGTCGACGCCGATCCCGGCGAGGCGAGTCATCTCGACCGGATCGTCCACCGTCCACACGATTAACAGGGCTGCGGCCCCGTGGAGCGTAGTCGCGAGATCAGCGTCCACCAACGACCGCTCCTGCCAGAACGCCACAGCGCCGCTATCCTCGAGTGCAATGAGCGGGCGAACGGGATATGAGGCGCTCAACACACCCCGAGGCAGGGAAGGGCGCAGCCGGCCGAGCCGGGCCAGGATGCGGTGATCGAACCCATGGACCGCGTAGCCCGATGGATTCGGTCCTCCATCCAGAACGGCCAGCAATCGGGCGTCGCTCGACGGAGGCAGCGTCTTCACCTCGACGTACACGCGGAGCCGCGCGTCGATGGCGGCCAGTGCCTCCTCGAGCAGCGGGGGAGGCTCGCCGTTAGGCAGGCGCTTGGACCGGATCGCCGCGGCCGTCGATGCCGGAATGAGATCACCCGCGATCGTAGCATCGTGATGCACGACCAACGCCCCGTCGGTCGTCGCATGGATGTCCAACTCCACGCCGTTCGCGCCGAGCCGCGCGGCGGCCCGGAAGGCCGCGAGGGAGTTCTCCACCTCAACGGCCGACGCGCCGCGGTGCGCGATGACGAGCGGCCGCGTCACTGCAGTAGGCTATCGGCTTTCTTCGGCTCGATCCAGTCTGGCTCTTTCTCGATGTCGTGCACTAGCGCGATGTCCTCGGGGCGCGGCAGGAGATTGGCGCGGTAGGCCGGGTACTTCTCGGCGTCCATCGGTTGGCCTTCCGCGCTGAAGCACTGATGGGCATACAACCCGATGCGTCGGTTGAACTGCAGCTCGGGCACCTTGAGCCAGCGGTCCCGCTCCGGAATGAACATGTTGAGCCGCTCGATCAGCTTCACGATTTCCTGTCGGTACAGGCCCCGGGAATGCTCGTTGAGCTTCGACTTGTCGGCGTCGGTGGTGTTGTCACGCTCGTCGTAGCGCCCCTTGAGGCCCCACACGTAGGCCCAATGGGCGGACGACGAATTGTCCGTGCCGAACAGGTCGAACGCGGTCGGGATCCACTTGCAGAAGAACCGCTGAATCACCTCGGGCGGCATTTTGCCCGCTTTCACGATGCGGAGCAGGCCGTTGTTGCCGGTCCCGAGGTGGAAGGACTCCTCTTTCAGCATCGGGCCCATCGAGCGGGCCAGTGGATCGAACGCGCTCACCGACAGCATCTTGAGCTGGAACTTGCCGTCGCGGTCGATGAACTGGGTATAGGTGAAAAAATCGAGCCAGTTGTCGACGATTTCGTTGAAGCTCCCGAGCAATCGCTCGCCTTCGTCGGCGCGCCGCTCCAGCAGCTTCGCCGCCTCGCGTTTGCCCTCGTCACCGAAATGCGCGCACAGCAGATAACTCATTTGCCAGCCGTGACGCATTTCCTCGATCATCACGCGCTGCAGGGAGAGCAGGTCGTAGTCGGAGGGAGCGTTGTGCAGCAGACTGCGCTGTTGCTCCACCGAGGCGAATTCGGTGTCGCCCTGATAGACGATCAGGTTGAGCAAGGCGTCCCGGATGCGCTGGTCGGGAATGTGCATCACCGTGGGCCACTTGCGCTGGCCGCGATAGTGGCCGAACTCGATGTGCGGCACTTCCTGATCGCCGAACTTCGCGTCGAAATTGAAATCCCGCAGCGCCCCCTGGGGAAGGCCGATCGAATCCTGCCAATAGTGGAAATAATCGATCCAGTCGTCGAAGTTGTTCAGCTTCCGGACCATGGTCAGCGACTCCGGGTGGCGAGTGAGGCATCGAGGCGCGCGCGGGCCTCTTTGGTGGCGAACAACTCGTGCTGCATCGCGATCTCGTGATCCAGCATGTCGGGGAGCGGGGTGTGGGCGCTCCGGTAGATCGCCTCCTTGGCCCGGCGTAGCGCCAGCGGAGGAAACGTCGCCCATGCGGCGGCGAGCGCCCGGACCTCGGTCGCGAGACGGTCGGCCGCGACGACGCGGTCGAACAGGCCAAGGCCGTGCGCCTCGGCGGCCGGCACCATCCGTGCGCTCCATAACAGCTCGAGGGCCCGGGAGGGGCCGACGAGGCGGGGCAGGAAGTAGCTCCCGCCCCAATCGGGGCCGAGCCCGAGCTTCGCGAACACCTGGCCGATCGTGGCCGCCTCGGATGCCAGTCGATAGTCGCAAGCGAGGGCCAGATTGGCGCCGCCGCCGGCGGCGGCGCCATTCACCGCCGCCAGCACCGGCTGCGGCGCCTCGCGGATCAGCAGGGCGATCTGCTTGCCGCCGGCGACCAGGGCATCGCCATGGGTGGTGAGGCTCGTGAGGTCCGCTCCGGCGCAGAACGCCCGGCCCGCGCCGGTGAGAATGATCGCCCGCACATCCGGCCTGGCGGACAGGCTGCGCAGGGCGGCGATCAACTCGTCGCACAGCTCCCGGGTGAGCGCGTTCATCTTCTCGGGACGGTTGAGCGTCACCGTGGCGAGACTATCCGTGACGTCGACTAATACGAAGCTCATACGCGCTCTACGATCGTCGCGATGCCTTGCCCGACGCCGATGCACATCGTCACCAGTCCGTAGTGAGCATTCCTACGGTGTAAGGCGTAGAGAAGAGTCGTGAGAATCTTGGCGCCGGTGCAGCCGAGCGGGTGGCCAAGGGCGATTCCCCCGCCGTAGATGTTGACCCGCGCGGGATCGAGCTTCAGCTCCCGAATGCAGGCGATCGCCTGGGCCGCGAAGGCCTCGTTCAGCTCGACCAGGTCGATCTGGTCGATCGACAGCCCGGCGCGCTTGAGGGCCTTCCGCGTTGCGGGAATCGGCCCCAGCCCCATGCAGCTCGGATCGACACCGGCAACTGCCGTGGTGACGATGCGTCCGAGTGGTTTCGATCCGCCCATCCGTCCATCCGCCGATCCGACCAGCATTGCGGCCGCCCCGTCGTTGATCCCGCTCGAGCTGGCTGCGGTGACCGTGCCGTCCTTCCTGAAAGCCGGTTTGAGCTTGGCCACGCTGTCGAGCGACGTACCGGCACGCGGGTACTCATCCTTCGAAAAGCTCGTGCCGTCGGGCAGGGTCACTGGGACGATCTCATCGGTGAAGACGCAATCGCGTAACGCCGTTTCCGCCCGGTGCTGGCTCTCCACCGCGAACGCATCCTGCTCGGCGCGGCTGATCCCGTACCGTTCCGCCACGACTTCCGCGGTTTCGCCAAGCGAAATCGTCCAGTCCTGTTTCAGGCGGGAGTTGGTGAAACGCCAGCCCACCGTCGTGTCCGCGATTTCGGGAGCCTTGCGGGTCCATGGCTCAGCCGACTTGAGCATCACATACGGGGCCCGTGTCATACTTTCGACGCCGCCGGCCACGAACAGGTCGCCTTCACCGGCCTTGATCGCCTGGGCGGCGCTCGCCACCGCCTGGAGGCCCGAGCCGCACAGGCGGTTCACGGTCTGCCCCGGGACCTCGACGGGGAGCCCCGCGAGGAGCAGCGCCATCCTCGCGACGTTGCGGTTGTCTTCGCCGGCCTGGTTGGCGCACCCCAGGATGACGTCATCGATGCTCTGTGGATCGATCTTCGCCCGCTCGACGACGGCCCTGATCGGAACCGCCGCCAGATCGTCGGGACGTACGCCGGCCAGAGAACCCCCGTGCTTCCCCACGGGGGTACGCAGCGCCTCGTAGATGTACGCCTCTCGCCCCATGCCGTCCCCTAGAGTCCCACCCAGACAGTCTTCGTCTCGAGATACCCATCGAGTGCATCGCGTCCCAGATCCCGCCCGAACCCACTCGCTTTGAATCCGCCGAACGGGGCTCCGGAATCGTAGAAGTTGTAGCTGTTGATCCAAACGGTGCCGGCCCGGATCGCCCGCGCGGCGCGGTGCGCTTTCTGGATGTCCTTGGTCCAGATGCCGGCGGCCAACCCGTACATCGAGCGGTTGGCGAGCTTCACGCCCTCGTCGAAATCCTTGAACGTGAGCACCGCGAGCACGGGACCGAAGATCTCCTCGCGCGCGATGGTCATCTCCGGCGTGACGCCGTCGAACACGGTGGCCTCGACGTAGTACCCCTTGCCATTCGGCTGCACCGCCTTCCCACCCGCGACAATGGAGGCGCCCTCCTCCACACCCTTCTTGATGTAGGAAAGCACCGTCTCCTGTTGCTTCCTGGAGACCAGCGCGCCGAGGCGCGTGTTCTTGTCGAGCGGGTCACCGGGGGTGAGCTGCTTCGCTCCGGCAGCGAGCTGTTCCACGACCTGGTCGTGGACCCGCTCCTCGATCAGGAGGCGGGAGCCGGCGGCGCACACTTCACCTTTGCCGTAGAAAATGCCGGTCTGGGCGCCTTTCACGGCGGCCGCGATATCGGCGTCGGCGAAGATGACGTTGGGGCTCTTGCCGCCCAGCTCGAGCGTGACGCGCTTGTTGGATTCGGCAGCCATTTTCATGACTTGCCGGCCGATTTCGGTGGACCCCGTAAACGAGATCTTGTCGACGTCGGGATGCCGCACGAGGGCGGCCCCCGCCGTCGAGCCGCCGCCCGGTACGACATTGAACGCGCCCGGTGGGAAGCCCGCCTCCAGCATGACGTCCGCGATGGCGAGGGCGGTCAGTGGCGTTTCCGAAGCGGGTTTCAGCACTATCGTGCATCCGGCGGCGAGCGCCGGGGCGAACTTCCAGCTCGCGATATTGAGCGGGAAGTTCCACGGCACGATCGCCCCGACCACGCCCACCGGCTCGCGCAGGGTGTAACAAAGGAAGTTCCCCTCCACGGGCAACGTGTCGCCCGTGATCTTGTCAGCCCACCCGCCGTAATAGCGCAGCGTGTTGACCGTCATCGTGAGCTCGATCTTCGATTCGAACAGCGTCTTGCCGTTGTGCGCCGTCTCGAGCCGGGCGAACTCGTCGAGGCGGGCCTCGAGCAGGTCGGCGGCCTTGGTCAGCAGGCGACCGCGCTTGCGGGCGGATAAACCGCGCCAGGCGTCCGACTCGAAGCAGGCGCGCGCCGCAAGGGCGGCGTTGTCGACATCCGTGGCGTCGCCCAGCGCTACCTCGGCGATCACTTCTTCGGTGGCCGGATTCTCGACCGGGAACCGCTTCCCCGAGGCGGCGGGCCGCCACTCGTTATTGATGAAGAGGTCGGTTCTCACCGGCCCTTGAACTCCGCCACGCGCTTGCCCACGTAGGCCGCGATGCCTTCCTTCGCGTCCTCGCTCTGGAACAACTGCTGCTGCAGCTCGCGCTCGATCGTCAATCCGTACTCGAACGGCACCTCGGCGCCCGACTGCACCGCGCGCTTGATCAGGCCGACCGCCTTCGAAGCCTTGTGGGGCGGGCAGAACTGCTTGGCGTAGAGGAGCGCCTGCTCCCAGTAGCTCTCGGCGGGGAACACCTCGTTCACGAGGCCCAGCTCCTTGGCTTTCTCGAACGAGAACGTCTCGCCCTTCACCATCATCTCGATGGCGAGCGCCTTGCCGACGATGCGGGCCAGGCGCTGGGTGCCGCCCGTGCCGGGGAGAACGCCGAGGTTGACCTCGGGAAGCCCGATCTTGCCGGCGTTCTCCTTGGCGAGGCGGATGTCGCAGGCCATCGCGATCTCGAGCCCGCCGCCCACGGTGTGACCGTTCAGCGCCGCGATCGTGAGCTTGGGCGTGTGCTCGAGACGGTTCAGCGTTTCGTTGGCGTGGAGGCAGAAGTAGTACTTGAACCGCGGCGTCACCGAATTGAGCATGCTGATGTTGGCGCCGGCGGAAAAGAATTTCTCGCCGTGGCCGCGCAGCACGATGACGTGCACGTTGTCGTCGAAGCGCGCCTGCAGAATCGCATCGTCCAGCTGGCGCATCATTTCGTGGGTATAGGTGTTGGCCGGCGGATCGTCCAGCGCGATGATCGCGAGCCCATCCTCGACGTGGTAGCGGATGAGGGCCTTCACCTGGGGTTCCGTCATCGTTGCCATGTGTGTCCTGAGCCTCCCTAAACCGTGGGACGGGCCTCGGCGACCCCGCCGAGGAAAATTCGGGTGAGCATCTCCGCCAGGCGCTCGGCGTCGAGCGGTCCCGCGGGGTCGTACCAGTTGTAGATCCAGTTCATCATGCCGAACAGGGCATACGTCGCGGCCGAGCGCTCGGCGGGGGGCCAGTCGGAAGCGACGTCCTTCAGCAGGCCCTCGAGGCGATCGACGTAGCGACGTTTGATCCGCGTGATCTGCTTGAGGCGCTCGCCGCTCAAGGCCGCGGCCTCGTGGGACAGGACCTTCATTTCCGGCATGTGCGCCGCGAAGAACGCCACATGGTGACGAATGAAGGCGGCCAGCCGCTCGTGGGGATCATTCGCGGCTGCCAACGCCGTCTCCGACCCCTCGAGCACCCGTGTGAAGCACCGCTCCTGCACGTGGTACAAAAGGTCTTCCTTGCCGCGCACGTAGTAATACATCCCGGCGAGCGACATCCCGCTGGCCGCGGCGAGATCGCGCATGGTGGTGCGGTCGTAGCCCCGGTCGGCAAAGACCCGGGCCGCATGGGCCAGCAGGGCGTCAAATCGCTGATCGTATGGGCGCATTTTCGAACGGTTGTTCGAATGTGAAGCTAGTTGCGGGTGCGAGAGGACGGTAGAGGGTCCTCCCGCCCTTAATTTCAGTTCATCTCCTACGTCCACCCAACACCCATGCCTTCCGCGGAGACGGCCGCCCGGTCCGACGCCGAGCTGATCGCCGCCTGGCAGGGCGGGAGCGAGGCCGCGGCGAGCGAGCTCGTGCGGCGACACGCGAAAGCAGTGGCGCGATTTCTGTCCGGGGCGGGGGCCCCGGAGGCGGATCTGGACGATCTGGTTCAGGAGTCGTTCATACGCGCGTTTCGGGCAATCGCCGGGTTTCGGGGCCAGTGCCAGTTTCGCACCTGGCTGATGACGATCGGAGGCAATGCGCTGAAGGACCTCGGCCGGCGCCTGTCCCGGCGCCAGGTCGTTCCGTTAGATGAGCGGCTCGCTTCGAGCGACGGGGATCCACAACAGCGGGCGGAAGCCGGTGAGGCGGAGGAACGGTTGCGGCGCGGGCTCGAGCGCCTGCCACGGATGCAGCGCGAGGTGTTCCTGCTGCGAGCCCAGCAAGGCCTGGAGTACGCGGAAATCGCGACTGCTTTGGATACATCGACTGGAGCGGCCCGCGTGCACTATCACCACGCCGTGAAGCGATTGAAGGAGTGGATGCAATGAACGAGAAGCGTCTCGAAGACGACGAGTTGCGACAAATGGCCCAGCGTCTCGGTGGACGGGCGGCGGAGCGGCTGAATGTGGAGCGTGTGGCGGCCGGCATCGTCGAGCGGCTGCGCACCCCACCCGCGACTCGACCGGCGCGCTTCTGGTGGATCCAGCCGGGATGGCTCCGGGCGGCGGCGGCGGTCGTCCTGGTCGTCGGGGCAGGCATCCTGGTGCGCGGATGGAACAGCGCGGGTGGCCAGCGGCATCCGACGCATTACGTCGCCGATGAGCTTCAGGACCTCTCCGCGGACCAGCTACGCCAGGTGCTCGGCTCTCTGGACCAGACGCTGAACGATCCGGTGGTGGAGCCGTCCGACGAGGATCTGAACGATCTCACGACCGACGAGCTGCAGGCCTTGCTGCGGTCATTGGAGGGATGATGCGGAGGTTTGTCTGGGTCCTGGCCCTGACGCTCGCGCCGAGCCTTGCGGCGCAGCAGGATTCAAGCGGCCCCGGAGAGGCGCCGGAGCGGGAGCGCTTGTTGCAGCAAGTCGAGCGGCGTTTCGGCGCGGTCGTGCAGCAGCAACTCGGGCTCACGGACGATCAGGCCGGGAGACTGCGGGCCACCGAGGAGGGGTTCCGGTCGCGGCGCCGCGACATCCTGCGGCGTCGGCTCCAGCTGCGCTTGGGCCTGCAGAGTCAGATGCGACCGGGCCAGGCTGCCGATCCCGACAGCGTCCGGAAGCTGATGGACGGCATGCAGGCGAACCGCGCGGAGTCGTTCCAGTTGGAGCAGCAACAGGACCAAGAGATGGCCGGGTATCTGACCCCGGTGCAGCGCGCGCAGTATCAGATGCTGCGCGAACGATTGCTGCGGCGCCTCGCGGAGGTTCGACGCGAGCGGGGCGCGGGCGGGCTGGGACGACCGCGCGACGGACGGCGGCGGCGGCCGTAGCGGCACAATATATTGCCCCCGGGATAACCCCAGCCCGGGTGGCGGAACTGGCAGACGCGCAGGACTCAAAATCCTGTGCCGGCAACGGCATGCGGGTTCGATTCCCGCCCCGGGCACTCCCTTGGTCACCACCTGACCACACGCCACCACGCCACAAAGCGTGGCTGCGTCGCTACACCTGTGCAAGTGCCGGCAAAGCCCACCTAAGCCGCGTCGGATAAAGTACTTTGGCATGGAAAGTGCGCGTGCACGCGGCCGTGAGGCCCACTATGACTACGAACGCGCGCCGTGCTCGTGTGCCCGTCACCCGCCGTCTGGCGGGGGTCGCGGCCCTCCTCGTTGGCTCCCTTTTCGCGGTGACCTGCACGAAAGACGGTGTCTCGCCCCCTGCGGGCGCGACGCAGCTTGCGTTCACGGTCGATCCCGGCAACGCGACGGCCGCGACAACCATCGCTCCGACGGTGGTGGTCGAGGCGCGGGATGCCAATGGCGATCCGGTGACCGATTTCATCGGCTCGGTGACGATCGCGATCGGCACGAACCCGGGGAGCGGGACACTCTCGGGGACCACCACGGCCACCGCGGCCGGGGGTCTGGCGACTTTTGATGACTTGAGCATCAACAAGTCGGGCACGGGCTACCGGTTGCAGGCGACGAGCTCGGGGCTCTCCAACGCAAACAGCGCCACGTTCAACATCAACGCCGGACCTGCTTCCCAGGTCTCCTTCACTACGCAGCCCCGCAATACGGCCGCCGGCGCGAACATGAGCCCGGCGGTGATTGTCCGGATCGAGGACGACCAGGGCAACGTCGTGAATACGTTCACTGGCAGCGTCTCCCTGGCGATCACCAGCGGGTCGGGGACGGCGGGTGCCGCCCTGTCCGGGACGACGACCGTGCTCTCCGCCACCGCCGGAGTCGCGTCGTTCTCGAATCTCAGCATCGATAAGGCCGGCTCGAGCTACACGTTCTCCGCCACCGCCACCGGCACCGGCCTGCCGGACGCGACCAGCAGCGTCTTCGACATCATACCCGGCCCCGCAGCCGACCTCATCATCACGGTGCAGCCGGGCAACGCCACGGCGGGCGTGGACATCGCTCCGTCGGTGCAGGTGACCGCTCGGGACGCCCTGGGGAACGTCGCCACCGGCTTCACCGGTCTGATTTCGCTGGCGATTACCACGGGATCCGGCACACCCGGGGCGACGCTGTCCGGCATCGCCTCGATGAGCGCGGTCTCGGGGGTCGCCACTTTCTCGGTCCTGAGCATCGACAAAGCGGGCGTGGGCTACACGCTGTCGGCGAGTGCGGCGGTCGTCCCCACCGGAGCCACCACGGCGCCGTTCGACATCGCCGTCGGTGCGCCGACGCTGCTCAATTTCACCGTGCAGCCGAGCACCGGCATCGCCGGAGCGCCGATCACACCCGCGGTCCAGGTATCGGTGGAAGACGGATCCGGGAACGTTGTGACGAGCTTCGGCAGCGGTATCGATATCGCGCTGTTCGCCAATCCGGGAAGCGGAGTCCTCTCCGGGACGACGAGCGTCACGCCCCTCAACGGCGTCGCGACCTTCTCCGGTCTGAGCATCGACAAGAGCGGCATCGGGTACACCCTCAGCACGACCGCGATTGGCCTGACGGGCGCCACGAGCGATCCGTTCAACACGCTCGCGGGCGCGGGCGCGAATCTCGTCTTTACCGTTCCGCCGAGCTCGGCCACGGCGGGTGTCGGCGTGAGTCCGGCGATCGCCGTGACGCTGAAGGACGCCCAGGATAACGTGGTCACCGGTTTCAACGGCAACGTGAGCCTGGCGATCGCCAACAATGCCGGCGGCGGCACACTCGCCGGCACGGGTACGGTCTTGGCCGTGAACGGCGTAGCCACGTTCTCGGGTCTCAGCATCGACAGGGTGGGGGTTGGCTACACGCTGTCGGCGACGGTGACGGGCATCCCCGTCGTCACCAGCGCGGGTTTCAACATCACACCCGGCCCCGCGAGCCAGCTGGTGTACTCGCAGCAGCCGACCAACGCCACGGCGGGCGCCCAGATCGCGCCGGCCATGGTGGTCACCGCGCTCGATGGCATGGGGAACGTCGCCACGGGTTACGGCGGTGCGGTAGCGATTGCGATCACGGCCGGCACGGGCACGAACGGCGCGACGCTGTCGGGCGCCGTCGCGGTGGCCGCTGCCAACGGCGTCGCTTCCTTCGGCACGCTGAACATCAACAAGAGCGGGACGGGGTACAGGCTCGGTGCCTCTGCCACCAACTTGATCGGTGCCACGAGCGCCGCCTTCGACATCAGCGCCGGTTTGGCTACGCAGCTCGTCTATGCGGTGCAGCCCACCGATGCGGTCGCGGGGTCCGCTATCGCCCCGGCCATCCAGGTGAACGCCCTCGATGCCCTGGGCAACGTGGCGACGGGCTTCAGCGGCGCGGTCACCCTGGCGATCACAGCCGGAACGGGCACCGCCGGCGCCGTGTTGTCCGGCACGGCCACCGTGTCGGCCACGGCAGGCGTCGCGACCTTCTCCGATCTGAGCATCGACAGGGCGGGCGCCGGGTACACGCTGAACGCCTCCGCCGGGGGAGTGACCGGCGCAACGAGCGGATCATCCTTTGCCGTGGCCGTCGGGAGCGTTTCCAAGCTGGTATTCACCGTCGAGCCAGGCAACACGACCGCGGGGGTCGCGCTTGCGCCGGGGGTTGTCGTCACGGCACAGGACGGCGGCGGCAATACGGTCACGACGTTCTCCGGTGCTATCACGGTCGACATCGGGACCAACCCTGGGGGCGGCGTCTTGGCGGGGGCCACGCCTATCAATGCTTCGTCCGGTACGGCCACGTTCTCGAACCTCAGCATCGCCAAAAGCGGCACGGGCTACACCCTGACCGCGAGCGCCAATGGTCTCGTGAGCGCCACCAGCACCGCGTTCAACATTCTCGCCGGGCCGGCGACGCAGCTCGTCTTCAGCGGGCAGCCGTCGGCTGTGGCCGCAGGCGTGAGCATCACCCCCGCCGTGGAAGTCACAGCCCTCGACCTGCTGGGCAACGTCGCGACGACGTATACCGGCAATGTCGCGATGACCATCGGCACTAATCCCGCGGCGGGGACGATGTCCGGCACGACGACCGTCGCCGCGAGCGCCGGCGTCGCGAGCTTCTCCAACCTGATTCTCGACAAGGCAGGAGTGGGATACACGCTCCTCGCCAGCGGGAACCCGGTTACCAGCGCCACGAGCGGCGGCTTCGATGTCACGATCGGCGCGGCCACGAAGCTGTTCTTCAGCGTCCAGCCGCCGGCATCCACCACGGCCGGCGCGACGATGGCGCCCGCGATTCAGGTGGCGGCGCAGGACGCGGGCGGGAATACCGTGCCGACGTACGCGGGCACCGTCACGGTCGCGATCACCTCGGGTACCGGCACCGCCGGGGCTCTGCTCCGGGGCACCACGGTCGTCGGCGCCGCGGGCGGTGTGGCGACCTTCTCGACCCTGAGCATCGACAAGAACGGCACCGGCTACACGCTGCGGGCCACGGCGACCGGTCTCACGGCCGCGACCAGCAGCGCGTTCGCGATCACGGTGGGACCGGTGGTGAAGCTCGGCTTCACCGTCCAGCCTGTGACCACACGAAGCGCCACCAACATCACCCCAGCGGTGAGGGTTGCCGGGCAGGATTCGCTGGGGAACACGGTCACGACCTTCACCGGCAACATCACGGTCGCTATCGGCACCAACGCCGGTACCCCGATTCCGGGCACGCTGACGGGCACGTTGCTCCGTCCAGCAGCCAGCGGCGTGGCCAGCTTCTCGAACCTGAGGATCGACAAGGTCGGCGTGGGCTATTCGCTGATCGCGTCGTCCGGGGCTCTCCTGGGAGCTACCAGTCTGCCCTTTGGCATCACACCGGGCACCGCGACTCAGCTGGCCTTCACGGCCCCGCCAATCTCGAGCTCGGCGGGAGCCGCGATTCCCGCGGTGCGGGTGACCGCGCTGGACGCGGCGAGTAACGTGGCGACGGGCTTTACGAGCAACATCACGGTGGCGATCGGGACGAACGCCGGCGGGATCCCGGGCACGCTCTCGGGCACGCTGGTCGTCAGGGCCGTCGCCGGCGTCTCCCCGTACTCCAATCTGAGCATCGATCAAGCGGGGAACGGATACACGTTGACCGGGTCGGCCAGTGGATTGACGGGAACCACCAGCCCGTCGTTCGACATCACCGATGGCTCGAGGCTCGAATTCACCGTGCAACCGTCCTCGGTGGCCCAGGGCGCGGCGATCGCGCCGGCCGTCAAGGTGACCGCGAAGGACGCCATCGGAAACGTGCTGGCGGGATTCACGGGCAACGTGACGGTCGCCATTGCCTCCGGGACGGGCACGGCGGGAGCTATTCTCGGCGGCACCAAGACGGTGGCGGCAGTGGGCGGTGTGGCCACGTTTGGCGACCTCAGCATCGACCTGTCGGGAACCGGTTACGCGCTGCGGGCCACCGCGACCGGGTTTACGACCGCCACCAGCAACGCGTTCCCGGTGACCGGTGGGGTGACCGGGCCGGGCGTGAAACTCGGCTTCATCGTGCAGCCGTCCACCACCCCGGCGGGCTCGATCATCGTTCCGGGCGTGAAGGTGGCTGTGCAGGACGTGAACGGCAACACGGTGGGCGGCATTTCGGGGTCGATCACCATCGGGTTCGGCTCGAACCCGGCGGGCGGCGTGCTCTCGGGCACGACGACGGTCACCATCAACGCGGGGACCGGCTCGTTCGCCAACCTGAGCATCGACAGGGCGGGGACGTACACGTTCCTGGCGACATCGACCGGCTACACCTCGGCCACGAGCGCGACGTTTACCATCACGAGCGCGGCGACCCTCAAACTGGTGTTCACCGTGCAGCCGAGCGCGACCACCGCCGGACTGTTCATCAGCCCGGCGGTCCAGGTGGCGGTGCAGAACTTGTCGAACGTGACGCAGACCGGCTTCACGGGGCCGGTCACGATCGGTATCACTTCCGGGACCGGCGCGAACGGGGCGACGCTCAGCGGGACCACGACCGTCAACGCCGTGAGCGGGGTCGCGACGTTCGCGAATCTCAGCATCACCAAGTCCGGGACCGGCTTCCGGTTCTCGGCGTCGTCCCCCGGTGTGGCGGGGGCAACGAGCGCGTCGTTCGTGATCAACGCCAGCGTCGCGGTGGTGCTGCACTTCACGCAGCAACCCACGACCACGACAGCGAACACGATCATCGCGCCGGCCGTCGCGGTGGACGCGCGCGATCAGTTCAACAACAGGGTGCAGGCCTTTGTCGGGAACGTCACGGTGGCGATCGCGGCGGGGACGGGGACTTCGGGGGCGGTGCTGGCGGGGACGAAGACCGTCGCGGCGATCGCCGGGCTGGCGACATTCTCGAATCTGAGCATCAACTTGATCGGTACGCCCTACAAGTTGTCCGCCACGGCCACCGGTGTGGCAGCGGGAACGAGCAACGCCTTCAGCATCAACTGAGGCGCGGAGCGTGTTTGACTTGCGCGGCATCCGGTAGGGATCGCGTCAGCCGCCCCGTGAGGGGCGGCTTGACGTTTCGGGGGGACCTTCGCCAACGTAGGGTGCGTTTTTTTTTCTCGCGCGAGGTCGTAGATGGCGGGTCAGCAGTGGGGCAGACTCCAGTCCGACGTGAACGTCAAGCTGCGCCGAGGGGCGTGGTATCGCATCCTCCGCCTCGGGCCACAGGAAGCGGTGCTGGACGTCAATCGGCAACCGTTGACGGTGTCGCGCACACTGTTGCAAATCGTCCAGGCGCCGCCCACGCGCTGGACTGTCGTTTCCGCACCCCGCAACAGTCTGCGCTTTCCCACCAGCTGGGGCGAGCGCTACGCCGTCTGTCCGGGTTGCCGCTGCCGATCGCCGCTGGAAGGTCAGCCCAACAACCTGCGCTGCACCCGGTGTAACGGCCTCTTCGACATCGCCTGGAATGAGCCATATCCCTTGAGCGCGTAGCGCGCTCGCGCAGTAGATTCCCGCCTCCATGACCGTCCCGCAGCCAATTCCCTCGCCGCGTCGCCCCGGCACTGGGCGCTTCACACGCCCATCGATGAGCTTCCCGGTGAAGATCAGCCGGTGGCGGGAGTTCTGGCGCAGCCCGGTTGCGGCGTTGGTGTCTGCGGGCGCGGACGGTGAGACGCTGGTCGCACGGGCACGATTGGTGCTGACCGTCCTCGCGGTGGTGATCCCGGTGATCGAGGCCTTCCGGCGGCCCGGGTCGCGCGCGGTTACCGTCGGCTTGGTGGCCGAGGTACTGGGCGTCGCCGCGGCGCTGATCGCCTACCGAATGGTGCGGCGACGGGGGTACCAGCCGGCCTTGGGGTTCAGCACCAGTGTGCTCGACGTGACGCTCGTGAGCGGCGTCCTCTGCACCCTGCTGGTGCTGCAGGCGCCGATCGTGGCCGTGCGCAGCGTGGCCGTGTTTTCCCTCTACTTCCTGGCGATCGGCGCTGCGGCGCTCCGTTTCGACCCGCGCATCTGCGCCGTGGCCGGCGCGGCGGCGGTGATCGAGTATCTGGGGATCGTTCTCGTGGCCGCCGCCGGCGCATCCGGGAGCATCAGCTGGAGCGACCAGATCTCCCGGCTCGTTCTGCTGGGGGCGGCCGGGCTCCTGAGCACGACCCTGGTGTGGCGCACGCGGGAGCTGCAGTCGCTCGCGGCGCGCGATAAGCTGACCGGTTTGTTGAACCGCGGCATTTTCGACGATCTGCTGCACGACGCCACGCTGCGGGCGCGCCGCTATGGGCGTCCGCTCTCGATCCTGATGCTGGACGTGGATCGGTTCAAGCAATTCAACGACACGTGGGGCCATGCGGCTGGGGACGAGGCGCTCAAGGCCGTCGCCGCCGCGATCAAACAGTCGGTGCGGCAGGGGGAGATCGTGGCGCGCTACGGCGGCGACGAATTCGTGGTGCTCTTCCCCGAGACGCTTCCGGACACGGCCGTGTCCCGCGGCAACCGGATCCGCTTGCGCGTGCCGCCCATCGTGGCCGGGGGACGCGGTCGGGAGCAGACGGTTCCCGTGACGATCAGCGTGGGCGTTGCCAGCCTGCCGGCCGACGGGATCGACGGCTTCGAAGTCTTGAATCAGGCCGACATGCGGTTGTACGAAGCGAAACACGCCGGCCGCAACGCGGTGGTGGGACCCGCGGCCGCCGACGTGCCGCCCGCCGCTCAGGCCGAAGGCCGGTAGAGCGCTAGGTCCCGCGCCCGTTCGGAGGAGGCGGGGCGGTGGCGAAGCTGGGGGATTCCGGAAACAGGGCGACGCGACAGACCGGAGCGACGGCGTAGTGCACCGGCTGCGCCACCGCGACCGTCAGGGGTGGCAGCGCCTCAATGGCGGGAAGAGCCGCACGAGATGACGCATTGGACTAACAGCTATCGCGGGGTTGGCCGCTGGCGCAACCTAGGGCCGTCTGTGTAAACTGCACCGTTTCCAGAGTTTACCTCGAATCCTGGACGGGTGTTCCGTCGCCACCATGCCGACCGCCATCGACCACCCCGCCAGTCGCGGTCTGGAAGGAATCGTCGCCAACGAATCGTCGATCTGTTACGTGTTCGGCGAGGAAGGGCGGCTCATCTACCGTGGCTATGACATCAACGACCTGGCCGATCATTCGACCTTCGAGGAGACCGCTTATCTCCTCCTGAACGGCGACCTTCCGACGCGCGCTCAGCTGAAGCAATTCACCGTCGAGCTGAAGGCGTCGCAGCGGCTCGACCGGGTGGTGCAACGCATCATTCGGGACGCGCCGCTCAACGCCGACCCGATGGATGTGCTGCGCACGGCGGTGAGCGCATCGGTATTCGTCGATCCGGATCGCGGCAACGACGGGCGGGACGCCGAGTACCGTAAGGGCGTACGATTGATCGCGCAATTGCCCACGATGGTCGCGATGTTCCATCGGCTCCGCAACGGACAAAAGCCGCTCGCTCCGCGGCGAGGTCTGTCCCTGGCGGCGAATTTTCTCTACATGTGCACGGGGCAAGTGCCGGCCAAAGAGGTCGACCACGCCTTCGATGTGGCGCTCATCCTCCATGCCGACCACGAGCTCAACGCGTCTACCTTCGCAGCGCGGGTGATTGCGGCGACCTTGGCGGACGTCCACGGAGCTGTCACCGGCGCGCTGGCGGCGCTGGCGGGTCCGTTGCACGGTGGCGCCAACGCCGAAGTGATGAAAATGCTGCTCGACATCCGTGCGCCGGAGCGCGTCGAGGGATGGATCCGGGACGCGCTGATGCAGAAGCGCAAGATTTCAGGATTTGGTCACCGGGTGTACCGCACCGAGGACCCCCGAGCCGCCCACCTGCGCCGCATGTCCGAGGGGCTGGGGCGGCAGGCCGGCCAGGCACAGTGGTTCGCGATGCAGCGTGTGATCGAGGACGTGATGAAGCGCGAGAAAGGGCTGTATTGCAACGTCGATTTCTACTCCGCGTCGATGTACTACGTCATGGGCATTCCGCTGGATCTCTATACACCGATTTTTGCCGTGAGCCGGGTCAGCGGCTGGTGCGCGCACGTGCTGGAGCAGCACGCCGACAACCGGCTGATCCGGCCCCGGGCGGACTACGTGGGCCACATGGATCGCCGTTGGGTCCCTGTGCGGAAACGAGGCTGAGTGATGGCGGGCACGAAGATCGACTATCGCGACGGGAAATGGGTCGTTTCCGACACCCCGATCATCCCGTTCATCGAGGGCGACGGAACCGGACCGGACATCTGGCGGGCATCGAAGCGGGTGTTCGAGGCCGCCGTCGCGCGCTCGGGCGGCGGGCGGCGCCGTGTGGAGTGGCTGGAGGTCCTGGCCGGCGAGAAGGCGTTCAAGGAAACCGGCAGCTGGCTCCCGGACGCGACGCTCGACGTCATCCGGGCGCACCGGGTCGCGATCAAAGGCCCGCTCACGACGCCGGTCGGCGGCGGGATTCGTTCGCTGAATGTCACGCTGCGGCAGCTGCTCGATCTCTACGCCTGCGTGCGACCGGTGCGCTGGTTTCCGGGCGTGCCCGCCCCGGTCAAGGAGCCGGGCAAGCTCAACGTGGTCATCTTTCGCGAGAATATCGAGGACGTCTACGCCGGGATCGAGTTCCAGGCCGGGAGCAAGGAGGCCAACGAGCTGATCGCCGTGCTCGAATCCCGGTTGGGGAAGAAGGTGCGCCCCGGTAGCGCCATCGGCATCAAGCCGATGTCGCGCTTCGGCTCCCAGCGACTGGTCGTCAAGGCGATCCGCTACGCCCTGGAACGCGGCAAGCCCTCGGTCACCCTGGTGCACAAGGGCAACATCATGAAGTTCACCGAGGGGGCGTTCCGCGACTGGGGCTACGAAGTCGCGAAGGCCCAGTTCGGCGACCGCACCGTTCCCGAGAGCGAGGTGGGCGCAGCGCCGGACGCGAAACGGGTGATCATCAAGGATCGCATCGCCGATTCGATGTTCCAGCAGATCTTGCTGCGGCCGGATGAGTATTCGGTCCTCGCTACCCCCAACCTGAACGGCGACTATCTCTCCGACGCGTGCGCCGCGCAGGTGGGCGGACTCGGCCTCGCGCCCGGCGGCAACATCGGGGACGGTTATGCGGTGTTCGAAGCGACTCACGGTACGGCCCCCAAGTACGCCGGGCTGGACAAGATCAATCCCGGCAGCGTCATCCTCTCCGGCGTGATGATGTTCGAGGAGCTGGGCTGGGGCGACGTGGCGCGGGCCATCGAGCGCGGCATCGAGGGCGCCATCGCCAAGGGTCACGTGACCTACGATCTGGCGCGCCAGATGCCCGGGGCGACCACCGTCTCCACTTCCAGCTTCGCCGACGCGATCATCGCGCACCTCGGATGAACAGCACTCTGGTGAGCACGCCGCTCGCGGACATCGACACCCCCCTGCTGGCGGTCGCGGTGGCCGCCGGCACCGACCTGCCCGCATCATTGGGACCGGTCGATCAGGCGTCGGGTGGCGCGCTCAGCAGGGCGATGGCGAGCGGAGATTTCAAGGGAAAGCGGGATGAGACCGTGTTCGCCTACGGCAGCGGCAAGGCGCGGCGCCTGCTGCTCGTCGGTATGGGCAAGACGAGCGATGTCACCCGCAACTCCGTCCGGCGCGCGGCGGGGGTCGCGGCCAAGCGGACGCGCGCCCTCGGCACAGGACGCTTTGCCTTCGCCGTCTGCGCCGAAGCACGGAACGGCATCGCGACCCGCGATCAGGTCCAGGTCGTCGTGGAAGGCGCGGCGCACGGCGGGTGGGCGTTCATCGAGATGAAGCGTCCGTCCGACGAGCTGCGCGGCGCGATCGAAGGCGTGGACGTCGTGGTGGATCGCTCCGAGGCGGCCCAGGCGGAAGCCGGTCGCGCGCTGGGCGACGCGGTGGCCGCCGGTCACCTGTTGGCCCGGCAGCTGCAGATGCAGCCGGGCAACGTTTGCACGCCCACCTACCTCGCCGGACAGGCCCAGGCGCTGGCGCGCACGCACGGCTTCGGCGTGTCGGTGCTGGGGCCTGCCGAGCTCGCCAAGGAAGGGATGGGAGCGCTGTTGGCGGTGGCACAGGGAAGCGCTCAGGAGCCGCGCTTCATCACCTTGGAGTACCGGGGCGCGGGGGAGGCGGCTCCGGTGGTGCTGGTCGGGAAGGGGATCACGTTCGATTCCGGGGGTATCTCGATCAAGCCGGCGCTGAACATGGAAGAGATGAAATACGACATGTCGGGCGCCGCGGCGGTGCTCGGCACGTTCGAAATGCTGGGGCGCGTACGGCCCAAGCTCAACGTGATCGGACTGATTCCCTCGACCGAGAATCTGCCGTCCGGGACGGCCCTGAAGCCCGGCGACGTGGTCAAGAGCCATCTGGGGAAGACGATCGAGATCGTGAACACCGACGCCGAGGGGCGACTCATTCTGTCGGATGCACTGTCGTACGCGCGCCGCTACAAGCCGGCCGCGGTACTGGATGCGGCGACGCTCACCGGGGCCATCGTCATCGCGCTCGGCTCCCAGGCAAGCGGTGTCATGGGGAACGACGACGCGCTGGTCGCGGAAGTGCGCGACGCGGGAGAGCGGGCGGGAGAGCGCTGCTGGCCGCTGCCCTTGTGGGATGAGTATCGCGACCTCGTGAAATCCGACATCGCCGACGTAAAGAACTCCGGCGGACGCGGAGCCGGATCGATCGCCGCCGGATGGTTCCTGCGCGAGTTCGTCGAGGGGTTTCCCTGGGTCCATCTCGACGTCGCCGGCACGGCCTACACCGACGGGGAAGGGCCGCATCAGGCGAAGGGCCCGACGGCTTTCGGGGTGCGGCTGTTCACTGAGTTCCTGCTGCGCCGCGCCGGATCGTGATGCGGCGGGGCCTCCTCGTCGCGGGGGCTCTGCTGTCGATTGGCGGCGCGGCGCGAGCGCAGGTGGACTCGGGTCCACCGCGGCCTCCTGTCGTTCGAACGGACACTACTCCTCCGGATAGCACCAGCCCAGACACGATCGAGCGGTTCCTGCCGGTGTTCGCGCCGGCGATGACGCGGGGCCCCCTGCCACGCGGCGCGCGAGTGGGCTTCGACGCGGATTCGCTGGTCCTCTCGAACATCACGACGCTGGGCGACCTGCTGGGGCATCTGCCCGGCGTCTACGTGGCGCGCGGCGGCTGGTTTGGCGCCGCTGAAATCGCCGTGTACGGAGGACACGGTCCGCTGGGGCTCGAGCTGTATTGGGACGGTGTGCCGGTGTTGCCGCTGGGACGCGACTCCATCTGGCTCGACCCCGCCCGCGTGCCCCTGGCGCCGCTGGAGCGGATCGATGTCCAGATGCTGCCCTCGACGCTGCGGGTGTTTCTCGTGACGCGGCGGGCGCGTTCATCGGTGCCACGCACGGAAGTGCGCATCAGCACCGGGATCAACTCGATCGCCCAGTACCGCGCCGGCTTTGCCAAGCGGTGGCGCTCAGGAATGGGGCTTTCGCTCTCGGTCGATTACCGCAACATCGACGGGATCACCGGCAGCTCCACGACCGCGTTCAATTCGATGGATTTCTGGCTGCGGGCGGAATACGTCAAGCCGCGCCTCGGACTGTCCTACCAGATCGTGAGCAGCGCCTGGGACCGCGGGGGAGCCGCGGCGGTCGTGGACGCCTGGAAGCAGCGGCGTCTGGACGGTCTGTTCCAGGGCTTCCTCGCGTCGCGCGACGATGGACTCGGCGCCCGCCTGACCGTCACTGTCGCCCGCACCGCCATATCGAACGACACGCTCATCCCTGATCGCCGCTTGCTCCAAGGCAGCGTGGAACTGAGCGAAACGCGGTCCCGGGCTTCCGCGAGCGTGACGGCGCGGTTTCAGGGCGCGGGACGACCGTTCCAGCTCGAGGCCCAAGGTGCGTGGCAGCCGGTGCCGTTTTTCACCCTCGCAGCGGATGCGCGCCGATCGCAGTATGGCGACAAGGGGCACGGCACGCGCGGGCACGTCTCGGCGGGCCTCGCGCTGCCGTTCGGTGTGTCGATCCGGGCCGAAGCGAGTCGCATCGTGGATTTTCAGGCGCCGCTCGTGCTCAGTGATTCTTTCCAGCGCGCGACGGACGTCGCCGCCTACGTGCGCTGGGAGCGACGCTTCATTACGCTCGAGGGCGGTGTGGTGCAGCGCGATTCGTTCCGGCCGCGTGGCTTCGCGGCGGGGATTCGCCCGGTGGCGTCGCTCGGACCGACGCCCCGGAGCCGGTACGCCTCGTTCCATGTGGCGCTGCGGCCGCTGCCCGGCGTGCACCTGTCCGGTTGGTATTTCGATCCGATCCGGGGTGGGGGGGATTTCGAGCCGCCGACGCACGGTCGGGTCTCGGCGACGTTTTTCTCGAAATTCTGGCGCGTGTACAAGAGCGGCGTGTTCGCGCTCCGGGGCGAGGTGGCCGCCGAATCCTGGAGCCGCTCGAACCTTGGGGGACGCGACGCGGCGGGCGCCCAGATACCGCTCGGACCGGCGTCGTTCGTGGAGTCCAACATCCAGCTCCGGATCGCCGATTTCACGGCGTATTGGCTGACCCGGAACTACAACGGCATGCGCGGCAGCTATGTTGCGGGATTGAGCTACCCCAAGTACGCGCAGTATTACGGCGTGCAGTGGTACTTCCGAAACTAGGCGCATTGACCTAAGTGCTTTGAGCGACTAAGCTTAAAGTCTTGTGCCACGAAGCATGACGGGGTTTGGCGCCGCCGAAGGGAAGGTGGCGGGCGGCCGGATGCGGGTCGAAATCCGCACCGTCAACCACCGCTACTTCAACTCCCAATTCAAGCTCCCGTACGATCTCGCCGGATTGGAAGGCGAGCTGCGCGAGCGGTTGCGCGCCTTGTTGGAGCGCGGTCACGTCGCGGTCAGCGCGCGGTGGGTCGAGTCGCCGTCGGCGGCGGGCGTGGTCACCCTGGACCTCGAGCGCGCGCGCGCTGTGGTAGGGGCGTTGAAGCAGCTCAAGAAAACGCTGCGGTTGAAAGGTGACCCCGATCTGGCGTTCGTCGCCCGGTTGCCGGACGTTCTGGCGGTGTCGGGGAATGGCCTGGCGGTGACTTGGGCCGACATGCAGCCGATCGTGGAGCGGGCGGCGGCGGACGTGCGCACGATGCGCGAGCGGGAAGGTCGAGCGCTGGTGGACGATCTCGCGGCGCGGCTGGCGGCGCTGGAGGCGGGTGCGCGGACCGTCGAAGCCCGCGCCCCGGAGCGTCTGGCGGCGGAGCTGGCCCGGTTGCACAAGAGCGTCGCGGCGCTCGCCGCGGGAACGAACGTGGACGACCAGCGTTTGGCGGTGGAGATCGCGTTGCTCGCCGACCGGGTCGACATCAGCGAGGAGCTGGTGCGGTTTCGCACCCATTTGTCGGCGTGTCGCGAAGCGCTGAAGAGCGACGCCGCGGTGGGCAAGCAGCTGGGATTCCTCGCGCAGGAGCTGTTGCGCGAGACGAATACGATGGGCTCGAAGGCCAACGACGCGGCGATCACCCAGACGGTGATTGCCATGAAGGGTGAGCTGGAGCGGTTCCGGGAGCAGCTGGAGAATCTGGAGTGACGGCGCGGGTCGTGATCCTGTCCGCGCCGTCGGGCGGGGGCAAGACCGCGGTCACCCGGGCCCTGCTGGATCGATACCCGGCGCAGTTTGGCTATTCCGTGTCGGCAACGACGCGGAAGCCGAGGCCCGGCGAAACGGACGGCGCAGCGTACCATTTCATCACGCGCGAGGAGTTCGAGCAGCGTAAGATCGCCGGTGAGTTCCTGGAGTTCGCCCAGTACGCCGGTGAGCTCTACGGAACGTTGCGGAGCGAGGTTCAGGAGATCCTGGCGCGGGGCTTGAGCGTCCTGCTGGACATCGAAGTGAAGGGTGCGCGCCAGGTCCGCGCGGTCTATGGGGCGACCTCGATTTCGGTTTTCCTGGTGCCGCCCAGCGCCAGAGTACTATTGGATCGGCTGCGGGCTCGGCGCACGGAGTCGATTGCAGAAATGGCCCGTCGCGTGCAGATCGCCGTAGAAGAAATTCGGATCGCGAGTCAGGACATCCAGGCGGCGATCGTGTATGACCACGTCGTCGTCAACGATGACCTGGAGCAGACCGTCCGCCGCATGGTCGAGATCATCGACCACCCGGATGTGGTCAAACATCGTACGATGGACATGCGCAAGCAGATCGCGGAGTTGGTTCGGGACCTGGAACAAGAGGCGTATCAGCTGCAGGCCAGCGTAAAGGAGACGGAATGAGGATCGTGACACCGCAGGAAGTGGCCAATCAGACACAGAACAAGTACCTCGGGGTGCTCGTCGCGGCGAAGTTTGCCCGGTTTGTGAACGAGTTCCCGCGGGATCGCAGCGTGGAGTTCGAGCAAAAGCTCACGACGCGGGCGCTGGGGGAGCTGGTGCAGGGGAATCTGCGGTACAAGCTGGTGCGGCGGCGGCGGCAGCAGGAGACCTGATGTCCGCGACCGGCCGTCACGTCGTGCTTGGCGTGTCGGGCGGCATCGCCTGTTACAAGAGCTGCACGCTGGCTCGGCGCCTGACCGATCTGGGCGTCACGGTCGACGTGGTCATGACCGCGGCGGCGGCCGAATTCGTACGGCCGCTCACGTTCGAGGCCCTGACCGGCCGGCCTGTACTGACCTCCTTGTGGGAGCGTGGCCGCGCCTTGGCGCACATCGGACTGGCCAAGGCTCCCGATCTCGTCATCGTGGCGCCAGCCACGGCTCAGCTGCTCGCGCGGGCGGCCATGGGCATGGCCGACGATCTGCTGAGCGCCCTCCTCCTGGCCCGTTCCGGACCGGTGCTCGCCGCTCCCGCCATGAATCACGCCATGTACGCGCACCCGGCGACGCAGGCCAATCTGCGCACGCTCGCGGCACGCGGGTGGGCCTTTGTCGGTCCCGAGGCCGGGGCGCTGGCCGAAGGCCCGAGCGAGCGACCGGGTCGCATGAGCGAGCCGGAGACGATCCTGGCGGCGGCGCACCGACTGCTCGGCGTGGCTTCTCGGTGGCAGGGTCGCAAGGTGGTGGTGAGTGCCGGCCCCACCCGCGAGCATCTCGATCCGGTGCGCGTGATCACCAATCCATCGAGCGGCCGGATGGGTTACGCCCTCGCAGAAGCCGCGCGGGACCGGGGCGCCCAGGTCGTCGTCGTCAGCGGCCCGACCGCACTGCCGGCCCCGACCGGCGTGGAGCTGGTGCGCGTGAGCTCCACCGTGGAGATGCAGCGCGCGCTTCAGGCGGCGATGCCCGATGCGGCGGCGCTGTTCATGGCGGCCGCGCCGGCGGACTACCGCCCCACGAAGCCCACGAGCCGCAAGCGTCCTCGCCAGCGCGGGCGATTCACTGTAACGTTGGAGCCGACCCCGGACATCTTGGCCTCCCTGGAACGGCCCGCCGGGTGCGTGGTCGTGGGTTTCGCGCTCGAAACCGGAGACGGGCTCGCGCGCGCGCAGCAGAAGCTGAAAGGCAAACGACTCGATTACGTGGTTCTGAACGACGCGCTAGAGCCCGGTGCGGGGTTCGAAGTGACCACGAACAAAGTCACGCTGCTGTCGCGGTCGGGAGCCCGGACCCAGCTGCCGCTGCTCGAGAAGCGTGACGTGGCGCAACGAATCCTCGACGTGGTGGAGCACGATTTGACGTGAGCGACGGGCGGGCTCTGGCGCGCGCCTATCTGGAACAGCAACGACTCCTGGGAACGGACGCGGTGCCCCTGCCGCCGGCCGAGACGCCGACGTCCGACCTGCAGGCCCCCGCCACCCCGGCCAGTCGTGCGCCCTCGGGGAAAAGCGTCGAGCTGCCGCCCGCCGGCCTGGCCTACGATCCGCCGGCCCGCGATCTCTTCAGCGCCGACCCGTTGCAGCAAATGACGACGCTGCGGGGCGTGGCGGAGCTGGTGGCCCCGTGCAACCGCTGTCGCCTGTGCGAAGCCCGGACCCACGCCGTGCCGGGCGAAGGTCCGGACGGCGCTCGACTGGTCTGCGTCGGAGAGGGCCCGGGGCGGACGGAAGATGAAACGGGACGTCCCTTTGTCGGGCAGGCGGGAGATCTCCTGACCAAGATCCTGGCTGCCATCGGGCTGGCTCGGGACCAGGTATACATCTGTAACGTGGTGAAGTGTCGGCCACCGCAGAACCGCACGCCGCTGTACGACGAAATCGCCGCGTGTGTGCCGTATCTGTTTCGGCAGCTCGAGATCCTGGCGCCACGGGTCATTCTCGCGATGGGCAACACCGCGGCGCAGACGTTGCTCGACACCAAACAGTCGCTGGGCGCATTGCGGGGGAAGGTGCACCGGTTCCGCGGCATCCCCCTGATCGTTACCTATCACCCGGCCGCCCTGCTGCGCAACCCGAACTGGAAGAAACCGACCTGGGATGACGTCCGCATCGCCCACCGTCTCCTCGACGGCTGACCTCGACTACGCGGGCCGGCGCGCCCCGTGGAGCAACGAGGCCGAGCAAGCCGTGCTCGGCGCCATGTTGCTCGACCAGGACGCGGCGCTCAAGGCGGCCGAGTTCCTCGACGACACGATGTTCTACAAGGAGGCGCACCGGATCCTCTTTCGGGGGATGGTGAGCCTCACCGAGCGCAACGACGTCATCGATCCGGTCACGCTGCGCGAAGAGCTGGTGCGCCGCGGCGACCTCGACCGCGCCGGCGGCATGGAGTACATCGCCACGTTGATCGACGTGGTGCCGACGGCCGCCAACGTCGAGTACCACACGCGCATCGTGCGCGACAAGGCCGTGCTGCGGCGGCTGGTGGAGGCCGCGACCGAGATCATCCAGGACGTGTACGAGCTGCGCGGCGACTCGGGGGAAATCCTGGACGGCGCCGAGCACCGGATCTTCCAGGTGGCGCAGTTCCGGCGCTCGGAGGACTTCTCCCGGTTGAAAGAGCTGATCTGGCCGACCATGGAGCGGATCGAACAGCTCCAGGGGGGCCACGGGGCGGTGACGGGGGTCGCGAGCGGGTTCGTCGATCTCGACCGGCTCACGGCGGGATTTCAGAAGGGCGACCTCGTGATCATCGCCGCCCGGCCGTCGATGGGCAAGACTTCACTGGTGCTGAACTGCGTACAGCATGCGGCGATCGAGCACCAGGTCGGCGTCGGATTCTTCTCGCTCGAGATGTCGAAAGAAGCGCTGGTGCAGCGCCTGCTGTGCTCCGAAGGCCTGGTCGACGCGCAACGGCTGCGGCGCGGCGCGCTGCGCGACGACGACTATCCCAAGCTGGCCCGGGCCGCGGGGTTGCTGGGCACGGCTCCGATCTGGATCGACGACTCCGCGGCATTGACTCCGCTGGCGATGCGCTCCAAGGCGCGTCGGCTCAAGGCCGAGCACGACATCGGGCTGGTCGTCGTCGACTACCTGCAGCTGATGCAAGGGCCGTCCAGCGTCGAGAACCGGCAGCAAGAGATTTCCTACATCTCCCGCTCACTCAAGGCGCTCGCCAAGGAGCTCGACATTCCGGTGGTGGCCCTGTCCCAGCTGTCACGCGCCCCCGAGCAACGCACCGGCGAGGGGCGTCGACCCCAGCTCTCCGACCTGCGCGAATCGGGTGCCATCGAGCAGGACGCTGACCTGGTCTGTTTCATCTACCGGCAGGAGATGTACGAAGGACCCACCGACAAGGACGGCAACAGCATCGAGGGAGTAGCCGAGCTCATCGTTGGCAAGCAGCGCAACGGACCGACGGGGATCGTGCCGCTCTACTTCAAGAAGGAATACACGCGTTTCGATAACCGCTCGCTCCGGGGCTCTCCGGCGGAGGGTAGTGGTGGCTAGGGCGTCGTCCGTATACCGCTGCACGGAATGTGGGGCGGAGCAGCCGAAATGGGCTGGGCGCTGTGACGCGTGCGGGGCGTGGAATACGCTGGCGGAGGAGCCAGTCAGTCGGAAGGCGGGGAAGTCGGAACGCGGGAAGCGACCACCGGGCAGCACTGCGCCCACGCGGCTCTCCGAGATTGCCACCAGCCCGCTCGCCCGGTGGCGCACGGGTCTCGCGGAATTTGATTTCGTGCTGGGTGGCGGGATCGTGCCCGGATCTCTGGTGCTCGTGGGCGGGGAGCCGGGGATCGGGAAATCCACGCTCTTGCTGCAGGCCGCCGCACGACTGGAGCGCGCCGGGGTCCGAACCCTGTACGCTTCGGGCGAGGAGTCGCCGGAGCAGCTGCGGCTGCGGGCCATGCGCCTGCAAGAGGATGCCGGGGCGGTTTCCGTCGTGGGTGAGACCAACCTGGAAGGCATCCTCCATCATGCGGCGGCGATGGGCGCGCAGGTGGTGTTCGTGGACTCGATTCAGACCACGTATACCGACGAGCTGGAGGGTGCTCCAGGCAACGTCGGGCAGGTGCGCGAGTGTGCCGCCCGGCTGATGCGGTTCGCCAAAGAGGCGGGACCGGCGGTGCTGCTGGTCGGTCATGTCACCAAGGGCGGCGGCATCGCGGGCCCGCGCACGCTGGAGCACATCGTGGACACCGTGCTGTACTTCGAAGGCGAGGCGACACTCGATCATCGCGTGCTGCGCGCGGTGAAGAACCGCTTCGGCTCGGTGGACGAGATCGGGGTGTTCCGCATGACCGGCGCCGGATTGGAGCCGGTGCCCGATCCGGCGGCGGCCTTCCTGGCGGGGCGTCACACCGGGGTTTCCGGGTCGGCCGTGACGGCGCTGATGGAGGGCACCCGTCCGGTGCTGGTCGAGATTCAGGCGCTGGCCGCCAAGGCGGGGTTCGGCACGCCGCAACGTGTGGCGACGGGGCTCGATCAGCGGCGCTTGGCCGTGTTGCTGGCCGTGCTCGAGCGCCGCGGCGGGTTGGCGGTGAGCGCGCTCGACGTGTTCGTGAATGTCACGGGCGGGGTCCGGCTGCTCGAGCCATCCACCGACCTGGCGGTGCTCGCGGCCCTGGTCTCGAGCGTGCACGATCGCCCTGCGCCGGCGGACGCGCTTTTCCTGGGCGAGGTGGGGTTGGGCGGCGAAGTCCGTTCCGTCAACGGCCTCGAGCGGCGACTCGCGGAAGCGCAACGCCAGGGGTTCCGGCGCGCCTTCGTGTCGGCGCGATCCCGCGTATCGAGCGACCTCGAGGTCGTGGGGATCGAGCACGTCGGTGAGCTCGCCCGTCGCTTCGCCGCGTGATGTCGGGGTGGTCGTCGTCGCGGCCGGGGCCGGCGTCCGCGCGGGCTCCGGAGAGCCGAAGCAGTTTCGCCCGATCGACGGCGTGCCGATGCTGCTGCGGGCGCTGCGACCCTTCACCGCGCATCCCCTGGTCGATCGGGTGGTGATCGCGCTGCCCGCCGGCTACGTCACGCGACCCCCCGATTGGCTGGCGACGCTGCCGGGCGAGCGCCTGCAGCTGGTGGCGGGCGGCGCCACGCGCGCCGATTCGGTGATCGCGGGTCTGGCCGCGCTGCCCGCGGGGACCCGCGTGGTGCTGGTGCACGATGCGGCGCGGCCGTTCGTCAGCCGATCGACCATCGACGCCGTGATCGCCCGCGCCCGCACCGGGGTGGGCGCCGTTGCCGCGGTGCCGATGGGCGATACCGTCAAGGACGTGGACGACGACGGGCGAGTGGCGCGGACCGTCCCCCGGGCGCGCTTGTGGCGCGCGCAAACCCCGCAAGGATTCCCGTTGGCGCTGCTGGTCGCCGCCTACGCCGGGATCGCGGACGTGCGCGATCGCACGGCAACCGACGACGCCGAGCTGTGTGAACGTGCCGGCTTGCCGGTGGAGGTCGTGGCGGATTCTCCCGGAAACCTGAAAGTGACGACGGAGGAGGATTTCCGCATTGCCGACGCGCTGGTCCGCGCGCTGCGGTGAAGGCGATACCGTTCCGCACCGACGCCGAGGCGATCGCCGCGTTTGCCCAGGTCGCGGGGCACATGCAGGGCGGGGGATTGCTCGCATATCCCACCGAAACAGTGTACGGTTTGGGTTCGCGCCCCTTCGCGCCGGACGTGCGAGCCTTGGCAGGGCTCAAGGGGCGGGTGGCCGGAAAGCCGTTTCTGTTGCTGGTCGCCAGCCAGGAAATGGCGGAGGCCCAGGGGCTCGCCCTCAACGAGTCGGCCCGCGCGTTGGCCCGCGCGTTCTGGCCGGGGCCGCTGACGCTGGTGTTGCCGGGTGGCAGCGGGCGTTTGCCTGATGTGTTGCGGGGACCGGAGGGGGGCTTTGCGGTGCGCTGGACTTCACATCCTCAGATGGTCCGCCTCGTCGCCGCGCTCGACTTCCCGCTGACCTCGACCTCCGCCAATGTGCCAGGTACGGCTCCGGCCCCGGGGGCGGACGCCATTGTGCACGATTTCGCGGACGCCGTGGAGCGCGGCACCCTGCTGGTGTTGGACGGGGGCGTACTCGGGAACCGGCCGCCATCGACGGTGGTGGACTGTACGACACGAGTGCCCCGCGTGGTGCGTGTTGGCGCGCTGTCGCTCGCCCAACTTCGGGCGGGCGCGGGAAGCCTCGCTCCATGAGGCACGTGCTCTTCGTCTGCACGGGCAACATCTGCCGCAGCCCGCTGGCGGAAGCGTTGCTGGCGCGCGGCCTGCACGGGCGGGGCGTCACGGACATCCAGGTCGCATCGGCGGGGACGGGCGCCTGGGACGGTGCGCCGGCCTCGGAGGGTGCCTACCTGATCGGTATCGAGCGTGGGCTGGATCTCTCCGCCCACCGCGCGCGACTTCTGACGCGGGAGATCGTCGAGGATGCCGACTTGATCTTCACCATGGCGCGACATCATCGGGTCCGCGTGCACGAGCTGGGCGGAGAGGGGCGCGTGTTCGTGCTGGGGGAGTATGTCGGGCGCGCGGGCGAGGAGGCCGAGGTCGGTGATCCGTTTGGAGGCGACCTCGACGTGTACCGCGACACTTGCGGCGAGCTCGAGGCTCTGATCGGGACGGTGGCCGACCGGCTGGCGGGCGAGGCGGGTCGTGAGGATCAGCGGTAACACCCGGTTGCTCGCGGTGCTGGGCGATCCCATCGCCCATTCTCTTTCTCCAGTGATGCACAACGCGGCGTTCGCGGCCCTCGGTCTTGAGGCCGTCTACGTCGCGCTCTCCGTCCCCGCTGCCGCGTTCCCCGACGCGTTCACGGTCTTGGGTGGGCTCGGCCTGGCCGGGAACATCACCGTGCCGCTCAAGGGTGCGGCAGAACGATGCGTCACGCGCAAAACGGACCTGTGCGCGCGCACCGGGGCGTGCAATACGTTCTGGGTGGAGCAGGGGGCGCTCATCGGGGACAACACCGATGTTCCCGCCATCGCGGCGGAGCTGGCCGACCTCGGTGGGGCCGGCGGCCGGTGGCTGCTGCTCGGGACCGGGGGATCGGCACGCGCCGTGGCCATCGCGGCCGTGGACGCCCGCGCGGAGCTGCTGGTGCGCTCGCGCGATCCGGCTCGGGCACGCGGCCTGGTCGACTGGGCCACGGCCCACGGCGCCCGGGCGCACGTCGCGACCCCGCCGCTCGCGGCCGACGTGATCGTCAACGCGACGCCGCTCGGGATGAACGGCGACGATGCGTTCCCGGTTGAGCCCGGCGCGGTGCGGGATGTCCGTAGCGCGCTGGATCTCGTGTATCGTCGAGGCGAAACGCGCTGGGTGCGCGCGCTGCGAGACGAGGGGGTCACCGCCCGCGATGGCCGCGGGGTTCTGACGCGGCAGGGTGCGATCGCCTGGAACCGGTTCTTCCCCCATCACCCGCCACCGGTCGAGATCATGCGCGCGGCGGTCGAGCGCGCACTGCGTGAGTAGCGCGCTCGAGCGGCTGCTGCTGCCCGCCGAGTGTCTGGTCTGTCGGGGGTTGTTGTCGGACTCTCGCGCCGACGATCTGGTGTGTCCGGTGTGCCGCTCCCGCATGCGGGCGGTGCGCCCGCCTTGGTGCGCGCGATGCGGTCAACCCGAGCCGCATTTCGGGCCGTGCCGGCTCTGCCGGGAGTGGCCCGGCGCGCTGCAATCTGGCCGGTCTGCGGTATGGCTCGAGGCCGGGGCCCGCACCGCGGCCCATGCGCTCAAGTACCGCGGGCTGCCGCGGATCGCCGCCGATTTGGCGGCGGTGATGATCCGGATCATTCCCGCTCCGAATGCGACCGCCCGCCTGATGCCGATTCCCTTGGGGCGCGCCAGGCTGCGTCGCCGCGGCTACAACCAGAGCCTGGCGTTGGCGCGGGCGCTGGCAGCGCACTGGCGGCTACCGGTCCTCGCGCAACTCCTCGTCCGCACACGAGATACGGCCACGCAGACGGCGTTGACACCGGGCGCGCGGCAAGCGAATGTGGCGGGGGCCTTCGCAGTGCAATCGGGTGTGTGGTGTGGCCGCGGCCCGCTCGTTCTGGTCGACGACGTGTTTACGACTGGCTCGACTCTCGCGGAGGCGGCCCGCGCGCTGGAGGCCTCGGGGTTCACCACCATCTCGGCCGTGACGTTCGGCCGGGCAAGCATTCCGGATTTCAGCTGAGGGGAGCGAGCATGGCGGTACGGGTCGGGATCAACGGGTTCGGGCGCATCGGGCGCAACGTGCTGCGGGCCGCCGTGATGGCCAAGCAGAGCACGATCGAGTTCGTGGCCGCGAACGACATCACGGACACCAAGACACTCGCCCACCTTCTGAAATACGATTCCATACACGGGCGATTCCCCGGGACGGTGGAGGCCAAGGGTGACGCCCTCATCGTCAGCGGTCGGGAGATCCGGGTCACGGCGATCAAGGAGCCGGAGAAACTGCCGTGGAAGGATCTCGGGGTGGAGCTGGTCCTCGAGAGCACGGGCCGGTTCACGGACCGCGACTCGGCGGCCAAGCACTTGAGTGCCGGCGCCCGCAAGGTCGTGATCTCGGCCCCCGCCAAAGGGGAAGACCTCACCATCGTGATGGGCGTCAACCAACACGCCTACGATCCCGCGAAGCATCACATCATCTCGAACGCCTCATGCACGACCAATTGCCTCGTGCCGGTGGTCAAGGTGGTGCTCGACCACTGGGGGTTCGTCCACGGGTTCATGACGACCGTGCACAGCTACACCAACGACCAGCAGATCCTCGATCTGCCCCACAAGGATCTGCGGCGCGCGCGCGCCGCGGCGCTCTCCATCATCCCCACCACCACGGGTGCGGCGAAGGCCACGAGCCTCGTGATCCCGGAGGTCAAAGGGAAAATCGACGGCATCGCCCTGCGCGTGCCCACGCCCGACGTCTCAATCGTGGACCTCACCGCGGAAGTGGAGAAGCGCACCACGGTCGAGGAGGTCAACGCCGCTTTCAAGGCGGCCGCGGCAGGCGCGCTCAAGGGGATCCTCGATGTCTCGGACGAGCCCCTCGTGTCCGTCGACTACATCGGCAGCCTGTTCTCGAGTGTCGTGGATGCGCAGTCGACGAACGTCATCGACGGCACGCTGGTGCACGTGTCGTCCTGGTACGACAATGAGATGGGCTATTCGGCACGGTGTGTCGACCTGCTCGCCTATCTCGGGTCGCGGCGGTGACGAAACGGACGCTGGAGCAGCTTCCCGCCGGAGCGCTCGAAGGCCAGCGCGCGCTGGTGCGCGTGGATTTCAACGTTCCCCTGAAGAACGGCGCCATCGCCGACGATTCACGCATCCGGGCCGCGCTACCCACGATCGCCTATCTGCGCGATCATGGCGCCCGCGTCGTGCTGCTGTCCCACCTGGGTCGGCCCAAGGGTGGACCCGAGGCCAAGTTCTCGCTGCGGCAAATCGTCCGTGACGTCGAGCGGGCGCTCGGCGTGCCCGTGGAATTCATCGAGGACCTCACGACGGGTGTCGCGGCCACCCGGCGGCTGCCGCGCGGGGGGGTGGCGCTGGTCGAGAACACGCGCTTCTGGCCCGGCGAAGAAGGGAACGATCCTGCCTTGGCGCGACAATTCGCGGCCCTGGGCGATTTCTACGTCAATGATGCGTTCGGCTCGGCGCATCGAGCACACGCCTCGACGGAAGGGGTCGCCCATCTCCTGAAGCCGGCGGTGGCCGGCTATCTGATGGAGCGGGAGCTGCGCTACCTCGGCTCGGCGCTCGATCAGCCGCGCCACCCCTTCGTTGCCGTGCTGGGCGGTGCGAAGATCAGCGGCAAGATCGACGTCATCCAGGCCCTGTTGCCCAAGTGCGATGCGATCCTGATCGGCGGCGCGATGGCCTGCACCTTTTTCGCGAGCCTGGGTCTCGAGGTCGGCAAGTCGCTGGTGGAGCCGGAGCGCACGTCGCTCGCCAGGACGCTCCTCACCCAGGGAGGCTCGAAGCTGGTGCTGCCACGGGGGGCTACGGTCGCTCCGGCGCTCGATCGGCCGGAGCAGCGACGCCAGGTCTCGAGCGACGCGATTCCGGCCGACATGGCCGTGTTCGACATCGACCAGGCCACGTGCGACGACTTCCGTGCCCGCCTGCTGCGGGCCAAGACGATCGTCTGGAACGGCCCCATGGGGGTGTTCGAGACGCCGCCGTTCGATGTCGGGACGCGCGCGGTGGCCCAGGCGCTGGTCGATGCGACAGCGAGAGGGGCCACGACCGTCGTCGGCGGGGGAGATTCGGCGGCCGCGGTCGGTGGATTCGAGGACAAGTTCACCCACGTCTCGACCGGCGGCGGGGCGGCGCTCGAGTTTCTCGAGGGGAAGCCGCTGCCGGGCGTCGTCGCGCTGGACGACGCGTGAGACGACTCCTGTTCGCGGCGAATTGGAAGATGCACCTCGGGCCGAGCGACGCCCGGTCCTATCTAGCAGCGTTCCAGTCGAGCACGCCGGCCGTGGCCGGTCGGGATGTGTGGTTTTTCCCGCCTGCGGTCTCGCTCGAGGCGGTCGCCATTGCTATGCGCGATCGCAGCGACCTGGGCGCCGGCATCCAGGACGTCCATTGGGAGGCGAAAGGGGCGTTCACGGGTGCGGTGTCGGTGCCGCTGGCAGCGCAGGCAGGGGCGCGGGCGGCCTTGGTGGGGCACTCGGAGCGGCGCCACGTGTTCGGGGAGACGGACGAGGAGACGGCCAGGAAAGTCCGGGCCGTCCTGGGCGGATCCTTGGTCCCTATCCTCTGTGTCGGAGAGACGCTGGCGCAGCGGGACGGTGGTGCGACGTTGGACGTGGTGCGGCGGCAGCTCGCGGTCGCTCTGGACGGGCTCGACTCACGGGCGCTCGGGACCGTCGTCATCGCCTACGAACCGGTGTGGGCCATCGGGACCGGGCGCAACGCCACTGCGGGGGACGCGGCGGCCGTGCACCGCGAGATCCGCACCTGGGTTGCGGGGCGGGGAGTTGCGGTGACACGCGTGCTGTATGGGGGCAGCGTGAGCTTGAAGAACGTCACCGAGCTGCTGGCCGAGCCGGAGCTTGATGGCGTGCTGGTGGGTGGGGCGTCGCTCGATCCCGCGGGTTGGTCCAAGCTTGTGTCGGCGGCCGTGCCCTAGCTATTTTGCGCGCGCGATGTACACCGCGCTCTTGATCCTCCTGCTGCTCGTCGCCTTCGTGATGACCACCGCGATCCTGTTACAGGCAGGCCAGGGCGGAGGGTTGGCCTCATTGGGCGGCGGGTCCGGGACGGAAATGGTGATGGGTGGCCGCCAGGCCACGACACTGCTCCATACGGTGACCTGGTGGTGTGCCGGACTGTTTCTGTTCTTGGCGCTCGTACTCGCCGTGATGTCGTCGCGGACGAGCGCGCCCCGGTCGGTGATCCAGGGCGGGGAGCAGCCCGCGCCCGTGCAGCAGGCCCCGCTGCCGATCCAATCCTCGCCGGCTCCTCCAGCGCCCAATCGCTGACCCGACCCCGGCCTACGTGCTCCTGGAGGATGGCGCCTGGTTCGCGGGCACCGCGCCGCTTCCATTCGAGCCATCGTATGCCGAGGTCGTTTTCACCACCAATCTGAGCGGGTACCAAGAGGTCTTTACCGACCCCTCCTATCTGGGACAGCTCGTGGTGATGACGGCGCCGATGATCGGCAACTGCGGCATCAACCTGGAGGATGTCGAATCCGACCGGCCGCGCGTGGCCGGAGTGGTCGTGCGCGAGCTGTCGGCCAGACCATCCAACTGGCGCGCGACCGGGGGCCTGCTCGAGTGGCTCACCGAGGCGCGGGTCCCGATCGTGGCGGACATCGACACCCGACAGCTCACGCGTCACATCCGCTCCAAGGGCGCGATGCGCGGGGTCATCGCGCCGGGGGACCGGCCGGCGGAACGGGTGCGGGAGCTGCTGGAGGATTCTCCACGTATGGACGGGCTCGACCTCGCGAGCCGCGCCACGGTCGAGGCGGAGTACGTCGAGGGGCCGGGTGACGCGCGGCACCATGTCGTGGCGTTCGATTTCGGCATCAAGCGGAGTATCCTCCGTCTGTTCGCCGAGCACGGATGCCGGGTGACGGTGGTCCCCGCCACGACCAGCACCGCGCGCGTGCGGGAGCTCGCGCCAGATGGCATCTTCCTCTCGAATGGGCCGGGCGACCCCGCGGCCGTCGGGTACGCCGTCCGCACGATCCGCGAATTGGCCGACCTGGACCTCCCCATTTTCGGGATCTGTCTTGGGCACCAGTTGCTCGGGCTGGCTTTCGGAGGTGAGACGGTGAAACTGCCTTACGGCCATCGAGGCGGGAATCACCCCGTTCGCGATCTCAAGACGGGGCAAGTGCTTATCACTTCACAGAACCATGGGTTCGCGGTTCGGGGCCACGAGAGCGCTGTTCCAGGCGCGAAAGAGCTTGAGGTGACGCACCGTAACCTCAATGATGGCACAGTTGAAGGGGTCTGCCACCGGGAGCGACCCATCTTTGCCGTCCAATACCATCCGGAGGGTTCACCGGGTCCGCACGACGCCCAAGGGCACTTCCGACAGTTTCTCCAAGCTCTTGACAGTCAATAGGTAAGACCCCTATGTTGGGCCCCCGGTTGCGGTATTCCCTGCGCCCTTCGGGGGGTACGGATGACGAAGGCCGATCTGGTCGAAAAAGTGACGGCACAAATCGCTCGAACGGCCGGTCCCCTGATTTCCAAGAAGGACTGCGCGCGGGTGGTGGACTCGTTCCTGGATGCCGTGAAGGCTGCCCTCTCCGAGCAGCATAACATTGAGATTCGGGGGTTTGGGACCTTCAAGATCCGCCAGCGCAAGACGCGCATGGCCCGCAATCCCCGCACGGGCGATCCTGTCGAAGTCGCGGCCCGGCCGGTGCCGGTGTTCAAGCCCAGTAAGGAGTTGCGCGCAATGGTGGCGGACCACGACGCCAGCGTGTCGTCGTAAGCGTCGCGATCTCCGACACTTGACGCGGCCCCGCCGGTAAACGGCGGGGCCGCATCGTTTCGGGGCCTTCATGGTATCATTCCAGTCCGGCTCACAGTCACCCAGACTCAACCCGAGGTTGCGCATGATGTTGCGGAGATGGTGCTCGGCGGCCGTCCTGTCGCTCGCGCTTCCCAGACCGGCGATTCCGCAAGCGGTCCGCTATGAGGTTTCCGTCGCCTCGGCTCCAGCTCACCTTTTCCACGTGAAGGCGGAATTCCCGACCACTGGCCTGGATACGCTGCTCGTGTCCCTGCCGGCCTGGAGTCCAGGGCACTACGAGATCCAGAACTACGCACGGTACGTACGTCATTTCTCCGCTATCGACCCGGGTGGGCGGGCCCTGGTGTGGGACCGACTCGACAAGGACACGTGGCGGATCGCCGCCGACAGGATCGACCGCATTACGATCGCATTCGATTTCGAGGCCGACGCGATCGACCTGTCCGGCTCACGATTGATCGACGACTTCGGCGTATTCCTCGGCACCAACCTCTTCCTCTACCAGGAAGGCCATCTGGATCGGCCCGCCGAGGTGCGCTTTGCGCTCCCGCCGGGATGGAACCTGGCCACGGCTCTGCGAGTGGGAGCGAACGGCTTTCGCGCCGCGGATTACCATGAGCTGGCCGACGCCGTCACCTTCGTAGGCCGGTTCAGCCTCGACTCGCTGTCGGTGGACGGGAAGTGGATCCGCATCGCGGTCTACCCCGCTGCCGACTACACGCCCGCGGTTGCCCGTAACCTGCGCGACGGTATTTCCCGGCAGGCCGCGGTGCAGAACCGCGTCATGGGCGGGCCGCCCTACGACACGTACACGGTGTTCTTCAACGTGTATCACGAGCCGATCCAGTTCGGCGGCGGGCTGGAGCATGCGTACTCGCAGTTCGACATCATGCCCGCGAATGGGTTCGCCGACCCGGACGGCACGCTGGGGGATTTCATGCGACCGCTCCTGGCGCATGAGATGTTCCATCTCTGGAACGTCAAGCGCATTCGGCCGGCCGAGATGTGGCCGTACGACTACCATGCCGAGCAGTACACGCCGCTCTTGTGGTGGTCGGAGGGCGTGACCGACTACTACGGCGATCTCACCAACTGGCGCGCGGGGCTGTGGTCTGGCGACCAGTGGATGGCGAGCATGCAAGGCAACGTCGACCAGGTGGAATCGGCTCCCGAGCCCTGGAGCGAGGAAGACGGCAGCGTGGCGACGTGGATCGACGAGGTCTACGTCAACAGCTCGCAGCTCTATTAT
The DNA here is from genome assembly GCA_964599725.1 of uncultured Gemmatimonadaceae bacterium. GTDB lineage: Bacteria > Gemmatimonadota > Gemmatimonadetes > Gemmatimonadales > GWC2-71-9 > DASTHG01. The sequence continues at coordinate 12,728 of CAZRGT010000027.1, read as the reverse complement.
CCGAAGGGCTCGTTGACCGGCCTGCTGATGGATGTCGCAATCCGCGATGCCACGGACAACCGGCACAGCCTGGACGAGGTGACGCGAGCGCTGTACGCGCGATTCTACGAGCAGGGGAAGGGATTCCGCACCACGGACCTTCTGGCGCTCCTGAAGGAAGCCGGGATGCTGGACGTGGATGGGTTCTACCAGCGTTACGTCGATGGGCGCGACCCGTTGCCCTATGAGCAGATCCTCCCCAAGGCCGGGATCGCGGTCGAGCGTCGGACGACGACCTCCCCGTTTCTGGGAGTGCAGATCAGTCAGCCGGCCAACGTGATCGGCGGGGTTGTTCCGGGTGGCGCCGCCGAGGCCGCCGGAGTTCAGGCCGGGGATACGCTGGTCTCCGTCGGCGACGTGCAGGTTTCAGCGGATCAAGACTTCGGCCCGGAATTCCGGGACCAGTATCGCGGCAAAGCCGGTCAACCGCTCCGGATCGTCGTCCGTCGCAACGGGCCACTGATGCTCGACACGACCGTACGCGAACGGGGCACGTCGACCGTGCAGCTCTCACGGGCCGCGACTCCGGACACGCGCGCGGCGCGGCTCTGGCGTGGACTGGCCACCGGCACGGTGGGAAACTGAATCGTGGTTCGCGTCCGTTTTTTCGCGCGCTATGCCGAGCTGGTCGGCCGGGAGGAGATGGAATTGGAGCTCCCGTTGCCCGCGACGGTCGCGGACGTGGTGCGACAGGCGCGTCGCCAGCTGCCGGCAGCGCGACAACTGCCCGAGTATCCCCTGGCGGCCGTGAATCTGCAGCACGTCCGCCTCGATGCAGCGGTGCAGGACGGGGACGAAGTGGCGTTGCTACCCCCGCTCGCGGGCGGGTGAGGAGGCCGTCTGTCCCTGACGCGTGAGCCCATTTCGCCGGCTGCGCTCCTTGCCGAGGTGACCGATCCGGGGTGCGGTGGCACGTGCCTGTTTTTCGGCACGGTGCGCGATGCTCCGGAGGACGGCGGTGTCACCGCGATCGAGTACACGGCGTACGAGGCGATGGCAGCCGCCGAGCTGGACCGGATCCGGGCCGAGGCCGAGAAGCGCTGGCCCCACGCGCGCCTCGCCGTGCGCCACCGGCTCGGGCTCGTCGCGACGGAAGAGGCCAGCATCGGCATTGCCGCAGCGGCGCCCCATCGTGACGAGGCGTTCGCGGCGTGCCGCTACGTGATCGAGGAAGTGAAGCGGCGGCTCCCGGTGTGGAAGAAGGAGCTGCGCGCCGACGGTACCACTCTGTGGGTGGACCCGCAGGGACACCCGGCCGTGGTCGGGCCCGAATGACCGCGCCTCTGCTCGATCGTTTGCGGCGACCGCTCGGCAGCCTTCGGATCTCGGTTACCGACCGCTGTAACATGCGCTGTCGCTATTGCATGCCCGAGGCGGAATACGTCTGGCTGCCCCGGGCACAGATCCTCACCTTCGAAGAGATCACCCGGCTGGTGGGCGTGTTCGCCGGCCTGGGCGTGGCGAAGGTCCGGCTTACCGGCGGAGAGCCGCTGCTCCGCCACGAGCTGCCGGCCCTGGTCCGGTCGATCCGGGCCGATCGCCGCGTGCGGGATCTCGCCCTGACCACCAATGGCATCCTGCTGGCCGGCCAGGCCGCGGCGCTGCATGCCGCCGGGTTGCGACGCGTGACGGTCAGTCTCGACACGCTGCGTCCCGAGCGGATGGCGCAGTTCGCTCGGAGTACACGGCACGCCGACGTCCTGGCGGGGATCGGGGCGGCGCAGGCGGTCGGGTTTGAGCGGCTCAAGCTCAACAGCGTCGTGGTGCGAGGGTTCAACGAGGACGAGCTCGTGGATCTGATCGAGTTCGCCCGCGCCCGCGATGCCGAAGTGCGCTTCATCGAGTACATGGATGTGGGTGGCGCGACCCAGTGGTCGCTGGATCGCGTCGTCTCGCAACGCGAGATCCTGGATCTCCTCGCGCATCACTACGGACCCATTGCTCCGGTCACGGGCGACGATCCGCACGCGCCGGCGGAGCGATTCGCACTGCGCGACGGAGCAACGTTCGGCATCATCGCCTCCACCACGGCGCCGTTCTGCAATGCCTGCGACCGCAGCCGGCTGACCGCCGACGGCCAGTGGCTGCTGTGTCTGTACGCCGAGCGGGGCTTCGATCTGCGGGAGCCGCTGCGGGCGGGCGCGAGTGACGAGGAGCTGGCGGCGCTGATTCGCCAAGCATGGGCCGACAGGACTGACCGCGGCGCCGAAGAGCGGCTGGGCCTGGCGCAACGGGAGCCGCTCTACCCCGTGGCCGGCCTTCGCGCCGACCCGCATCGGGAGATGCACACCCGCGGCGGCTAGGCCCTATATTTGCCGCCCATGCTCAACAAGATCACGGTCGTCGGAGCGGGGAACGTCGGCGCCACCGCGGCGCAACGCCTCGCCGAGAAGAACCTGGCCCGTACGGTCGTCCTGGTGGACGTCGTAGAGGGCGTGCCCCAGGGCAAGGGGCTCGACCAGTGGGAATCCGCGCCGATCGAGGGGTTCGATACCCGGATCGTCGGGGCCAACGACTACGGTCCGGCGGCCGGCAGCGAGTTGTTCATCGTCACGGCCGGCATCGCACGAAAGCCCGGCATGAGCCGGGACGATCTGGTCCGGACCAACGCGGACATCGTGAAGCAGGTCTCCCAGCAGATCAAGCAAGCGTCGCCGCAGGCAATCGTGGTGGTCGTCTCGAACCCGCTCGACGCGATGTGTTGGGTGACCAAGCAGGTCACCGGGTTCCCGCGCGAGCGGGTGTTCGGGATGGCGGGAGTGCTCGACACGGCGCGGTACCGCAGCTTCCTGGCCGAGGCGCTGAACGTCTCGGTCGAGGACATTCAGGCGATGGTGCTGGGCGGCCACGGCGACACCATGGTGCCCTTGATCAGTTACACCACCGTGTCCGGGATCCCGGTCACCCAGCTGCTCGATAGGCCCTCGCTCGACAAGATCGTGGACCGCACCCGCAATGGCGGTGCCGAGATCGTCGCGTTCCTGAAGACGGGATCGGCGTACTATGCACCCTCGGCGGCTGCCGTCCAGATGGTGGAATCCATCGTGCTCGACAAGAAGCGGATCCTGCCCTGCGCCGCCTGGCTGGAGGGCGAGTACGGTTTGTCGGGGATCTACTGCGGCGTGCCGTGCAAGCTGGGGAAGGGTGGCCTGGAGCAGATCCTGGAAGTGAAGCTGACAGCCGACGAGAAGGCGGCGCTGGAGAAATCAGCGAGCGCCGTGAAGGCCACAATGGCAGCGGTGAAGCTGTAGCCTCACCTGTAAGGCAATATGAAGGCCGAGGACCTCATCGCCCCTCCTGGTATCAACCCTGATCGTTGTGACCAGCTTGGGCCAGGGCGTCCGGATTCTACAAGGACCGGCATGAGGCGTAGAGTTTCCCGCCGTGAAGGCGGAGGGCTCCAGTGAGGCCGACCGTCGTGATTGTGGGCGCCGGCTTCGGCGGGCTGCGAGCGGCCCGGGCGCTGCGCCGCGCTCCGGTCGACGTGATCCTCGTGGACCGGCACAACTACCATCTGTTTCAGCCGCTCCTGTACCAGGTCGCCACGGCGGGGCTCGAGCCGGAAGAAATCGCCAAACCGGTGCGGGCGATCCTGCGCGGGCAACGCAACCTCGAGTTCCGGCTGGTCGAGGTGGCGGGCGTCGATTTCGCCACGCGTCGCGTGCTGACCAGCGATCGCCCCATCGGCTACGAGTACCTCATCCTCGCCGTCGGAGCGCGAACGAATTTCTTCGGGCTCGCCGACGTCGAGCGACATGGGCTCGATCTGAAGGACATTCCCGGTGCGGTGCGCGTGCGCAACCAGGTGCTCGAGTGCTTCGAACGCGCGATGCTCGAGCCGGACGCCGAGCGGCGACGGGCGCTCCTGAGCTTCGTGGTGGTCGGGGGCGGGCCCACCGGCGTGGAGATGGCGGGCGCCCTCTCCGAGCTGGTGCGGTTGGTGCTGGTGAAGGACTATCCCCGGCTCAACCTGAAAGACGTCCGTATCCTGTTACTCGAGGCGGGCGACCGGTTGCTCGCGGCGATGCCGCCGCGCCTGTCGGAGGCCGCGGCCGCGACCCTGTGGAAGAAGCACGTGGAAATCCGCCACGGGGCGACGGTGGCGGACTACGACGGCGTCACGGTTCGATTGAAGAGCGGCGAGGTCATTCCTGCGCACACCCTGCTTTGGGCGGCCGGTGTCCATGCGGCGGGGCTGGCCGAGCGGCTGGGAATACCGACCGCCCGGCTCGGCCGCGTGCCCGTCGGGCCGACGCTGCAGCTCGCCACCCATCCGGAGGTGTTCGTCATCGGCGATGCCGCCTACCTCGAAGCCGAGAACGCGCCACTCCCCATGATGGCGCCGCCGGCGATGCAGATGGGGGAAACCGCCGCGGAGAACATCCGGCGGCTGATCGGGGGCAAGTCGTGCGTTCCGTTCCGATATCGCAATCCCGGCACCCTGGCGACCATCGGTCGCAACGCCGCGGTGGCGCGGATCTGGGGCATCTCGTTCAAGGGATTCCCGGCGTGGGTAGTCTGGCTGGTGGTGCACATCATTCAGCTGATCGGATTCCGCAACAGGCTGTTCGTCTTGATCAACTGGGCCTGGGACTATTTCTTCTACGACCGGGCGGTGCGGCTCATCACGCGATAGGTTCGCCGTCCATGGCTTCGCGGCTTTGACCGTTTACCGTCTACAGTCTTGGCAGTGTAATCCCCACCTGCGCCTGGTATTTCCCCTTCTTGTCGGCGTAGCTCTTCTCGCATTCGTCGCCCTCGTCGGCCGTGAAGAAGAGCACCTGGGCGATGCCCTCGTTGGCGTAGATCTTGGCGGGCAGGGGCGTGGTGTTCGAGATCTCGAGCGTGACGTAGCCTTCCCATTCGGGCTCGAAGGGGGTCACGTTCGTGATGATGCCGCACCGGGCATACGTGCTCTTGCCGACGCAGATCGTGAGCACATTGCGGGGAATGCGGAAGTACTCGACCGAACGAGCCAACGCAAAGGAGTTGGGCGGGACGATACAGACGTCGCCCATGAACTCGACGAACGACTTGGGGTCGAACTGTTTGGGATCGACTATCGCGGAAAGCACGTTGGTGAAGATCTTGAACTCCGGAGCGACGCGCATGTCGTAGCCGTAGGAGGAGACGCCGAAGGAAATCACTCCCTCCCGCACCTGGTTATCGGCGAACGGCTCGATCATGCGCCGCTCCTGCACGAGGCGTCGAATCCAGCGGTCGGACTTGATCGACATGACGGCGCAATCTAACGGCGCCATCGACACTTACGCCACGTGATTCGGTTGACAGCCGCAACAGCCAGGCATAGTTTGAGGGCGGCCTTAGTGAAATTGTTCACGAGATCCCGTGCTCCGAGCCTACGCCGTCTTCCTGCTCCTGCTCGCCTTCGTGATCGTCGCCGCGGGCGTGATCCTCGTGCTGTCGCATTTCGCGGCGCCACGCCGGCCCACCACCGTCAAGAGCACTCCCTACGAGAGCGGCATGCCGCCGCTGGGCGATGCACGCGAGCGTTTTTCGGTCAAGTTCTACCTCGTGGCGATGCTGTTCATCGTGTTCGACATCGAGACGGTGTTCCTGTTGCCTTGGGCGGCGATTTTCACCGGCGGCACGGCGAACGTCAGCACGGGATTCCTGCTGGTCGAAATGATCGTGTTCCTCCTGATTCTGGCGGTCGGGTACATCTACGTATGGAAGCGTGGCGCCTTTCAGTGGGATTAACCGCTAAAGACGTCGAGGAGAGGCGTCGAGGGAAGACGTCGAAGGACGGCGTCACACAACGGTTCTCCTTGACGATTCCCCTGGTCGCCTTTTCTGGACGGGGTTTGATGAGATGAAACACGTCATCGAAACCAAGGAAGTCAGCGGCAGCCCCAACTTCCAACTCACCACCTTCCAGAAGCTGGTGGATTGGGCGGTGAATCAGTCGCGCGCCAATTCCCTGTGGCCGATGCCGTTCGGGACTGCCTGCTGCGCGATTGAGTTCATGGCGACCGCCGCGAGCCGCTTCGACCTGGCGCGATTCGGCATGGAGCGCCAGGCGTTCAGCCCGCGCCAGGCGGATGTGCTGATCTGCGCGGGCCGGTTGCCGTTCAAGCTGGCGCCGGTGATCCGGCGCATCTATGACCAGATGCCGCAGCCCAAGTGGGTGATTTCGATGGGCGCCTGTGCGTCGACCGGCGGCATCTTCGACAACTACGCCATGGTACAGGGCATCGACACCATCGTGCCGGTGGACGTCTACATCCCGGGTTGCCCCCCGCGGCCTGAAGGGCTGCTCTACGGCATCCTGTTGTTGCACAAGAAGATCAAGGGGGAGTCGCTGTTCGACGCCGTGCCGCGCCGCGACGAGCAGCCACTCGACGAGCGGGGCCTGCGGCTACCGCCGGCGGAGATCGACGAGATCTCCGAGCCCTTCGGCAACTCCATCCACCAATTCCGTTCGTCGTGAATCCGACCGTCGCCGCAGCGCGCGCGACCTTCGGTGACGCGATCGGCCGCGCAGTCGAGGCGCGTGCGGAGACCAGCGTCACCGTCTCGGCGGCACGGTTAGTGGACATCATGGGGTGGCTCAAGGACACCCCCGGGCAGGGCTACAACTATTTGGTGGACATCACCGCGGTCGAATACCGCGACAAGGAGCGTCCGCTCGAGGTGGTGTATCAGCTGCGTTCGCTCGAACGCAAAGCCAATCTGCGGCTGAAGGTGGAGCTCGATCCGCGCGGCGAGTTGGCCGTCGACTCGGTCACATCGCTCTGGGCGGGCGCCGATTGGCTGGAGCGGGAAGTGTACGACATGTTCGGCGTGGTGTTCGCTGGGCACCCCGACCTGCGGCGCATCCTGATGTGGGAGACCTACGCCGAAGGCCACCCGCTGCGCAAGGATTTCCCGCTGCGCGGCCGGTTCAGCCGCGCCGAGCAGGTGCGGCAGGCGTTGAACGTGAATCCCGAAGCGCACTATTCGATGGAAGAGCTGTCGATCGCCGAGTCGTTTGACGAGCTGCCCGCGGACATGCGGGAGCGGTTGCGTCGCGGCGAGCGCGATTTGATCCCGGGATCCGAGTGAGCAAGCGCACGCTCGAGATGGAGCTCGCCACCCCGGGCCTCGACGCCCAGGGGCGGCCGAGCCGGATCCCCCTGGGCACGGCCGACGACGAGAGCGACCTGGGACATGATCACCTGCTGGTGAATCTCGGTCCCCAGCATCCCGCGACCCACGGCGTGTTGCGCCTGGTCGTGGAGCTGGATGGAGAAACGGTGGTGCGCGTGATCCCCCACGTGGGGTATCTCCACTCGGGGTTCGAGAAACTGGGCGAATACCGCCACTACAATCAGATCATCCCCCTCACCGACCGCACCGACTACCTGTCGCCGATGGCGAACAACGTCGCCCTGGCACTGGCGGCCGAAAAGCTGATGGACATCGCCATCACGCCACGCTGCACGGTGCTGCGGGTGATCGCCTGCGAGATGAGCCGCATCATCTCGCACATGGTCTGGCTCGGCACCACGGCCATCGATCTCGGGGCCTTCACGCCGTTCCTGTGGGCGTTCCAGCAGCGGGAGCGGATCTACGACCTGCAGGAGATGTGGACCGGCGCCCGGTTGACGACGAGCCTCACCCGCGTGGGCGGCCTGATGGCCGACATCCCGGACGGTTTCGTCGAAGGGCTGCGGGAGTTCATCAAGACCTTCCCCGACACGCTGAACGAAATCGACAAGGTCCTGACGCGCAACGCGATCTGGGCCGGTCGCACCCAGAACGTCGGGGTGCTGACGGCTGAGGAAGCGATCAACTACTCGCTGTCGGGACCGATGCTGCGCGCCTCGGGCGTGCCCTGGGACATGCGCAAGGATCAGCCGTATCTCGACTACGAGACGTACGATTTCGAGGTCCCGATCGGCGAGCATGGCGACGTCTACGATCGCTATCTGGTGCGCCTCGAGGAGTGCCACCAGTCGAACCGGATCCTGGCCCAGGCGCTGGACCGGTTGCCGGATGGGCCGATCAACGTCGACGATCCGCGCGTGATTCTGCCGTCCAAGTCGCGCGCGATGAGTGACATGGAAGCGATGATCTTTCATTTCAAACAGGTGATGGAAGGGGTGAAGGCGCCCGTCGGCGAGGTCTATCTCGGCGTCGAGAACCCCAAGGGCGAGCTGGGCACGTACTTCGTCTCGGACGGCACGGCCAAGCCGGTGCGGTGGCGCATCCGCCCGCCGGCGTTCATCAATCTCGCGTCGATTTCCAAAATGGCCGAGGGACATCTGTTGTCCGACCTGATCGCGATCAACGCGTCGGTGGACATCGTGATGGGAGAGGTGGACCGGTGAGCGCCGTGCACGTGCCCGCCGGTACGGAGGCCTACATCCCCGTGTTCACGGGGAAGACGCGGGCCGAGCTGGAGACGATCCTCAAGCGCTATCCCACCAAGCAGGCGGCGCTGCTGCCGGCGCTGTGGCTGGTGCAACGTGAGCGGGGTTGGATCTCCGATCGCCACATGGCCGAGGTCGCCGAAGTGCTGGGGGTGACGCCGGCGCACGTCAAAGGTGTCGTGACGTTCTACACGATGTATCACCAGCATCCCGTTGGGAAGCATTTCGTGCAGGTCTGCACGACGTCACCGTGCAACCTGTGCGGCGCCGAGGATGTGGTGAAAGCGCTGCTGCACGAGACCGGTGCCGGCGAGTTGGGCGCCACAAGCTCCGACGGCCAATGGACGGTGATCGAGGTCGAGTGCCTCGGCGCGTGCGGCTTCGCGACGCCGATCCTGATCGACGACGATTTCATCGAATCGGTGACTCCGGACAAGGTGCCGGAGCTCGTGAAGCAGTACGGCTGACATGGGTTTCCCGCACAGATCTCACCCCAAGGAGACCGTCGTTCTTTCCAAGTATTTCGGCGACGCGGAGGCCCGTTCGCTGAAGGGATGGAAAAAACGCGGGGGCTACGAGATGCTGGAGCAAGCCCTGGGGATGGATCCGGGTGCCGTGACCGAAGCGATCAAGGCCTCGGGGTTGCGCGGGCGTGGGGGAGCGGGGTTCCCGACCGGCCTCAAGTGGTCGTTCATGCCGCAGGAGAAGAAGACGCCGCACTACCTGTGCGTGAACGCCGACGAGTCCGAGCCGGGCACGTTCAAGGACCGCGAGATCATGCGCTGGACGCCGCACGCGCTGCTCGAGGGCAGCGCCATCGCCGCGCACGCGATCCGTGCCGAGATCGCCTACATCTACATTCGCGGCGAGTTCACGGGGCCCTGGGCCATCATGGAGCAGGCGTTGGCCGAGGCGAATGCCGCCAAGCTGTTCGGGGAGATCAAGATCTACCTGCACCGCGGGGCGGGGGCGTACATCTGCGGTGAAGAGACCGCGATGATGAGCTCCATCGAGGGCAAACGGGGCAATCCGCGCATCAAGCCGCCGTTCCCGGCCGCCGCCGGCGTCTTTGGAATGCCGACGACGATCAACAACGTCGAAACGCTCGCGGCCGTGCCGCACATTCTCAAGCACGGCCCCGAGTGGTACAAACAGATGTGTCTGTCGAATCCGAAGAGCGTCGGGACGAAATTGTTCTCGGTCTGCGGACACATCGCGAAGCCCGGCAACTACGAAGTCACCCTCGGGTTCCCGCTCAAGGATCTTGTGCACGACCTGGCGGGCGGGATGCGCCCGGGGCGCACGCTGAAGGCCTGCATCCCGGGCGGCTCCTCGGTGCCGATCCTGAATCGCGAGGAGACCGAGCGTACGCTGCTCGATTACGAGGGGTGCGTCGAGAACGGCACGATGCTCGGCTCGGGCGGCGTCATCGTGTTCGATGATTCGGCCGACATGGTCTACCAGATCATGCGACTGGCCCGGTTCTACGCCCACGAATCGTGCGCGCAGTGCACGCAGTGCCGCGAGGGCACGGCTTGGACCACGAAGATCCTGGAGCGCATCCTCGCGGGTCAGGGCAAGACGAGCGACCTCGATCTGTTGCTCGAGCTGTCCGAGAACATGACTGGCAAGACGATCTGCGTGCTGTCCGATTCGTGCGCCGCGCCGATCGTCTCGGGGATCACGAAGTTCCGGAGCGAATTCGAAGCCTACATCGCGGGGAAGAAGCGCCCCGTGGCGGCTTGAGAGGCTCGTGCCGATGGCTGACGGCCTGATCAACCTGACCATCGATGATACGTCCGTCAGCGTGCCCCCCGGCACGCTGGTCATCGAGGCCGCGAAACAGGCGGGCGTCCTGGTTCCCCACTACTGCTACCACCCCGGGCTCCCGGTGGCGGGCGTGTGCCGCATGTGCCTGGTGCACGTCGAGAAACAGCCCAAGCTCGCGATCGCGTGCGCTACCCTGGTGGCCGAAGGCATGGTGGTGCACACGCAGGCCCCGGAGGCGAAGGCCGCGCGGCAGAGCGTGCTCGAGTTCCTGCTCATCAATCATCCGCTCGACTGCCCGATCTGCGACCAGGCCGGGGAGTGCGAGCTGCAGGACTTCGTGTTCCAGGAAGGCCGGGCGAGCACCCGCTATGCCGAATACGCCAAGCGGTTCAACCCGGTGGAAGACTTCGGTCCGGACGTGCTGTACGTGCCGAACCGGTGCATTCTATGTACCCGTTGCGTTCGGTTCATGGACGACGTGGCGCAGGAACCGGTCCTCAACGTTTCGGAGCGCGGCGACCGGGCGTTCATCGGCGTGCACCCCGAAGCGCGACTCGATCATGCCTGGGCCGGCAACGTCGTGGATCTGTGCCCGGTCGGCTCGCTCCTGTCCAAGGACTTCCTGCACAGGGCACGCGCGTGGGAGCTGGACAAGACCGCGTCCGTGTGCACCGGCTGCTCGCAGGGCTGTAACGTCACCCTGGACCTGCGCGACTCCACGGTGGTGCGGGTCCGGCCGCGTTCGAATCTCGACGTGAACCGCTACTTCATCTGCGATCACGGTCGCGCCAACTACCGCTGGATGAACCGGGCCGACCGGATCGAGGCGCCGCTGGTGCGTGACGGTGGCACCTTGCGGGCGGCCGACTGGGACGAGGCGCTGGCGCGCGTGCGCGCGCTGCTCCTGGGGGCGAGCGGCAAGGCGGTCACGATCGCCTCGCCCGGCGCCTCGACCGAAGCGCTCTATCTGGCGCGGCGGGTCCTGTCGCGCTTCGAGTGGACCGGCGGATTCCAGCTCGTCATGGGCGAGACGGCGCCGCTCGCCGGTATCCCGAACCTCGCGCTACGTGCCGAGCGCGCCCCGAACGGCACCGGTGCGGAGCTGCTCGGCTACAGCCCGGATCTGGGCTCCGTGCTCCAGACCGCGCGCCAGGCGGCTGTCGTATTGACGCTGGACGAAGCCGAGGTGCCGGTGCAGACTGCGGGGGCGTTGCTCTACGCCGGAACCGTCCTGCCCGAGCATGCGCGTCACGCCGAGGTGGTGCTGCCGCTCGCCAACGTCGCGGAAGAGGACGGGACGTTCGTGAACCGGGACGGGCGCGTCCAGCGCTACTTCCAGGCCAAGCCGGCGCCGGGCATGGCGCGACCGGCCTGGTGGGCGCTGGGTGAGCTGGTGGCCGACATCGAGGGCGCGTCGCATCCGGGTTCGGCCGAGGCCGTATTCGAGATGCTGGCGGGGGCGGTGGACGCGTTCGCGGGCCTGTCCCACGGCGCGCTCGCCCTGAACGGTCGGAACGTGCGCGCGGGCGCGGGAGTTCCGGCGTGACGTTCTTTCTCGTCGCGTCGATCGTGAAGCTGTTCGTCGTGTTCAACGTGATCATGGTCGGCGTGGCGCTGATCACGTGGCTCGAGCGGCGCGTGTGCGCGTGGATGCAGGACCGCCTGGGCCCCAACCGGGTCGGCCCGTTCGGGCTGCTGCAGCCGGCGGCGGACGGCCTGAAGAACCTGCTCAAGGAAGAGACGTATCCCGCCAGCGCCGACCGCTGGTTGTTCGTTCTGGCTCCGGCGGTCGCCTTCGTTCCGGCGTTGCTGACCTTCGCGGTGATTCCGTTCGGCTCGCCCTTGCCCACCAAGTGGGGTGAGGTGCCGCTGGTGGTGGCGGACCTGCCGGTCGGCTTCCTCTACATCCTGGCGATCAGCTCGCTCGGCGTGTACGGCATCGTGCTGGCGGGATGGTCGTCGAACAACAAGTACGCGCTGCTGGGCGGGCTGCGCGCTTCGGCGCAGATGATCTCCTACGAAATCGCGATGGGGATGAGCACGGTGGCGGTGCTGCTGTTGATGGGCAACGTCAGCCTGTCGGCTATCGTGGCCAAGCAGCAGGGCTCGATCTTCCAGTGGAACGTGTTCCCGCTGGCGCTGGCGTATTTCATTTTCACCGTGGCCGCCTTCGCCGAGACCAATCGCGTACCATTCGATCTGCCGGAAGCCGAGGCGGAGCTGGTGGCCGGCTACCACTCCGAATACAGCTCGATGAAGTTTTCGCTGTTCATCATCGCCGAATACTCCAACATGGTCACCGCCTCGGCCTTGATGGCGACGCTGTTCTTCGGCGGTTGGCAGATTCCCTTTGTTTCGACGGAGATGCTCCGCACTCATGCCGTTTCCATCGTTCATTATGCATGCTTAAGTTTTGGAATTGTTTCCATCCTCGCCGGTTGGTTCTTGGTGCGCAAGAAACACAAAGTGATCTACCACGATTCTAGAGACTCCGAGACGAAGCGGCTGGGGCTGCCGGCTATTTTTATCGGGATGGGCCTAGTG